>NZ_JBVVQG010000008.1:0-110956 GCF_055811095.1 Mesorhizobium sp. WSM4833
CGCGGGCCCTCGAGGTCGACCTCCATGATCTCCAGCGGCTTTCCGGCGGCGACAGCGACAGCGGCGCGGGTTTTCATCAGGCGTCCTCCAATGCGAATTTTTTTCCAAGGTTTCAGGTTTTGCCGACACGATCAACTGGCAGCTGGCTCCCCGACTGGGCCACAGCGATGAATTGGAATCGCAAGTCGATTGAAAGGCAGTGAATTGCATGGTCGGCTTGACCCTGCAAGCACAGGCCATAAAAGGAACGGCCGACCCGAGGGATGACATTTCGCATGTTCACCAAGATCCTGATCGCCAATCGCGGCGAAATTGCCTGCCGCGTCATCAAGACGGCGCGCAAGATGGGCATTGCCACGGTCGCGGTCTATTCCGATGCCGATCGCGACGCCGTGCATGTCGAGATGGCCGACGAGGCGGTGCATATCGGGCCTTCGCCAGCCGTGCTGAGCTATCTCGTCCCTGAAAAGATCATCGCCGCGTGCAAGGAGACGGGAGCCCAGGCCGTGCACCCCGGCTACGGATTCCTGTCCGAGCGGGCGGCCTTCTGTGAGGCGCTGGAAGCGGAAGGCATCATTTTCATCGGCCCGAAGCCCAAGGCGATCAAGGCGATGGGCGACAAGATCGAATCGAAGAAGTTCGCCAACGCCGCAAAGGTTTCCACCGTGCCCGGCTGGCTCGGCGTCATCGAGAATGCCGATCATGCCGAAAAGATCGCCGGCGAAATCGGTTATCCCGTGATGATCAAGGCTTCGGCCGGCGGCGGCGGCAAGGGCATGCGCATCGCCTGGAGCGAAGCCGAAGTGCGCGATGGCTTCGACCGCGCGCGCTCGGAAGCCAAGAGTTCGTTCGGCGACGATCGTCTCTTCATCGAGAAATTCGTCGTCGATCCGCGCCACATCGAAATCCAGGTGCTGGCCGACGCGCATGGCAACGCGCTCTATCTCGGCGAGCGCGAATGCTCGATCCAGCGACGCAACCAGAAGGTCGCCGAAGAGGCGCCGTCGCCATTCCTGGACGCAGCGACACGCAAGGCCATGGGCGAGCAGTCTGTGGCGCTGGCCAAGGCCGTCGACTACCAGAGCGCCGGCACGGTCGAATTCATCGTCGACAATGACAAGAAGTTCTATTTCCTTGAAATGAATACACGATTGCAGGTCGAGCACCCGGTGACGGAGCTCATCACCGGCATCGATCTGGTCGAGCAGATGATCCGCGTCGCCGCCGGCGAAAAGCTTGGCCTGAAGCAAAGCGACATCGAGCTGAACGGCTGGGCGGTGGAAAGCCGGCTCTATGCCGAAGACCCTTACCGCAATTTCCTGCCTTCGATCGGCCGGCTGACGCGCTACCGGCCGCCGGAGGAAGGACAATTCGGCGATGTCGTCATCCGCAACGACACCGGCGTCACCGAAGGCTCCGAAATCTCGATATTCTACGATCCGATGCTCGCCAAGCTGTGCACCTGGGCGCCGACGCGTCTGGAAGCCATCGATGCCATGTCGGAAGCGCTCGACAGCTTCGTCGTCGACGGAATCGAGCACAACATTCCGTTCCTGGCTGCCTTGATGCAGCATCAGCGTTGGCGGGAAGGGCGGATATCGACCGCTTTCATATCGGAGGAATATCCCGACGGTTTCGCGCCGGTCGTGCCGAACGACGACGAGAAAGCGGTGCTGGCGTCGATCGCGACCGCAGTGGAACTGCTGCGACGTGATCGGCTTGATCGGCTGGGCGGGCGCCTGGCGCCGCATTCGGGAGCGCTGAAGCGCGACTGGGTCGTGAAGATCGATGATGACTATCTGTCGGCGTCCATCATCGAGGGCATGATTTCCATTCCGATGGAAGTCGATCTGTCGATCGCGGGCGGCAAGGCGCTGACCGTTGCATCCGACTGGCGGCCGGGCGATCTGGTCTGGCGCGGTACGGTCGGCAAGCGCAAGGTTACGGCTCAGGTCAGGCCGGTCGCCAATGGCTTTCGCATCGCCTGGAAAGGCATGTCGGTGACCGCGCGCGCCATGCTGCCGCGCACCGCCGAACTGGAAAGGCTGATGCCCGAAAAGGTAGCGCCGGACACGTCGAAGCTGCTGCTTTGCCCGATGCCTGGCCTTGTCGTGTCGATTGCCGTTGCCGAAGGCCAAGAGGTCAAGGCAGGCGAGACATTGGCGGTGGTCGAAGCGATGAAGATGGAAAACGTGCTGCGTGCCGAACGCGACCTTGTCGTCTCCAAACTCAACGCCAAGCCTGGCGACAGCCTGGCTGTCGACGCTGTGATCATGGAGTTTGCTTAGGGCTAGCCGGGCAGGCAGCCTGTGATCAGCAGTGGTTTGTGCTGGACTGGCATGGCGCGGTCCCGGACAATACATCTCCATCGACTCAAGGACCTTCACGCAGCACCATGGCCGACGAAAAACTCCCCCGCGATCCCTTGAAGCGCGAAGCGGCGATTGCTGCGGCGCGGCCGGAGGCCCCGGCGCGGCCCTTCGTCCATTTGCGCGTGCATTCGGCCTATTCGCTGCTGGAAGGCGCCTTGCAGATCGGCAAGGTGGTGGCTCATGCGGTCAAGGACGAAGCCCCGGCCATCGCCGTTACCGACACCAACAACCTGTTCGGCGCGCTCGAATTCGCGCAGAAGGCGGTGAAGGACGGCATCCAGCCGATCATCGGCTGCCAGACGGCGCTCGCCTTTTCCGGCGAAAACAGCGATGGCCAGCGCGACCGCCGACGGCAAGGTCCCGATATGCGGCCGGTCGTCCTGCTTGCCGCGACCGAGGCGGGCTATTCCAATCTGGTCAGGCTGGTCAGCCGCGTCTACCTCGAAACGCCGCCGGGCGAAGCCGTGCACCTGACCACCGAAATGATGGAAGGCTATTGTGACGGGTTGATCTGCCTCAGCGGCGGACCGCGCGGACCGATCGGCAC
Organism: Mesorhizobium sp. WSM4833; assembly: GCF_055811095.1. Lineage (NCBI taxonomy): Bacteria > Pseudomonadati > Pseudomonadota > Alphaproteobacteria > Hyphomicrobiales > Phyllobacteriaceae > Mesorhizobium > Mesorhizobium sp. WSM4833. The sequence continues at coordinate 2,920 of NZ_JBVVQG010000008.1, forward strand.
CGCGCTCAAGGAAGATCGCCGCGATCTGGCCGAAGCCCGGCTTTTGACTCTCAAGGAGATGTTCGGCGACCGGCTCTATGTCGAGCTTGACCGGGTTTCCGGCTACGATCGCCTGATCGAAAAATCCTCGATCGATCTGGCCTATGCCCATGAACTGCCGCTGGTCGCCACCAACGAGGCGTTCTTTTCCTCTCGCGACGACTATGACGCACATGACGCGCTGATTGCCATTGCCGAGGGATCGGTCGTCGCCGCCGACAACCGTCGCCGGCTGTCGCCCGACAATTTCCTGCGCAGCCAGGCCGATATGGCAAGGCTCTTTGCCGACCTGCCGGAGGCGATCGACAACACTGTCGAGATCGCGCTGCGCTGCTCCTATTACCCGAGGAACCGCAATCCGATCCTGCCGCGCTTCACCGGCGGCGATGTCGCCGACAATGACGCCGCCGTGCAGGCGGAAGCCGACGAACTGGCCCGCCAGGCCCATGAGGGGCTCGACGCGCGCCTTGCCATGCATGGCCCGACCGCGGGCTATACGGTCGAGCAATACCGCGAGCGGTTGAACTTCGAGCTTGGCATTATCACCAAGATGAAGTTTCCCGGCTACTTCCTGATCGTTGCCGACTTCATCAAATGGGCCAAGGCGCAAGGCATTCCGGTCGGGCCTGGCCGCGGTTCGGGCGCAGGCTCGCTGGTCGCCTATTCGACCACCATCACCGACATTGATCCGCTGCGCTTCTCGCTGCTGTTCGAGCGCTTTCTCAATCCCGACCGCGTGTCGATGCCCGACTTCGACATCGACTTCTGTCAGGATCGGCGCGAGGAGGTCATCCGCTACGTCCAGCAGAAATACGGCCGCGACCAGGTCGGCCAGATCATCACCTTCGGTACGCTGCAGGCGCGCGCCGTGCTGCGCGACGTCGGCCGCGTCCTGCAAATGCCCTATGGCCAGGTCGACAAGCTCTCCAAGATGGTGCCGCAGAACCCGGCCAATCCCGTCAAGCTCGCCGACGCCATCGCCAACGAGCCGCGCTTTGCCGAAGAGGCCGAGAGGGAGCCGATCGTCCAGACGCTGCTCGACATGGCGCAGAAGCTGGAAGGCCTCTACCGCCATGCCTCGACGCACGCCGCCGGCATCGTCATCGGCGACCGGCCGCTCTCGGAGCTGGTGCCGATGTACCGCGATCCGCGCTCGGACATGCCCGTCACCCAGTTCAACATGAAATATGTCGAGCAGGCCGGGTTGGTGAAGTTCGATTTCCTCGGCCTGAAGACGCTGACCGTGCTGGAGACGGCGGTGAAGCTGATCCGCCGGCGCGGCATCGAGATCGACCTGGCAACCATCCCGCTCGACGATCCCGAGACCTACGCCATGCTGTCGCGCGGCGAAGTGGTCGGCGTGTTCCAGGTGGAAAGTGCCGGCATGCGCAAGGCGCTGATCGGCATGCGGCCCGACTGCATCGAGGACATCATCGCGCTGGTCGCACTGTATCGACCCGGCCCGATGGAAAACATCCCGACTTATAACGCCCGCAAGCATGGCGAGGAGGAGATGGCCTCGATCCATCCCAAGATCGACCATCTGGTGAAGGAGACGCAAGGCGTCATCGTCTACCAGGAACAGGTGATGCAGATCGCGCAGGAGCTGTCGGGCTACTCGCTCGGCGAAGCCGATCTGCTGCGCCGCGCCATGGGCAAGAAGATTCGCGCCGAGATGGACAAGCAGCGCGAGCGCTTCGTCTCCGGCGCGGTCGAGCGTGGCGTCGGCAAGCCGCAAGCCGACTTCATTTTCGACCTGCTGGCCAAGTTCGCCGACTATGGTTTCAACAAATCGCACGCCGCCGCCTATGCGGTGGTTTCATACCAGACCGCCTATCTCAAGGCGCATTATCCGGTCGAGTTCCTGGCGGCGTCGATGACGCTCGACATGGGCAACACCGACAAGCTCGCCGATTTCCGCCAGGACGCGCTGCGCCTCGGCATCGAGGTTCTCGCGCCGTCGGTGACATCGAGCTTTCGCCCCTTCGAGGTCGGCGAGAACCGCATCTACTATTCGCTGGCAGCGCTCAAGGGCGTCGGCGACGCGGCGGTCGAGCACATCGTTGCCCAGCGTGGCGAAAAGCCGTTCAAGAACCTCGCCGATTTCTGCGAGCGGGTCGATCCCAAGATCGTCGGCAAGCGCGTCTTCGAAAGCCTGATCATGGCCGGCGCGCTCGACTGCTTCGGCCACGACCGCGCGTCGATGATGGCGGGCGTGGAGCGCATGATGGGGCTGGCGTCGCTGGCGCAGCAGAACGCGGTTTCCGGACAGCACGACATCTTCGGCGCCTCGCTCGGCGCCCAGTCGCAGGCACTCAATCTGCCGGCGACAGAGCCGTGGCTCGCCGCCGACCGGCTGCACCGTGAATTCCAGGTGGTCGGCTTTTACCTCTCGGCCCACCCGCTCGACGAGTACAAGGCGGCCCTGCAGAAGATGCGGGTGCAAACGTGGGCCGAGTTCTCGGCGGCCGTCAAACGCGGTGCCGCCGCCGGCCGCCTGGCCGGCACGGTGACATCCAAGCAGGAACGCAAGACGCGCACCGGCAACAAGATGGGCGTCATCGCCTTTTCGGATACGTCAGGCCAGTACGAAGCCGTGCTGTTTTCGGAAGGACTGGCACAGTATCGCGACCTGCTCGAGGCCGGCCGCTCCGTCGTCATCACCGTTGCGGCCGAGGACAGGCCGGAAGGCGTCAATCTGCGCATCAACTCGGTGCAGTCGCTGGAGGATGAGGCAAGTCGCATCCAGAAGGCGCTGCGTATCTTCGTGCGCAACGCCACGCCGATCAACACGCTGGCCGGCCAACTGACCGTCAGGGGCGAAGGCCAGGTCAGTTTCGTGCTGATCAAGGAAGAAGGCGAGGGGGAAATCGAGATAGAGCTGCCGAACCGCTACCGTATCTCGCCGCAGATCGCCTCGGCGATGCGCGCGGTGCCGGGCGTGGTCGAAGTGGAATTGGTGTGACCCCCGCTCTTTTCGGGGCGCGGCAATCAGCCGGGCGGTCGCTGCGGCCAACGCCGGCGCAGTCAGCATGAAGCCGGCGCAGAGGAATGGGTCGCAGGCGGTTTCAGTCTTGGCGCGGCTGCGTGACCGGCTGCGCAGGCTTTATCATGGGCGCACGCCGGCCGCTTTCCGGTTCCAACTGGTGGCCGTCGTCATCGACCTCGCCATCATCGCCTTCTTCATCGCGACGCCGGTTCTCCAGGACAAGCCGTCATTCCTCTGGCTCGACTATTCGGCGGCCGCGCTGGTTGCCGCGGACCTCGCTGCCCGCCTGCTTGCCTCCAAGAACATGCTGCGGCTGATGAAGCAGCCGACGTCGTGGGTCGATGTCTTCATCCTCTTGACGCTGCTGATGCCAACGGCGTTCGCCAATCTCGCCTTCCTGCGCATCCTGCGGCTGTGGTCGCTGTCACGCAGCGGTTCGCTCTGGCGGCATTTCGAGATGCGAGGACTGCGGCCGTGGCGAGAGGCCAGCCACGCGGTCATCAACCTTTTGACCTTCCTGTTCGTCATCACCGGCTTCGTCTACACGTTCTTCTTTCGCACTGGCGCTGGCCTGGAAAACTATATCGACGCGCTTTATTTCACTGTCGCCACGGTGACGACGACCGGCTTCGGCGACATCGTGCTGCCGGGCATGGCCGGCAAGCTGACGGCAATCGTCACCATGATCATCGGCATATCGCTGTTTGTCAGACTGGCTCAGGCGATCTTCCGGCCAGCCAAGGTGTTGTTTCCCTGTCCGCAGTGCGGCTTGCGGCGGCACGAGCCGGACGCCGTCCATTGCAAGGCCTGCGGCCATCTTCTCAACATACCCGACGAAGGGAACTGACGGCCGGCGGGACTACGACGCCGCCACTTCGGCCGGCTTTATCTGCCTGCGCTGCAGATTGAGCAGATTGCCCATCAGGATCAGCAGCGCGCCGCCGGCGGTGAAGGCGTCGATCTGCTCGCTATAGAGCAGCCAGCCGATCAGTGCCGATAGCGGCACGCGTAGAAAATCCATCGGCGAGACGATGGTCGCGTCGGCATAGCCAAGCGCGCGGGCCATGCAGAAATGCGACGACATGCCGGTGAAGGCGATCAGCACGATCCATGGCCATAGCTCCAGTGGCGGGTTGCGCCACGTATAGAGCGCCGGGATGAGACCGACCACCGACTGGACAATCAGCATCCAGCAGATGATGCGTACGACGCTGTCCGTCCGGGTCAGCGACTTGACGGTGACCACCGAGATGCCGAAGCAGGCCGCGGCGCCCAGCACGACGAGATGTCCAGGATCGACCGAGCCGACACCGGGGCGCACGATGATCACCACGCCGATCAGCCCCAGCGCGATCGCTGCCAACTTGGGCCGGTTCAGCCTTTCGCCCAGAAAGATCACCGCCAGGATAGCTGTCCAGATCGGAGTGGTGAATTCGATCGAGATCAACACGGCCAGCGGAATCAAGGTGAGGGCGTAGAGCCATGCCGCCTGGCCCGTGTAATGGATGACGTTGCGGGCGATATGGGCAACCGGGCGCTGCGTGCGCATGGCTTGAAAGCCGCCACTCATCATCACCAGCGGCAGCAGGATGAAGAAGCCGATCACGGAGCGCAACTCCAGCACTTGGAAGACGTTGAGCTCCGCTGTCGTGGCCCGGCCGGCGACCGTCATGCCAAGGAACGAGGCGATAGACAGCGCCATCCAGAACGCGGCCTTGGGGATCGAGGGGGTGGGTGCCATTCGCGCTATGTCGCAGGCCAGCACCTCTGCCGCAACCGCTAGCCAAGGCATTCTTCTGGGCCAGTCGCGACTGGCCCGATGTTGTAAAACAGTCATGTGGCGGACGGAACCTGAAACGGTAGGTGGCGTTGAGTCCCGATGGTCAGCCGTGCTCGTGGACCGCCCCGCCTTTTTCGAAAACGACAAGGAGAGCTTCGATGAGATCCTTCGCGCAATTCGCGCTTACCGGCGGTCTATTGGTTGCGGCAGGCGCAGCACATGCCGACGAGACCCAATTTCTTCAGTCGTTCAAGGGCAATTTCGCCGGCAAGGGCACTGTCCAGGTAACCACGGATGCTCCGAACGTCAGCGTATCGTGCAGCTTCAAGTCGAATGCGACCTCAACCTCGCTATCGCTGGATGGAAATTGCCGCGGTCTCATTGTGGTGTCGCGGGCCATCAGCGCCAATCTGAAAGTTACAGGTGCCAAATACAGCGGCACCTATGTCGGCTCTCGCACGGGACCGGCGCAACTCAACGGCAGCCGTTCGGGCAATGCGATCAACCTGGGCATTCGCTGGGCCAAGGAGGTCAATGGCGACCGAAGGGCGCAGATGAAGGTCGAGAAACGCGGCGAGAACGGCATGCGGCTGACCGTCATCGACACCGACCCGAAAACCGGCAAGAGCGTGGTGACGAGCAGGATAGACTTGCAGCGCACCTAATCCTCGAGCGGCTCCGGCGGATGGGCATCGCGGCCCTTGCCGAATGTGTAGCCGGTTTCCACCGCCTTGCGGCCGAACTTGTCGCGCAAGGCATCGATGGCGCCTTCAGCCATGGCGCGCTTGCGCGACTGGATGTCGACCAGATCGGGCGGGTCGGCCTTGTCGTCGTCCGAGAGGTCGCTGACGCCGATGCCGAGCAGCCGATACTTCGTGCCGTCGGTTTCCTTGCGCAGAAGCTCCACCCCAGTCTGAAAGATGCGGTCGGCGAGCCGGGTCGGGTCGCCGAGCTGGCGATTGCGCGTGCGCAGCTTGAAATCCTGGCTCTTCAGTTTCAGCACCACGGTGCGCCCGGCAATGCCTGACTTTTTCAGCCGTGCCGAAACCTTTTCCGAAAGACCCCTGAGAACCGCGATCAGTTCCTCCAGCGACGCGATGTCGGTGTCGAAGGTGGTTTCGGCCGATACGCTCTTGGCGTCCTGATCGGGATCGACGCGGCGGACATCCTCGCCGCGCGAAAGGTGGTAGAGCCGGTCGCCCATCGTGCCATAGCGGCGCATGAGGTCGCCGCGATCCATCTGCTGCAGCTGGCCGATGGTGCGGATGCCGTCACGCTCCAGCGTTGCGTTGAACGCCTTGCCGACACCCCAGATCATGGTCACCGGCTGCGCCGCCAGGAAGCCGACCGCCTCGGCTTCGCCGATGACCGAGAAGCCGCGCGGTTTACGGAAGTCCGACGCTATCTTGGCGAGGAACTTGCAGTAGGACAGGCCGGCCGAAACGGTGATGCCGATCTCCTTCTCGACCGCCAGCGCAAAGCGCGCCAGCACCACAGCGGGTGGCAGGCCGTGCAGTCGTTCGGTGCCGGCGAGGTCGAGAAACGCCTCGTCGATCGACAGCGGCTCGACCAGCGGCGTCAGCGCCTGCATCATGGCGCGCACCTCGCGGCCGACGCGGACGTATTTTTCCATGTTGGGGCTGATGACCACCGCCTCCGGGCAGGCTTCGAGCGCCTTGAACATCGGCATGGCCGAGCGCACCCCCTGGATGCGGGCGATGTAGCATGCGGTGGAGACGACGCCGCGCTTGCCGCCGCCGATGATCAACGGTTTGTCCTTGAGCGCTGGATTGTCGCGCTTTTCGATTGCCGCATAGAAGGCGTCGCAATCGATATGGGCCAGATGCAGCCGGTAAAGCTCGGGATGACGCGCAAGCCGGGGGCTGCCGCAGCGCTCGCAGCGGCGCGTCTGGCTGCGCTGAAGCATCAGGCAGTCGCGGCAAAAACCGTGATCGGGATTGTTGACAGAGGCCGCCATCGCTGCGAACATAAAGAGAACAGAAGCAATGGTACGACAGTGCAAGGCCAGCGACAAGGCTGGCCTGGGGAGAACGCATGAGCACGACCATAGCGCCGCTTGCGCCCGAGCTTTGGGCTGAATTCGAGGACCTCTTCGGCAAGCAAGGTGCCTGCTACGGTTGCTGGTGCACGCATTTCCGGCTGGCGCCGGCGATGCGCCGCGAGAGCAGCCGGGAACGCAACAAGGACCACATCAAGGCGCGCATCGAGGCCGGCCCGCCGCCGGGCCTGCTGGCATTCGAGGACGGTCAGGCGGTTGGCTGGATGCAGATCGGACCGCGCGCCGACGTGCCCGAATGGAACAACCAGGGCAGGGGGTCGGCACCGGTCGATCCTGCCGACGCCACGGATCCGGCCGTCTGGGCGATCTCCTGCTTTTTCATTCGCGGCAAGGCGCGCGGCAGGGGCATCACGCATCGCCTCGTCGAAGGCGGCATCGATTTTGCCCGCCAGAACGGTGCACGGCTGCTCGAGGCTTGTCCGATAGATCTGTCTCGCGATTCGCGTTCGATCGGCCTGTTCGTCGGCTCGTCGCGGGTCTTCGAGAAGGCTGGTTTCGAGAGGCTGTTGGAACGCAAGGCCGGTCGGCCGCTGATGCGGCTGGTGCTTTGATCGAGATTGCCTGCCCGGATGCCGTTGTCGATCTCACCTTGCGGTTGCAGCGGTAATTTCATACCAGACGGACAAAGCCTTTCTTCTCGGTCAAACGGAGAATTCGCGTGAACCGTGCCCTGCCATTCGTGTTCCTTCTTGCGTTGAGTGCCCCTGCTCTCAGTCAGACCGTCGACGGTCAGGGTGCGAAGCAATTGTCCGACGACTTGTCCCGCTATGTCGGCAAGCAGGCCATCGACAAAGGCATTTTGAAGGTTTCGCTGGAAGGTGGTGCCTACAAGATCCTGTTCGATTTCAAGGCACTTGCCGCATCATTTCCGGACCAGAAACTGCTGAAGTTCGACTTCGCGCCCTACGCCCTGATGGTCAAGCCGCGCAGCGACGGATCCTGGGATGTCTCGATGGATTTCTCCCAGAGCGCCTCCTTCGAGTTCAACGGACCCGAAGGCCTGCAAAGCACTCAGTTTTCGATCAAGGATGGCAAGGGCTCGGGCGTCTACGATCCAAATCTGGCGGCCTTCACCAGCGGCACCAGTTCGATGGCCGGCATGACGATGACGTCGAAGGATGCCAAGCAGCACATGGAGGCCAGCGCCGGCGCTGGCATCGCGACCGTTGCCGCGACCAAGTCGGCGACCGGGGGCGTCGATTTCATAACCTCGCAGAAGGTGTCGAGTTTTCTCGAAGCGATCAATTTCGATGACCCCGAGAGCGGGCTGAAATTCCCGGTCACCGTCAGGTCGCCGGAACTATCGGTCGAAGCCAGCGGCAAGGGCGTGCAGACCAAGCCATTGCTCGATCTCCTGGCATTTGCAGTGGCCAATGAGGACGAGGCGACGCTGAAGGCCAACCAGGCGCAGCTCAAATCGCTTTTGTTCGCCGCCTTACCGCTTTGGCAGCGTATCGACGGGACCTATGGTTTCAAGGATTTCGCGGTGGAAAGCCCGGTCGGCAATTTCGGCGCCACCCAGCTCAGCACCGTATTCGGCTCCGACGGCGTCGCCCAAAATGGCACGATCACCTACGGCATCAAGGCATCGGGACTGACCGTGCCGACCCAGCTTCTCCCGAGCTGGAGCGTGGGGTTGTTGCCCACCGATGTCGATTTGAACTTTGGCGGCGCCAATATCGATCTCGACAGCATGGCGAAGAAGGCGATCGAAGCCTTTGATCTCAATAAGAATCCGCCGCTGTCTGCCGAATTCGGCGAGCAGCTTAAGGCCGACTTCATGGCCAAGACGCCGAAGGTCGTGCTTGGCCACAGCACCGTGAAGAACAAGGATACGGAGATCGCCCTGGAAGGCGAGATGACATTCCCAGGCGAAAAGCCCGAAGGTAGCGTGACCGTCGATGTCGCCGGCTTCGACAAGCTTGTCGAAGGCCTGCAGGAAGCGGCAAAGTCGGAACCGGAGGTGGCCCAATACGTGCCAGTCGCTCTCATGGCGAAGGGCTTTGGCAAGACGCTGCCCGATGGCCGGCTGGAATGGATCGTCAACGCCAAGGCCGACGGTTCGGTCACCGTCAATGGCGTCATGCTGAAGCCTGCTGATCCGGCCGTGGACGACAGCGTGGACGATGGTGACGGCGACGATGACAGCGGGGACGACAGCGGCGGCGCAGGTGCGAAACTGAACCCTTGAAGGCTGGAGTTTAGAGCCCCAGCGCGCTTGCGATCTTCGGCGCGGCTTCGTGCCAGTCCTGGACGACGACCACATCGTCCGTCACCGGGGGCAGGAATGCGCGCAGCGAATTGTCGGCCATCAGGTGGAACAGTTCGGCGTCGGCGACCGATTCCCGCACCGACGCCAGATTGTGCGGCTGATCGTCGACGAAGACCACCGGTCGGCCGGCCTTGCCGCGAAGTTTGGCCACTGCCGGTCCTTTGGCCATTTCAGTGGTCAGAAGCGGGTAGCTCAGTCCAAGCGCGTCGAGATGGACACGACGCACGGCACGGTGTTTGTGTGGCATGGCCGTCAGCAAGATGATTTCCGCGCGGTCGCCAAGCCCTGCCAGGGCCTCTGCCGCGCCGTCCGTAATGTTTTGCCAATCGGCTTGCGTGTCAAAGAAATCGCCCAGCAGTGCCGTGACTTCGGGCTGTTCGATCAGGCGGCCGCTGGCCGTCTCTGCGATGTTGCCGGTCAGCCGGAACGAGGCCAGCGTCAGGCCATAGCCACGCGTCTTGAGGAAATTCGGAAACGGGCGGATGAATTCGAGCACGACATCGTCGACATCGAGCACCAGCAACGGCCGGTTGTCGGCTGCCAGTTCTTCGATCTGGCGCGCTGTTTCTGGATCATCGCTCATATGGAATGCTCGTGATTGTCATCGCCCAGCGGCAGCGACCGCAGGGCCTTGCCGACAGCAGCCGGCGGGGTGCCGGTTTCCTCGGCAAAGCGCATCAGCGTCGGCTCGTGGGCGAGGATGAATTGCAGGACACCAGCCAGGAAACCTGGCTCACTGGCGGCTTTGCGGATCGAATGGACCTCTATGCCGGTGATAGCCAGAAAGCGCGGCAAAAGCTCCGGATCGGAGGCGACAAAGCCCAGGGCCTTCACGGCAATCGATTCCGCTTCTTCGCGCATTGACGCTGCGTTTGCCATCACTACCTTCGGTGTGTGGAATGAGTCTCTCCCGCAGTAATGGCAAGAGTTGCTTGCGGCAAGCCATTAGAGCGTGGCGCGCCCTTTGGACGCGCAGGCGACGAGGTAGAATTCGCGCTGTTTTCCAGCCGCGGATTTCCGTTTCGTCAATCATATTGCCGTAAAGTGAAGCAGGGTTTGGTGCGTTCAGACATGGGCGCATGACGGTCGCCTTCGAAGCGGAAGGGCGGCCGGGACGGGATATCGATGCCGAAGAAGGTTATGATCGTCGAGGACAATGAGCTCAACATGAAGCTCTTTCGGGACCTCATCGAGGCAAGCGGTTACGAGACCGTGCGCACCCGCAACGGTCTGGAAGCGCTCGATCTGGCACGCCAGCACCGGCCGGATCTCATCTTGATGGATATCCAGTTGCCTGAGGTGTCGGGGCTTGAAGTGACCAAATGGCTGAAGGAGGACGACGAACTGCACGTCATCCCCGTCATTGCCGTGACCGCCTTCGCCATGAAAGGCGACGAGGAACGTATCCGCCAGGGTGGCTGCGAGGCTTATATTTCGAAGCCGATCTCGGTGCCGCGTTTCATCGAGACCATCAAATCCTATCTGGGCGATGCGTGATGTGCCCCTTCAGCCGAGTCGGAGCGTTATGAAATGACTGCGCGGATCCTCGTCGTCGACGATATCCCTGCCAATGTGCGGCTGCTGGAAGTGCGGCTGCTGGCCGAATATTTCGAAGTGTTGACCGCCACCAACGGGCCGGATGCGATCGAGACCTGCGAGAACGGCAAGGTCGATGTCGTGCTGCTCGATGTGATGATGCCTGATATGGACGGCTTCGAGGTCTGTCGGCGGCTGAAGAGCGATCCGGCGACATCGCACATTCCGGTGGTGATGATCACCGCGCTGGACCAGGTTTCCGACCGCGTCCGCGGGCTTGAGGCTGGCGCCGACGACTTCCTGACCAAGCCGGTCAACGACCTGCAGCTGATGACGCGCGTCAAGAGCCTGGTTCGGCTGAAGTCGCTGACCGACGAGTTGCGGCTGCGCGCCTCGACGACGCGCAATATCGGCATCGAGGAGTTGCTCAGCCGCAATTTCGCATCCGAGGACACGACGCCGAAAGTGCTTTTGATCGACGAGCGCAAAACATCCGTCGAGCGCATCCAGAAGATGCTGCGTGATCGGGCCGACCTCGACGTCACACATGATCCGCATGCCGGTTTCTTCCAGGCCGCCGAGACATCCTATGAATGCGTGATGATCTCGACCGCGTTCGCCGATTTCGATCCGCTGAGGCTCTGTTCGCAGTTGCGCTCGCTCGATCGCACCCGCTTCGTGCCGATTATCCTGCTGGCGGAGGAGGGCGAGGAGGAACGTATCATTCGCGGCCTGGAACTTGGCATCAACGACTATCTCATGCGGCCGATCGACCAGCAGGAACTGACGGCACGGCTGCGCACGCAGGTGCGCCGTAAGCGCTACAACGACCAGCTACGGGCCAGCGTCACCCAGACAATCGAAATGGCGGTGACCGACGGTCTGACCGGGCTGCACAATCGCCGCTATCTGGACAGCCATCTGCAGACGCTGTTCGATCGCGCCGTGGCACGGCGCCGGCCGCTGTCGGTGATGATCACCGACCTCGATCGCTTCAAGGCGATCAACGACGCGCACGGTCATGATGGCGGAGACGAGGTGCTGCGGGAATTCGCACGGCGGCTGCGCAAGAATGTCAGGGGTATCGACCTTGCCTGCCGCTTTGGCGGCGAGGAATTCGTCGTGGTGATGCCGGATACCGAGGGCGCGGTGGCCGAGAAGGTGGCCGAGCGCATTCGCGCCGAAATCGCCCAGGCGGCTTTCGCCATTGGCCAGGACGGCAAGGCGATCGAAGTCACGGTCAGCGTCGGTGTGTCGTCGGTGCTGAAGGGCGTGGACACGGTGGCGGCGCTGATGAAGCGTGCCGATCTCGCGCTCTACGAAGCCAAAAGCGGCGGCCGCAATCGGGTCGTCGCCAAGGCGGCGTAGTGATCCAGCCCCGATTATCCAGTCAACCCGACAGGGTTACCCGTTTACCTTAATCCAAGCGATTCGCGAGCCTTGGTTAAGAAACTGTTGATTTTCATAAGCTCTTGCGCGACTGTGCAGGCCAAGACGAAGCCGGCACGAGGAAAGACCGCCGGCTCCGGTCCCTGGGAATACCCCATGATGCTCAGGTCCGCCGCATCTCCTGGGTCCGTGGGGTCGGCCGGCCGGCGCTGGCACATAGTGGCCTCCTCGTACCGCTGCCAAACGCCGACCGGCCCCCTTCTTTCCAATGAACATCAGAGCTCCGTGCCAAAGCACGGGAGACTCTGGGTTTTTGCGCCTGAAAATCTGGATATCGTTAGGGGAAATTGCCCCGAGCGCTTGTTCCGCGGCAACCAACAGGGGAACAATACCGTTCCCTTCCATTTCATACATGTGGCGCACAAGGGGCTTGCGGCAAGACCCAGCTCCTCCCGTAAAAACCGACCCGAACCAAGGTGCGGAAAACGGGAGTGATGATAATGGTTTCAGATCATGCGGTCGTGATCGCCGGGGGTGGTCCGACGGGATTGATGCTGGCGGGCGAACTGGCGCTAGCATGCGTCGACGTTGCCATTGTCGAAAGGCGGCCGGATCAGAAACTTGCCGGCCTGCGCGCAGGCGGCCTCCATGCACGCACCATCGAGGTGCTCGACCAGCGCGGAATTGCCGATCGGTTCCTCTCGCAGGGCCAAGTGAGCCCGGCCGTAGGTTTTCACATGATCCGCCTGGACATCAGCGACTTCCCAACCCGGCACAATTACCTGTTGGCGCTGCGGCAGAACCACATCGAGCGCATCCTGGCCGACTGGGTCGGCGAGTTGAAGGTGCCGATCTATCGTGAACACGAGGTTGCGGGGTTTATCCAGGACGACAGCGGCGTCAACGTCGAACTGTCCACCGGTCACCGCCTGAGGGCCGCATATCTGGTCGGCTGCGACGGAGGCCGCAGCACCATTCGCAAGGCGGCCGGTATCGAGTTCGCCGGATGGGATCCGACGATGAGCTGGATGATTGCCGAGGTCGAAATGTCGGAAGAACCGCCATGGGGCTTCCGCAGCAACGCCTCCGGAATTCATGCCCTGGGTAAGATCGAGGACGGCAAGAAGGTTGGCGTCGTGCTGACGGAGCCCCGCCTGGAGGCGCGCGGCGAACCGACGCTACGCGAGCTCAGCGAGGCGCTGGCTGCCATCTATGGCACCGATTTCGGGGTCCACAGCCCGACCTGGCTCTCCCGCTTCACCGACATGACGCGCCAGGCTGCCGCATATCGCGACAGACGCGTGCTCCTGGCCGGCGATGCCGCCCACGTCCATCCGCCGATGGGTGGACAGGGCCTCAACATCGGCGTGCAGGATGCGGTGAACCTTGGATGGAAGCTGGCCCAGGTCATCAAGGGGATATCGCCGGAAAGCCTTCTCGACAGCTATCATGCCGAGCGCCATCCGGTTGCCGCCCGCGTGTTGCGTAACACGATGGCGCAGGTCGCGCTTCGCCGCACGGATGACCGCAGCAAGGCCTTGGCCGACACCGTTGCCGAGTTGCTCGGCATGGATGAACCCCGCAAAAAGATCGCAGCCGAGATGTCCGGCCTGGGTGTCCACTACGACCTCGGCGAGGGGCACCCGCTGCTTGGGCGGCGAATGCCCGATCTCGATCTGACCACCGCCGGCGGACCGCTGCGGGTCTTCACCTTGCTGCACGACGCGCGGCCCGTGCTGCTCAACCTCGGTGAGCCCGGCAGACTGGACATCGCGCCCTGGGCAGAACGGGTCCGGCAGATCGACGCCGGTTACGCCGGTATCTGGGACCTCCCGGCTCTCGGGAGTGTCGTTGCGCCCGACGCGGCCTTGATCCGGCCCGATGGTTATGTGGCTTGGGCCGGGGCGGGAGCCCAACGGGGCCTTGTGGACGCGCTGACCACCTGGTTCGGGCCGCCTGCTGCCGCAGGTTAGCAGACGCGATCGAAGCGATCGCGCGACCGCCTTGAGAATATTGCGTCGCTTCCTCCGACAGTGCTCCTGACAGTTGGTTGACAGGAGTTTTCAACTGTGCAGAATTGGTTGGACCATTGGACCACTCGGAGGAAATGTGGACCAGAACAGCCTGCCACCCATTCAAATCACGGCGCGCGACGACGCCGTGTTGAAGGCGTTGGTGGGATTTGTTCGCGCCGAAGCCCTGCAGCTGGGCGACAGACTCCCAACCGAACGCATTCTCGCCGAGCGGCTGAAGGTCAGCCGCAACACCGTGCGCGAGGCTCTGACACGCTGGGAAGGGCTCGGCCTCGTCGAACGCCGGCAAGGCAGCGGCACCTATCTCAAGGCGGCTGTTTCGCCTGATATGCTGCACATGCCGCTGACACTGGCCGGCGGCAATGATTTCACCAGCCTGATGCAGACGCTGGAGATCCGCCGCGCGCTGGAGGCGGAGGCAGCAGCCCTTTGCGCCGAACGCGCCAGCCAAGCCGATATTGCCGAGATCGCACGCAAGCTCGACATCATGGAACAGGCGTTCCGCACGCGCGAGGGCATGTCGTCGGAAGAGGATTGGGAGTTCCACCAGGCGATCTACCGGGTCTCGGGCAATCCGCTGTTCGAGCAGATCATCGCCGCCATGCATGAGCTGTTTCACCGCTTCTGGGAGCATCCGCTCGGCGTGCGTGACTTCGGCCACGCCAGCTTTCCCTATCACCGGACCATCTACGAACGCATTGCTGCCCGCGATCCGCAGGGCGCTCGCGCCGAGGCGCTCAAGCTGATCGCCACCGTCGAGGACGACCTCAAGCGCGGCGCGGCCAAACTCAAACTCTCGAGCCAGACATGAACGAGCATCCATCAGGTTTCGATTACGAGTATCTCACCGAAGCGGCCACGCTTTTGGCGCATGACGAACCGTTCCCCGGCGGTGCGGTGGTGCCGCCGATCTACCAGACCTCGCTGTTCACCTTCGCCAACTATGCCGAGATGGCCGATACCTTTGCCGGCAAACGAAGGCAGCCGATCTACTCGCGCGGCGACAATCCCACGGTGATGGAGTTCGAGGCGCGCGTGGCAGCGCTCGAGGGCGCAGAAGCCGCGCGCGGCTTCTCCAGTGGCATGGCGGCGATCAGCGCCACGGTGCTTGCGTTCGTCGGTGCGGGCGAGCGCATCGTGGCGGTGCGCAATTGCTATGGCGATGCCTACCGTTTGTTCGAGCGGCTGTTGCCGCGCCTCAACATCAAGGTCGACTATGTCGACGGCTCCGACCCGGATGCGGTCGCGGCGGCACTTCCCGGCGCCAAGCTGCTTTATCTGGAAAGCCCGACCTCGATGATGTTCGAGCTGCAGGACATCGCGCATCTGACACGGTTGGCCAAGGAACAGGGCATCGTCACCACGATCGACAATTCCTGGGCGACGCCGGTGTTCCAGAAGCCGATCACGCATGGCGTCGACCTGGTGCTGCATTCGGCCTCGAAATACCTTGGCGGCCACAGCGATACGGTCGCGGGCGTCGTGGCGGGTTCGGCTGCCTACATCAAGCACATCAACGAGCAGACCTATTCCTATCTCGGCGGCAAGCTGTCACCGTTCGAGGCGTGGCTTTTGCTGCGCGGCCTGCGCACGCTGCCGCTGCGCCTGCCGCACCACATGAAGAGCGGCCTGACCATCGCCGAACGGCTGAAGGCGCATGCCGCTGTCGAGCGGGTCAACCATCCCGTCTATTCGAACCACCTGGGCAAGGCGACGCTGGCCGGCTATGCCGGGCTGTTCTCCTTCGAGGTTACGGACGAGATCGACATCCCCGTCTTCGTCGACGCGCTGAAATATTTCCGCATCGGCGTCAGTTGGGGCGGGCATGAAAGCCTGGTCGTGCCGGCCAAGGCGTCGCTGGAGCAGACGCCGGGCCTGAATTCGATGGCGCGCTTCGGCGTCAGCCCCCGAACCATCCGCTTCAATGTCGGATTGGAGAGTGTCGAAGACCTGTGGGCGGATGTCGCCCAAGCCTTCGAAAAAGCCAGAAAATAACAAGCGGGTTCAAAATGGGAGTCTTGAACATGAAAAAACTGACCGTCATGCTTGCCACCGTTGCGGGACTGGCGATTTCCGCCGGAAATGCTGTGGCCGATTCGACCCTGAAAATGGTCGAAGTCATCACCAGCCCGCCACGCACCGAATTCCTGAAGAAGCAGATCGCCGAGTTCGAAACGGCCAATCCAGGCATCAAGGTCGAGCTGATCTCGCTGCCCTGGGGGCAGGCGTTCGAGAAATTCCTGACCATGGTGCAGGCCGGCGATACGCCCGACGTGGTCGAGATGCCGGAGCGCTGGATGGGCCTCTATGCCAACAATGCCCAACTCGAGGATCTCGGCCCGTATATGGCCAAATGGGATGACGCCAAGACGCTTGGCGACCGCGCGAAACAGTTCGGCTCGACCGTCAACAACACCCAGTTCATGATCCCCTACGGCTACTATGTGAACGCGCTGTTCTGGAACAAGAAACTGTTCAAGGAGGCCGGCCTCGATGGCCCGCCGGCGACGCTTGAAGATTTCGTCGCCGATTCCAAGAAGATTTCCGCGCTCCCAGGCAAGTACGGCTACTGCCTGCGCGGCGGGCCGGGCGCCTTCAATGGCATGCACATGTTCATGAACATCGCCGCCGGCAAGGGCGGTTACTTCAACGAGGACGGCACTTCGACGATCAACGAGGAGGGCTCGGTCAAGGGCCTGCAGATGCTGGCCGACATGTACAAGGACGGACTGGCGCCGAAGGATGCGGTGAGCTGGGGTTTCAACGAAACGGTCACCGGCTTCTATTCCGGCACCTGCGCCATGCTCAACCAGGATCCGGACGCGCTGCTCGGCATCGCCGACAAGATGAGCGCCGACGATTTCGCGGTAGCGCCATTGCCGGTCGGGCCGAGCGGCAAATCCTATCCGACACTCGGCTATGCCGGTTGGGCCATGTTCGCCAACTCGCAGCACAAGGACGACGCCTGGAAGCTGATGGCGACCCTTTTGTCGCCGAAGGACAATCTGGAATGGGCCAAGGAAGTCGGCGTCGTCCCGATCCACAACGGTGCCGACCAAGATCCCCATTTCAAGACCGAGCAGTTCAAGGGCTGGTTCACAGAGCTCAGCGACAGCTCCAAATATGAAATGGTCACCCCGCCGACGCATCTGGAGAACCTCGGCAATTTCGTCGACCAGGTGGCGATCAAGAATTTTCAGGAAGTGCTGCTTGGCCAGAAGACGGCCAAGGACGTCGCCGACCAGTGGGCTGCCTTCCTGACCAAGGAACAGCAGGACTGGATGGCGAAGAACAAGAAATAAGCGCGTTCTTTCCTTCTCCCGTTCACGGGGAGAAGGTGTCACGAAGTGACGGATGAGGGGCGGCGGTAGTTTTGCCTACTTTGCGCTGCCCCTCATCTGCCTGCCCATCCTTCGCAGCCGCTGCGCTGCAGCTTCGGAGGGTGAACCGGCACTTCTCCCCGCTCATTGTCCATCCGCTACTCCAGGGAGCCGATCCTCACCCAATGACCTATGCCGTGTCCGAAATACGATCCGTCGGCAAGCCTCGAAAGAAGCGGCTGTCGCATGCCGCTATCGAGCCATGGCTCTATCTCAGCCCGGCGATCATCCTGCTGGTCGTGGTGCTTCTGGTGCCGCTGGTCATCGGCATCAGCTACTCCTTCCGCAAGTTCTCCGCCTTCAAGTCCGAATATGTCGGGCTCGGCCAGTATCAGGCGATGCTGTCGGATCAGGTGCTGGGCCAGGCGCTGGTCAACACGTTGTGGTGGACGGTCGCCAGCCTTTTCTTCCAGTTCTTCCTCGGCCTTGGCCTGGCGCTTCTGCTCGACAAGCCGTTTCGCGGCCGCAAGGCTGTACAAGCCCTGGTGTTCCTGCCCTGGGCGGTGCCGTCCTTCCTGTCGGGCCTGACTTGGGCCTGGCTGTTCAATCCGATCATCGGCCCGCTGCCGCACTGGCTGTTTGCATTGGGTCTGAAGGCCGAGCCGACCAATGTGCTGTCCGATCCGTCAACCGCCATGTGGGGGCCGATCGTCGCCAATATCTGGTTCGGCATTCCGTTCTTCGCCATCACGCTCCTGGCGGCGCTGAAGTCGATCCCGTCGGAACTGCATGAGGCTGCGGCCATCGATGGAGCCTCGCCCTGGCAGCGCTTTACCAAGGTGACGCTGCCATTCCTGGCGCCGACCATCGCCATCACCGTAATGTTGCGCACCATCTGGATCGCCACCTTCGCCGACCTGATCTTCGTCATGACCGAAGGCGGACCGGCCGGCTCGACCAACACGGTGCCGGTCTACATCTATGTCAGCGCCTTCAAATCGCTGGACAAGGGCTATGCCTCGGCGGTGGCCGTGCTGCTATTGGTCCTGCTCATTGCCTATGCGATTGCGCTGATCGGTATCCGCCGCACCCTGGTGAGGCACGTCTGATGATCGCAGGACGCACAGCCTCGCAGCGCTTCTTCGGCGGCATCGGCCTCTACGCGGCAATCGCGGCTTACGTGCTCTTTGCCTTGTTCCCGATCTACTGGACGCTGAAGATCTCGGTCACGCCGGAGCGGCTGCTTTATTCCGAAGGCATCACCTTCTGGCCGTCGCACATGACGCTGCAGAACTTCGTCACCGTGCTCGAGGCCACCGATTTCCCCCGCTATTTCCTCAACAGCGTCATCGTCTCGGTGTCGACGGCGGCACTGGTGACAATCATCGCCACGCTTGCCGGCTATGCCATGTCGCGCTTCACCTTTCGCGGCAAGGCAGCACTGGCGCTGATGTTGCTTTTGACCCAGACCTTTCCGCTGGTGATGGTCATTCCGCCGATCTACCGCGTGATGGGTCAGATCGGACTGATCAACAGCCTGACCGGGCTGATCATCATCTACACCGCCTTCAACACGGCTTTTGCCACCTTCCTCATGCAGTCCTTCTTCGACGGCATTCCCAAGGATCTGGAGGAAGCGGCGATGATCGACGGCTGCACGCGTGCACAGGCGATGCGCAAGGTGATCGTGCCGCTGACGCTGCCGGGCATGGGCGCGACGCTCGGTTTCGTCTTCACCGCCGCCTGGAGCGAGCTTCTGTTCGCGCTAATGCTGATTTCCAGCGACGACCAGAAGACCTTCGCCGTCGGCTTGCTCACCTTCATCGGCAAGTTCGCCGTCGATTGGGGACAGATGATGGCGGCATCCATCCTGGCGTTGATCCCGGTCTGCATCTTCTTCGCCTTCCTGCAACGCTATCTCGTCACCGGCCTGACCGCCGGCGCCGTCAAAGGATAGATCGATGGCCTCTGTTACGCTCGAGAAGGTCCGCAAGGACTATGGCGCCGTCCGCGTCCTGCACGCGGTCGACCTTGAAATCGCCGATGGCGAGTTCGTCGTCCTGGTTGGGCCGTCGGGCTGCGGCAAGTCCACGCTTTTGCGCATGATCGCCGGGCTGGAGGAGGCTTCCGGCGGCGAGATCCGCATTGGCGAGCGGCTGGTCAATGACGTAGCACCCAAGGACCGCGACATCGCTATGGTGTTCCAGTCCTACGCGCTCTATCCGCATATGGACGTGTCGAAGAACATGGGCTTCAGCCTGCTCCTGAAGAAGGCGGAGAAGGCGACGATCGACTCCAGGGTGGACGGCGCCGCCAAGCGGCTCGGGCTCGACACCTTCCTGCAGCGCCTGCCGCGGCAATTGTCCGGCGGCCAGCGCCAGCGCGTCGCCATGGGCCGGGCGATCGTGCGCGACCCCAAGGTCTTCCTGTTCGACGAGCCGCTGTCGAACCTCGACGCCAAGCTGCGCGTCCATATGCGCGCCGAGATCAAGGCGCTGCACCAGCAACTGAAGACGACATCGGTCTATGTCACGCACGACCAGATCGAGGCGATGACCATGGCCGACCGGATCGTCGTCATGCATGACGGGCTGATCCAGCAGGTCGGCGCGCCGCTCGATCTCTACGACCGGCCGGCCAACATGTTCGTTGCGGGTTTCATCGGTTCACCCGGCATGAATTTTCTGCCGGCGACGGTTCGCAAGGGCGCTACGTTGGAGGCCGTACTGGCCGACGGCCAGGCGCTGCGGCTGCCGGAAGGCCTGCCACTGACCCACGGTGACGCCATCACCGTCGGTTTGCGGCCCGAGCATATCAAGCTGGCGGACGAGGGTGCGTTGAAGGGCGAGGTGGGTGTGGTCGAGCCGCTCGGCCTTTCGACGCAGTTCTACGTCAAGCTAGCCAGCCAGCAGCTGTGCGTCTTTGCCATGGGCCGTGCCGGCGTCAAGTCCGGCGACGTGGTGCGGTTGGCGGCCGAACCGGACCAGCTGCATCTGTTCGATGCGAAAAGCGGCGAGCGCATCGGCTGAGGGGACGCAGCCGGGTCGGATGCGGGCAGCCGGATCAGGCGCCGCTATCGGGCGGGACATACACGGTAACGCTACATTTCAATTGGATAAAATAGCGGAACGTCCAAGAGACATTTCCGGAACCTAACAGGATCGCTCGGACCTTTGCGTCTAGGGCGCAAGACCTTAGTCCCGCCGTCTTCTCAAAAGAACGGAGGTCATTTCGCCGCGAACTAGGCCACCGTCGGAGTTAGTCAACACCGACGGTGGCACCTGCAATATGGGCGAGTGGGTTGTGTGCGGATATGGTGTGATCGCGGAAGGCGATTGTAGACCGCTAACCGCGAGGGCTTCTTCTGGACAGCGGCGAGCTGTCCAACGGATTTTCAGCCGATTTGGCCGATCGCCGCTCCTTCAGCCACAGGGACTTCTTTCTCCTTGCCAGGTTCTCGTCTCGAACGCTGTCTTCGGCGGTCACTCCGCCATGCATCGCGGCAATCACGTAGTCGGCTCTGTTGGTTCGAAAGTCGCCTTTTTGTACGGACATCGTTTTCTCCCAGTGCGAGGCATTTCCCCCCTTTTTGCCTGACGCTGAAACTAACTACCTATCCGTGGTGCAAGTCTACCAATTGGCGATTGTATTAAAACGATACACTCAGATGGCGCGATCGCACGAGAGGAGCCCATCCTGGCGAGGCTTCTTCATTGACCCTGTTGTGATCCTTGCGGGGGTGCCGCGGCGGGAGGTGTCGGAGCCTGCGGTGCGGGTTCCGTGGAAGGCGTAGCGGGGCTGTCAGGCTGAGGTGCAGGCGGTGCGGCCTCTTCCTCGGTCAGAACCTGGTCAGTCCTGGCCTTGATCTCATCGGCCGTCTGCTGGCTTATCAGCCCGTTGCTGACGGCAAAGCCAGCAGCCAGAGCGACAAGGGCTGCAATGATTGCAGCTTTCAACTTCTTCGACATCCATAGGCGCCTTATTCGTGACACCCAACCCACGGCCAAGGGTGCCGCAACCATGGCTAAGGGTCAATCCTTTGGCTGGAGTCTCTGCTCGGATGCAACGAAATCAACTGCTACAAACGAAAAACGCCGCCCATTGGGCGGCGTTTCGGCATTGCGGCGGGAAACCCGGATTACTTGATCTTGGTTTCCTTGAACTCGACGTGCTTCTTGGCGACCGGGTCGTACTTGCGGAACGACAGCTTGTCGGTCTTGGTGCGGCTGTTCTTGCTGGTCACGTAGAAGAAACCGGTGTCGGCGGTCGACAGAAGCTTGATCTTGATGTTTGCGGCTTTGGCCATGATATCAGTCCGTTTGTTCGTGGGGTTTTGGCCGCTGGAGCACGGGGAAACACCCGGACGCGGGAAACTTGGCGCGACACATAAAGAACGCGCCCGGAAAGTCAAGCCCGGTAGGCCTTGTGCGACCCACCAGAGCCGGCTCGGGAGCGGAAATCATGCGGTTTCCGTCGCCGATGCCGCAACCTTCTTCCAGTCTCCGGTCGTGTTCCACCAGCGATTCGGATTGGCGCGGTCGTCCAGCCCCTTGGAACGGCTGGCGAGAATCGGCTGAATGCGGATCACCGGTTCCTGGTAGGAGTGCGCCTGGAAAATCGCCTCGACGACGCGGGCGGCCAGCGCCTGGTCGTCCGGCAGTTCGAAGGAAACCTCGACCGTGCCGGGGCGCCGCCGCAATTCGGTTTCGGCGCCGGCGGCCGCACCGTCAAGCGGCCTGTAGCGTTCGATGCCGTGCGCCGACTGATAGGCATTGCGGTCATATTTGCCCATGGCCAGCGGCGCGATCGCCACCACGGCATCCATGATGCGGTCGACGTCGGCGGCCGGAGCCTGGAAGGTCACGAGCAGAAGCAGTGTCATTCGTAGCGATGTGGTTTCAAAGCCGCTGTCGATCATGGAAGTGTCCTCAAGTGTTTTGGGACACCTTTTTAGCCCTGTGCTCCTGACACGGTTCTGTCAGCAGCCTGTCACCGTGCCGTGCCAAATGCATGGCAGGCCGCAGTCCCGCTACAGCAGGATCTTGCGAACCAACCTGACGGCGACCAAAGCGATATAGGCGGCGAAGAACAGGCCGAGCGACCAGCCGAAGCCGGACGGGCCGAACGCATCCATGCCGATGCCGATCGCCTGCGGCCCGAGCACCATGCCGACGCCGTAGCACAGCACGAAGGCGGCATTGGCCGACGCCAGTTCATGGCCGGAAAGCTGCGAGCCGAGATGGGCAAGGCCGATCGTGTACATGGCAGCGACGACGCCGCCCCAGACGAACAGAAGCGCGGCCATCAAATGCCAATTCTGGGCGAAGAAGGGCATGAACACGGTGCCGATAAGACCGACCGTCGCGCAGGCAATCAGCAGGTAGCGGCGATCGCTGACGCGGTCGCTGATCATGCCGATCGGGATCTGCAACAACACATTGCCGAGGCCGATCATGGTCAGCAGAAGGGCCGCATCGGCCTCGGAATAGCCGATTCGGCTGCCGTAGATCGGGAACAGCGCAAAGCCGCCGGTTTCCACCGCGCCGAACACCAGCACGGCAGCGGTCGCCGACGGCACCAGCCAGATGTAGCGCAGGAAATTGCTGGTTTCGCCATCCGAGGCGATCGACGGGCTCTCGTTGCGTGCTGCCAGCACGGGTATGGCCGCCAGCGTCACCAACGCGATGATGACGCCGAACGGCCTGAAACCGGAACTGCCGAGATGAGCGAACAGCCACGGTCCGGCGGCAAAGCCGAGCGACAGGACAGTGGCGTAAATGCCAAGGACAAGGCCGCGCCGGTGCGGCGGCGCCGAGGTGCTGATCCAGAATTCAGACAGGATGAACAGCACCGTCAGCGCAATGTGCAGCACGATGCGCAGTGGAAACCACATCCAGAAATCGGGTGCGAAATGGAAGCCGACAAAGGCCAGCGCGCCGGCGGCGATCATGGCGATCATGGTCCAGGCAACGCCGAAGCGCATGGCGAGCGGGGTCGCCAGCGGCGCACCGGCGATCGAGGCGAGGCCGGCGACGGCGGTGTTGAGGCCGATCATCGAAGCCGAGTGGCCGCGTGTTTCAAGGATGACGCTGAGCAGCGGCATGCCGAGGCCGATGGCGATGCCGACGACGCTGATCGACGAGATCGCCGCCACCATCGGCAGCCAGTGTACGCGCTCGTCGCCCTTTGGTTGGGTATCGACCGTCATGGATGCTGAATACTCTGTCTGTTTGATCTTACGCAATTCGGACGGAAAACCGCGTCACACTTTCCTGGAATTGCTCTAGAGAAGTTCGCGGATGAAGCGGCTGCGGACAAGCCGGTAGAAGGGCACGGGACCGCCTGGACGCAACAGTGGATCATGGGCGAGGCGCTTTTCCAACTCGTCCAGGATCATTCGGGTGATGTCGGGTATGTCGGCTTCCCTGGCCTTGGCAAGCGGCAGCCAGACCAGCTCTTCCAGTTCGTTGGTCGGACCGCCACCGGGCAGTTCGACCGCGACGTCGTCACGCCAGGCGCTGAAGAAGCGGGTGTCGAAGCGGCGCACCCGGTTGGGCGGCGTGATGGCGCGCGCGACGAAGCGCAGCATGTCGAGAGAGGGTTGCACGCCGTGTTCGGCAAAGCCTTGCCAGTCGGATCTGGGGGTTGCGAAAGCACCCTTGCGGCCGATCAGCAGCCCGGCTTCCTCATAGGTCTCTCGGATGGCCGACAGGGCGATGGCGCGGGCTCGTGCGGCGCTTGTGCGCCCCGGCCCGGCGATCAGCTTGGCTTCCTGCTCCGGGTGCAGGGCGGCGACGACCGGTATGCGGCTATCGGCCGGATCGGTGCGGCCGCCGGGAAAGACGAACTTGCCCGGCATGAAGGCGTGGCCGGCATGGCGGCGACCCATCAGAACCAGTACGTCGTCGTCCTTGCGGTCGAGCAGGATGAGGGTTGCCGCGTCGCGCGGGCGAATTGGCCGGTCGCTATGAGCGATCATGCTCCGCTCGATCCTGTCGACTTCCGCCTTGGTCATACCGTCCATGCGCAGGACCTAGCGGAAACTTCTGGCAAGCGAAAGTGGCCTTTCACGGTCGGTATGTTGCGCCAGGCAGCATTCTTGGCTGCGGCCTAGGCTCCGGGATGCGGCTCGATCACGTCGTGCTCCCCGCCGAAGCCGTGCATATAGAAGGCCCATTGCAGTCCGATGACGGCACCCTTGACCGGCTGCAGCAGCGCAACCGACAAAAGGATGGTCAGCGGCACCCAGATGGCGATGTGCTGCCATATGGACAAAGTCGACGTCGCCTCAACGCCCATGAAGGCGCCCAGCACGATGTGGCCGACGATGACGATGACGAGGTAGGCCGGCAGGTCGTCGGCCCGGTGGTGATGCAATTCCTCGCCGCAGACGCCGCATGTGTCGACGGTCTTGGTAAAAGCGCGAAACAGCTTGCCTTCGCCGCAATGCGGGCAGCGGCCGAGCAGGCCGCGCTTCATCGCCGTCCACAGCGGGCGTGCGGCCCGGCCCGAGTGATGTTCTCCGCCGAAAACCTGTTCTTCCATGGCTGTTGTCATCATCGTCTCCTGCCGCGCGAACCCGGTCGCGATTGCGACGCGCGGGCGCGGCCCTTGGCCTTGTGAAACGACCGCTTGGAGCCCGGCAGAGGCTTTGGGTCGGTCAACATCTCGAAGCGCATTGCGCCGGCCATCGGCGCCACCTCGATAAGCCGGACCTCGACGCGGTCCGCGAGTTGGTAGCCTTTGCCAGAGCGTTCTCCGAACAGGGAGCGAGCCGTTTCATCGTATATATAGTAATCGCCGCCCAGAGTTGACACCGGGATGAAACCATCCGCGCCGTACTGCGGCAATTGGACAAATAGTCCTGATTTGGTGACGCCGGAGATGCGGGCATCGAAGCGGTCATCGACGCGTTCGGCGAGATAGGCGGCGATCAGACGGTCGACCGTGTCCCGCTCGGCCGCCATTGCGCGGCGTTCCGTGCCGGAGATCAGCACCGCGACATCTTCGAGCCGTGCCGCTTCGTCCTGCGTCAGCCCACCCGGACCCAGTCCGAGTGCGGCAATAAGTCCGCGATGCACGATCAAATCGGCATAGCGGCGGATCGGCGAGGTGAAATGGGCGTAGCGGCGGAGGTTGAGACCGAAATGGCCGATGTTCTTTGGCGAGTATTCGGCCTGGCTCTGCGAGCGCAGCACCACTTCGTTGACAAGGCCTTCATTGTCGGCGCCGCGCACGCGCTCCAAAATGCCGTTGAACTGGCTTGGCTGCATCTGCGCGCCGCGCGCCAGTGACAGGCCCAATGTCTGCAGGAACTCGCGCAGCGATTCCTGCTTGGCGAGCGACGGCGCGTCGTGGACGCGATAGACCAGCTCCTGCTTCTTCGCCTCCAGCGTCTCGGCCGCGGCGACATTGGCCTGGATCATGAATTCTTCGATGAGCTTGTGGGCATCGAGCCGCTCCGGCACGATGACGCGGTCGACGGTGCCGTCCGGCTTGAGTACGATCTTGCGCTCCGGCAGATCGAGTTCGAGCGGCTGGCGGCCATCGCGGCCGCGCTTCAGGATCGCATAGGCGTCCCACAGTGGCTTCAGCACGGTTTCGAGGATCGGGCCTGTCTTGTCGTCCGGCGCGCCGTCGATCGCCGCCTGAGCCTGTTGGTAGGCGAGCTTTGCCGCCGACTTCATCATGACGCGATGGAAGGTGTGCCTGAGCTTGCGGCCCTCGGCCGAAAAGATCATGCGCACCGCCAATGCCGGCCGGTCCTGGCCCTCGCGCAGCGAGCAGAGATCGTTGGAGATGCGCTCGGGCAGCATCGGCACGACACGATCCGGGAAATAGACCGAGTTGCCGCGCTTCAGCGCTTCGCGGTCGAGTGCAGTGCCATAGCGCACATAGGCGGCGACGTCGGCGATCGCCACGGTGGCAACCACGCCGCCGGGGTTCTTCTCGTCGAGATCCGGCGTGGCGAAGACGGCGTCGTCATGGTCCTTGGCGTCGGCCGGATCGATGGTGACCAGCGGCAGGTCGCGCCAATCCTCGCGATGGTCAAGCGTCGCCGGTTTGACGGCTTCGGATTCTGCGATGACGTCGGCCGGGAAGATATGCGGAATGTCGTGCGCATGGATGGCGATCATAGAGACCGCCTTTTCGCTGGTTAGAGAGCCCAGCACGTTGAGCACCTTGGCTCTCGGCAAGCCGAAACGGGAGGCTCGCGCCGGCTCGACCTCGACCAGGTCGCCATTCTTGGCGCCGTTCTGGAATTCCTTGTCGACGATCAGTTCGGGCTGGCGCCGTTCCACCGGTTCGATGCGGAAGGTGCCGTCCTGCAGGATGCGAAAGATACCGAGCACGGCATCGGTACGTTTTTCGAAAATCTTCACCACCCGCCCGGTGTAGGCGGGGCCGCCCAGGGCGACGTTCGTGTCGTCGGCCGGAAAGGTCTTGGCCAGCACGCGGTCGCCAATGCCGGGCGCCGGTCCACTGCCACTGCGCGACAGGCGGATGGAAACGATCGGCGGCGGCCCATTGGCTGTGTGTTCGGTTGGGCGCGCCAAAAGCACGCCATCGGCATCGCGGTCGAAAATATCGAGGACCGTGACATGGGGCAGGGCGCCGACGCGGGCCAGCCCCTTGCGCTCCTTGGTGAGGACGCCTTCGTCCTGCAGGTCGCGCAAAATGTCCTTCAGCCAGATGCGGTCATCGCCGCGCAGCGCGAACGCCTTGGCGATGTCGCGCTTGCCGGCGCGATCCGGATTTTCGGCAATGTAGCGCAGGATTTCGTCACGCGACGGCCGATAGTCGTCCTTGACCTTGGCCCTGGTGTCGGCGGTGCGCGGATCGCCGTGGGTTCTGCCGGTGATCTTGCGCGCCACGCTGTCCTACCCTTTTTTCTTCGCGGCCGGCTTCTTCGCAGCCGGCTTCTTGGCGGCAACTTTCTTGGTTGCCGGAGCTTTGGCCGCGGCCGCCTTGCGGAACGGCTTTTTGCCGCCGCCGCCCTTGGCTTCCTTCTCGGCAATCAGCGCCAGCGCATCCTCCATCGTCACCGACTGGGGATCCTTGCCCTTGGGCAGCGTAGCATTGACCTTGCCGAAATTCACGTAAGGCCCGTATTTGCCGTCGCGCACGACGATCTTGCCGCCGCCATCGGGGTGGTCGCCGAGCTCCTTGAGCGCAGCGGCCGTGCCGCCATTGCGGCCACCCTTGCCCTTCAGCTGCTTCTCGGCGATCACCGACACGGCGCGGTTGAGGCCGATCGAGAACACGTCCTCGATGCTTTCAAGATTGGCATAGGTGCCGTCATGCAGCACGAACGGGCCGTAACGGCCGAGCCCGGCCGAGATCATCTTGGCCGTTTCCGGATGCTGGCCGACATCGCGCGGCAATGACAGCAGCGCCAGCGCCCGTTCATGGTCGATCGACTCTGCCGTCCAGCCCTTGGGCAGGCTGGAGCGCTTGGCTTCCTTGCCGTCGCCGCGTTGCAGATAGGGGCCGAAGCGGCCGCTGCGCAGCGTGATTTCCTCTGACGTATAGGGATCCTTGCCGATAATCTTGGTGCCGTCTTCGCCGCCGCCATTCTCACCATTGGGGTTGGCGGCATCGCCGAGCTGGCGGGTGAAGGAGCATTCGGGATAGTTGGAGCAGCCGACGAAGGCGCCGAACTTGCCGAGCTTCAGCGACAGATTGCCGGTGCCGCATTTCGGACAGATGCGTGGGTTCGAACCGTCCTCGCGCGCGGGGAACACCAGCGGCGCCAGCTCTTCATTCAGCGCATCCAGCACGTCGGTGACGCGCAGTTCCTTGATGTCGGCGACTGCGCCGGAAAAATCCTTCCAGAAATCGCGCAGCACGTCCTTCCAGGCGAGCTTGCCGTCGGAAATCTCGTCGAGCTTTTCCTCGAGGGACGCGGTGAAGTCGTACTCGACATAGCGCTTGAAGAAGCTTTCGAGGAAAGCCGACAGCAGCCGACCCTTGGCCTGCGGCACCAGCCGGCGCTTGTCGATGGTGACATAGTCGCGGTCCTCGAGCATCTTCAGGATCGCCGTATAGGTAGAAGGCCGGCCGATGCCGAGCTCTTCCAGCTTCTTGATCAGCGACGCTTCGGAGTAACGCGGCGGCGGCTCGGTGGTGTGCTGGGTGGCGTTGATCGCCTGGCGGGCAAGCTGCTCGCCGGCACGGATCTCGGGCAGGCGACGATTTTCCTCGTCTTCCGCATCGTCGTCCTTCTGGTCGGTGTATGCGGCGATGAAACCGTCGAACCGAACGACCGAACCGATGGCACGCAGCTCCGCGGTGCGCGATCCATTGACCGCCTCGATCTCGGCGGTGGTGCGCTCGATTTCGGCCGGCTGCATCTGGCTGGCGATGGCGCGCTTCCAGATCAGCTCATAGAGCCGCATCTGGTCGGAATCGAGATATTGCCTGACCGATGCCGGGGTGCGCATGAAATCCGTCGGGCGGATCGCTTCGTGCGCTTCCTGGGCGTTCTTGGCTTTGGCCGTATATTGGCGCGGCTTTTCCGGCAGGTATTTCGGACCGAATTCCTTGGCAATGGCATCGCGTGCGGCGTCGATCGCCTCGGGTGCCATCTGCACGCCGTCGGTTCGCATATAGGTGATCAGACCGGTGGTCTCGCCGCCGATCTCCATGCCTTCATAGAGGCGTTGCGCCACCTGCATGGTGCGGCTGGCCGAGAAGCCGAGGCCCGACGAGGCGGCCTGCTGCAGCGTCGAGGTGGTGAAGGGTGGGCCGGGATTGCGCTTGGTCGGCTTGGCTTCCACCGACACCGCCTTGAAGGTTGCGCCTTCGAGCATCGACTTGATGTCGTCGGCCTGCGCCTTGTTGGAAATGTCGAGCTTTTGCAGCTTCTTGCGATCGAAGGCGGTCAGCCGCGCTTCGAAATTCTCGTTGCGCGGCGTGCCCAGCAGTGCAGCGATCTGCCAGTATTCCTCGCGGATGAAGCGCTCGATCTCGGATTCGCGGTCGCAGACGAGACGCAGCGCAACCGACTGGACGCGTCCGGCCGAACGGGCGCCCGGCAGTTTGCGCCACAGCACCGGCGACAGCGTGAAGCCGACGAGATAATCCAGCGCCCGGCGGGCGAGATAGGCATCGACCAGCGGCGCATCGATCTGGCGCGGATTGGCCATCGCTTCCAGCACCGACGATTTGGTGATGGCGTTGAAGACGACGCGGCTGACCGGCTTGTCCTTCAGCGCGCGCTTCTGCTTCAGAACTTCCAGCACATGCCAGGAAATCGCTTCGCCTTCGCGATCCGGATCGGTGGCGAGGATCAGGCCGTCGGCGTCCTTGACCGCCTTGGCGATGTCGGCGAGGCGCTTGCCGGAGGCGGTGTCGACCGCCCAGGACATGGCGAAATCCTCATCCGGACGCACCGAGCCATCCTTGGCCGGCAAGTCCCTGATATGGCCGAACGAGGCCAGAACCTTGTAGTTCTTGCCGAGGTATTTGTTGATTGTCTTCGCCTTGGCCGGCGATTCGACGACGACGACGTCCATGAGGTCTCATATCAGCTGTGGTGCGGCAGAAGAATTCCGCTGCGCGCGACGAAATCTCGTTCTATTTGTCGCTCACATGGCCGCGCTTTTGCATCCGGTCAAGGGGAAGCGCCCAAATTGCGGGCCGGTCCGCAGCAATACACTCTTAGAGTGTATGGAGAAAATCACAGAATTTGGGAAAGGCAGATGGTGGGTCTGAGTCAGCGGAAACGACCCGATTCATTTTTCCGCCGAGTCGTTGAAATGCTGCCCAAACCAGGACGGGCGACATTATAACGGGCTGTTCGATGCCGGCCGCCGGATGGCATGGAGATGCCCGGCGACCAGCCCTTGTCCCGCCAGCAGCGGGACTGGCGTGCTTAGTCGGCCTTGACGATATGCCAGACTTCGCCGACGCCGTCGCCGGTTACATCGCCGGGCTTCTTGTCCTTTATGAAGGTGTAGACCGGCTTGCCGTCATAGGCCCACATCTTGGTGCCGTCGGTGCGGTCGACGACGCTCCACTCGTCATCCGCCTTGGCGCCGGCTTCGGCTTTCAGCGGCGGCCAGTTGGTGGCGCATTTGTCGTAGCAGTTGCTCTTGCCCTTCTCGTCCTTGTCATAGGTGTAAAGCGTCATGCCATTGGCGTCGGTGTAGATCTTGGCGCCATTGACCTCGGCTTCCTTCCACGCGTCGGCAGCGAAGGATGCGGCGGTGCTGAGCAGAAGCGCTGCCAGTCCTGCGGTTATGGTTTTCATGGAAATCTCCTGACTGATATCTGGAGACGCGCGGGAAATCGCGGCCTCACAGCATCAACGCCTGCGGGCTGTCGTTTCTTCCTGGCAAGTGCGTCGGGCAATGGATGATCTTGCCAACACAATGGTGATTGGTGGACAAGGCTGCGCGTCGCTATATCGGCGTCACGACATTGGAGTTCTTGGAAATGGCATTGGACATCGGCTACGTCAGCGCGGTCGGGGCTGGGGCGATTTCGTTCCTGTCGCCTTGCGTGCTGCCGCTGGTGCCGCCTTATCTCTGTTATATGGCCGGCGTCTCGGTCGACGATTTCCGTGGCAATGCGGGTGCGACAGCGCGTGAAGGCGCACGCGGCGCGCTGATTTATTCTTCGATCGCCTTCGTGCTCGGCTTCTCGACCGTCTTTGTCGCGCTCGGCGCCGGCGCCTCGACCATCGGCCGGCTGCTACGCGTCTGGCAGGAGCCGCTTGCCATGGGCGCAGGCGTGCTGATCATCCTGATGGGCCTGAATTTCCTCGGCGTCCTGCGCATTCCGCTGCTGTCACGCGAGGCGCGCTTCCAGTCACAGGGAAAGCCGGCAAGTGCGGTCGCGGCTTATGTCATGGGGCTGGCTTTCGCCTTCGGCTGGACGCCCTGCATCGGCCCGGTTCTGGGACCGATCCTGACGCTGGCCGGCGGCCGCGAGACGGTGGGCGAGGGCGCGCTGCTGCTCGCCGCCTATTCGCTCGGGCTGGGCATCCCCTTCCTGATCGCCGCGCTGTTTTCCGGCGCCTTCATGCGCTTCCTCGGCAAATTCCGCGTCCATCTCGGCCGCGTCGAAAAGGCCATCGGCGCGCTGCTGGTGATCGCCGGTGTGTTTTTTCTGACTGGTGGCGTGCAGACCGTGTCGTATTGGCTGCTGGAGAATTTTCCAGTGCTGGGGCGGCTGGGGTAGTCTCCCCCCCCCGCACGGGAACGATGCACACCAGCCCGCATTTGCAGTGCCGTTGACCAACACTTTTTCGAGCCGGGAGGCGAGAATGGTAGCCAAGGCCGATGTGCGAAAATTCTTCAGGGCCTATGAGAAAATCTACAATGACGCGATCGCCGACACCGTCGATCTCAACGACGTCGCGGACATGTATTCGGCGGGTTTTGTCTCGGTGACGCCGGCGGCGGTCATGGTTGGCGAGAATGGCGAGCAGTTGAAGGCCATTATGACAAAGGGTTTTGAGGCCTGTCGTGCCCTCGGCAGCAAGAGAATGACCTGCGTCGATGTCTCGGTGATGCCAATCGATCAGGACCATTGCGTGGCTGAGGTAAACTGGTCCGGTGACTATGAACGCAAGGATGGGAGTCTCGTGACCATCGACTTTGCGGTCACCTATCTCGTCGAAAAGCGCGATGGCAAGCTGAAGGTGTTTGGCTGGATATCGGGTGACGAGCAGGCGGAATTCAGGAAACACGGCCTGTTGTAGGGGTGCTGACTGCCGAATTCTGTCCTAAGACCCGCTGATTAAGAGTCAGCTGCTCCGCCATCTCACCGGAATTTAACCGCATTGGTGAAGCATGGGCCCACTGCTATCCTGTCTTGATTCCCAACCCTTTCATATGGTTGCCCATCCATGAGCCAGAGATCCTGCCTGTCCGTCATCCTCGCCGCCGGCGAAGGCACGCGCATGAAGAGCGTGCTGCCGAAGGTGCTGCACCAGATCGCCGGCCTGCCGATGGTCGCCCATGTGGTGAAGGCAGCGGAAGAGGCGGGTGCCGGCAGCCAGGCGCTGGTGATCGGCCATGGCGCCGACGAGATGCGCAAGGCCGCGGCAAAGTTCGCGCCCAAGGCCGAGACTTTCGTGCAGGAAAAGCGTCTTGGCACCGCGCACGCCGTGCTTGCCGCGCGCGATGCAATATCAAAGGGTTATGACGATATCCTGGTCATGTTCGGGGACACGCCGCTGATCGATGCAGATGCGCTGACCATGGCGCGGCTGAAACTGGCTGAAGGCGCTGCCGTCGTCGTGATCGGCTTCCGCCCGCCCAGTCCGACTGGTTATGGCCGGTTGATCGAAAAGGACGGCAAGCTGACCGCCATCCGCGAGGAGAAGGACTGCTCCGAGGAGGAGAGGAAAATAACCTTCTGCAATGCCGGCATGATGGCGGTGGCCGGCGCCCATACGCTGGCGCTGCTCGATCGGGTCGGCAACAAAAATGCAAAGGGCGAGTATTATCTCACCGACATTGTCGAGATCGCCAGTGCGCGAGGCCTCGATGTCGTGGCCACCGAAGCCAGTTTCGAAAGCGCACTCGGCATCAACAACCGCGCCGAACTGGCGCAAGCCGAAGCTATCTGGCAGGCGCGCCGGCGGCATGAGACGATGCTGTCGGGCGTGACGCTGATCGCGCCGGAGACGGTGTATTTCTCGCACGACACCGAGATCGGCACTGACACGATCGTCGAGCCCCATGTCTGGTTCGGTCCGGGCGTGAAGATTGCCACGGGCGCCAAGGTCCATGCCTTCAGCCATATCGAGGGCGCCACCATTGCGTCCAATTGCGATGTCGGGCCGTACGCGCGGCTGCGGCCGGGCGCCGATCTCAGGAACAAGGCCAAGGTCGGCAATTTCTGCGAGGTCAAGCAGGCGGTTATCGAAGAGGGCGCCAAAGTCAACCATTTGACCTATATCGGCGACGCCCGTGTCGGTGCTGGGGCCAATATCGGCGCCGGCACCATTACCTGCAATTATGACGGCTATTCGAAATTCTTCACCGACATCGGCGAGGGCGCTTTTGTCGGCTCCAATTCGTCGCTGGTGGCGCCTGTCACCATCGGCAAGGGCGGCTACATCGCCTCAGGCAGCGTGATCACCGAAAGCGTGCCCGACGACGCGCTGGCCTTCGGCCGCGCCCGCCAGAAGACCATTCCAGGCAAGGGCAAGGAGTTGCGCGAGCGCTTTGCTTCGGCGGCGGCGGCGAAGAAAAAGTAAGACCAGCCCGCAAACCGAACGATTGCAGTAACCGGATTGCAAGAGCGGCCTGTCATGGTGCATCGACAGAATGAGCGTTCCGTTATACGGGACGAAATGCAATGTGACTTTCCACGGCAGGCCGGCCATCCCTAAATAGCGCTGGTTTTCCGGGGAATCGGGGGCTTTCTGCATGTGCGGTATCGTTGGAATCGTCGGCCACTCGCAGGTTGCGCCGCTCATCGTCGATGCGCTGAAGCGGTTGGAGTACCGTGGCTATGATTCGGCCGGCGTCGCGACCATCGAGCGTGGTGAACTCGCCCGCCGCCGTGCCGAAGGCAAGCTGATCAACCTGGAGCGCCGGCTCAAGGACGAGCCGCTCGATGGCACGATCGGCATCGGCCACACGCGCTGGGCGACGCATGGCGTGCCCAACGAGACCAATGCGCATCCGCATTTTTCCGACGGCGTCGCCATCGTCCACAACGGCATCATCGAGAATTTCGCCGAACTGCGCGACGAACTGGTCCGCGACGGCTATTCTTTTTCGTCGCAGACCGACACCGAGGTCGTGGCGCATCTGGTGGCCCGCGAACTCGCCAAGGGGCTGAATCCGGTCGAAGCCGCGCACCAGGCGCTGAAGCGGCTGGAAGGCGCCTTTGCGCTGGCGATCATGTTCAAAGGCGATGAAGACCTGATCGTCGGCGCCCGCAACGGTCCGCCTTTGGCCGTCGGCCATGGCGATGGCGAGATGTTCCTGGGCTCCGACGCCATCGCGCTCGCCCCGTTCACCAATTCGATCACCTATCTCGAAGATGGCGACTGGGCGGTGGTGCGCCGCAATGGTGTTGAGATCTTCGATATCGGCGGCACAAAGGTAGAGCGCAAACGCCAGCAGTCGCTGTCGACCAGCTTCATGGTTGACAAGGGCAACCGGCGCCATTTCATGGAGAAGGAAATCCATGAGCAGCCCGAGGTGATCTCGCACACCTTGGCGCATTATGTCGATTTCGTCTCCGGAGTGTCGAAGCCGCTCGACCTGCCGTTCGATTTCGCCAAGATCGACCGGCTGGCGATCTCGGCCTGCGGCACGGCGTATCTGGCCGGCCTGATCGGCAAGTACTGGTTCGAACGCTACGCGCGCCTGCCCGTCGACATCGATGTCGCCTCCGAATTCCGTTACCGCGAAATGCCGCTCTCGAAGAACGATGCCGCGTTTTTCATCTCGCAATCGGGCGAGACCGCCGACACGCTGGCCTCGCTGCGTTATTGCCGCAAAGCCGGCATGAAGATCGGCGCGATCGTCAATGTGCGCGAATCGACCATGGCGCGCGAATCCGACGTCGTGCTGCCGACACTTGCCGGACCCGAGATCGGCGTCGCCTCGACCAAGGCCTTCACCTGCCAGCTTTCCGTGCTGGCCGCGCTTGCGGTGCGCGCCGGCGTGGCGCGCGGTATGATTTCGAAGGAACAGGAGAAAACCCTGGTGCGCGCGCTTTCGGAAGCGCCGCGCTACGCCAACCAGGTGCTCAAGCTTGAAGAGCAGATCGAGCGGATCGCGCGCGAACTCTCGCGCTACAAGGACGTGCTCTATCTCGGCCGCGACACCAACTTCCCGCTGGCCATGGAAGGCGCGTTGAAACTCAAGGAAATCTCCTACATCCACGCCGAAGGCTATGCAGCCGGCGAACTGAAGCATGGGCCGATCGCGCTGATCGACGAGAACATGCCGGTCATCGTCATCGCGCCGCATGACCGGATCTTCGAGAAAACCGTTTCCAACATGCAGGAGGTGGCGGCGCGCGGCGGCAAGATCATCCTGATCACCGACAGCAAGGGCGCAGCGCAGGTGAGCGTGAAGACGATGGAAACAATCGTGCTGCCGGATGTGCCCGAAATCATCTCGCCGATCATCTATGCGCTGCCGATACAGATGCTGGCCTATTTCACCGCCGTGTTCATGGGCACCGACGTCGATCAGCCACGCAATCTGGCGAAATCGGTGACGGTGGAATAGGTTTTGCCTTCCAGACCGGAGGTTGGGCCGAATGGCATCGAAGTTCGCACGTCCAGTTCATCCTGGAGAATTCCTGCGTGAAGAATATCTCGTCCCGCTCGGCATGAGTGCAGGCGCGCTGGCGAAAAAGCTCAACCTTCCGCGCACCCGTATCGAACGCATTGCCAAAGAAGAGATCGGCCTGACTCCCGATACCGCTCTTCGCCTCGCCAGATTTTTCAACACCACGCCCGAATTCTGGATGAATTTTCAACAGGCCTATGAGCTTGAAACCGAAGCCAGAAAGCTGGCGCCGGAGCTCGAGAAGATTGAGCCGTTGGAAGTAGCGGCATAATCGGCTCTTTAAAAACTTCGCAGTTCCAAAGCTTCGTCCGGTTCACTAATGTTGCGCTGCAACCCGCGCTCCGGTGAACCATGTCCGATGCTCCCAAGACCTCCGGCATGACCCGGCTGAGGAACTATTTCCTCACGGGCTTCATCGTCTGCGCGCCCTTGGCGATCACCGCCTACATTGCCTGGTCGTTCATCGGCTGGGTCGATTCCTGGGTGAAGCCTTATATTCCGGCCCGCTACAGCCCTGACACCTACCTGTCGTTTCCGGTGCCGGGGTTCGGACTGATC
This sequence comes from Mesorhizobium sp. WSM4833, assembly GCF_055811095.1. Lineage (NCBI taxonomy): Bacteria > Pseudomonadati > Pseudomonadota > Alphaproteobacteria > Hyphomicrobiales > Phyllobacteriaceae > Mesorhizobium > Mesorhizobium sp. WSM4833. The sequence goes on from NZ_JBVVQG010000008.1 coordinate 39,191, forward strand.
GTGGCGCTTATCCTGATCACGCTGATCGGTTTCCTGACGGCAAACATCGTCGGCCGCGCCATCGTCAATTTCGGCGAGCGCCTGCTTGGCCGCATGCCGCTGGTACGCGGCATCTACGGCTCGCTGAAACAGATTTTCGAGACCGTGCTGTCGAACAAGGGTGACATGTTCCGCCAGGTCGGGCTGGTCGAATATCCGCGCAAGGGCGTGTGGTCGCTGGTGTTCGTCGCCAGTGAAAAGGAAACCGAGATCAACCAGAAGCTCGACCAGGAAGGCGATCCGCTGATCGCCGTATTCATGCCGTGCACGCCAAACCCGACCACGGGCTTCCTGATGTATGTGCCGAAGTCGGACATCGTGCCGCTCGACATGACGATCGAGGATGGCGCCAAGCTGATCGTCTCCGCCGGTCTGGTGGCGCCCGAAGTAAAGCAAATGGTTGTCGTGAATGGCGAGCCGATCGAAGGGATGCTCGCCAACCCTTCGGTTGCCGCCCTGGCTCAGCCGGCGCGCAGAAGCCGCACGGCTTCGTCGCGACCGAACAAGTAAAGCAGCAGGCGCAACGCCTCACCACGCTGCGATTGCAGCTCCGGATCGCGTGACAGGATCAGCCTAGCATCGTCGCGGGCGGCCTCCAGAAGGTCGGCATGCGCCTCGATGCGAGCCACCTGGAAGCCCGGCGTGCCCGACTGGCGGGTGCCAAGCAATTCGCCTTCGCCGCGCAGCTTCAGGTCCTCCTCGGCGATCAGGAACCCATCCTCGGTCTCGCGCATCACCGACAGCCGGCGTTTTGCGGTCTCGCCGAGCGGGTCCTTGTAGAGCAGCACGCATGAGGAAGGCTTGTCACCGCGTCCGACCCGGCCGCGAAGCTGGTGCAGTTGGGCAAGGCCGAAGCGCTCTGCATGCTCGATGACCATGACGGTGGCGTCCGGCACGTCGACGCCGACCTCGATGACGGTGGTGGCGATCAGGATGCGTGTCTCGCCCTGCTTGAAGGCGCGCATCGCCTCGTCCTTCTCTGCACCCTTCATACGGCCGTGAACGAGACCGATGCGATCGCCGAACAATGGTTTCAGCGAGGCGAAGCGGTCTTCGGCCGACATCAGTTTGATCTCTTCGGATTCCTCGACCAGCGGACAGATCCAGTAGATCTTCTGGCCGCCGGCGACGGCGTCCACCATGCGGGCGACCAGTTCGTCGAGCCGCTCGAGCGGCAGCGTAACGGTACGGATCGGCTGGCGGCCGGCCGGTTTTTCCGTCAGTTTCGACACGTCCATGTCACCGAAAGCGGTCAGCACCAGGGTGCGCGGGATAGGAGTGGCCGTCATCACCAACATGTCTGGCGCGTCGCCCTTGGCGGTGATGGCAAGCCGCTGATGGACGCCGAAACGATGCTGCTCGTCGATGACGGCGAAGACGAGGTCTTTGAAGGTGACGGTCTCCTGGAACAGCGCGTGGGTGCCGACGACGATGTCGATCTCGCCGGTTGCCAGGCCGGCCAGCGTATCCGCGCGTTCGCGGCCCTTCTCGCGACCGGTGAGGATGGCGATGCGAAGCCCTACCTTGGCGGCAAGCGGCGTGATGGTCGCAAGATGCTGGCGCGCCAGGATTTCGGTCGGTGCCATCAAGGCTGCCTGGCCGCCGGCCTCGACGGCACGCGCCATGGCCAGCAGCGCGACGACGGTCTTGCCGGAACCGACATCGCCCTGCAGAAGCCGCAGCATGCGCTCTGGGTCGGCGAGGTCGGCATTGATTTCGGCCAGCGCAAACTCCTGGCTTGATGTCAGCGAATAGGGCAGTGCGGCCCGCAGTTTTTCGACGATGCGGCCGTCGCCGACCAGGGGTCGCCCGGACAGCCTGCGGACTTTCGCTCGCACCAGCGCCAGCGAGACCTGGCCCGCCAGCAACTCGTCATAGGCGAGCCGCCGCCAGGCGGCACCATCGATGGAGACGTCAATCGGGTCGGCCGGATTGTGGATGCGGGCAAGCGCATCGCCAAAGGCCGCAAAGGTGTGCCGCCGCATGAAGGCGCCGTCCTGCCATTCGGGAAATTCAGGCACGCGCGTCAGCGCCTGGCCGATCGCCCGGCGCAGCACCTTGCCCGAGAGCCCGGCTGTCAGGGGATAGACCGGTTCGACCAGCGGCAGGTTTTCCGCCTCGCTGGCCAGCGCAATATGGTCGGGGTGGACCATGCTCGGGCGGCCGTTGAACCATTCCATGCGGCCCGAGACCACGACATGCTCGCCCTCGGGCAACGCCTTTTCGAGATAGGAGGCGTGAGCATGGAAGAAGGTCAGCGCGATCTCTCCGGTATCGTCATGGGCGAAGACCCGGTAGGGCACCGACCTATTGCCACGCGGTGGCGGCTGGTGGCGGTCGATGCGCACATCGAGCGTGACGATCTGGCCTTCCGCGGATCCCGCGATACCAGGCCGACTGCGCCGGTCGATGACGGTGTGCGGCAGCACGAACAGAAGATCGCCGGCACGCGCCGCGCGGTCGCCGAGATCGGCCGGAACAACCTTCTCGATCAGCGCGCCGACTTTCGGTCCGACGCCTGCAAGCGACGTGATCGGGACAAACAAGGGATCGAGGATGGTCGGGCGCATGATGTCAGCTTATGTTGCGACGGCGGCAGCGCAAGGCTGACAGCCCCTTCTATCCACGCTATATGCGCCGCAGCAAGCAAGGATGCGGTACGATGACCGGAACGACGAGATCAAGCGAGGGGCTGGACGTGCGCCGCCGCAAGCTTCTGTTTCGCTCCTGGCATCGCGGTATGCGCGAGATGGACCTGATCCTCGGCACTTTCGCCGACGCTGAGATCGGCGTCTTGACCAACGAGGAAATCGACCAATATGAGAGGCTCCTCGACATTCCCGATACCGAATTCCTGCCTATGGTCACCGGCGAACGCCCGGTTCCGGCCGATATCGATTGTGCCGTCCTGCGAAAGATCCTGGCTTTCCGCCGCTCTCTGACATTCTGAACACAAGCAATTCCAGGAAAAGTACGAAGCGGTTTTCCGTTCGGAATTGCGATAAAACAAGACCGTGATTTCATGAGCCTCATTCCCACCATCGGTCTGCCGAAAGGCCGCGCCGGTCAGTTCATCGTCGATGGCGTCGCCGACGGCTACGAAGCCTTTGCGCTGGTGCAGGCGGCGCTCGAGATCGCGCCCGACAAGCCGGTTCTGTTCGTCGCGCGCGACGGTCAGCGCCTGCCGGCGATCATCGAGGCATTGTCCTTCGCGGCCCCCGGCCTGCCGGTGCTGGAACTGCCGGCCTGGGATTGCTTGCCCTACGACCGCGTCTCGCCCGGCTCCGATGCGGCCGCCAAGCGCCTCGATGCGCTGACCGCCATGATCGCTCTGGCGAAGAAGCCGCACCGCGCCGTCATCCTCACCACCGCCAATGCGCTGCTGCAGCGCATTCCGCCGTCCGAGTTGGTCGAGGCGCAGACTTTTCATGCCAGGCCCGGCAACCAGATCGACATGAACGCACTGGTCTCGCGGCTGGAAACGTCCGGTTTCGAGCGTGTGCCGACAGTGCGCGGCATCGGCGAGTTCGCGGTGCGCGGCGGCATTCTCGACCTGTTCGCTCCCGGCTGGACCGAGGCGCTCAGGCTCGATTTCTTCGGCGACACGCTGGAATCGATCCGTGTGTTCGACGCCGCCACGCAGCGCACCACCGGTCAACGCAAGTCGATGGCGCTGCAAGCGATGAGCGAGGTGGCGCTGACGCCGGAAACCATCAGCCGCTTCCGCCGCTCCTATATCGAAGCCTTCGGCGCACCGCAGCGCGACGACGGGCTCTATGCGGCGGTCAGCGAAGGGCGTCGCTTCGCTGGCATGGAGCACTGGCTGCCGTTCTTCTACGAACGGCTGGAGACGGTGTTCGACTATCTGCCTGACACGCCTGTCATCTTCGACCATCTGGCGCATGAGGCGCTGGCCGAGCGCCACACGCTGATCCTCGATCACTACGAGGCGCGCAGGAAGCAGGCCGACGGCGCGCTGAAGGATGCGGTGCCCTATAAGCCAGTCGCGCCGGACCTGCTCTATCTCTCCCCGGAAAACCTGATCACCTCGCTCGGGCCGCGCGAAGCGATCGACTTTACGCCATTCGACGCGCCCGACATTGGCGCCAAGAAGGTCTATCACGCCGGTTCGCGCCACGGCCGCAGCTTCGTCGAGGAGCGCGCCGATCCGAACGCCAACGTGTTCGATGTCGTCGTCAAACACATCGCCGATGAGCGCGCGGCGCGCCGCCGCGTCGTCATCGCCGGCTGGACCGAAGGCTCGCTCGACCGGCTTGGCCAGATCCTCGCCGAACACCATCTCGGCAACCTCAAGCAGGTCGTGACGCTGGCGGAAGCCGAAAAGCTCGAGCCGGGGCAGGCGGCCCTGGCCGTGCTGCCCCTCGAATCCGGCTTCGAGACCGAAAAACTGGTCGTCGTCGCCGAACAGGACATTTTGGGCGACCGGCTGATCCGGCGCTCGAAACGCAAGAAGCGTCCCTCGGATTTCATTGCCGAGGCCTCGGCGCTGTCGGCCGGCGACATTGTCGTCCATGCCGACCACGGCATTGGCCGTTTCATTGGCCTGCGCACCATCGAAGCGGTCGGCGCACCGCATGACTGCCTGGAAATCCACTATGCCGGCGACGACCGGCTGTTCCTGCCGGTGGAAAACATCGAACTCCTGTCGCGCTACGGTTCTGACACGGCCGAGGCGACGCTGGACAAGCTTGGCGGCGGCGCCTGGCAGTCGCGCAAAGCGCGGCTGAGGAAGCGCCTGCTCGACATGGCCGGTCAGTTGATCCGCATCGCCGCCGAGCGGCAGATGCGCTCGGCGCCGCCACTGGTGCCGGCAGAAGGCCTCTATGGCGAGTTCGCAGCCCGCTTTCCCTATGAAGAGACCGACGACCAACAGACGGCCATCGATTCGGTGCGCGACGATCTTGCTGCCGGCAAGCCGATGGACCGGCTGATTTGCGGCGATGTCGGTTTCGGCAAGACCGAAGTGGCGCTGCGTGCCGCCTTCATCGCGGCAATGGAAGGTTTTCAGGTGGCGGTGGTGGTGCCGACGACATTGCTGTCACGCCAGCATTTCAAGACGTTTTCGCTGCGGTTTTCCGGCCTGCCGATCCGCGTCGCCCAGGCGTCTCGGCTGGTCGGCGCCAAGGAACTGGCCGAGACCAAGAAAGGCATCGCCGAAGGCCAGGTCGACATCGTCATCGGCACGCACGCGCTGCTCGGTTCCGCGATCTCGTTCAAGAACCTTGGTCTGCTGATCATCGACGAAGAGCAGCATTTTGGCGTCAAGCACAAGGAACGGCTGAAGGACCTGAAGACCGACGTGCACGTGCTGACGCTGTCGGCGACGCCGATCCCGCGAACGCTGCAACTGGCGTTGACCGGGGTGCGCGAGCTGTCGCTGATCGCCACGCCGCCGGTCGATCGCATGGCGGTGCGCACCTTCATATCGCCCTTCGATCCGCTGGTGATCCGCGAGACGCTGCTGCGCGAACGCTATCGCGGTGGCCATTCCTTCTATGTGGTGCCGCGCATCAGCGATCTCTCGGAAATACATGATTTCCTGAAGGAATCCGTGCCGGAGTTGAAGGTGGCGGTGGCTCATGGCCAGATGCCGCCGGGCGAACTCGACGACATCATGAATGCCTTTTATGACGGTCAGTACGACGTGCTGTTGTCGACCACCATCGTCGAATCCGGCCTTGATATTCCGACCGCCAACACGCTGATCATCCACCGCGCCGACATGTTCGGCCTGTCGCAGCTCTACCAATTGCGCGGCCGCGTCGGCCGTTCGAAGGTGCGGGCCTACGCGCTGTTCACGCTGCCGGCCAACCGCAAGCTGACGGACACCGCCGAGCGGAGGCTCAAGGTGCTGCAATCGCTCGACACTCTGGGCGCCGGCTTCCAACTGGCCAGCCACGACCTCGATATCAGAGGCGCCGGCAATCTTCTCGGCGAGGAGCAGTCCGGACACATCAAGGAGGTCGGCTTCGAACTCTACCAGCAGATGCTGGAAGAAGCCGTCGCCGAGGTGAAGGATTCGGGCGAGGTGCAGGATGGCGGCTGGTCGCCGCAGATTGCCGTCGGCACGGCGGTGATGATCCCGGAAAGCTATGTTCCGGACCTGCAGCTCCGGCTGGCGCTTTATCGCCGTCTCGGCGATCTCGAAAACACCGAGGAAATCGACGCTTTCGGCGCCGAGCTGATCGACCGCTTCGGCCCGCTGCCGGAGGAGGTGAAGCATCTGTTGAAGATCGTCTTCATCAAGGCGCTCTGCCGCAAGGCCAATGTCGAAAAACTCGACGCCGGGCCGAAGGGCGTCGTCATCCATTTCCGCAAGCGCGAATTCTCCAACCCGGTCGGGCTGGTCAAGTTCATTGGCGAACAGGGATCGTTGGCCAAGATCCGGCCGGACCACAGTGTCGTCTTCGTGCGCGACTGGCCGACAGCCGAGAAGAGGCTGGCGGGCTCGGCGGTCGTCATGACGCAGTTGGCACGGCTGGTGGAGAAGGCGGCGTAGCTAGCCTCGGACCATTCGCCAGCGCTGAAATTCCGGTCTAGAATAGGAAATCGGCTTCGTGTATGGAGCCGCGATCCCCAATTGGGGCGGGAATGGCGGAGTATAGGCCGCTGGAAAGAGCGTTGGGTGCAGCGATGACGAAATGGTCGCCGAATTCGTGGAGAGCAAAGCCGATCAAGCAGGTTCCTGCTTATCCGGACCTTGCAGCGCTGAAGAACACGGAGGCCCAGCTCGCAACCTTTCCGCCGCTGGTTTTTGCCGGTGAGGCGCGCAAGCTCAAGAAGCAGCTCGCTTCGGTCGCTGCTGGTGACGCATTCCTCCTTCAGGGTGGCGATTGCGCCGAGAGCTTCGCCGAGCATGGCGCGGACAACATCCGCGACTTTTTCCGCGTCTTCCTGCAGATGTCGGTGGTGCTGACCTTCGCCGGCGCGCAGCCGGTGGTGAAGGTCGGCCGCGTTGCCGGCCAGTTCGCCAAGCCGCGCTCATCCGACAACGAGACCAAGGGCGAGGTGACGCTGCCCAGCTATCGCGGCGACATCATCAACGGCATCGAATTCGACCCGAAGTCGCGCATTCCGGATCCCGCTCGCCAGGAGATGGCGTACCGCCAGTCGGCGGCGACGCTCAACCTTCTGCGCGCCTTCGCGCAAGGCGGCTATGCCAGCCTGGAGAATGTGCACCGCTGGATGCTCGGCTTCGTGTCCGACAGCCCGCAGGGCGAGAAATACGAGTCGCTCGCCAACCGCATCACCGAGACGATGGACTTCATGAAGGCCGTCGGCATCACTTCGGAAACCAACTACGCGCTGCGCGAGACCGATTTCTATACCAGCCATGAGGCGCTGCTGCTCGGCTACGAGGAGGCGCTGACGCGTGTCGATTCGACCTCCGGCGACTGGTACGCTACCTCGGGCCATATGATCTGGATCGGCGACCGCACCCGCCAGCCCGATCATGCGCATGTCGAATATTGCCGCGGCATCAAGAACCCGCTCGGCCTGAAATGCGGTCCGTCGCTGACGCCGGACGGCTTGCTGGAGCTGATCGACTTGCTCAACCCCGAAAATGAACCCGGCCGGCTGACGCTGATTGCACGTTTCGGCTCCGACAAGGTCGCCGACCATCTGCCGAAGCTGGTTCGCGCGGTGCAGAAGGAAGGCCGCTCCGTGGTGTGGTCGTCGGACCCGATGCACGGCAACACGATCGAGGCCGCCGGCTACAAGACGCGGCCGTTCGACCGCATCCTGAAGGAGGTTCAGACCTTCTTCGAAGTGCACCGCGCCGAAGGCACGCATCCGGGCGGCATCCATGTCGAGATGACCGGCAAGAACGTCACCGAATGCACCGGTGGCGCGCGCGCCATCACCGCCGAGGAGTTGCAGGACCGCTACCACACCCATTGCGACCCGCGCCTCAACGCCGACCAGGCGATCGAACTGGCGTTCCTGGTGTCAGACCTGCTCAAGAAGAGCCACCCGGTGCAGCACAAGCAGGTTGCGAACGGTTAAGCTCGATTTCGGCCTGAACGGCTGACGGAAAAAGCGCTGGAGAAATCCGGCGCTTTTCTTTTGGTTGGTTCAGTGCCCGCGTTCCCAGCGCAGGCCGGCGAGTCTGGGGTCAGCAAACGCCGCCCTTGAAAACTCGATGCGCTTTTCCGGAAACTCGCAGATCGCCTGCACGCCGAACGCACCAAGCCGGATGCGCCAGGTCCGCGGCTCCATCGGCTTTGCCTTGGCAAAGCCGCGGCAGGTCAGCAGCGCAATGTTGGCGCCCTTGGGATCGCGCGCCGAGCGGTAGCGGATCGCCTCCAGCCCGGCCTCGCGGGCAGTATCGGCAATGGCCTGGCAAGCGGCATAGTCGGTCGGATGCGTCCATGCCGTTGCGTCACGATCGAGCGGCGGCCGGGTGAGATTGATCACCTTGGCGCATTTGATCGCGGCCGCAAAGGCCGTGTATTCGGCGGCGTCGCTTGGCCAGGGTGTTTTGGGCGACTCGGCAAAGAACAGCAGCCGGTAGAAGGCCATTTCGGCCACCGCGGTCATCATGGTCTCGGCCGCATAGTAGACGCCCTTGGTCCTGCCGGCACGGCGGAAGCGCGAACCGTGCGGATAGACCGAGCCGTAGCGGAAGGGCGTCGCCAGGAGATAGTGGAGATGGCGGCATTCAATTGGGATTTGCGGCTTGGTTTCCTCGATCAGGTCTTCCAGCATCGCCTGTTCGTCGAGCGTGTCGACGATTTTCAGCGTCGAGACATGGTGCTGCGCTTCGACCATGCGCCAGTACTTGCTGTCGATGCCGACGGTCTCAGACGAGAGCGCGTCGGGAGTCCAGATAGGCAATGACATCGACGAGCCCGGTGATGGTGAGGATCTTTTCAAGCGGAGCAGCGTCGAACGCCGTGTTGGCGTTCTTCAGCCATGCCCGGGCGACGACCGCGTCGCCGCCGACAATGGCGTCGAGCGAGCGGAACAGCCTGACGAACAACACGGCAAGCTCGAATGGCTTGGTGCCGCGCTCGAGCACGAATTCGTTCCTGCGCATGCGCGAAACCGTGGCCTCCGAAACTCCGATCACCGAGGCCAGCATTCTGGCGGTGATGTCCAGCAGATCGGCCGCGCGCACCGTTGCCTTGGTCAGGACTGCATTCTCGGCTGTCTTGGCAGTGGTTTGAGATTGCATTGCGACGCCTTCCTGTTTCTGTGGAAAATATAGGCCACAAAAATTCATATGGAAAGGGGCCGGACGCAAAACGATCTGCAAACGGGAGACTCAGTCCTTCTTGTAGAGCAGCCAGCTCTTGCCGGCTCGGCCAGCCATCGTCGAGTGCCTGGTGACGCGGTTGCGGCCGCTGACCTTCGAGCGATAGAGCGCCCGGTCGGCCTTGGTGTAGAGATCTTCGGGTCCTTCGGCTTCGGACGCCATGCAGATACCCATCGAGACGGTGACGGTGCCGTAATTCGTGCCCGTCTGGCTGCTGGTGAACGGCGTCTGCTCGATCAGGGCACGAATACGCTCTGCAACGTCATAGGTGGCGTCCTCGCTGGCGCCCTCGACGATCAGCGCGAACTCCTCGCCGCCGGTGCGAGCAACGAACATGTCGCCGCGAATGCTGGTCTGGAAGATATCGGCGATGCTCTGGATGATCTTGTCGCCGACCGGGTGGCCGAAGCGGTCGTTGATGTCCTTGAAGCGGTCGATGTCGGCAAGGACCAGGGCGTTGAACAGGATACCCCTGTTGCTGTTGTAGATCCTGGTGATTTCCTTGTCGAAGGCGCGGCGATTCCAGATGTGGGTCAAGGGATCGGTGTCGGCCAACCGTTTGTATTCCTCGAGCTTCGATTTGACGGTCTCGAGTTCGGCCGTCTTGTCGCTGAGCGTCGAGGCCACCTGCCGGCCGTGATCGATCGTCGAATTGGTGGCAACCGCCATGGCGTTGGCGATCTTGTGCAAAAGATCCTGGGAGGAGGCTGCGGCCGTTGAGGCCGCTCGATGTCTCATCGAGGATCCTGCCGTATTTCTCGATATGGCTGCGCTCGCTCCGCAGCAGTGAAGCGACCGCCTCGAGCTCCCTGGCAATGACGTCTCGGGCATGCTCGACGATGCCAGGACCATGGTTGTGGGCAAAGAAAGTGCGCCCGATCTGATCCAGTTCATCCTGTGTCGGCCGGCTGCTCAGCGAAACGACGGCCAGGCTGAGTTCGCGATTGGTGCCGCTCAGGGCCTCATAGAAGATCTCGTAATTGCGCGGCAGGCCGAGCACGCCCAACTGGCGCATTGTCGCGACAATATTGGCTGCGATGTCGGTGCTTCGTTCGGTCGGGACAGCTGCCGGCTGCATTCTGGTTCTTCCCCTCGGATGATCCGCGGAATTCGCGGATCCCCTTTTGTCGCCGAACCCTGGGGAATGCGACCGACGCTTCGGAACAACTTGCGAAGGGATGCGTCCCCACCCACGGCCTTCACTTGCAGGGTGACCATAAATGCGCTGTCGCTAAAGTTCTCTTAACTGGCGAAGGTTCCGCGGGTTTTCTCTGTCTGCGGGCTGTAAAAGCTCTGGTTCGCGCGTCCAACAGTTGGAAACAACGCCGGTGCAGCGGCCCGAATTCGCGATTCGCGCATCGCACGCTTCAAAATGAAACCGAATTTCGGATTCTCCACGCCAGTAATGTCGCATTTGCTTGCGTGCGTGCGCCGCAAAGCTGGAATCCTGAAGGCGATGCCAGGCACTTTTCTTTCAAGGAGGATCGACGTGAGTGGTGGTCACCAGGGATCGTGTCTGTGTGGAGCCGTCCGCTTCAGAACGAACGGAGCGTTGCGTGGCGTCGTCTATTGTCATTGCTCGCAATGCCGCAAGCAGAGCGGACATTTCTATGCCGCGACCAATGTTGCCAATGTCGACATCGTGATCGAAGGCGTGGAAAGTATCACCTGGTACGAAGCCTCTACCTTCGCCAGGCGTGGGTTCTGCAAGGCATGCGGGTCGGTGCTGTTCTGGAAGCCGCGAGACCAGGACTACGTTTCAGTCATGGCGGGATCGTTCGACAAGCCGACAGGTCTTGAGGGGGAATGCCATATCTTCGTCGGTGACAAGGGCGACTATTATTCGATCGACGACGGGCTGCCGCAGTTTGAAAAGTCGACATCGTCCATACCGGTTGCTGAATGAATCTTGGACAAGTCACCTTATTCCATTGATCTGGCCAGCCATTGCATTATCCCGTGCCGGTGATTCGCAAAGGGGTTTGGCATGCAGCGGCTGATCGACGCTTATTTCAATTCGGTGCGGGCGTTTCGCAAGCTGGCCGCCAGCGAGAAGGCTTTCCAGCAGGAGCTGATGCTGCTGGCGCTGGCACTGCCGCTCGGCTGGTTCGTTTCGATCTCGTGGCGCGGTTATGCCTTGCTGATCGGCGCGGTGCTGCTCTTGATCATGGTCGAGGTGCTTAACACCGGCATCGAGGCGGCATGCGACGCTTTCAGCCGCGAGTTCAATGTCGACATCCAGTTGGCCAAGGATTGCGGTTCGCTGGCGGTGCTGATTTCGGTGCTCATCGTCGCCGGTGTCTGGGGCATCGCCATTATCGAGCGGATCACTGGGCTACCGATCTAGCCTTTCGATGCCTATATGGCAGTCACCAAAGGAGACTGTCATGGCCGGGGCCGCCAATTTTCTGCTTCTCGAACGCGTGGGCCTGCCAGACGATCTGCGCTGGCTCGTCGAAAAATACCCGCGTGAAAACTGGCAGGACCATGCCAACGTCCACGGCATCGCCAATATGTGGCTGCAGCGGCACGACATGTTCCGCGAACTTGGCGGCATGCTGGCCAACGGCATTGACGACTTCCGTGAGGGACGGCTGACGGCGCCTGATTTCGCGCGCTGGTTCGCGCCGCGCCTCAATCATTTTCTTGGGCATCTCGACGGTCACCACAATGTCGAGGATTATCAATATTTCCCGATCTTCGCCAAGGCCGAGCCCCGTTTGAAGCGCGGCTTCGAGATTCTCGATGCCGACCACCACACCATCCATGAAGGGCTGGAGCGCAATGCCGAGGCGGCCAATGCCTTCATTAAGACGCTTCAGGAGAGCGAGGACAGACAGCGCTTTGCAGCCGACGCCTATGCCGACGAAAACAGCCGGCTGATCGCCATGCTGACAAGACATCTTGCCGACGAGGAAGACCTGATCGTCCCGCTTATCCTCGATCGGGGGGATCAGGCGCTCGGCGTGGATTGACGATCAGCCTTCCCTGGCGCGTTCCCTCCTGGCGATGTGACGGGCGACGAGCCATGCCACAACGGCCACGGTCAGGCCGATGCCAAGACCGATCAGCAACCGTTCGTGATGCATCAGCGCCTGGCCGATGAAGTGCTCTGCGCCAAGTCCAAAGACATAACCGATCGTACCGAACAGCACCGCCCAGACCGCCGATGAAAGCGCGTTGAGGATGACGAAGCGCGGCGCTGTGATATTGGAGAGCCCGGCTGCAATGCCGCCGACGAGACGCATGCCGTAGATATAGCGGTTCGACAGCACGAAAATGTCGGGATGGGTGTTGAGCAGGCGAAAGGCGCGGCGAAAGCCGGGCCGCTTGCGCAATCTGACGACATAGGGATGGTCGGCAAAGCTTCGTCCGAGGATGAAGAAAAAAGTGTCGCCGACAAAGGCGCCGAGGCCGGCCGCAAGGACGGCGTGCCACAGCACGAAGACCTGCTGGTGGGCGAAGAAGCCGCCGAGAATGGCAGCACTTTCGCCCTCCGCGATGCAACCGACAAAGACCGCGAGCAGCCCGTATTGTTCGATGAAATGGTGGATCGCGTCGGTCATGAAGCCGACTGCTGCGAAGACAGCCTTTCGTCGATCCGCTTGATCATCTCGGTCAGTTGCACGATCTCGTCGCGCATGCCGAGAATCTGGCCGTGGCGCAGTTCATCCAGCTTTTCATGCAGCGCCATGATCTCGATCTCGGCTTTCAGGTTGACCTCGTAATCGTGGGCGGCGTCGATGCGGTCGCGTTCGGTCTGGCGGTTCTGCGCCATCATGATCACAGGCGCCTGCAAGGCGGCTACCATCGACAAAACGAGATTGAGGAAGATGAACGGGTAGGGATCGAAGGCGTCACGCGACAGCAGCCAGACATTGCCCGCCGTCCATAAGACCAGAAAGGCGATGAAGGTCAGGATGAAGGACCATGACCCGCCGATGCGGGCGATCGTATCGGCAAGCCGGTCGCCGAAGGTCTGGTGGAAGGCAACGGCCTTGTTGGTGTCGCGCGAGATGGTGGTGCGTTCGAGCGTCGATTGCAGCACCCGGCTTTCGAGCTGGCTGAGGCCGTCCGGCCGCCGCTTGAGCCAGCGGTTCGCCAGATCGTCGATCGTCTTGTTCATGGCCATCTCCAGGGTCTTAGGCTTGCCGTAAGAGGTAGAGGCTGCCGGCTCACACGGGAAGTGTTAGATTGATTCCAGTTGCCGAGGGACCAATGGCCGATTTCAAGAAAATTCGCGCTCGCGCCGCAAAACGTAAGGGCGGCGAAGAGGAACTGACGTCGCTGCTTGGTCCGGCGCCTGACAATGCCGCCGTGGCTGACATCCCCGATGACCGCATTCTCTCCATTATGGCTGAGCGCGTCTTCGCCGCCGGTTTCGTCTGGCGCGTCATCGAGCAGAAATGGCCTGGCTTCGAGGAGGCGTTTCTGCGCTTCGAGCCGAAGCGGCTGTTGTTCCAGCCCGATGATTTCTGGCACGATCTGACGGCCGACCAGCGCATCGTACGCAACCCGCAGAAGATCAGATCCGTTCGCGACAATGCTGCCTTTGTCGCGCGTGTGTCGAAGGAATATGGCGGTTTCGGCAAATTCCTTGCGGAATGGCCCGATGATGACCAGGTCGGGCTGATGGCCTGGCTCGGCAAGCATGGCAGCCGGCTGGGCGGCAATACGGGCCAGTATTTCCTGCGCTGGCTGGGTTGGGATGCGTTCGTCATCTCGGGCGATATGGCCGCGGCGTTGCGCGACGCCGGCCTCGACATCGCCGAAAGCCCGACTTCGAAGAAGGACCTGGACAAGATCCAGAGGCAAATCAATCAATGGGCAGCAGAGACGCATTTGCCGCGCCGCCATATTTCACGCATCCTGGCGATGTCGATCGGCGAGAACCATTCGCCGCAAGCGCTGCGCGAATATATGGGCGACGACTGATACGTGGTCGCTTGCCACGATCGGCATTCGTCGATCGGTCAACACGATCGAATCGATGGGTCCGGACACGAATGACATTCGTCATTTGCTCCGAATTGGTCCAAACGAACGCCATTGCCCGAGCAATTTTGCCGCGCTAAGTCAGCAGGCATGACCAAGAAGCTCGACATCCTGCGCATCGCCGTCGCCCAGCTCAATCCGACTGTCGGCGACATATCAGGCAATCTCGCCAAAGCCCGCGAGGCGAGGGCGGATGCCGCACGTCAGGGCGCCGATCTCGTGCTCTATACCGAGCTTTTCCTCGCCGGCTACCCGCCGGAGGATCTGGTGCTGAAGCCGGCCTTTTTGAAAGCCTGCGAAAAGGCGGCACAGGACTTTGCCGCCGACACCGCGGATGGCGGTCCCGGCGTCATCATCGGCACGCCGTTGAAGCGCAAGAGCGGCACGCACAATTCGATCATCTTCGCCGACGGCGGCAAGATCATCGCCGAACGCTACAAGCTCGATCTGCCGAACTACGGCGAGTTCGACGAGAAGCGCGTCTTCCAGGCCGGACCCGAGATCCAGGGGCCGGTCAATTTCCGCGGCGTGCGCATCGGAATTCCGATCTGCGAGGACATCTGGGGCGATGTCGATATCTGCGAGACGCTGGCCGAAAGCGGGGCGGAAATCCTGCTGGTGCCGAACGGCTCACCCTATTATCGCGCCAAGATCGATGTCCGCCACCAGGTCGTCATCCGCCAGGTCATCGAATGCGGGCTGCCGATGATCTATGCCAACCAGCTCGGCGGCCAGGACGAGCTGATCTTCGACGGCGCTTCGTTTGCCATTGGCGCCGACAAGACGCTTGCCTTCCAGATGAGCCAGTTCGAGGAAGCGGTCGACGTCACCACCTGGAAGAGACAAGGCGATCACTGGGTCTGCTCGGAAGGGCCGATGTCGAAAATCCCGGACCGGGAGGAGGCTGACTATCGCGCCTGCATGCTGGGCCTGCGCGACTACGTCAACAAGAACGGCTTCAAGAACGTCGTGCTTGGTCTGTCCGGCGGCATCGATTCGGCGATCTGCGCGGCGCTGGCCGTCGATGCGCTCGGCGAGGAACGGCTGCGCGCGGTGATGATGCCCTACCGCTATACCTCGAAGGATTCGCTCAAAGATGCCGAGGATTGCGCCCGCGCTCTCGGCTGCCGCTATGACATCGTGCCCATCTTCGAGCCGGTCGAGGGCTTCCTGCACGCGCTGACGCAGATGTTCGAAGGCACCAAGGAAGGTATCACCGAGGAGAATTTGCAGAGCCGCGCACGCGGCACCATCCTGATGGCGATCTCCAACAAGTTCGGCTCAATGGTCGTCACCACCGGCAACAAGAGCGAGATGTCGGTCGGTTATGCCACGCTCTATGGCGACATGAATGGCGGCTTCAATCCGATCAAGGACCTCTACAAGATGCAGGTCTACGCGCTGTCGCGCTGGCGCAACAGCCACGTGCCGCCGGGTGCGCTGGGCCCCTCGGGCGAGGTGATCCCGAAGAACATCATCGACAAGGCACCGTCGGCGGAATTGCGCGAGAACCAGACCGACCAGGATTCGCTGCCGCCCTATCCGGTGCTGGACGATATCCTCGAATGCCTGGTCGAGAATGAGATGGGTGTCGACGACATCGTCGCGCGCGGCCATGACCGGGCGACGGTGACGCGCATCGAGCACCTGCTCTACATCGCAGAATACAAGCGACGGCAGGCGGCGCCGGGCGTGAAGATCACGAAAAAGAATTTTGGCCGCGACCGCCGCTACCCCATCACCAATCGTTTCAGGGATCGCAGCTAGGTACCGAAAGCGCACGCGGCGCGGCCGGAGACAACCATGCCCGATTGTGAGATCAGCTTCGACATGTCACGGATCGATTTCCGTGCGACATCGGACCTGTTGATGGCAAGCTATTGGGGCGCCGGACGCACTGACGAAGTCCATCGCCGCGCCTTTGCCAATTCGCTTTGCGTCGGCGCCTATGTCGATGGCAGGCAAGTCGGCTTCGGCCGGGCGATCACCGACCGCACCGTATTCGCCTATCTCGCCGATCTCATCATCTGGCCGGAGAATCGCGGGCAAGGCATAGGAAGCCGGCTCGTCCAGGCCCTGATCGACCATCCGGAGGTCAGGACCGTTTTCCATTGGAGCCTGTCGACCAGCGATGCCCATGGCATGTATGAAAAGCTCGGGTTCAAGCCATCGACCGATGGCCGCTACATGCGCTTGGATCGCGTTCCTGAATGAGGCGCGGCTTGCCCGCCATTGTTGCAAAATAATCGCAGTGGTTGGACCAGATACGCTTTTGGCGTCAGCCCGTCTTGGCGGTGCATCGGAGCGTCTCTATAAGAACCGCTCCGCAATTGTCTTGCGGGAGGTCCGAATGGCAGTATTTCACATGGTAATGCGAGGCCGCGAAGCCTAGGTCTCATCCGGCGCTCCGCGAAGGTTTGCCCTTCGTGCCGATGCCGAATCGAGCACAGGCTTTTGCCGATGCCGGTCGCCGCCCGATTATGGGCGAGACGCCAAATATGCCACTCCGCTTTCCGGGCACTCATTGGCCCCTTGCGCGGCTTCTTCAATTTTCGACCTACTGGGATCGGGCTCGTTTGTGCCCGAATGACATCATGGCTCGTTTTAAGATCGATTTGCGCGCGAGCGCCTTTCGCAGCGTTCTCGGCTTCACGCTCACCCATTGGCGGCGCCAGCCGTGGCGGCTTTCGCTCATCATGGCCAGCTTCCTGCTGTCGACGCTGGCCGATGTGCTGACGCCGCTCTATTCCGGCCGGCTGGTCGACGCCGTCGCCAGCAGCGCCGGCGCCGACGCGATTGCCTGGAATGCCGCGCTGACGGCGTTCTCGATGTTGATGGCGCTGGCGCTGGCCGGCGTCGTGTTGCGCAACCTGGCGTTCATGGGCATCGTCGAGCTGACCTTGAAGATGATGGCCGACATCGCCGCCGATGCTTTCCATCGCGTTCAGCGCTTTTCCACCGACTGGCATGCCAACAGCTTTGCCGGCTCGACCGTCCGCAAGGTGACGCGCGGCATGTGGGCGCTCGACCTGCTCAACGACACCATCCTCATCGCACTGCTGCCGTCGGTCGTCATGCTGGTCGGGTCGACGTTGCTGCTCGGCTGGTTCTGGCCGTTGATGGGTGCGGTCGTTGCTGCCGGTTCGGTGCTGTTCATCACGGTGACGGCGCTGCTGTCACTTGGCTATGTCGCGCCGGCGGCAAGGCTCGCCAACACCTGGGATACCCGCCTCGGCGGCTCGCTGGCCGACGCGGTCAGCTGCAACGCCGTGGTCAAGGGCTTTGGCGCCGAGGAGCGCGAAGAACGCCGCCTGGCCAAGGTCGTCGCCAAATGGCGTGCGCGTACACGGCGCACCTGGGTGCGCGGCACCATCAACGGCACCACGCAAGGAGTGCTGCTGCTGGTCATGCGCGCTGCGGTGATCGGCCTGGCGCTGATGCTGTGGTCCTGGGGGCAGGCGAGCGCCGGCGACGTTGCGTTCGTGCTGACCTCGCTCTTTGTGCTGCAGGGCTATCTCAGGGACATCGGCACGCATATCCGCAACCTGCAGCGCTCCATCAACGATATGGAAGAGCTGGTCGATTTCCAGTCCGAACCGCTCGGCATCGAGGACCGGCCAGGTGCCAAGCCGATCCGGATCACCGAAGGACGGATCAGCTTCGACAACGTCACCTTTCACTATGGCCATCACCGATCCGCGCTTTACCGCGACTTTTCGGTCGATATCGCGCCGGGTGAGCGCGTCGGGCTGGTCGGCCATTCGGGGTCGGGCAAGACGACCTTCGTCAAGCTTATCCAGCGGCTCTATGACGTGAACGCGGGGAAAATCCTGGTCGACGGTCAGGACATCTCGCAGGTGGCGCAAGCCTCGCTGCGCGGGCAGATCGCCATCGTTCAGCAGGAACCGATCCTGTTCCACCGGTCGCTGGCCGAAAACATCGCCTATGCCAGGCCGAGTGCGTCGCAGGAGGAGATCGAGCATGCCGCGAAGCTGGCGAGTGCGCATGACTTCATCACCAACCTGCCAAAGGGCTACGGTACACTGGTCGGCGAACGCGGCGTGAAACTGTCGGGTGGCGAGCGTCAGCGCGTGGCGATCGCGCGCGCCTTCCTTGCCGATGCGCGCATCCTGATCCTCGACGAGGCGACATCGAGCCTCGATTCGGAATCGGAGGTGCTGATCCAGCAGGCGATGGAGCGGCTGATGGTCGGCCGCACCACGCTGGTCATCGCGCACCGGCTTTCGACAGTGCGGGCGCTCGACAGGCTGCTGGTCTTCGATCGCGGCAACATCGTCGAGGAAGGCTCGCATGACGAACTGATCCGGCTGAAAGGCGGCATCTACCGCCGTCTGTTCGAACGCCAGGCGCTCGAACTGACCAAGGGACTTGTCAGCTGATTAGAGGCGGCCTCCAGCTTCGGCCGGAGGCCGCCTCTGTCAGGCACGGTCAGCCCAGCGGGCTGGAGCAGGAGATGCGATCGCAGGGAGGCAGTCGACCCGTCGATCAGCGCCGTGATGCTGGCCGACTTGATTTGCCTGTGAAGTCCTGTCCGGATAGTAAGTCTTGGGACCTCTGTTCATCATATTGACCGAGATACGTTGTTTCTACCATTGGTTGATATATATCCGATGGAGGCAACCCACGAACGTTCTTCACGATGCATCTTTCTGCGAATGCCGAGGAAAAGTTGGCTGCGCCGTCAGTGCTGGAATCTCAGCATGGCTCGGTTCGGCCGCTTGCTGCCGAAGATCTCGAGCGCGTCGCCGCACTCTTCCTGACGAAGTTTCGCCGGCGGCGCCGTCACCTCCTCGATCGCGCTATCGCCGAAACGGCCGCGTATATGAGAGAGATTTATCTCGACCCTGCCGGCCAGTCCGGTGAAAGCAACGCTCTTGTCCAGATCAACCGGCAGGGTCGCCTGGGTGGGTTCCTCGGCGTTTTGAAAGCCCGCTACGAGCTCGATGGTGCGCCATTGAATGCGGCGATCATCGGGCCGCTCATGGCCGACCCCGGCACCGATGACGGCTCGGCCGGACCGCAATTGCTGCGGGCATTGCATCAAGGCGAATTCGATCTGCAGCTGACCGATTCGGCCAACCGGACATCCTTGGCCTTCGCGCGCCCGATGAAGTATCAACTCCTGCCGGTGCATTGTCTGGGATGGACATATGTTTTCCGGCCGGCGGGAATGGCCGCCGCCGCACTGCACCGTAAATGGCCCGGCCTGCCTCACCTTGTACTCGACCCCTTTGCGCGAGCATTCGATGCTCTTGCGAAAAGAAGGTTCGAGCCCCCCGTCCAGCATTCATCGTCGCATCGCACCCACCGTGAGCCGATCAATGCCGTGCAATTTGCCGAGGAACTGCCGACCCTCCTGTCTGGTTACGCTCTTCGGCCGAGTTGGAAGGATGGGGAGCTGCCACGGCTGCTTGCACTGGCGGCCGAGAAGCGGGCCGACGGCCCCCTTCATTTCGGTGGGATCTACGACGAAACGGGCAAAATGCTCGGTTGTTATGCCTTCTATGGTCAAGCCGGCGACATGGCGAACCTGTTGCAAATCCAGGCATTCGGATCGCATTGGGGCGCGACGCTGGATGCGCTTGTCGCCGCCGCATGGGAGATGGGCTGCGTGGGCATCACCGGGCAGACGCAGACCAGATTCATATCCCAACTCTTTGGCTACAAGAATGTCTTCTTCCGCTATGCCGGGGGAACGATGGTCCGCTCGCGGATCGCCGAGGTCACGGAAGCGGTCCGCTCCGGCGACATCTTTATCGGTGGATTGGTGGGCGACCGCTGGACCCGCCTCAGTTCCGATGATTTCGGCCGCTGATCGCCTTCAACCGGTGGTCGGCCCCAGCGGCTGGCAGCGCTCGGTTACAAAGGCCGCCTGCGGACTGGGTGCCTCCTGAGGCGTCCAACGCCCGGTCTTTTCATTCCAGCCGCCATGTTCTATGTCTGCCGGGCAGCGCGGGGGCGCGTCTTGTCAATCGTAAAAGCATCCGGTACGCCCCGCTCATGACAGTTACCGTTCGTTTCGCCCCTTCGCCGACCGGCCGCATCCATATCGGCAATGCGCGCACGGCTCTGTTCAACTGGCTGTTCGCCGTGAACAACAAGGGTCGCTTCATCCAGCGCTTCGACGACACCGACATTGCGCGCTCGAAGCAGGAGTTTTCCGACGCCATCCTCTACGACCTGCATTGGTTGGGCATTTTTCCCGACGCCACCGAGTACCAGTCGCGGCGCTTCGAAGTCTATGACGCGGCGGTCGAGAGGCTGAAGGCGGCAGGCGTTCTCTATGCCTGCTACGAAACGCCGGAGGAGCTGGATCTCAGGCGCAAGGTGCGCCGCACGCGCGGTCTGCCGCCGGTCTATGGCCGCGAGGCGTTGACCCTGACGCACGAGCAGATCGCCGAATACCAGACCGATGGCCGCCGGCCGCACTGGCGTTTTCTCCTGCCCAATTTCTCAGGCGATCCACAACAGCCGGAACGCACTGAAATCCACTGGAACGACTTGGTGCGCGGTGAGGAAACCGTCGATCTGGCCTCGCTTTCCGACCCGGTCCTGGTGCGCGAGGACGGCACCTATCTCTATACGCTGCCTTCCGTGGTCGACGACATCGAGATGGGCGTCAGCCATGTCATCCGCGGCGACGACCATGTCACCAACACCGGCGTGCAGATCGCCCTGTTCCAGGCACTGGCTGCCACGCCGCCAGTGTTCGGCCACCACAATCTCCTGACCACCGCATCGGGCGAGGGCTTGTCGAAGCGCACCGGCGCGCTCTCCATCGAAAGCCTGCGCGAGGACGGGATCGAGCCGATGGCCGTCGCATCATTGGCGGTCCTGGTAGGCACTTCGGAGAATGTCGCGGCGATGCCGACGATGGGCGAACTCGCCGAACGCTTCGATCCGGCGGCGACATCGAAATCCGCGGCCAAGTTCGATCCGGACGAGCTGTTCGTGCTCAACCGGTCGCTGCTGCACCACATGCCGTTCGCCGAGGCACAAGACCGTCTCATCGTGCTCGGCGTCTCCGGCGAGCAGGCCGAACCGTTCTGGCTGGCGGTGCGCGGCAATCTCGACAGGCTGGCCGATGCGGTCAACTGGTGGCGCATCCTGCGCGAAGGACCGCAGGAGAAGCCGCAATTTTCCGATGACGACCGCGACTTTCTTCGACAGGCGTTCGACCTGCTGCCGGAGGAACCCTGGACCGCGACGATCTGGAAGGACTGGACGGGCAAGATCAGGGAAGCGACCGGCCGCAAGGGCAAGGCGTTGTTCATGCCACTCAGGACAGCCCTTACCGGACTGCCTTCGGGGCCGGAGCTTGCAGATCTATTGCCGCTGATGGGTCGGGAAGGAACGTTGGCCCGACGACCCTGACCTTGCGCTGTTCCGGCGGCAGCGCGGACACGGGCGACGTCACCGGCCTGGCGGAAAGCCGCTTGATCGCCTCGCGGTCGAGCCCACCTTCCAGATTGGCCAGCGTTTCGGGATCGGCGCCCGGATCAGGTTTTGCAACCGGGACTGGAATGAATGATGACGCGTCTGTCTCTGGCTGCGATTGCACCGGATTCGGCGGATTGCCGGCAATGATCTGGAAACCCTGCGCAGCGGCGTTGCAGCCGCAAGCCGGCGGCCGCGACATGCCGGGCCGTTTGTAGAGATAGGCGGTCGGCAATTCGCTGTAAGGCCGGCCGGTGACAGATGACGTCATCGAAGCCGAATCGTCGTCCATGCCGCGCGAATAGAAAACCTGCATCTCGGTTCCGGGGCAGCTCGATTCGCAATTCTTCTGGTCGCGTTCGAAATCGCCTGCCGAGGCCGAGTTCGACATAGGGAAAAAGTAGCCGTCGCAGGTGCGCACACAGGACGTGTGGAATTCGCCACCGACGCTCGGAAAATCCGGTACGCCGGGCTGGTTGAGCACACGGCGGACATTGCGCTCCTCGCTGGGATCGTCGGGCTGGTTGGGTTCATCAAGCATATCAAGCTGCTTGCTGTTGCCGCCGAAGAGCTGATCGAACAGGTTTGCGCTGCCGCCGTCGCGGTTCGCTTCCTGCAAAGGCGCACGCCGAGGCGCAACGGTGTCGTCGCGGCAGCCATTGGCGTCGAGCGCCGCCAGGATGCGTCCGCGATCGCGGCGAGAGCCACCGCCAGCCAGCCGCTCGCGCTTGTTTTGCAAGGCGTCGAGATTGGCATTCATGCGGTCGATGGTGGCGTTGAGCCCGGCGCATTGATTGAGGTTGCGGCCAAACAGCGAAAAACCGCACCCGGCCTGGCTCGCCTGGCTGCGAGCCTTCGAAATCTGCTCATGCTGCCTGGCAATCGCGGAATCGTATTTCCGGACTAGCGCCGGACCGCCACCGCCGCCGCGCGAGGACGCGGCAAGATCGGCTTCCAACTGGCGGCAGACCCGCGAAGCAGCCTGTGGCTTGGCTACTCCCCAGGTTGCGGACAACAGCAGGCCAAGCAGCACGGCAGCATGCGCCTGCTTCCACCCTCCGCTTGCCATCCGCCCAAACTCCGCCTTCCAAATCCGACTGTTAGCCCCGCAAGGCTACCGTGTTCGCGGTTAACTGCAGTTTACGGCGAAATCCGTGTTCAGCCCAGATTGACGACCGCTTGTGCCTTGTGGGCGGCTTCGACCACGGCAAGCGCCGTCATGTTGACGACGCCGCGCGAGGTGACAGACGGCGTCAATATATGCGCCGGCATGTCGGTGCCGAGCAGGATCGGCCCGACATGCAGCGCATCCGTCATGGTTCTGAGCGCCGTCAGCGTGATGTTGGCCGAATCGAGGTTGGGGAACACCAGCAAATTGGCTTCGCCCTTCAGTCTCGAATGGGGATAGACGCGCTGGCGCAGGTGCTCCGACAGAGCAGTGTCCGCATGCATCTCGCCATCGCATTCAAGGTCAGGCGCGATGCGCGCCAGGATCGCCGCTGCTTGCCGCATCTTCAGGGCGCTGGGCGAATCGCGCGAGCCGAAATCGGAATGCGACAAGAGTGCTGCCTTCGGCTCGATGCCGAAGCGCTGGATTTCTTCCGCCGCCAGCACCGTCATCTCGGCGATTTCTTCCGCCGTCGGGTCGACGGAGACGTGGGTGTCGGTCAGAAAGATGATGCCGCGCTGCGAGATCAGCATGGAAAGCGTCGACAGGTCGTGGTCCTTGATGCCGGCGCGGGGGCCGATGATCAAGGTGACGTTGCGCAGATGCCGCTCGAACCGACCTTCGAGGCCGCAGACCATGGCGTCGGCATCGCCGCGTTTCAGCGCAAGTGCTGCGATCACCGTGTTGTCGGTGCGCACCATGGTGCGCGCGGCCTCCGTCGTCACGCCACGCCGGCCGGCGAGTTCGATCAAAAGGTCGACATAGTGGCGGTAGCGCGGATCGTCTTCCGGGTTGATGAGGCCGAAATCGACGCCGGGCTTGATGCGCAGGCCGTAGCGCTTCAGGCGCACTTCGATGACGTGCGGGCGGCCGATCAGGATCGGCTCGGCGATGCCTTCCTCGAGCACCACCTGGGCAGCGCGCAGCACGCGCTCATCCTCGCCGTCGGCATAGATGACGCGCTTGGCGCTCGATGCCTTGGCGGATGAGAACACCGGCTTCATTACCAGGCCGGAGCGGAAGACGAAGCGGTTCAGCTTGTCGATATAGGCGGCAAAGTCGGTGATCGGCCGCGTCGCGACGCCGGTGTCGCAGGCTGCCTTGGCGACCGCGGGCGCTATGCGCAGGATCAGGCGCGGATCGAAGGGCGAAGGGATCAGGAATTCAGGGCCGAAGATCGGCGTCTCGCCGGAATAGGCGCGGGCAGCGACGTCCGAAGGTTCCTCGCGTGCGAGCGCTGCGATTGCCCGCACCGCCGCCATCTTCATCTCCTCATTGATGGCTCTGGCGCCGCAGTCGAGCGCACCGCGAAAAATGTAAGGAAAACACAGTACGTTGTTGACCTGATTGGGAAAATCGGACCGGCCGGTGCAGATCATCGCATCCGGACGCGCTGCACGCGCTATTTCCGGCATGATCTCCGGATTGGGGTTGGCCAGCGCCAGGATCAGCGGCTTCGGCGCCATGTGCTGGAGCAGTTCCGGCTTCAGTACGCCTGCCGCCGACAGGCCGAGGAAGACGTCGGCGCCCGATATGACGTCGGCCAGCGTGCGCGCCTCGGTGTCTTTCACATAAGGGTCTTTCCAGCGGTCCATCTCATCGGTGCGGCCCTTGTAGGCGACGCCGAAACGGTCGGTGACCCAGATGTTTTCGACCTTGGCGCCAAGCGAGACCAGCAGGTTGAGACAGGCAAGGGCGGCAGCCCCGGCGCCGGAGGTGACGATCTTGATTTCCGATATGGTCTTGCCGGCGAATTCCAGCCCGTTGAGCACGGCGGCGGCGACGATGATGGCGGTGCCATGCTGGTCGTCGTGGAACACCGGTATGCCCATGCGGGCCTTCAGCTGTTCCTCGACCTCGAAGCATTCCGGCGCCTTGATGTCCTCAAGGTTGATGCCGCCGAAGGTCGGCTCGAGGGCCGAGATCGTCTCGACCATGCGCTCGATAGCGGGCGCGTCGATCTCTATGTCGAAGACATCGATGCCGGCGAACTTCTTGAACAGGACGGCCTTGCCTTCCATGACCGGTTTGGAGGCCAGCGGGCCGATATTGCCGAGGCCGAGCACGGCCGATCCGTTTGTGACGACACCGACCAAATTGGCGCGTGCGGTGTAGTCGGCGGCGGTCGCCGGATCGTCGCGGATTTCCAGGCAGGGGGCGGCGACGCCGGGGGAATAGGCGAGCGCGAGGTCGCGCTGATTGCCGAGCGGCTTGGTCGCCTGTATCTCGAGCTTTCCCGGCCTTGGGTGCTTGTGGAAGTAGAGGGCGGCTTCGTCGAGGTCCGAACGTGCCGTCTTTTTGCTCTCGCCTTCCATGCGGCCGCTCCCTCGAAATCTGGCTGGAGATTCCCTTTTAGCATGCAGCCGTGGCTTTTCGCGACGCTAATTGACGCGCCGGCGGCAATACCCGGCGGCGCGTAGAAAACCTTGAACAATCAAATACTTATGACGATTTTCTGACGGACGGCTCCGACCGTTTCACGGATAAGTTGATCAAAAGGCGCTGACGTAAAGACCACCATCGACCGGTATGTTCTGCCCGGTCAGATAGCCGGCATGGACCGAGCACAGGAAGGCGCAGATCTGGCCGAATTCCTCCGGCGTGCCGAGCCGCTTGGCCGGAACATCGGCGCTGATGCGGGTCTTGCGCGCGGCTGCGGCCTCAGGGCTTTCGACTGTGCCGGCCTCATGCGGGCCGCGCAGCCGGTCGGTGTCGAGCTTGCCCGGCAGAAGGCTGTTGATGGTGACGTTGCGGTCGACAACCGTTCTGGCCACGCCGGCAAGGAACGAGGTCAGGCCGGCACGCGCGCCGGACGACAGGTCGAGGCCGGGAATGGGCACATAGACCGACAGCGAGGTGATGTTGACGATGCGGCCGAAGCCGCGCGCCGCCATGCCGTCCAGCACGGCCTGCACGAGCTCGATCGGAGTCACCATGTTCTGGGTAACGCCTTCGAGGATCTTTTCGCGATCAAGCGTGCGGAAGTCGCGAAGCGGCGGTCCGCCATTGTTGTTGACCAGGATGTCCGGCTCGGGGCAAGCCACGAGCAGCGCCTTCTGCACCTCCGGCTTCGAGACGTCGCCGACGACTTCCGTCACCGTGACGCCATAGCGCTCGCGCAACTCAGCGGCGGTTTTCGCCACCAGCTCCGCATTGCGTCCGTTGACGACGACGTCGCAGCCGGCTTCCGCCAGCGCCATGGCGCAACCGCGCCCAAGTCCCTTGCTCGAAGCGCAGACGATGGCCTTCTTTCCGCGGATACCAAGATCCATGACGATTTCTCCTGTGATTTGGCCGGCAAGCTAGTCCTTCGGCTGGACCAATCGCAACCGTCATACGGTTGTTGCATGAATCGGGGCATAGCCTGCGCGAAAGCAAGGGTGAAATCGCGATGTCCGGCCAAGAGCCCCGCACTTTCCGCAGCATGTTCATTTCCGACGTCCATCTGGGCTCGAAGGCGGCCAAGGCCGAGTTCCTGATCGATTTCCTTCGATATCACGATGCCGATATCATCTATCTGGTGGGTGACATCGTTGATGGCTGGCGGCTGCGGCGGAGCTGGCATTGGCCGCAAAGCCACAACGACGTCGTGCAGAAACTGCTGCGCAAGGCGCGCAAGGGCGCCAACATCACCTACATCGCCGGCAACCATGACGAGTTCGCCCGCCAGTTCCAGGGCGTGCATTTCGGTGGCATCGTCGTTGCCGATCGCGCCATCCACGAGACCGCCGACGGCAAGCGGCTGCTCGTCATCCATGGCGACCAGTTCGACACCGTGGTCCACAATGCGCGCTGGCTCGCCTATCTCGGTGACCACGCCTATGACGCGGCCATGCTGGTCAACCGCGTGGTGACGCGGCTGCGCCAACTGCTCGGCCTGCCTTATTGGTCGTTTTCGTCCTGGGCCAAGCACAACGTCAAGAAGGCGGTGAACTTCATCGGCTCGTTCCAGACCATGCTTGCCGACGAGGCGCGCCGTTCGCATGTCGATGGCGTCATCTGTGGCCACATCCATCATGCCGTCATCGAAAATTTTGGCGATGTCCAGTACATCAACACCGGCGACTGGGTGGAAAGTTGTACGGCTGTGGTCGAGCATTTTGACGGCCGCATGGAAATCCTGACCTGGGCGCAGGTGCTGCCCGAGGCGCCGGACGAGCCCTTTATCCCGCTGCTCATCGAGGACCGGGTAGGGCAGGCGGCCTAGTCCGAAGTCTTTTCGGCTTCGGAATCAATCAATTAGTCCAACCGGTTTCGTCCGGTTTTCGTCCATGTTAAGGGATCGATACGCGTTGCCCTCCGGTCGAATACAGCGCGATTGGATCGATTCATGTCCCTGCCGCAGCTCTCGCCCGAACAACTCGTCAAGCCGCGCCATTTCGAACTGCGCATGAGCCTGATCTTCGCGACGCTTTTCGTGCCGCTCGGAACGCACTTGCCGTATTTTCCGTTGTGGCTGCAGGCCAAGGGTTTTCATGCCGAGCAGATCGCGATCATTCTGGCGGCGCCGATGTTCCTGCGCGTGGTGACGACGCCGCTGCTGACCGCGCTGGCCGACCGTGCCAGGGACCGCGCCGACGTCTATGTCGCGCTGATGGCTGCGTCGCTGCTTTTGTCGGCAGGTTATTTCCTGACACCCACCTATGCGATGGTGCTGGCGGTCTCGCTGGCGCTGACCATCGTCTGGACGCCGCATTCGCCGATCGCCGATTCGCTGGCTCTTTCGGGTGTCCGCCGCTTCGGTTCGAACTACACAAGCATGCGCAAATGGGGCTCGATCTCCTATTTGTTCGCCAATATCGCCGGCGGCTTCATTCTGTCGGTAACCGGTTCACAAGCCGTTCCGGTTATCATTCTGGTGGCGTTTGCCGCCGCCCTTGCCGCCGGCCTGCTGGCGCCGCGCCTTGGCCGTCCGCGGCGCGCCTCGCCGCTGTCGGCCACCGACATCCAGCATTCAGCGCCGAAGCTTCTCAACCCGTATTTCCTGTATTTTTCCACGGGCGTCGGCGTCATCACCGCCAGCCACGCATTCCTCTACGGTTTCGTCTCCATCTACTGGAAGTCGATCGGCCTCGGCGATTCGGTAGTCGGTCTCTTATGGGCTTGGGGCGTGGTGTCGGAAGTCTGCATGTTCATGATGTTCACCCGCTTTTTCGACCGGTTCTCCGTCGTGTCGGTCATGGTGATGGCCGGAATCGGCTCCATCGTGCGCTGGATCGCCTTTCCGCTGGTCTGGCCGCTCGGCCTCGGCATTCCCGGCTTCTTCGCTGTCCAGTCGCTGCACTCGGTCTCGGTGGCGCTGGGGCTGATCGGGCTGCAGAAGATGATCGGCGAAACGATCTCCGAGGAGCGGACAGGTGCCGCGCAAGGCATTGCCTATTTCTCCAACGGCTTCTTCATGGCGGTGGTGACGCTAGCGTCCGGCCCGCTCTACGACCGTCTCGGTGTCGACGGCTTCTTTGCCATGATCCCGATTGCGTTGATCGGACTGGCGCTGATCGGCCTTGCTGCGCGCTCAGCCCCAGAGCGCCGTATCGGGCGGTGACACCAGCGATCCCTGGTAGACAAGGCCCGGTACCCGATCGCGGGCAAGCAGCAGCGGACCGTCGAGGTCGACGAAATCGGCATGCTGGGCAAGCAGCACCGCTGGCGCCATCGCCAATGAGGTGCCGACCATGCAGCCGACCATCACGCCGAAACCGAGTTCGCGGGCGCGATCGCGCAGCACCAGTGCCGCCGTCAGCCCGCCCGACTTGTCGAGCTTGATGTTGACGGCATCGTAAAGACCGACAAGCGCTTCGAGATTCTCGGCCTCGTGCACGCTTTCATCGGCGCAGATCGGCACCGGATGCGCGATATGGCGCAGGATCTCGTCATGACCGGCCGGCAGCGGCTGTTCGATCAGCGCGATGCCTTGTTCGGCGGCAAAGGCGAGGTTCGCAACGATGTTGTCGTCGCTCCAGCCCTCATTGGCGTCGAGGATGATGCGGCTGTCTGGCGCTGCCTGCCTGACCGCCCGGATGCGGGCAATGTCGTTGTCGCCGCCGATCTTGACCTTGAGCAGCGGCCGCGCCGCATTGGCGCGGGCCTGCGCCGCCATCGCCTCCGGCTCGCCCAGCGACAGCGTGTAGGCGGTTTCGAGCGCCTGCAAGGGAACAGCGCCTATCGCAACCGCCACCGATGTTCCGCTGAGCTTCGCCTCCAGATCCCATAGGGCGCAGTCTATGGCGTTGCGGGCGGCTCCGGCCGGCATGGCATCGAGCAAGGCGCTGCGGCTGATGCCATCGGCGATCCGGCCGCGCATCGCGTCGATCGCCTCGCGCACGCCCTCAATGGTCTCGCCATAGCGCTTGTAGGGGACGCATTCGCCGCGGCCGAAGTGGCCGCCGTCGCTGATCGTGCAGGAGATCACTTCGGCTTCGGTCTTGGAACCGCGCGAAATGGTGAAGGTTCCGGCGATGGGAAAACGCTCGGCCTCGACCGAAATGACACGCGCCATATTTTTCTGCTCCTGCTGTGCGACAAGCGTTGTCGGCAAATCGACAGGTCAGACCCGTCAGGCTAAACAGGACGCCATGTTGACCATCGGCAAGCGCGACGCAAGCGGCACGACCGCAGGGGAGGCTGACCACGAACCGCGCGTGGCGATCGGCGAGGAGGACGGCGTTCTTGGCTGCGCTTTCTCCGGAATCTGGACGACACGGACCGTTGCACTCGTCGACGCCGACATGCGCAAGATCGAAAAGCGAAGCGGCTTCAAAACCTTGGCGCTCGATGTTTCCAAGATCGAGAAGATGGACACTGCCGGCGCCTGGCTGATCGACCGGCTGGTCAGCGCCTTCGAGAAGAAGGGTGTCGAGATCCAGATGCAAGGCCAGAGCGAGATCGCTTCGATCCTGCTCGAAGCTGTCGGCGAGGCCGTGCGGCGCGAACCCGAATCCGGCCCGGTGCGACCGCCCAACATCGTCATTCGCGCGCTGGAGGCGGTTGGCCGCCGGGTCTACGAGATGCGCGACGATTTTCTGGCCTCGATGAACATCCTCGGCGCCACCATCCGTGGCGCGCAGATGAAGCTCGGCCGTGGCCATGCGGTCAACCCGGCGGCGATTTTCAACCAGATCGACCGTATGGGCGTCGGCGCCATTCCGGTGGTGGTGCTGATGTCGGCGATCGTCGGCGCCATCGTTGCCCAGCAGGGCGCCTATCAGCTCAGCTATTTCGGCGCCGATATCTTCGTCGTCGACCTCGTCGGCGTGCTGATCCTGCGCGAACTGGGCGTGCTGATGACGGCGATCATGATCGCCGGCCGCTCCGGCAGCGCGATCACCGCCGAGATCGGCTCGATGAAGATGCGCGAGGAGGTCGACGCGCTGAAGGTCATCGGACTTAACCCGATCGGCGTCCTGGTCTTTCCGCGCCTTGTGGCGCTGGTCATCGCCTTGCCGTGCCTGACCATCATCGCCAATTTCGCCGCACTCGGCGGCGGCATCCTGGCTGCCTGGCTCTATTCCGACATCCCGCCCGCTGCCTTCATCGACCGGCTGCGCGTCGCCATCGATCTCAGCACCATCTTTGCGGGCCTGATCAAGGCGCCGTTCATGGCCATGATCATCGGCACGATTGCCTCGGTCGAAGGCATGAAGGTCGGCGGCAGCGCCGAATCGCTCGGCCAGCACGTCACCGCCTCTGTGGTGAAGTCGATCTTCGTCGTCATCATCCTCGACGGGCTTTTTGCCATGTTCTACGCAGCGATCGAGTTCTGAGATGAAGCTGCGAAACAGAAAAAGGGCGGGTGCATTGGCGGATGACGCGGGCGAGGGCGATATCGTGCTTTCCGCGCACGACATCAGCGTTTCCTTTGCCGACAAGCTTATCCTCGACAGACTGTCGCTCGACATAAGGCGCGGCGAAATCCTTGGATTTGTCGGCGCCTCGGGTGCTGGCAAATCCGTTCTGCTGCGCACCATTCTCGGCCTGACACGCAAGCAGTCGGGCACGATCAGGCTGTTCGGCGTCGATATCGAGAAGGCTGATGATGCCGAGCGTCTGCGCATCGACATGCGGCTTGGCGTGTTGTTCCAGCACGGCGCCCTGTTCTCGGCGCTGACGGTGCTGGAAAACGTCCAGGTGCCGATGCGCGAATATCTCGACCTGCCGCGAAAGCTGATGGACGAACTGGCGATGCTCAAGATCGAGCTGGTCGGGCTGCCGCCCGACGCGGCGCAAAAATTCCCATCCGAACTGTCCGGCGGCATGATCAAGCGCGCCGCGCTGGCGCGGGCGCTGGCGCTCGATCCCGACATCGTCTTCCTCGACGAGCCGACATCGGGTCTCGATCCGATCAGCGCGGCGGAGTTCGACGAGCTGGTGGTCAAGCTGCGCGATACGATGGATCTGACCGTCTACATGGTGACGCATGACCTCGACACGCTGTTCACCGCTTGCGACCGGGTGGCCGTGCTCGGCAAGAAGAAAGTGCTGGTCGAAGGCACCATCGACGACATGCTGAAGAGCGAGGAACCGTGGGTAAAGTCCTATTTCCGCGGAAAACGCGCCCGGCAACTTGATCTTGCGGCGCGCGCATAGCCATAAGTGGGACAATGGAAACCAGAGCCAACTACGTCATTGTCGGCATCTTCACGCTGGCCGCGATCCTGGCGGCGTTTGCCTTCGTCTACTGGACGGCGGCGATCGGCGACAAGGGCGAGACGACGTTGCTGCGCGTGCGTATTCCGGGCTCGGCCTCCGGGCTCGGCCGCGGAAGTTTCGTGCTGTTCAACGGCGTCAAGGTCGGCGACGTCAAGCGCGTCTATATCGATGTCGACAATCCGACGGTTGCCATCGCCGATACCGAGATCGACCGCATGACGCCGATCACCAAATCGACGCAAGCCGATATCGGGCTTGCCGGCCTGACCGGGCAGGCCAACATCGAGCTCAAGGGCGCCGATCCCAAGGAGGTAAAGCTCCTCGACCAAGCGGAAAAGGAAGGCAAGGTCGCCGAGATCGTCGCCAACCCGTCGGCGGTGACCAACCTCTTGCAGACGGCGCAGAATATTTTTACCCGCGCCGACAAGGTGCTGACCGAGCTCGAAGGCTTCACCAAGGACGTTCGCGGGCCGCTGACGCAGACCGTCCAGAACGTCCAGACCTTCT
Organism: Mesorhizobium sp. WSM4833; assembly: GCF_055811095.1. NCBI lineage: Bacteria > Pseudomonadati > Pseudomonadota > Alphaproteobacteria > Hyphomicrobiales > Phyllobacteriaceae > Mesorhizobium > Mesorhizobium sp. WSM4833. The sequence goes on from NZ_JBVVQG010000008.1 coordinate 71,287, forward strand.
CCGATGCGCTGGCCAAGAATTCGGACGGCATCGACAAGTTCCTGTCCGCGGCCAGCACGCTGGCCGATGAGCTGAAAGGCGTTTCCGGCAAACTCGACGGCACGCTGAAGGCGGCCGAAGGCCTTCTCAACGCGGTCGACAAGGACAAGATCAAGAGCATCGTCGCCAATGTCGACGCAGTAACCGGTAACCTCAAGGAGACGTCGAAGCAGCTCGACGGCGTGATCAAGAACGTCGATACAGCCGTGGGGTCGGTCAACGACTTCGCCAAACGGACGCAAGGCACGCTGGCCAAAGTCGACAACGTGCTCGACGGTATCGATCCCGCACAAGTGCGCTCGGCGCTCGCCAACATCCAAAAGGCCAGCGAGAGCGCCGACAAGGCCGCCGCCGACATCGCGGAGGTGACCCACAAGTTCGCCAACCGGGCCGACGACATCGACCAGACGATCAAGGACGCAAAGCAGCTCGCGCAACGGCTCAACGATGCCTCGATGCGGGTCGATGGCATTCTTGCCAAGGTCGATACCTTGCTCGGGTCGGGGCAGGCCGACGGCGTGATGGCGGATGCCAGGGCGACGCTGAAGTCGTTCAAGCAGGTTGCCGACACGCTGAATTCGCGCCTTGGCGTCATCACCGACAATCTGGCGCGATTCTCGGGCCAGGGGCTTTCGAACGTCGAAGCGCTGGTGCAGGACAGCCGCCGTTCGATCAGCCGCATCGAGGAGGCGGTAACCGATCTCAGCCGCAATCCGCAGCGCATCCTGTCGGGTGGCGACGGCGAGGTTCGGCAATTCGATGGCAGGGCGCGGCGTTGACTTCGGCGTCGGCGCGCCCCAGAAACATGAGCCGCGAAAGCGGGTCGATCTTACGATCCGGGGACAACGGGGATCGCGCGTGAAGTCTGTGTGGGTGAAAACGGGCGGGTTGACATCGGCTGCGGCACTGCTTGCTTTGACGCTGGCCGGCTGTGCGGCGTTGGGCGGCAAGCCCGCGCCGCTCGATACGTTCGAGCTGTCGGCGCCGTCGGTCGACGCGCATGGCCACAGCCGCCGCCAGATCCTGATCGCGCAGCCGTCGGCGCTCAAGGCGCTGGACAGCCAGAACATCGTCATCAAACCGTCGGATCGTTCGATCCAGTATCTCAAGGGCGCGCAATGGGCCGACCGGCTGCCGCTGATCGTGCAGGCGCGGCTGGCCGAGACCTTCCAGCGCTCGGGCAGCTTTGCCGGCGTCGGCAAGCCGGGCGAGGGCCTGGCGATCGACTATCAGGTGATCGTCGAGATCCGCTCATTCGAGGTTCGGGTCGACGGCGGCGAACATGCCGAGGTCGATCTGTTCGTGCGGATCCTGAACGATCGCAACGGCGAGGTCCGTGCTTCCAAGAGCTTCACCGCAGCCGCACCCGTCTCGGGCAGCGGCAATCCTGCTTATGTCAGCGCACTCGACAAGGCGTTCGGCGACGCCGCCGGGCAGATCGTGCGCTGGACGGATTCGGTGATCTGAGCGCGACGCGCGCCGGAATCCCACCAGGCTTCATCCCACCAGGCTTCTCTACCTACAAGTGGTCGAAGATCTCCGGCCGGAGCTTTCCGGTCTTCATCAGGTGCTGCAGGGTGTAGGTCACGGACAGCGCGTCATCGAGCGCATCGTGCCCCTGCAATGGCGGGTGCTTGACGCCGTAGTAATCCGCAAGCTTGTTGCTCGGCGTTCTCGCCAGATCCTCGATCGGCATTCCGGCTGCGATCAGCAGCTTGACGGCGTTGTCAAACCGGGTGGCCGGGATCGAAGGCTGAATGCCCGCGATATAGCAGCTGATGGCGATCATGTTCAATTCGTCCTTGCCCCAGGACCAGAATCGCGCCCCTTCGGAAAAACGATCGATGTCGGCGAGGGCATCCCCTAGTGCCACCCCTTTTGTCTCCAAATCTTCCTCGGTGATGCCGGTCAGTTTGGTGAAGAATGGGTCCAGGGCGTATCTCTGACCAAACCGGTCGACCGGTCTGATATAGGCCTTGTGTGTTCCGAGCAGGGGGAAGTCGCCTTCAAGTCCAAGCCTGACGGCGCCGATCTGTGCGATCACCGGGTCGGGATCGTGGGCTGCGCACCAGAATCTGCGTTGCGAGCCCTCCAGGCAAAGAAACTCGCAGTCGAAAATGATTGCCGTCTTCACGATCACACCCTGCGAGCGTTAGGGCAGCGGTACTGTGGATGAATTATGGCGCCGTCGGGAGATCGACTTGGGGCGGATTCCGAAGGCATCGATAGTCTTGCAAGACCTGTTGCGGACAGGTTCAACGCGTGCCGGACGTTAGAGCAGGCACAGGCGGGACCATGGCCCGCCTGTTCAATTCCTGTCTTAGTGCAGGCGGCCGCTCGCATGCGCCAGCATGGTGTAGACCTTGCCGGTGTCCGACGTCAGGTAGGTCTGCGCCATGATGTTGTCGCGGTCGTTGCGCGAGACATCCTTGAGCAGCTTCTCGAAATCGTCGCAGTAGCGGTCGACGGCGGCGCGGAACTCGGCCTCGGCCTGATACTTGCGACGGATCTCGTCGAACGTCTGCTGACCCTTCAGCGTGTAGAGCCGCCTTGTGAACACGTCACGCTCGCCGCGCCGGTAACGGTTCCACAGCTCGATCGAAGCATCGTGGTCGATGGCCCGCGCGATATCGACGGAGAGCGAGTTCAGCGATTCGACGACATGCAGGGGCGAGCGCTGGGCAGGCGTAGCGCGGGGCGCTTCCGCAGCCGCTGGGGGAGCTGCCGACCTGAGGTCCTCCTCGTTCGATGCCGCGGTCAGCAGATCGCGCACCCAGCCACCCTGCGGCGTGCGGGCGTTGGCATCGCCGCGCGGACGCGGTGCCGCCTCGGTCGGACGGTCAAGGTCGAGCGTGCCGCGCAATGCAGGGCCGCCCAAGGGCGCCTGAGGCGTGCCCGGTGCGCGGCGCGGCGGCTCGGCAGCGCGTGCGGCCGGCGCTTGCGGCGCCGGACGCAGGTTGCGTGGTTCGGACCCGTCACCGCCGCGGCCGGACTTGGCCACGATGTCCGAAAGCTCCTTCAGGGCGTTGATCTGCTCGGAAACGGCGCGGCGGATGGCCGAAGTCGATTCCTTGGCCTCTTCCGGCATTTCGATGACGCCCTTCTTGAGCTCGGCGCGGGTCAGGTCGAGTTCGCTCTTGATCGAACCCGCTGTGCGCCGCATCTCCTCGGTCGCATCGGCAAAGCGCTTGGTTGCCGAGTCGACGACGTCGGTGATGGCGTTGCGGATCTTGTCGGCCGACTCCATCGTCTTGCCTTCGGCGTTCTGCAGCGTCTGGCCAACGAGATTTTCGAACGAGCGCATGACCCTTTCGAGATCTTCCGACTTCTTGACCAGGCCGACGGCGAGGTCTTCGAGCGACGACTGCCGTTCGAGCGTGTGCTCGAGGTTGCTCTGGGCCGAGCTCAACAGGTCCGAAGCACTGGAGAGCAGGCGGCTGTGCTCGTCGAACTTGGTGGCAATCGACGCGACCTCGCGCAAGGTGGACGACGACAGTTCCGTCAGCCTAGTCGTGTTCGAATCAACCAGACGTGCCGAGCTGGCAAAGGTCTGCGCGGCCTTCTCGGTGGTGGCGGCGAAGCTTTGCGTGCTGCCGCTCAGGCGTTCATCGACCTGGCCGAGATTGACCGCGGCCTGCTCGATCAGCTGACCGAGCTGCGAACTGGACTTGGTCATCCGGCCGATGAGGTCGGCGACGCTGTCGGACAGCGACGAGCGGGCACCCTCGACCGCCGACAAGGTTTCGGCGGTGCGGTTGGCGAGCGCGTCGACAAGTGCGGCATTCTCGCTGCGCAGCTTCTCGGTGGCGCGTTCTGTGACCTCTTCCATGCTCTTTTGCAGTTCCGAGCCGCCCTGGGCGAAGCGCTCGACCAAAGGCCGTGCGGTTTCGTCGAGGATCTTCGACATTTCGGCCGAACGCGCCGCGAGCATGGTGTTGAGTTCGCGGGTGTTGGCGCCGATCGTCTTGGCGGCATCGTTGGTGCTCTGGCCGATATGCTGGCCAACCGCGGTGAAGGTCTCGGCGATCACATTGGCGCGCGAGACGAGTTGCGCCTCGGCGTTCGACACCTGCTCGTTGAGCTTCTGGCCCATCGTCTCGGCCGTAAAGGCGAGGCGGTTCTCGACGCCCGAGACCTGCTCTTCGACACGGGCTGCCGCGGCCGCCGCGCTCGAGGCGAGACGCTCGTCGGCGCCGGCAAGCGCCTGCTCGATTTCGCGGGCATGCAGGGCCATTTCCTGGCCGGTCCGCCTTGCGCGTTCGGCAACCCGTTGCTCGGTATCGGCAAAGGCGCCGACGATCGTCTCGGCATGCTCGCCGATCGTGGTGGTGCTGCTGGCGATGCGCGACACCAGACGCTGATCCGCGTCGTCGAAGATACGGCCGATTTCCGAGGCGCGGCTCGACAGCGCTTCCGAACCCTCGGCGATGCGCGAGACGAGCTGCTGGTCGGCGGCATCGAAGATGCGGCCAAGGTCCGATGCGCGTGCGGCAAGCGCTTCGGCCGATTCGCCGATCCGCATGCCGAGCCGCTGGTCGGCGCCTTCGAAGTTGCGCAGGATGTCGCCGGCGCGCGCGGCCAGCGACTGGGCCGTTTCGATGGCGCGGGCGACCAGCTTCTGGTCGGCGGCATCGAACGTGCCTGCAATTTCGCTTGCACGAGCTGCCAGATGGTCGGCGGTGTCCTGAGCCCGGGCGGTCAGCTGATCTGCGGTTTCCTGGGCGCGGGCGGCGAGCTTCTGGTCTGCCGCTTCGAAGGTGCCGGCGATCTGATTTGCGCGAGCGGCCAGCTGATCGGCGGTTTCATGGGCACGGGCCAGCAGCGAGCTGGACGTGTCGTCCGCGCGGGCAAGCAAGGCGTTCGACGTATCTTCTGCACGGGCGTGCAGGCGACGGTCGGCCTCCTCGAAGGTGCGGGCGATGTCTTCGGCCCGCGCCAGCAGGGCCGCGGAGGTCTGCTCGGCGCGCTCGGCGATCTTGCGGTCGGCGTCGCTGAACGCGGCACCGGCCTGCTCGTGCAGGGTGCTGGTGACTTCCAGCACCTTTTCGCGCAGGGCGCCGGCGACAAACACGGCGCTCTTCTCGAGCACGGCGCGGACGTTGTCGACGCCTGTCGAGAGCGCACGTTCCATGGTGCCGGCGCGCTCCTCGATGATGCCGGTCTGGCGACTGAACGCCTGCTCGATCTTCTCGACATCGGCAGCGATCGCGTCGGAAATGCCGGTGCTTCTGGCAGCGATCTGGTCGATATGGCCCGACAGCGAGCGGTCAACGTCCTTGCGGGTCTCGGCGAGCTTGCCGAGATCGTCTTCCAGCGCGCGGGTCAACATATTGCGGCCTTCGGACAGCTTGCCGACATGTCCGGCGATGACGTCGTCGATGTCGCTGCGGCTTTCGGTCAGCTTCTGCAGGTCGGCTTCGAGGGCGCGTTTGAGAATGTCGCGGCCCTCGGCCAGCTTCTCGACCTGGCCGGCAACCAGACCGTCGATGCTGGAGCGGCTTTCGGCCAACTTGGCGAGATCGGCTTCCAGCGCGCGCTTGAGAACATCGCGACCTTCGGCGAGTTTTTCGACCTGGCCGGCGACCAGACCGTCGATGCTTGAGCGGCTCTCGGCCAGTTTGGCAAGATCGTCCTCGAGCGCCTTGGACAGGGTCGAGCGCTCCTGGACAAGCCTTTCCGCGTGGCTGTTGACGAGGCCACCGACGTTTTCGAGGTCGGCTTCAAGCGCTTTCGACAGCGTCGAACGATCCTGGACGAGTCTTTCGGAATGGCTGTTGACCAAGCCATTGACGCTTTCGAGGTCAGCCTCGAGTGCCCGGGCGAACTGTGCCCGGTCATCGACCAGTTTCTGCGACTGGTCGGCAATGGTCCCCTTGATCGCGTTGAGGTCGGATTCCAGAGCGCGCCGCAGGATATCTCGGCCCTCGGACAACTTCTCGACCTGACCCGCAACCAACCCGTCGATGCTGGAACGGCTGTCGGCCAGCTTGGCGAGGTCGTCCTCAAGGGCCCTGGACAGGGCGGAGCGGTCTTGGACAAGCTTGTTCATGTGATCGGCGATGACGCTGTTCACATTCTGCAGGTCGGCTTCCAGGACCCGGGAAAGCTGACCGCGATCCTCGGCCAGCTTTTCCGACTGGCTTGAGATAACGCCCTTGATCGTGTTCAGGTCGGATTCCAGCGCGCGCTTGAGAATGTCGCGGCCTTCCGCCAGCTTCTCGACCTGACCGGCGACCAGACCGTCGATGCTCGAACGGCTTTCGGCCAGCTTGGCAAGGTCGGCTTCAAGGGTCTGCGACAGCAGGCTGCGGTCCTCGGCCAACCGTCCCGAATGGCTTTCGATCAGGCCGCGTATGCCGGACAGATCATTGTCGAGCGAATGGGAAAGCTGCGTGCGGTCTTCCGCCAGTTTGGCGGAATGGGTTTCGATGAGGCTCTTGATGCCGACGATGTCGTTTTCCAACGCCTTGGCGAGCACGGCGCGGCCTTCGGCGATTTTTTCCACCTGACCGGCGACCAGACCGTCGATGTCGGCGCGGCTGTCGGACAGTTTTCCGAGATCGGCTTCCAAAGCGCGCGACAGAATGTTGCGGCCCTCGGCGAGTTTTCCGACATGTCCGGCGACCATTTCATCAATGATCGTACGAGCTTGCACCAGCTTCCCGGAGTCTTCATTCAAGGCAATAGAGAGCCTGTTGCGACCTTCTTCCAGCCTTTCGAGATGGCTGCCGAGCGATGCATCGATGGCCGCCCGCGATTCATTGACCTTGCGCAGATCCTCTTCGAGAGCGCGCGAGATCAGGCTGCGGCCTTCGGCCAGCTTCTGCACCTGGTTGGTTACTGCCGCATCGATGCCGGCGCGGCCCTCGGCGAACTTCGCCAGGTCGGCCTCCATGGCCGCGGCCATGCGCTCGCGGCTTTCGGACAGTTTCCTGCTGTGGTTCTCGACAGCTTCCTCGATGCCGACGCGGGCGTCGGCGAGCCGCTGGATGTCACTGTCGAACGAACGCGACACGACGTGACGGGCGGCTTCCATGCGTCCGGCGAAGTCGCTGGCGCGGGCTTCGAGCATAGAGGAGGTCGAAGTGACGATGTCGGCCATGTCGGCGCCGATCTGGGTCTTGCCCTGATCGATCATCGCCGACAGCGTGTCCTTGCTCTCGGCGAAGGTGTGCGCGATTTCGCGGGCGCGCTCGACCAGCGTTTCATTGATCTGGCGGGCGCGGGCCTCGAGTGCCGCATTGAGCTTCTGCGTTCCGGTGTCGAGCGCCTCGGCGCGGGTCTGGAACTCGCTGATCAGCGCCTGGCCGCGTTCGGCGAGCGTGCGCTCGATGCCGTTGAGGCTGGCCTCGAATTCGGAATTGAGGGTGCGCGCGGCGCCGCCAAGCAGCGACACCATGCCGGTGGTGCGATCGTCGAGCAGATCGGTCAACGACCGCGTCAGTCCGTCCGTGGTGTCCGTCAGCTTGGCAATGCGGGTGTCGAGAAGGCTGGCGAAGGCCTCGCCCGAGGTCGACAGGCGGTCGGTGATCGAATCGAGCCGGCCTTCGACGGAATCGAAGATCGACATCGAGCTTTCGTTGATGCGGTCGATCAGCGTGTCGCCGGAATTGGTGATTGTCATCGACAATTTGGTCGATGCATTGAGGATCGAGTCGCGAATGATGTCGGAAGCCGCGCCGATCTCGTCCTTCAGCGTCTCATGCGCGCCGGTAATCGAGGCGCGGACGCGCTCGGCATGGGTGACGACGGCTTCGCGCTCGCTGCCGAGGCCGTCAACCAGCGAACGGATGCGGGATTCATTCTCGGAATAGGAGCGTTCGATCTGGTTGACTTCGCTGTGGACAAGCGTTTCCAGTTCGACGGCGCGGGCAAGCGTGCGTTCGATGCCTTCGCCCATCGCCGCGACCTCGCGACGAACGGCCTGGCCGATCATCATGACGCGATCCTGGGCAAGGTTTTCCGGCTCGGTCAGGCGGAAGGCCACTTCGGTCATCGACTGTGCGGCGATGCGCATTTCCTGGGCGCGGCGAATCATGGCGGCGAAGGCCCAGAACAGGATGACGGGCACGATGGCCGCGACGGCGAGGCCGATCAGTTCCGGACGGGCGAGGAACTGGTCGAGCGTGCGGATTCTCCAGATGCTCGGTCCGAAAAGCAGATTGGCCAAACCACCGGCACCGGCGAACCAGGCGAGCGAAACGAAGGCGACGACCCAGTAAATGGTGTTCGAGGCACGCCTGTTGAGGCTGTGCAGGAGCGTCTTGTAATCCTTCTGGCGATCGTCATTGGCCGGCGCGAAACCTGCGGGCTGGGCGCCATTGCGCGGTTCCACGGGGCGCAATTCGGCAGGTTTGGCCTTGGGCGCGGGTTTCGCGGCCTGGTTTTGGTTGACCACCGGCTCCGGGTTCTGTTCCGGCTTATGATTGCGTCCCTCGCGCGCCAGCTCGTCGGCCGCCTGGGATATCTGCGCTTCAAGATCCTCCATCGAAGCCGCGATATCGAGGTCGCCGCTGCCGATCTCATTGCTGAGGTCGAGATCGAGCGCCTTTTCCAGTTCCCTGGCCACTTCGCTGTCGAGAGTTCTCGTCGTCGGTTTCTTTGCCATGCCTTCGCTACCCTGTACTAGCTGCCGCGGGCTTATAATTCTGTTTGTCTTGCCCCGCGCAGGAGGCTGAAAATGGACCCCTCGTATCGTAATGACACAGGGGGGTAAAGAAAACATGCATTCCGCGGGATACGTAAAACTTTAAATATAAGGTTAACGGAACTGTGATTTGGACGCCGCTTTGGCAACATTTTTCCGGGCCATTCATTAACCCGTTGTCCACTGGATTCGCCTAGGTTTTTGGGTGAGTCGAAGAAACGGAGTTCGAGTTCATGCGTGGCGAAAGCGGCATCGCCTTCTCAATGCCCGGGGGAGATGTATCCGGACCAAGACGGTCACGGCCGGTCGATTTGGCACACCTTGCCCGCCAGACAATGGGTGACCGCAGCCTTGAGCAAGAGGTTCTGGCGCTATTTGTACAGCAGGCGCTGTCCGTGCGCGACAGAATAGTCGACGCCGATATCAAGGACCGGCTTCTGCTCGCCCATGGATTAAAGGGTTCGGCACGGGGCGTGGGCGCCTTTGCCATCGCCGATTGCGCCACCGAGATCGAGCACCGGCCGGAAGACGGCCAGACGCTCAAGCGGCTTGGTACGCTGATCGACGAAGTGCGCGATTTCATCGCCGCCATCAACCGCTGAATCCGCGCCGAATCCGATTTGCGGAAAAACGTCATCGGGCGGCGCTTTCATGCGGCAGTTGACTTGTCAGCCGGAGTGATTATCTCGGCTGCAACTCCCTTCAGGTGACAAATGACCAAGCTGACTTTCATTGCCCATGACGGCACGCATTTCGACATGGACGCCGAGAACGGCTCTACGGTCATGGAGAACGCGATCCGCAACGCCGTGCCCGGGATCGAAGCCGAATGCGGCGGTGCCTGCGCCTGTGCCACCTGTCACGTCTATGTCGACGAAGCCTGGACGGCTGAAGTCGGCGAGCCGGAAGCGATGGAAGAGGACATGCTGGACTTCGCCTACGACGTCCAGCCCAACTCGCGCCTGTCATGCCAGATCAAGGTCCGCGATGCGCTTGACGGCTTGGTCGTGCGGGTGCCTGCCCGCCAGGGATAAGCGCAACCTTTTGCCAACTGATTTTTCCCGCTGTGGCTTGGCAGCGGGGCGATGGTCATGCAGTGTCCTGCTGTTTCACCACAGCGCCGCGCGTCCTCTTGGACGCGCAAAGGACGCTGTAGCACTTTTATTTGCGCGTGATCCTTTCCGAAAATCGATCCGATTTTCGGGGTCATGCGCAGCGAGGCACAGGCATGACCGACATCACCAGGACAGACGTGCTTATTGTCGGGGCAGGGCCGGTCGGCCTGTTTGCCGTGTTCGAGCTCGGCCTGTTCGACATGAAGTGCCACCTGATCGACATTCTCGATCGGCCGGGCGGCCAATGCGCCGAACTCTATCCGGAAAAGCCGATCTACGACATTCCAGGCTGGCCTTCGATCTCGGCGCAGGGGCTGGTCGACAAATTGCTCGAGCAGATCGCGCCGTTCAAGCCCGATTTCAGCTACAACCGAATGGTTTCCAGCCTGGAAAAACTGGAGGACGGCAGTTTTCGCGTCACCACCGACGAAAACGAGGTGTTCGAGGCCAAGGTGGTGGTGATTGCCGCCGGCGGCGGCTCCTTCCAGCCCAAGCGTCCGCCGATCCCCGGCATCGAGCCCTATGAAGGCAAGAGCGTCTTCTATTCGGTGCGCCGGATGGAGGATTTTCGCGGCCACGACCTCGTCATTGTCGGCGGCGGCGACTCGGCGCTCGACTGGACGCTGAACTTGCAGCCGGTGGCAAAGAGCGTGACGCTGGTGCACCGGCGGCCTGAGTTCCGCGCCGCTCCCGACAGCGTCAACAAGATGTATGCCATGCAGGAGATGAAGCAGCTCGAATTCCAGGTCGGCCAGGTGACCGGATTGACCGGTGCCGACGGCCAGTTGTCATCGGCCACCATCAAGGGACCGGATGGCGACGTCGAGGTGCCTTGCACGCGCATGCTGCCGTTCTTCGGCCTGACCATGAAGCTCGGACCGATCGCGGAGTGGGGTCTCAACCTTCACGAGAACCTCATTCCGGTCGATACCGAAAAATTCCAGACATCGGTGCCCGGCATCTTCGCGGTCGGCGACATCAACTGGTATCCGGGCAAGCTGAAGCTGATCCTGTCGGGTTTCCACGAAGTGGCGCTGATGGCGCAGGCCGCCAAGCGCATCATCAGCCCCGGCGAGCGCATCGTTTTCCAGTACACGACCTCATCGACCAGCCTGCAGAAGAAGCTCGGCGTCTCCGGCTGAACTTTACTCGGCCAGCATCGGCGCCGCATTGTCGGCGTAGCCGCGAAGCTCCTTTTCGGGCATCAGCGTCAGCGTGATCAGCCCCAGCAGCAATGTAGCGGCGGCGACGGCAAAGATCATCACGAACGGCTCGACCGTCGCGCTATGGCCAGCGATCCGCACGCCTTCACCGGCAAGCGGCAAGCCGTAGCCCAGAGCGACCGCGCCGAGCATGGCGACCCCAAGCGCACTGCCAAGCGAACGCAGGAATGTCAGCACGCCCGTCGCGACGCCGAGATGCACGCGATCGACGGCGTTCTGGACCGACACGGTGGTGACCGGAAACGTCGTTCCGGTTCCAAACCCGATGCAAATCGTCAAGACCTCGACCTCCAGCAGCGTTGCATATCCTGCGACGACGGCCAGCAGGCAGAGGCACAGCATGCTGAAGACGACGCCCACCATCGCAATGCGCTTGTAGTGGGTGAAATGCGGGATCATACGCCCGCTGAATGCCGCGCCGCCGACGGTCCCCAGCAGAAGCCCAAGCATCGCGATGCCCGACTCCGCTGCCGACAAGCCGAGCACCGCCTGAAGATAGACGGGCAGGTACACAGCCATGCCGACGCTTGCGGCCTGAAGCAGGAACATCGAAAGCGTGCCCGCCAGAACGATTGGATTGCCAAGCACTTCGAGTGAGATGAGCGGCTCGGCGGCGCGCATGAGCCGCAAGGCAAAAGCGCTCCAGAAAATCGCCGAACCGCAGAGAACGCCGATGACTTCAAGCGAAGTCCAGGGATAGGCGCTGCCGCCCCAGTTCAAGGCGAGCAGCAGCAGCGCCGTGGCAATTATCAGAAGCAGCGCGCCCAGGCCGTCGATGCGATGGCGCTTTGCGGCAATGGGCAGTTTCTTGAGCGGCTTGTTGATGATCGCCATCGCAAGAAAACCAAGCGGAATGTTGATCCAGAAGATCAGTGACCAGTGCAGGTGCTCTGCGAAAGTGCCGCCGAGCAACGGACCGGCAATGCTGGCGACAGCCCATGTGCCGGAGAACCAGGCGGCATAGCGTGCCCGCTCGCGCGGCGGCACGAGATCCCCGACGACGGTCTGCGTCAAAGCGAACAAGCCGCCGCCACCGGCGCCCTGGATCGCCCGCCCGACAACCAGCACAAACATGTTGGGAGCCATCGCACTGACCACCGATCCCGCCAAAAAGATCAGGATCGCGGCATAGACGGTCGGCCGGCGGCCGTAGACGTCGGAAATCTTGCCGTAGAGCGGAGCCACCGCGGTAGCGGTCAGGAGATAACCGGTGACGATCCATGGCAGATAGTGTGCGTTTCCGAGCGCATGCCCGATGGTCGGCATGGCCGGCGCGACAATGGTCTGATCGAGTGCCGCCAACAGCATCGACAACAGCACGCCGCCGATGATGGCGTTCTTTTCGCGCTCTGTTATCGGCGTGCCGGTTTCCGCCATCGTTTTCTCATCGACAGCCTGGTCCATGATCGTTCATCCATAAGCTTGCGATTTGACCGGCGCTGTTCAGCCGCTCCGGCTTCATGACCGTTTGGATCGCATTGGTGTTTTAAGCTCGTCTGGCGAGCCTGATATGTCGTCCCATATAGGCCGGTTTCGACGGCGGCTCGAAAGTTTTTCGAATCTGGCACTACGCTTCGGTGAATTTGGCTTTCAGTTCGGGTGCGTTCAGGCCGGCGGCAGTCGTCCGTTGCCGATGCGCTCCATGCGGTAGCGCAGCAGCCGCAAGATGCGGCTTTCGAAATTGACGCTTTCGACGCGGTCGAACTGAAGCTGGGCGCGGTCGTGCCTGGCCAGAACAGCCGCGGTGATCGCGGCCGCCTTGGCCTTGGCGGCGTCGCAGTTCTTTTGCGGGTAGGTGGCTTTCAAGGCCTCTTCGAGTTCGCCGCCATGGTTCTTGGCGATTTCGACATGGCGCTCCTCATGGCGCTTGATGTCGGCCGACAGCGTATCCCAGAACAGCCTGACATCGGCATCGGCCTTGCGCGGCCGGCGCCACTCGGGAAGGATCACCTTCACCTTGACGGTCACCACCGCGTCGGCAATCCGGCAGGAACTCGGTGTCTGCGCATAGCTGATGCGGGTGGTGAACGCCATTTGCGTGGCGCCCGGGTGCCGCGTGCCGGTGCTTTTCACCTCCGGCCCGCGTTTGGAGAGTTGTGCCTCGATGTCGTCGAGGGTGCTGCCGCCAATGGCGAAATAGCTGTACGTCTTGACGAGATTGGCCGCCGCCGCCGGGTGCGGCGTTATGGCGAGCAGCAGCGCGCAAGCCAAGGATTGTTTCACGCCCAAGGACTGTTTTTTCATGCCAAGCATGGATCGTTTCATCATGTTGCCTCTTCGACCACCTTGCTTTACGGCCGTTGCCGGCGCAATGAAATTGATCCGCCAGGGATCACACATGATTGATGAACTCCATGGTCGATGAGCAATGACGGCCAGGCGATGGCAATTGGCGCATGGACGCCATCTCGACCTTGGCGGCAAGGCCGTGGTCGTCGGCATCCTCAATGTCACGCCCGACAGCTTTTCCGACGGCGGCCAGTTCGACGCCCCTGAAAAGGCGCTGGCCCAGGCGCGCCGCATGATCGGGGAAGGGGCACTGGTTGTCGATGTCGGGGGAGAATCGACGCGCCCAGGTGCTGCCGCGGTATCGGCCAGCCAGGAACAGGCCCGCATCCTGCCGGTGATCGAAGCGCTGGCGGGCGTGAACGAGGTGCTGATTTCGGTCGATACCTATCGCGCCGACACGGCGCGGCTGGCGGTCGCCGCCGGCGCGCATATCGTCAACGATGTCTGGGGTTTGCAGCGCGAGCCCGATATTGCTCGTGTCGCCGCCGATACCGGTGCCGGGCTTGTCATCATGCATACCGGGCGGGATCGCCAGAAGCTGCTGGACGCGATTGCCGATCAGTTGGCATTCCTGCGAAGGTCGCTGGAAATCGCCCGCCAGAACGGCATCGCCGATGATCACATCGTGCTCGATCCCGGTTTCGGATTCGCCAAGGAGACGGCGGAGGAAAATCTCGACCTGATGGCACGCTTTTCGGAATTGCATGCACTCGGCCTGCCGCTGATGGCCGGCACGTCGCGAAAACGCTTCATCGGCACGGTCACCGGCCGTGATGCCGCCGACAGAGGGGTCGGAACAGCGGCGACCAGCGTCATTTTGAGGCTCCAGGGCGCCGATCTGTTTCGCGTCCACGATGTCGCATTCAACGTGGACGCATTGGCGCTCGCCGATGCTATGCTGGCGCGTCAAACCGACCGGGCGAGAAACTGATCGATGTATGTCATCCGCATGAAGAACTGCGCTTTCTTTGCCCGGCACGGCGTGCTGGACGAGGAGGAACGGCTCGGCCAGCGCTTCTATGTCGATGCCGTTCTGACCGTTGATCCAGGCCGGGCGCTTGCCGAAGATTCGATCGAGGATACAGTCCACTACGGCGTTGCATTCAGCGTCATTGAAAAGATCATCACCGGGCAGCGCCGTTTTCTGATCGAGTCGCTGGCGCTCGAAGTGGCCCGTGCGCTGACGGCGCGTTTTCCGCAGATAAAGAAAGCCGAGATCACGGTGCGCAAGCCGAACGCACCAGTGCCCGGCGTGCTCGATTATGTCGAGGTGACCGTTGTCTGGCCCGAATAGTACCGTTTATCTCAGCCTTGGCGGCAATCTTGGCGATCCGGCGAAATCCATGAGCGCGGCGCTGCGCATGCTGGATGCCGACGCGGATACGCGTGTCACCGGCGTCTCCTCGCTTTATCGCACACCGCCCTGGGGCAAGCTCGATCAGCCGGATTTTCTCAATGCGGCCGCCGAAATTTCCACCGTGCTTGCACCGCGTGCCTTGCTCGACCTCTGCCTCGATGCGGAGCGCAAGCTGAAGCGGGTGCGCGAGGAGCGGTGGGGGCCGCGGCTGATCGACATCGACATTCTGGTGTTCGGCGACCGCGTCATCCACGAGACCGGGCTGGAGGTGCCGCATCCGCGCATGCTGGAGCGCGCCTTCGTGCTGGCGCCGCTGGCCGAGATCGCGCCCGGCCTGGTTGTCAGCGGTCGCAGCATCACCGACCGCCTGGTCGCCGTCGATACCTCAGGCATCGAGCGATTGTCGTCCGGCCGGGATTGGTGGCTGGCCTGATTTCTGGGCAAAGCGACGGCCGAACTTTAGCCCGAGAAGCCGCCACCATCCAGGAACGTCTGCTCCTGCGAGGTGGTTTCGCGCCCAAGCATCCTGTTTCGATGCGGAAAACGGGCGAATTGCTCAATGATATCACGATGTTCGACAGCATACTTCAGATAGGGCTCGGCCCTGGCCTGCGTCAGCTCGACCGAAATATCCTGGTCGGCCAGTAGCTCCGAATGCTCATAGGGCAGGTAGAGGAAAACGCGGAGTTCTTCCTCGAGTGCCAGGTCATGACCAGCCGCGATCACCTTCTCTGCGAAATATCTGGCGAGCGGATCGGTCGCGTACATATGGCCGGTGCCGCGAAAGCAGTTCCGCGGAAACTGGTCGAGCAGGATCATCAGCGCCAGCGCGCCTTCGGTATGTTCCAGCCAGTCGTCGCATTCACGCCGCGCGGCGGCGTAGTGCAGGTCGAGAAAGCGGTCGCGGAACTCGGCATCGAATGCTTCGTTCTTCTCGAACCAGGCATCCTCGCCGGCATCGCGCCAGAATTTGGTGACCGACAGGGCTCTGCTGTCCAATTTCATACCTAATTCCTTGCTCCGTCGGCGGGTTCGGACTTGTGCAGCACACCCGCGGTCTCTTCGTTGAGTGCCTGACCAGGCCGGCGCGGCGTCGAGAGCGGTGTCGGAATCGGCGTGCCGATATTGCCTCTCAGGAAGCGCTGTCCGGCGCGAATGCCTTCGGCGAGCTGGGTTTCGAAGCGGTCGGTGTCGCGGCGCCTGACATCTTCGATCGTTTCAGCCACGTCTTCGGGATCGACGCCCAGAGATTCCAGGGCCGAGCCGCCGAAAACAAGTGCGGATTCGAAGGTTTCGCGCAGTTGGTAGTCGACGCCGGCACGTATGAGCTGCAGCGCCGTTCCACGGTCGAATGCGCGGGCCAGCACGGTGAGCAGTGGGAATTCGGCCTTGATCAGCTGGGCGATGCGAACAGCCACATCGGCCTTGTCGACGCAGATCAGCACGGCGCGCGCCCGGCCGGCACCGGCGGCATGCAGGATGTCCAGCCGCGTGCCGTCGCCATAGTAGACCTTGAAGCCGAAATCGGCCGCCGCCTGGATCATTTCGACGTCATTGTCGATGATCGAGACGTCGATGCCGCGCAGCAACAGCGGCTGGCTGGCGATCTGGCCGAAGCGGCCGAAGCCGATGATCAGCACGCTGCCGGTCAGGCCATCGGCGACGTCGACGCCGTCGAGCGACTGCTCGTCGCGCGGCGTCAGATAGCGCAAGGCGATGATGGCCAGCGGCGTCAGCACCATGGAGATGATGACGATCGCCGTCAGCGTCGCATTGGCGTTGCCGTCGATGATGCCGACCGCCGCGGCCGCCGAATAAAGGACAAAGGCGAACTCACCGCCTTGCGCCATGAAGACCGCGCGCTCAAGCGCCTCGCGGTGGCTGGTTTTCAGGATACGGGCGACGATGTAGATGCCGAATGCCTTCATCACCATGTAGGCGACGACATAGATGGCAATCAGCCGCCAGTTCGCCGCGACCACATGCAGGTCGAGCGACATGCCCACCGCGAGAAAGAACAGACCGAGCAGGATGCCGCGAAACGGTTCGATATCGGCTTCGAGCTGATGGCGGAAGGTCGATTCGGACAAAAGCACACCGGCCAGGAAGGCGCCCATCGCCATCGACAGGCCGCTGAGCTGCATGGCGAGCGCGGATCCGAGAACGACCAGAAGTGCCGCCGCCGTCATCACCTCGCGGGCACGGGCATCCGCCAGGATGCGGAAGAACGGATTGAGCAGATAACGGCCGGCCACAACCAGGCCGACGATCGCGGCGAGGCCGATGCCGACCTCGGTCAGCCGCTCCGATAGGCTGGTGTCGGCACCGCCGGGCGCCAGAAACGCGATCAGGGCCAGCAGCGGCACGATGGCAAGATCCTCGAGCAGCAGGACCGATACGATGCGCTGGCCTTTCGGCGCGGCGATTTCGCCGCGTTCCTCGAGAAGCTGCATGACGATCGCTGTCGAGGTCAGCACGAAGCCGGCGCCGGCGACGAAGGATTGCGCGATTGGAAACCCTCCAGCCATGCCGACCCCGGTCAGCAGGAGCGCGCAGACGCCGACCTGCAACGCACCGAGGCCAAAGATCTCGCGGCGCAGGCCCCAGAGCCGCGATGGCTGCATTTCCAGCCCGATGATGAACAGGAACATCACCACGCCGAGTTCGGCGACATGAAGAATGGCTTCCGATTCGGAAAAGACGCCGAGGCCGAACGGGCCGATCACCACGCCGGCAGCCAGATAGCCGAGGATCGAGCCGAGGCCCATGCGCTTGAAGATGGGAACGGCGACGACACCGGCAGCAAGCAGCGCCACCACCTGAACCAGATCACTGCCCGATGCTTCCGCCGCCATGCCTCTTGTCCCTGTGTCTTGCAGCACTCCTTGCATGCAGTTGGAGCGGGAGGCAAGGCGAGAAATCTGCCGGGAAGGGTAGGGTGCCGTTGCAGTGATTGACTTGGTGGAACAACGGTCCCCGCTTGCTTGCCGGACGTTCGGCATCTATATTGCGTATATGTTTGACCATTCGTCCCGGCCGTCCTCGCCGCCACATATCCCGATGGATGCGCTCAGCGAAGTTCTGCAAGACTTTCGCTTGAGTGGTGTCAACTATGGCCGTTGCGAACTCCGGCACCCATGGAGCATAGACTTTCCGCAACAACAGCTGCTTCGGTTTCACTTTGTCGGCCAGGGCCCATGCTGGATTCATACTGAATCGCAAGGTTGGCAGGAGCTGCGCGATGGCGATCTGGTGCTGCTGCCGCAAGGCATCGCCCATCGGCTGGCGAGCGCGCCGGACGTTGCAGGGGGCTCGCTCGAAGGTTGCCAGGTAATCAAGTTGGGGGGCAACGTCTGCGAAGTGGTACGGCAAGGAACGGGCGCGACGAGCACCCTTTTCTGCGGCTCCATGGCCTTGGACTCCTATGCGCTCAACCCATTGATCACGTTGATGCCGCCTGTCATCAAGGGTTGCGACGTGGCCGGCAATGACCCGGTCGTCGGTCCTTTGCTGGCGGCCATGACGGTGGAGGCCTCGCAGCCGCAGATGGGCAGCGCCACGATTCTGTCGCGTATGGCCGACTTGCTGACGGCCCGGCTCATACGCTGCTGGGTCAATTGCAACGGAGCCTCGACCACCGGTTGGCTCGCAGCCATCCGCGACCCCCATATAGGCCGCGCTTTGGCGGCCATGCACCGCGACCCCGGCCACAACTGGACGCTGGGAAGCCTGGCCGGCGTGGCAGGCCAATCGCGCTCGATTTTCGCCGAGCGTTTCAGTGCGGTATTAGGGGAGGGTGCCGCACACTATCTCGCCCGCCTGCGCATGCAGCTTGCCCGCGAATTGCTGGGCCAAAACGGCTTGTCGGTTGCCGAAGTCGCTACCCGTTTGGGCTATGATTCGGAGGCATCCTTCGCGCGCGCGTTCAAGCGCATCACCAATGTCTCGCCGGGCGTTGTGCGTCGCACAATTCCCGGACGAATGGATATGAATTTCGGATTCTAAGATACATATCATCCGAGCGGACTCGCCTATTTAAGACCTCCAAACTTTGGAGATCTTTCCGTGACTGACACAACATTACAGCTTGAAGACGCCGCGACTGGCCTTGATGCCGATGCACCAGCCGCGTGGAGCGCAGCCACCTGGTTCGCGGTCATTTCATTGGCGGCCACCAGCTTTGCCTTGGTGTCGGCCGAATTCCTGCCCGCAGGTCTGCTGACGCCAATGGCACGCGATCTCGGCATCAGCGAGGGGACGGCCGGACAGGTCGTCACCGCCACCGCTTCCGTCGGCGCCGTGACGGCCATGTTGAGCAATGTTCTCATCGGCCGCTTGAACCGCAAGGCGGTGCTGGTTGGTCTCAGTGCTCTTGCGGTCGGTTCCAATGTCCTGGCGGCGCTGGCGACCGATTTCTGGCTGTTGCTGTTGGGCCGGGCCGGGCTGGGAATCGCTCTCAGTGCTTTCTGGGCACTTTCGGTCGCCGTTGTGGCGAGGCTGGTTGGCGCCAGCGCGACAGGTCGGGGCATGGCGATCGTCACCCTAGGCGTCTCGCTCGCAACCATTGCCGCACCGTCGATGGGCGCGTTGATCAGTGACTGGATAGGGTGGCGCAGTGCCATGGCCATGACGGCGGGGCTGGCCGCGCTTGCCATGCTGCTGCAGTTTCTCAGCCTGCCGACCTTGCCCGCAACGGCAAGCAACAGCCTTGCAGATGTATTTCGGCTGACCCGGCGGCGCGGCATCCAACTCGGCATGCTGGCTATCCTTTTGCTGATGACGGGGCATTTTGCCGGCTCGGTCTATGTGCGTCCCTTCCTCGAACAGGTGACACTCCTTACAACCGGACCGATTGCCTTGGCTCTGCTCGGGTTTGGCGTCGCTGCCGTGATCGGTAATGTTGCCGGCGGCCGCATGGCCGACACCAACATCCACATGGCCCTCGCAGTCACCGCGGCGTTGATGGCGGTTGCGGCACTTACTTTGGTGCTTTGGGGCTCGCATATCGGCGTTGCCTTCGGCTTCGTTACGCTGTGGGGTTTCGCCTTTGGCATGGCGCCGGTGGTGCTGCCGACCAATATGTCGCGCGCGGCGCCTGATGCGCTGGAGGCAGCGGGCAGCCTGATGGTCACCTCTTTCCAGATTGCCATCACCATCGGCGCGGTTGTCGGCGGCTATGTCGTGGACACCTATGGCGCGACTGGGCCTTTGACTCTGACTGCTATCCTTGCCGCATCGACCGCCGTCTTGGCGCTGCTGCAGCCTCGCAGCTGAACTTTGCAGCCGCCGACACAGTAGCCTCAAATCCTGCCGCCAGCGATGTTGCAGGCGCGATACACAAGTTGAGGCCGGGAACACGTTGCATCTTGCCGCAATCGAAGGCTAAGGACGCTCGGCTTCGGCCATTGGAGGGTGATCGACGATCAAGTCGCGCCCTTTTTGAGGAGATGACTGACATGAAGAAGTTTTTGTTTGTTGCCGTCGGCCTAGCGGTGCTTGCCGGTTCGGCTTGCTCGAAGGCGCCTGAGTGCACGGCGGAGATCGCAACCAAGAAGGCGCAGGACATGGCTGCAGCACTTCAGGAGGCGATCACCAAGGACCCGGCCAAGGCGGCTGATCTGACCGCCAAGGTCCAGGCGGTGACAACCAAGTATCAGGGCACCACGACGTTGGCCGACGCCTGCAAGGCCTATGACGAAGTGACGGCCGCGATCAAGGGCTGACACCCTGATTTGAGATCAAGGCCTAAGCGCCTGATTCGATGGGCTCAAGTGAGAGGGCGGTGACCGTTGGGTCGCCGCCTTTTTCTTCGGATTTTTCAGTTCGGCGCGATTTCAGTTCGGCGCGATTTCAGTTCGGCGCGATTTCAGTTCGGCGCGATGGAACCGACTTCGACCGCGTCGACCCGCTTCAGGCTCATGCCGATCACCGGCACCAATTGGTCGTTGACGCGCACGGCGATAGTCACCGTCATCGAATTGTCGTCAGGGATGCGAGCCTGCATGACGCCGCGCAGCTGGTTGCGGTTGATGGTGAAGACCACCTTGCGGGGATCGACGACGTTGCCGCCGATGATGTCGAGGCCGGAACCGGTCGCGCCACCCATGAAGCTGCCCTTGTAGCCCTCGCGGCCCTTGCGCTCGATCTTGGCCGACATTGGCTGGGTGAACATACCGACCCGGCAGCCGCCGTCGAGCGACATGCCGACCTTGCCGTCGGGCGTCGAGCCGGTGAAGCTGCAGTTGAACTTGGTGCCCTTGTACTTGCCGGCGACGATTTCGCCGGGACCGATCCACTTGCCTTCGGCAGACTGGAAAAACTGCTTGTCCGGCTCCGCCGCAGAGGCCACTCCGGCAATGCCGACGACTGTCGTAATCACCGTTGCCAGGGACAGGACGCTGGATAGAATTACGCTTTTCATCGACGACACCCGGCAACAAAGATGCTGTTTGGAACCGGTCTGACCATGAACAAGATTGGTTAATGCTTCGTCACCGCGGGGCCGCCGCAGAGCAGTCCGGTAACGATTCCGAATGCCCGGACACTCCAGCCCGGCTCACTTGCCGGAGGGGGTCGTTGCACCGTCTTTCCTGGTTGCGAACGATGTCAGCGCCGAGAGGAAGTCGCCCAATCCGGGACGTTTGGCGGCGCTGAAGGGCAGGGGTCGAGCCGTCTCCATCGCGGCGATGCCGATGCGCGCCGTCATCATGCCGTTGACGACGCCCTCGCCAAGCTTGGCCGAAAGGCGCGCGGCCAGGCCGTGGCCAACGATCTGCTGGACGAAACTGTCGCCGACCGCGATCGAACCGGTGACCGCCAGATGCGCCAGAACGCTGCGCGCCAGGCGGAAGAAACCCAGCGTTCCCGGCCGTCCGCCATAGAGTTCCGACAGGCGTCGAATGAGCCGCCCGGCCTCGAACACGACATAGGCAACATCGACCAGTGCGCGTGGACTGACCGCCGTCACCAGCGAGACGCGTTTGGCAGCTTCGAGAATCATCACTTTCGCCCTGGCATCGAGTGGTCCGAGGATTTCAGCCTCCGCCAGGCGCACGAGATTGCCGCCGTCGATGATTTCGCCGCGCAATTCGGCCAGCGCGCGCCGGCCGGCCGCGGTCTCGGGTTTGGCCGAGACAAAGGCCGACAGTTCGTCGACGACCGATCGTGCCGCCTTGGGATCGTCGCGGGCGATCGCATCGAGCGCCCGCTTCTGCAGCTTTTCGACCTCGGCGAGGCGGGCGATCGCCAGGAATTCGCGAATCAGGATCACCACAAGCGCCAGCACGGCGATGGCGGCCATGCCGGCGGCCAGCCAGCCCAGCCACTCAGCGCGCGCAAAGAGGTCGCGTATGAGCTGGTCGGTCCACAGGCCGACCGCCAGCGAAACCAGCACGCCGAAGGCGCCGAAGAAGATGCTGCCGAGCAGCGAGCGTTTCCTGGGGGCGACGGCTGGTGGCGGCTCCGCGGCAATGATGTCGGGCTCGTCGAAGACATCGACTTCCGCCGGCATGACCATCGCGACATCGGTTTTCATCGCGCGGGGTTTGCGCTGGGTGTCGGTCTGGATGTTGCGCGGCTCAGGGGCCGCTTGTCTCGGTGGGGCTTCCGGTTCGATGCGGAATGCCGCCGGCTTGCGGGGCGCGGTCATGCCAGATGATCTCCGATCAGGAACTGCAAGGCACGGTCGAGCCTGATATGCGGCAGCGACAGCGTGACGCCTTCGGCCGTGCGTTCGAGCTTTGGGGGACGGAAACGGACGAAGCGGATTGCCGGGTCCGCGGAGTCCTGCCTGTGATCGGCTCCCGAAACATCGAACACCGCGTCAATATTCTCCGGTAAGTCACCGGGAAATATGGCTGTTTCAGTTTTTCCATCGAAGGTTTCGCCGTTGATCTTCTCACCGGCTATCGGCGTGCCGATGATGACGGGAAGCGTCTCCCGGCCTTGCCTGACGGTGCCTTCGCGCGTCGCGCGCACCGCCGCCATGGCGACCACATCGACATCGGCGCCGGTGAAATTCGCCCGTGCCACGGCGCGGTCGGCAAGCCGCCGCACGATCGCCTGCAGCCGGTCATGGCTTTCGTGATGCAGATGGTCGGCCTTGGTCGCGGCAACCAGAATGCGGTCGATGCGCCGCGAGAACAGATCGGTGAGGAAGCTGCCCCGGCCGGGGCGAAAACAGCTGAGGATCTCGGTCACCGCGCGTTCCAGGTCGGCCATGGCGCCTGGGCCGGCGTTCAGCGCCTGCATAGCGTCGATCAGCACGATCTGGCGGTCGAGGCGGGTGATGTGTTCCCGGAAAAAGGGTTTGACGACATGCGTCTTGTAGGCCTCATAGCGCCTGTCCATCATGGCGTGCAGCGAGCCTGCGCGCGGACGGTTGTCGCCGATCGCGGCCAGTGGCGCGAAGGTCAGGGCCGGCGAGCCTTCGAGATCGCCCGGCATCAGGAAGCGGCCGGGCGGCAAGGTCGAAAGCGCCCGCTCGTCGAGCTTGCAGGCCTTCAGATAGGCGGCGAAACTCTCGGCCAGGCGCCGCGCCGTCATCTCGTCGGCATCGGCGTTCGGGTCGATCCCGGCCGATAGTGCCCGCCAGGCTTGCGACAGGTCCTCGCGCACCGGCAGAACGGCCATCTCAAAGGCTTCGTGGGAAAAATCGGCGAAGGATTTGCCGAGCAGCGGCAGATCGAGCAGCCATTCGCCGGGATAGTCGACGATATCGACGGACAATCTGCCCGAGGAAAACATGCGGCTCCAGCCGGAAGCCGATTCATATTCGATGGTCAGCCGCAGCTCCGAAATGGCGCGCGTCGAATCGGGCCAGACGCGGTCGTTGACCAAGGCTGCGATGTGGTCCTCGTACTGGAAACGCGGCACCGCGTCGTCGGGCTGCTGCTCGAGGAAGGCGCGCGCGATGCGCCCCGATTTCTGCGCCTCGAACAGCGGCAGGCGCCCGCCATGGATCAAATTGTGGACAAGGGCCGATATGAACACCGTTTTGCCGGCGCGGGACAATCCGGTCACGCCGAGGCGCAGCGATGGGGAAAAAAGCCCGGTGGCGCGGCCCGATAGCGTGTCGAGGGCAATCCTCGCCTCGTCGGTGAAGGTGGTCAGCGATGATGCCAAAATATGCTCTCTCGAACTTCGGTCCGTCCGATATAGGCGCTGCAACAAGGCTTTGAAATGGCTTCAGAGATCGGCCGGCGTCAGGAACACTTCGAGATAGCCGGTGCCTTGGGCGGCGCTGGCAAGATCGCCGTCGAAGCGGACGACCGCCAGGCCCGCGGTCGGGAACCCATGGTTCAGTGTGGCCCGCGCAGCCTCGTCGCCGCCGCCCGAAACTGCCAAGGCAAGGTCTTCCATCATCGGGTTGTGGCCGATGACCAGCAACGAGCCCGATCCGCCATTGTTCTTGATAAGGTTGAGATAACCGGCCGCGTCCGCGCTGTAGAGCCCGTCGAAGAACAGGACCCGGCCGGTGTCGGTCTGGCCGGCCAGGCCTTCCAGCGTCTCTTTGGCGCGTTTGGCGTTGGAGCACAGCGTCCGGTCCGGAACATAGAGGCGGGAGCGCATGGCGGCGCCCATCATTTCGGCATCGGCGCGGCCGGACGCATCGAGCGGACGGTCGAAATCGCGCATGCCGGGCAATGCCCAGCCTGCCTTGGCATGTCGCAACAGATAAAGCCTGCTCACCCAACCTCCGAATGCCGAAGCCTTCCGGGATTAGCCACGAGAACGGCGTCGCGCACAATGGCCCGTGCTCTTCAAACACGGCGAATCAGCCAACGCTGGCTGCTGCAAAAGGCGCTTGCATATCGGCCCCGGGATCACCGCGATCAGGGAAAATATGCGTCACCGGATCCAAAGTGTCGCGGCGGAGTTTGTACCAAAGCGACCGTACGCGGCTGCAAAGACGCGTGCCCGGGTACTTTAACAATTGCGTGAAACAGCGGCCGATTGCGCTTGTGCAGGCGTCGGACGACGAATATATAGGCGCCAAATTTGGGGCAGTTTGGGTGAGTCGAATGAACGACATCGTTACCGCCGATTACGTACCCTCCGAAGACGAGCCGTTCATGAACGAGCGGCAGAAATCCTACTTCCGCTCAAAGCTCGTCACCTGGAAGAATGACATATTGCGCGAAGCGCGCGAAACACTGGAAATCCTGCAGCAAGAAAACGCCAACCACCCCGATCTGGCCGATCGCGCCTCTTCGGAAACCGACCGTGCCATCGAACTCAGGGCCCGCGACCGTCAGCGCAAGCTCATTGCAAAGATCGATTCCGCCCTGCAACGCATCGACGAAGGCACCTACGGCTATTGCGAAGAAACCGGCGAGCCGATCGCGCTGAAGCGGCTCGATGCACGTCCGATCGCGACATTGTCGATCGAAGCGCAGGAGCGGCATGAGCGCCGCGAAAAAGTCTATCGCGACGACTGAAGCTCACGGCCGGCTGTCTCGAACGAATTCGATTCTGAAAATGGCCGGTTTTCCGGCCATTTTCATTGGTGCGGCATCCACCGCTCAGGGCGCGCGAAGATCGAAAACCCTCGGGGCTTCGGACGAGGTGGTTCGGCAGCCGGACCGGCGACGGTGTTTCGCGGGGATAGCGACCCGGCGGTCGCTCATTTCTTCTGGCTGGAGAGTTCACCGAGAAGCTTGGTCATCTCGTCGTCGAGCGACTGCGGCGCCGCCGGCTTGCCCACCTGGCCGCCCGAACGGGGCTGGTCCAGTGATACTTCAAGTTCTCTCATCAGCGTGTCGTCGATGCTGTCCTGCACCGGCTGCGGTGGTGGCGGGGCGTGCCGGGCGGTGTTGGCGTTGGCGGAGCCGTAGGCGGGCAACGGCGTGACATTGGTCGGCTGGTAGCTTTGCGTTGCCGGCTTCGGTGCAGGTGCCGGCGGCGCTGTCGGACGGGGGCGGGCGGGCGGCGTCGTATTCACCGGCTGTGGAGCGGGTGCCTGTCTCAGCGGCGGCGGAGCGGGTTGCGGCGGACGCGGCCTTGTCGGAGCGGCGGCCGGAACCGGCTGCAAGCCGCCATCTCCAGTCAATGCCGGCCGGCGCGGCGCCGAAAGCCGGATATCGCGCTCGACGACGACGTCGGTCGGACCGCCGATCAGAAGCAGATGTTCGATGTCGTCGCGGCGTATCAGCACCAATCTGCGATGGCTGTCGACGGCGGTGGCATCCATGACGGCCAGTCGCGTCTTGCGGTTCCGGCCGCCGGCGACGAAGGTTCCGAATGTCAGGTTGCGCACCAGCTTGACGATGACGAGAACGATGACCAGCAGGACGAGCGCTGCAAACGTCCACAACAATGCTGCGGCATAACCGGGACCTGCCACGCTATCGAGCCATTGCATTGGTTTCCCCTGATCGCCCCTTGGAAGTGATAAGACACTAGACCGTTGCAGCGGGCCACCGCAAGTTGCGTTTCACGCTGTTGAACAGCTTGAAAAACTCCGAAGGCCGGAAGACATCATTTTTATCCGACATTTGCCGCCCAGGCCTTTTCCGGACTAGGAGAATGTGATTCAACCCGGTACGGGGCGGGTGTCGGAACACCGGAATTCACGAGCAGGGGGCACATGGCCAAGGAAGCGCGCGGCGATTTCTATCCGGTACCGATCGTCGACCAGAATACGCGACCGGGCGCGGTTACCCGGCTTATCATTTTCATCGTCGTTCTGACGGGGGCGGCGATCGTCTTCGGTCTTTTCCGCGAGCGCCTCGGCGATCCTTTCCTGCTCGGCATGCTCGGCGTGCTGGCGATGATCGGCGTCGGCTTCCTGTTCGCGACGGCGATCGGCTTCGTGCAGGTCACGCCACGCTCGACAGGCGACGAACTGTCGAAATCCTTCGTCGATTCGATGTCGCAGGGGCTTCTCGTCACCGACACTAAGGGCCGCGTCGTCTATGCCAACCGCGCCTATGCGGATATGACCGGAGCATCGTCCGCTGCCGACCTGAAGACCGTCGAGGGATTGCTCTCGGATGTCCCCGAAGCCTCGGTGACGATCTATCGCCTGGCGTCCGGCCTTCGCGACGGCCAGCCGGGCGACGGCGAGTTTAGGCTCGCACAGTCCATTCGGCCCGGTGCCGAGCCGGGCGCCCGCTGGTACCGCGCGCGCGCTCGCGCCTTCAGCGTTCCGGGCCAGCGGCTGCCGATGCTGGCCTGGCAGCTTGCCGACATCTCGCAGGAGCGGGCCGAGCAGGAGCGCTTCTTCCTCGATCTGCAGAAGGCGATCGATCACCTCGACCACGCGCCGGCCGGCTTCTTTTCGGCCGACCAGGAGGGCCGCGTCACCTACATCAACGCCACGCTCGCCGAATGGCTGGGCATCGACCTCACCAGCTTCACGCCCGGCGCCGTGTCTCTGTCGGAGATCGTGGCCGGCGACGGCATGGCGCTGGTCCGCTCGGTCAAGGCCGACCCCGGCACCACACGCAACGCGGTGATCGATCTCGATTTGACGACCATGACGGGCGAAGCGCTGCCGGTGCGCTTCATGCACCGCGTTTCGGCCAGCCGCGAAGGATTGAATGGGCCGACACGCACGATCGTGCTCAACCGCACGCAAGGCGAGGATGCCTCTGCCGACTTGCGGGCTTCGGAAGTGCGCTTCACCCGCTTCTTCAACTCGACACCGATGGCAATCGCCGGCGTCGACCACAACGGACGCATCCTGCGCACCAATGCGCCGTTTTTGTCGTTGTTTTCGTCTGTCGTCGATCGCGACGCCGTCGACCGTCGCGTGCGGCTCGACACGGTAATCCACGAACGCGACCGGCCGGCCTTCGCGGCTGCCTTCGAGAAAGCGCAGCAGCGGCAGGCCGACATCGAGCCGATCGACACGCTTCTGCCCGGCAACGACGAACGGCACATCCGCTTCTACGTCAACGCCGTCGCTGACGGCACCGGCGGCGAGGGCGCCGAGGAGTCGGCCATCGTCTACGCCGTCGAGACAACGGAGCAGAAGGCGCTGGAAGGGCAGATGGCGCAAAGCCAGAAGATGCAGGCAGTCGGCCAGCTTGCCGGCGGCATCGCGCATGATTTCAACAATGTGCTGACCGCCATCATCATGGCGTCCGACCTTTTGTTGACCAATCACCGCCCGTCGGACCCGTCCTTCCCAGACATCATGAACATCAAGCAGAATGCCAACCGGGCGGCTTCGCTGGTGCGGCAGCTTCTGGCCTTCTCGCGCAAGCAGACATTGCGGCCGGAAGTGCTCAACCTGACCGACGTGCTCGCCGATCTCAGGATGCTGCTGGCCCGCCTTGTCGGCAACGACATCAAGCTGAAGGTCGACCATGGCCGCGACCTGTGGCCGGTCAAGGTCGATATCGGGCAGTTCGAACAGGTGGTGGTGAACCTTGCGGTCAACGCGCGCGATGCTATGCCGGCGGGCGGCGATCTGACCGTGCGCACCCGCAATGTGACCGCCGAGGAGTGCAAGGCCTTTTCCTACCGCGAACTCGCCCCGGCGGACTATGTCGTGGTCGAAGTCGAGGACACCGGCAGCGGCATCGCGCCCGACGTGCTGAAGAAGATTTTCGAACCCTTCTTCACCACCAAGGAAGTCGGCAAAGGCACCGGCCTTGGCCTGTCGATGGTCTACGGCATCATCAAGCAGACCGGCGGCTTCATCTTCTGCGATTCCGAAGTCGGCAAAGGCTCGACTTTCCGCATTTTCCTGCCGCGTCACATCGCCGAAGCGAAAAAGGCAGGCGAGCCCGGCGATGCGCCGGCGGCGCCGGCAAAGGTCGCCGATCCGGCCAAGGATCTGTCGGGCTCGGCCACGGTGCTGCTCGTCGAGGACGAGGATGCCGTGCGCATGGGCGGCATGCGGGCGCTGACCTCGCGCGGCTACACCGTGCACGAGGCGTCGTCGGGCGTCGAGGCGCTGGAAGTGTTCGAGGCGCTGGGCGGCAAGGTCGATATCGTCGTTTCCGACGTGGTGATGCCGGAAATGGACGGGCCGACGCTGCTCGGCGAATTGCGCAAGCGCCAGCCCGACATCAAGTTCGTCTTCGTGTCCGGCTATGCCGAGGACGCATTCGCCAGAAACCTGCCGGCAGATGCGCATTTCGGCTTCCTGCCCAAGCCGTTTTCGCTCAAGCAACTGGCCACGATCGTCAAGGACGTGCTGGAGTCCTAGAGCCTTCCCCATGTTCCTCCTTGCGCAACGCCGTGACAACGCCATGATTGAGGGGTGAACGGCAGGAAGGCTTAGGGGAGCAACCGGTGACGCCGCACAACGAAGCGGACAAGGACGACTATGCCGACACGGTGTTGTTGCCGGGCGACCCGCAACGCGCCGAATGGATGGCGCAAACGTTCCTGGAAGCGCCGCGCTGCATCAATCGCCGACGCGGCACGCTTGGCTTCACCGGCTTGTTTCGTGGCAAGTCCATCAGCATTCAAGCGACGGGCATCGGCGTTTCATCGTTTCTGATCTATGCACATGAACTGCTGGACCATTATGGCGCCCGGACCCTGATCCGTACCGGCACCTGCGGCAGCCTGACCGCAAAGGCAAAGCTGCGCAGCCTTGTCATCTCGCAATCGGCACAGGCGGAAAGCGCCCAGAGCGGCCAGGTTTTCGGCCTTTATGGACCGGCTGGCCCGGACCCGGCGCTCCTCGCATCGTCACGGGCCAAGGCGGTAGAATTTGGCATCGACCATCATGTCGGCCTGACGGTCTGCAGCGACATCTTCTATCACCCGGATGGGCGTGCCCGTTTTGCCGATGCACGGGCGCAAGGAGCCCTGGCCGTGGATATGGAAACCAGCGCGCTCTATGGCATATCGGAGCATTTCGGAGCACGTGCGTTGTCGATGTGTGTCGTGGTGGACAACATCGAGACCGGCGAACAGACCGACTATTCCGAGCGCCAGGCGCTTTTCACCGACATAAGCCGTCTGGCGCTGGCCGTCGCAGCAGAGAGCTAGAGTACGGGTCTACTGGGTCAATCCCTTGCGTACGGCGGCGACATCGCCGGACGAGACTGCAGGAGCCGCGTTGCCCCAACTGGCGCGCACATAGGTCAAGACGTCGGCGACCTCCTGGTCTTTCAGGCGCCAGGCCAGGGAAGGCATGGCGGGCGTCGTCGGTGCATCGGCCGTGTGCACGGCCTGGCTGCCGGCAAGGACGAGCCGGGCCAGTGTTTCGGCACTGCCCTGCGCGACGATCGAATTGCCGGCAAGGGAAGGGAAAAGCGCGCCTGACCCGGCACCATCTCCACCATGGCAGGCCGAGCAATTGTCGCGATAGATTGCCTCGCCCGCGGTCATCCGTGTTGCGTCAGGCTTTGCCGGTTGGGCGCTGTCGACATCCGAGCCCAGGCTCTTGAGGTAGACTGCAACCGCCTTGAGATCGGGATCGGTCATTTTCGACGTGGAGTTCTCGATGGCCTCCGCCATCGGACCGGAGGCAATCGAATGCGCATTGACGCCGGTCTTGAGGTATTTCACCAGATCCTCTTCCGACCATTTGCCCAGGCCCGATTGCGCATTGTTGGTGATGTCGGGGGCAAACCAGCCCTGCAGGGAGGCACCTTGCAGGAACTCGCTGTCCTTATCGGCGCCAAGGAAAGATTTGGGCGAGTGGCAGGTGCCGCAATGGCCCGCGCCCTGGACGATATAAGCGCCGCGATTCCACTCCGCCGACTTGGAGGGATCCGGCTGAAAGCTTGCTTCGGTGAAGTTGAGGGCATTCCAGCCCAGCATCGCCAGCCGGATGTTCAACGGGAACGGCAGCTGATTGGCTTCGACCTTGTTCGATACCGGTTGAACCGTCGTCAGATAGGCCCACAAGTCGGAAATGTCCCGATCGTTCATCCTGGTATAGGCGGGGTAGGGCATTGCGGGGTAGAGCCGCACACCATTGTGGCCGATGCCTGACTTCATCATGCTGCGGAAGTCGGCTTCCGACCAACTGCCGATGCCCGTCTCGCGGTCAGGCGTTATGTTGGGCGGCACAAGCGCGCCGAACGGCGTTTCGAGCGGCAGGCCGCCGGCCAGCGGTTTGCCCTCGGCTCGCGTATGACAGCCTGCACAGTCGCCGAGCACCGCCTGATACTGTCCACGTATGATCTGGTCCGCCTGGTCGGCACTCCATGCCGGGCCGCCAGTGAGGGCCGCAGCACCGATGGCGAGCGTGAGAACGAGCTTGTTCATGCCTGCACCAGGGGTGCACCGGGATTGCGCAGATATTGATTGCGGATGGCATCGGCGGCGCGGAAAGCGAGCGCGCCGACCGTTCCTGTCGGATTTTTGCCGGCATTCTGCGGGAAGGCCGACGCACCGATGACAAAGACATTGGGGACGTCCCAGCTCTGGAGGAAGGTGTTGACCGCGCTCTTCTTCGGGTCCGTTCCCATGATGGCGCCGCCCGTATTGTGGGTGCTCTGGTAGGGGACGCTGTCCCAGCCTTTCTTGCGGCGGCTGACGGCGTACTGCTTGCCGCCGAGCGCCTTGGCGATTTCCTCCATCCGGTCGCAGACATAGTTCGACATGCGGATGTCGTTGTCGGGAAAATCGAACGTCATGCGCATCAGCGGCCGCCCGAAACGGTCCTTGTAGGTCGGGTCGAGGTCGAGGTAGTTGTTGCGCGTCGCGTAGCTGCTTCCCTGGGACGAGTAGCCAAGCGTGCTCTTGTAGCCCTCGACCGTTGCCTTCTTCCAGGCGCTGCCCCATTTCGGCGTGCCGGGCAGGGTCGGCCTGGTTCCGATCGGGCGCCCGTTGGTGGGAATGCAGTTGATGCCCGCACCGCCGACGAAGTCCAGCGCGCCGTGGTCGAATGCGTCACCATTGTAATCGTCGATCGTCTGGCCGAGCGCGCCTGCGGCGATGAACGGGTTGAAGTTCTTGTCGTCGAAGAACACCTGCACGCCGGCGTTTGTCTGGTAGCAGTAATTGCGCCCAACCGTTCCTTCGCCGCTGCCGGGGTCGTAGATCTTGCCGATGCCGGACAGCATCATCAGCCGGGCATTGTGCAGGCCGTAGGCGCACAGCAGCACCAGATCGGCCGGCTGGAAGTACTCCTCGCCTGAGGTATCGACGTAGGTCACGCCGCGCGCCGACTTGCCTCCGGGAGCCAGATCGACATGCAGTACCTCGCTGTCGGTGCGGACTTCGAAATTGGACTTCTTCATCAGCACCGGAAGGACGGTGGTCTGGGCGCTCGACTTCGAATAGTTGGCACAGCCGAAGCGTTCGCAGAATCCGCAATAGGTGCATTGACCCATGGCGATGCCGAGCGGGTTGACATAGGCCCGCGACATGTTGGCGGATGGGGTCGGGAAGGGATGCAGGCCGATCGACCGGCCGACCTCGGCGAACAGGGTTGGCGCGTAGGTCATCTGCATCGGCGGGTTCGGATAATCCCGCGACCTTGGATCCTCGAACGGATTGCCGCCTTCCTGCAACTGCCCCCTGATATTGCCGGCCTTGCCCGAGATGCCTGCCAGATACTCGAACTGGTCGTAATAGGGCTCCATCTCCGCGCCGGTCACGCCCCAGTCCTCGACCTGGAGATCGGCGATTCTCGATGCACCATATTTCTTGGTCAGATTGGTCTTTATCTGAAAGTCTGAATCCCAGAACCGCCAGGTGTGGCCGTTCCAGTGGACGCCGGCGCCGCCGACGCCGTTGCCGGGGAGGAAGGAGCCGAAATCGCGCATCGGCAGCGCCTTCTGCGATGGGTCGTTGCGCACCGTCATGGTTTCCACGGCGGGCTGCAGGAAGAGGTCGCGCCGGATGCTGTAGCGCAACTCATCCTGCGCGTAGCCGATGTTGAAATCGGTTGCCGTATCGCGCCAGGGGCCGCGTTCTATAGCCACCACGTCCAGGCCCTGATCGGTCAATTCGTGGGCCAGAATGGATCCCGTCCAGCCGAGGCCGACGATCACGACGTCTTTGCGAGGCAGTATGTTGGTCATGATCAGGCGCCTTTGCCGAGCCATTCGGGGCGCCCGATGATCGAGACAGGCGGCTGCGGATATGGCTGATTGTGTTTGCTGACATGGTCGCGGTAGTCGTAGCGGGCGCCTGGAAAACCAAGCATGCGCCACGAGACCATGTCCTTGTTGCCGCCATAGACGGGGTCGGCAAAGAACCCCTCCATGGTGTTCTGCAGCAGAAGCCCGAAGAAACCCGGCCCCTTGACGCCATTGGGCAGGTCGACCTTCCCGGCCTCCATAGCCGTCAGGAAGGCATCCTGTTCGGCCGGTGCGAGCTCGACGAATGTCTTGCCGTCCCGCTGTTTCAGGAAAGCGTCGATGGCGGCAAGCCCGGTGCGGTAACGCTGCGCCGGATTGGCCTCGCCCTGATAGCCCTGGGTGGGCAGTCCAGGCAGAAACGGGCCTTGCGTGTAAAGCCGGCTCGACGCACCGAACGCCCCCATCAACTGCCTGTCGATATAGACGGCGCAACCGGCTTCCTTGCCGCCCATGCTGAGTTCGTCGGCCGGAATGATGCGGTCGACGATCGCCTCGACTAGAGCTGCTTCCTGGGCCGAGAAAAAGTGCCAGCCGCCTGCCACGACCTGCGTCGGTGGATCGGATGCCATTGGCGTCCAGGGCAAAGTGCCCGAGAACGATCGCGCAAAACCGGCCGATGTCGCGGTTGCCGTAAACATTGCGACCGAGGACAGGAAAAGACGCCGATTCATTCGGACAGGGTTGCGACGGTTCATATTAGGAATCTCAAAAATAAGAGAGCGCGCTTGGGAAGTGATGCCCAAGTATTCATGACAACGATAGTTAGGTTAAGCCGCAGATCGAATGCCGATAGACTGCGAGATGAAAATGACCTCGTCAACCACATCACAAAATCGTTAGCGAGGGTTTGGTCTACTGTCGACCAGGTCTGCTTGTGCTGTTGGAAGCCGGTTTTCGCCCGGAACTTGGGCTGCAGCATCGCCTCTTGCAGAGCGTCCTGGCATACGCGGCCGGATACTGGACCGATAGAAACAGCATCGTGCCATCAGGCATGAATCAGGGACAGCCACACACCGGCTGGCGTTCGAGGTAGTGGTCGACACCAGGGCGCCACCGCGACGTATCACGAGGCGTTCCGGACCCCTTGATCATACCTGCTCAGCTGGCAAGCAGCCTAATGAGTTTACGACCTGGACGACGCCTTGTAGACTGAACACATGGCGCTCAAACGGATGGACAACATAGGAATCGTCGTCGATGACCTCGAAGAGACGATTGGTTTCTTTGGCGAGCTCGGCCTTGAGCTCGAAGGGCGGGCCACGATCGAAGGAGAATGGGCCGGACGTGTCACTGGACTGGGCGATCAACGCGTCGAGATTGCCATGATGCGGACGCCGGACGGCCACAGCCGGCTCGAACTGTCCCGCTTCCTCACGCCGCCTGCCGTCTCGGATCACCGCAACGCCCCGGTTAACGCCCTCGGCTACCTCCGCGTCATGTTCGCCGTGGACGACATTGAGGGGACGCTTGAAAGGCTCCGCAATCGCGGTGCGCGGCTCGAAGGCGAAGTTGTCCAGTATAGAGACGTGTATCGGCTCTGCTACATTCGAGGGCCCGGAGGGCTTCTCATAGGGCTCGCGCAAGAACTAAGCTGAGCGCAATGCGCTAAGCGGCCTGCCGCTTCGGCACCATCTGCTCATCCATCCCCGGCCGATGGCCGCGCAGATAGAGCGCGCAGGTGGTGCGCAGCATCGACGCAAAGTTCGGGATGGCGCCGTTGATCTCTATGGCTTCGTCATAGAGCTTGGAGATGAATTTCGGCGTCGTCAGGTTCTGGTTTTCGGCGATCTCGTCAAGCAACGCCCAGAACGTCGCTTCGAGCTGGATGCTGGTCGAGTGACCGTCGATGCGAATCGAGCGGTTGATCTGGCGATAGCCTTCGGGGTCCTGGCCCGCAAACACCCTGCACATCCGACAAACCTCCCATGATTGTTGGTCTTGGGTGGACGGGCGTCCAGTTTGATACTGCTTGACCTGTCCCCACACGTATTCTCGGGCAAAATTGCCGGTCCGGCAATCGGACTTTCGTCCCGTTCGCGGCTGCGGGCGTGGTAACCGGCTGCCACCACCTTTTGTCCGCGCCGCGCATAATCGCCTCCACACCAGCGCGGAGACTGATTTGGCCAAGGCGATCCACAGTATGATCCGGGTTCTCGACGAGACCCGATCGGTCGATTTCTACAGAAACGCCTTCGGGCTCAATGTCGCCGACAGGCTGGATTTCGAGACGTTCACGCTCCTTTACCTCAGCAATGCCGAGGCAGGGTTCGAGCTCGAACTGACCGTGAACAAGGATCGGCAGGAAGCTTACGGGCTCGGCGACGGCTACGGTCACTTCGCTGTCTCCGTCGCCGACCTCGACAGCGAACATGACCGTCTCGGTGCGCTTGGCCTGAATCCGAAGAAGATCGTCGAGTTCAACCGCGACGGATCGCTGATCGCCCGCTTTTTCTTCATCGAGGACCCCGATGGCTACAAGATCGAGGTTCTGCAGCGCGGAGGTCGCTTCCAATAGGAGACATAGCAGTCGCGCCGGCAGGTGCGGCGCCAGCAAACGCACTCTCAACAGTGCACATAGCAAGCAGGGAGGAATAAAATGGTCACGATCTATGACGCGAAGCCCGGGCTTTCCCGTCGCGAGCTTCTCAAACGCGGCGGCATCGGCGCGCTGCTCGTCATCTCCGGTAGCGCCGTCATCAGTCCTGAACATGCCTGGGGGCTCGAGACATCGGCACTCAAGCCCGAAACCATGGCGACGCTGATCCAGATGGCGCGTGACATCTATCCGCACGATCAGGTGCCGGACAAATACTACGCCATTGCCGTGAAAGGTCATGACGAGCAGGCCGGCAAGGACGCCGCCTACAAGGCGATGCTCGAGGATGGCATCGCCGACCTCGACAAGAAATCCGGTGACGGCGGCTATCGCGGCCTCGGCTGGGAAGACCAGCGCGTCGGCGTGCTGAAGCAGATCGAGGCGACGCCGTTTTTCCAGGCCATCAGAGGCGGCCTTGTGGTCGGCCTCTACAACCAGAAAGAGGTGTGGCCGATCTTCGGCTACGAGGGCGAGTCCTATTCCAAGGGCGGCTACATCGCGCGCGGTTTCGACGACATCGAGTGGCTCTGAACCCGTCGTTCCTGAACCCGCAAACAGAAATCATGGGAGGAAACCATGGCAGCTTCATTTGATCTGAACAACGACGGCGTGGTCGTCATCATCGGTTCGGGCGCCGGCGGCGGCACACTCGGCAACGAACTTGCCCAGAAGGGTGTCGACGTCGTCATCCTGGAAGCCGGCGCGCGCCACGAATACGAGGATTTCGTCAATGACGAGTGGGGTTCGTTCGCCCAGCTCGCCTGGACCGACAAGCGCACCACGTCCGGCGACTGGCGCGTGGCAAAGGATTTTCCGAACCTGCCGGCCTGGATCGTCAAGTCGGTCGGCGGTTCGACCACGCATTGGGCGGGAGCCTCGCTGCGCTTCCAGGAGCACGAGTTCAAGACGCTCTCGACCTATGGCAAACTGGAAGGCGCCAACCTGCTCGATTGGCCGATCACGCTGGCCGAGATGGAGCCCTACTACGCCAAGGCCGAGGCCAAGATGGGCGTCACCGGCACCAATGACTGGCCGCGGCTGCCGGGCAACAACAATTTCAAGGTGTTGAAGGCCGGCGCCGACAAGCTCGGCTACAAGGAATGCCACACCGGCAACATGGCCATCAACTCGGTCGATCGCGACGATCGTAATTCCTGCCAGCAAACCGGCTTCTGCTTCCAGGGCTGTAAATGGGGCGCCAAATGGTCGACGCTCTACACCGAGATCCCCAAGGGCGAGGCGACAGGCCATCTCGAAGTCAGGCCGAATGCCATGGCGATCAAGATCAACCACGACGCCAGCGGAAAGGTGACCGGCGTCGTCTACGCCGACAAGGACGGCAAGCTGCAGGAGCAGAAGGCGCGCATCGTCGCGGTTGCCGGCAACTCGATCGAGAGCCCAAGGCTGCTGCTCAATTCGGCGTCGGGAAAATTCCCCGATGGGCTTGCCAACTCGTCGGGCCAGGTCGGCAAGAACTACATGCGCCACACCACCGGCTCGGTCTATGCCATCTTCGACAGGCCGGTGCATATGTATCGCGGCACCACCATGGCCGGCATCATCCGCGACGAGGCGCGGCATGATCCGTCGCGTGGGTTCGTGGGCGGCTACGAGTTCGAGACGCTGTCGCTCGGCCTGCCGTTCATGGCCGCATTCCTCGATCCGGGCGCCTGGGGGCGCTCGTTCACCACCGCACTCGATCACTACGACCACATGGCCGGCCTGTGGATCGTCGGTGAGGACATGCCGCGCGCGGAGAACCGCATCACGCTGCATGCAGACGAGAAGGACGCACACGGCATGCCGATCGCCGACGTGCATTTCGACGACCATCCGAACGACACGGCGATGCGTAACCACGCCTACAAACAGGCTACGGCACTTTACGATGCGGTCGGCGCCACCCGCACCTTCCCGACGCCGCCCTATCCCTCGACCCACAATCTCGGCACCAACCGGATGAGCGAGAAAGCGGAAGACGGCGTCGTCAACAAGCACGGCCAGGCGCACGACATCAAGAACCTGTTCGTGTCGGACGGCAGCCAGTTCACCACCGGGGCCGCCGAAAACCCGACCCTGACGATCGTGTCGCTGGCGATCCGCCAGGCCGACTACATCGCCGCGCAGATGTCGGCAAAGACGATCTAGTCACATCCTCCCGACGGACTGCTGGCGCGGAACCCGCAAGGTTCCGCGCCTTTTTCTTGCCGCCCTTATTGCTTGGTGCAGGTCGATGCGGTGAAGGCGCCGTCGGGTTGCTTCATGATGATGTCGAAGGAGGGCACGGTTTCGCCGTCAAGCGTCGCCTGGGTCAGCGACAGCGAGTTGCCGCCGGCGGTGTAGCCGCCCAGTGGTCCCAGCCAGGAAATCACGCGGTTCGCATCCATTTGGTAGTTGTACCCTTGCTGAGCGGGGCCGAAGCCGCCGAGGCTGGTGTAGACAGGGCCGCTGTAGACGTTCCCCTTGATGGTGATGTCGCCGAGGCTGAGGAACATGCCAAGCAGGTACACTTCGCAATGATAGGTGCCGTCAGGCATCTTGCCATCGCTGAAATCGGCTCGCGCGGCTCCGGTTGCTGCGGCCAGAAGCAGTATGCCGATGAAAAAGCGTGAAATCCCTGAAATCATGACGTCGCTCGTTTGAAGAGCGAGCTTGCCCTATTTTTGCACCGCGCCGCAACATCGGTCGCCCAATGCGCCGCTATTCAGATCAAAATCTAGGCAGTCTGGGAGAATGAGCGAAAATTAGGCAAAAACTGTGTAAGCTGCGCAAATTTCCCTCAATCGATTTCTGGCCGGCTCTCTTTGTTTTGGAAGCCCTATGTTCCAAGGCGCTGATATCTATGAACTATTTGTACCCTTTCGGGATCTCTGGAGCGGTTGGCATGGGGGTTGCATTGTAGTGTTGCGGTGCAATCAACTAGCTTGGGAGTCCGTAATATGAGGGGTAATTTCTCGACAATAACAAAAATGTTTTCGGCTGGTGCGGTCGCCGCCGGCCTGTTGATGTCGGCTCCGGCCAAGGCCGCCGACGACACGATCAAGGTCGGCATTCTCCATTCGCTCTCGGGGACCATGGCGATTTCGGAGACGACACTGAAGGACGCCATGCTGATGCTCATCGACGAGCAGAACGCCAAGGGCGGCCTGCTCGGCAAGAAGCTCGAGGCGGTGGTCGTCGATCCGGCTTCCAACTGGCCGCTGTTTGCCGAAAAGGCGCGCGAACTGATCTCCAAGGACAAGGTTGCGGCGGTGTTCGGCTGCTGGACCTCGGTGTCGCGCAAATCGGTGCTGCCGGTGTTCTCCGAACTCGACAACATCCTGTTCTATCCGGTCCAGTATGAGGGCGAGGAGAGCGAGCGCAACGTGTTCTACACGGGTGCGGCGCCGAACCAGCAGGCGATCCCGGCGGTCGACTATCTGATGAGCGAGGACGGCGGTTCGGTTAAGCGCTGGGTGCTGGAAGGCACCGACTACGTCTATCCGCGCACCACCAACAAGATCCTCGAGGCCTATCTGAAGGCCAAGGGCGTGGCGGCTGAAGACATCATGGTCAATTACACGCCGTTCGGCTTCTCCGACTGGCAGACCGAGGTTTCGGCGATCAAGAAGTTCGGTTCGGCCGGCAAGAAGACCGCCGTCGTCTCGACCGTCAACGGCGACGCCAACGTGCCGTTCTACAAGGAACTCGGCAACCAGGGCATCAAGGCCGAGGACATTCCGGTCATGGCCTTCTCGGTCGGCGAGGAAGAGCTTGCAGGTCTCGACACCGCGCCGCTGGTCGGCCATCTCGCCGCCTGGAACTATTTCGAGAGCATCGATACGCCCGAGAACAAGAAGTTCATCGCCGACTGGCACAAGTTCATCAAGAACGACAAGCGCACCACCAACGACCCGATGGAGGCCCATTATATCGGCTTCAACATGTGGGTGAAGGCGGTCGAGAAGGCCGGCACCACCGATCCGGACAAGGTCATCGACGCCATGATCGGCGTGTCGGTGCCGAACCTGACCGGCGGCTATTCGACGATGATGCCGAACCACCACATCACCAAGCCGGTGCTGATCGGCGAAATCCAGGCCGACGGCCAGTTCGAGACCGTGTCGCGCACGCCGGGCCTGGTGATGGGCGACGAATGGTCCGACTATCTGCCTGATTCCAAGGACCTGATCTCGGATTGGCGCGCGCCTCTGTCCTGCGGCAACTTTAATGTTGCCACCGGCAAGTGCGGCGGCAAGGGCACGAACTGATCCCTCCCAGGGCTGACCCAGTCAGACCGCGCGCGTGCCGGCCGGGTGCACCCCCCGCCCGGCCCCCCCCAGAACCCGAAAGGGGTTGCACAAAACCCAGACCGTTAAACCCCCCGGGGTGGTTGGGGTGTTTCTGGGGGGGCCCCAGT
>NZ_JBVVQG010000008.1:110966-398046 GCF_055811095.1 Mesorhizobium sp. WSM4833
GGGGGGGGCCTCGCCCCCCCCCCCGCCCCCCCCCGCGCCCCCCCCCCCCCGGGGGGGGGCGCGCCCTCCCCCCCCCCCCCCCCCCCCACGCCCACTTCAACCTTCAGGGGTTACCAGAAACCGATGACCTTAATCCGCACGGGTTTGATGCTGTTGTTCCTGCTGGCGACACTGTCGTCATCGGGCGCTGGCGAAACCGATCTGCGCGGCATGATCGCCAAATTCGCCACGGCCAAGGGCTTTTCCGAGATCGGAGCCGTCGTCCACGAACTGGCAGCCGCCGGCGACCCGGCGGTGGAGCGGCCGCTTGCGGCACTTGCCGACGGCAACCTCTATGTCCGCAAGGCCGATTCCCTGGTGTTTGTCGGCAAGGAAGCGGGCGAGAGCGTCCAGCTTTCCGACCCGTTGAGCGGGGAGGCATCGGGTGAGGCGGCCAAGGACGGCATCACCAAGATCAAGGTCAACAACACGCTGCGTCGCGTCATCCGCGATGCGTTGGGCACGCTGACGCTCGGCGCCAAGGATCCGGCTGTCCGCATCGCCGCCGCCGACACCATGTTCAAGACACCTGACGCCGCAAATATCGCCCCCCTCGATACGGCGATCGCCGGTGAGGCCGTGGCCAGCGTCAAGGCTCTGCTCGAACAGGCCCGTGCCGCGTCAGTTCTTGTCTCGGATCGGCCCGAAGCCGACAAGCTCGCCGCCATCGCGCTTATCGGGGCACGGGGCGATCGCGATGCTGTTTCGCTGCTCACTTCGGTCGTGGCGAATTCCACCGACGCGGTTAGGCAAGCGGCGACAGCCGCGATCGCCAACATCAATTCGACGCTGGCCTTCTGGGACGCCGGGCAGAACGTCTGGTACGGCATCTCGCTGGGCTCGGTGCTGCTGCTGGCGGCAATCGGCCTCGCCATCACGTTCGGCGTCATGGGCGTCATCAACATGGCGCATGGCGAGATGGTCATGCTCGGCGCCTACACGACCTTCGTCGTCCAGCAGGTGATCCGTACATCCTTCCCTGACCTGTTCGACTGGTCGCTGGTCATCGCACTGCCGCTGGCCTTTCTCGTCGCCGCTCTGGTTGGCCTGATCATCGAGCGCGGCGTCATCCGCTTCCTCTATGGCCGGCCGCTTGAAACACTGCTGGCGACATGGGGCGTCTCGCTGATCCTGCAACAGGCCGTGCGCTCAATCTTCGGGCCGACCAACCAGGAGGTCGGCAACCCATCCTGGATGTCGGGCTCGTTCAATGTCGGACAGTTGGCGATCACCTGGAACCGCCTGTGGATCCTGGTTTTCGCGCTCGCTGTCTTCGGCATCCTGCTCTACGTGATGAAGCGCACGCCCTGGGGCCTGCAGATGCGCGCCGTCACCGCCAACCGGCGCATGGCTGCCTCGATGGGCATCAGGACGCCGTGGGTCGACGCGCTGACCTTCGCGCTCGGCTCCGGCATTGCCGGCATTGCCGGCGTCGCGCTGAGCCAGATCGACAACGTCTCGCCCAATCTCGGCCGCGGGTACATCATCGACAGCTTCATGGTCGTTGTCTTCGGCGGCGTCGGCAATCTGTGGGGCACGCTGGTCGGCGCCTTCTCGCTCGGCATCGTCAACAAGTTCCTCGAGCCTTATGCGGGCGCGGTGCTCGGCAAGATCGTCGTGCTGGTGCTGATCATCCTGTTCATCCAGAAACGCCCGCGCGGCCTGTTCGCGCTCAAGGGCAGGGCGGTGGAAGCATGATCACGGGACGCTTCTTTGCCGCCGGCGCGGACCGCCGCATCGCCATTACGATCTCCATCCTGCTGGCGGTGGCCGTCATCGTGCCGTTGCTCAACCTTGCGGTGTCTCCTACCAGCGCCTTCTACATCCCATCCTACATCGTCGCGCTGACTGGCAAATATCTCTGCTATGCGCTGCTTGCCTTGGCGCTCGACCTGGTCTGGGGCTATTGCGGCATTCTTTCGCTCGGTCACGGCGCCTTCTTCGCGCTCGGCGGCTATGCGATGGGCATGTATCTGATGCGCCAGATCGGCTCGCGCGGCGTCTATGGCAATCCCGTCTTGCCCGACTTCATGGTGTTCCTGAACTACAAGGAACTGCCATGGTTCTGGTATGGCTTCGACCATTTCTGGTTCGCCGGCCTCATGGTGCTCGCGGTGCCTGGCCTGCTCGCTTTCGTCTTCGGCTGGTTCGCCTTCCGCAGCCGCGTCACCGGCG
Source organism: Mesorhizobium sp. WSM4833 (assembly GCF_055811095.1). Classification (NCBI taxonomy): domain Bacteria; kingdom Pseudomonadati; phylum Pseudomonadota; class Alphaproteobacteria; order Hyphomicrobiales; family Phyllobacteriaceae; genus Mesorhizobium; species Mesorhizobium sp. WSM4833. The sequence continues at coordinate 113,181 of NZ_JBVVQG010000008.1, forward strand.
TTTATCTCTCCATCATTACCCAGGCGATGACGTATGCGCTGCTGCTTGCCTTTTTCCGCAACGACATGGGTTTCGGCGGCAACAACGGCCTGACCGATTTCAAGGATATTCTGGGCTTCAACGTGCAGGCCGACGCGACGCGCTCGGCGCTGTTTGCCGCCAGCGCGGTGATGCTGGCACTTGCCGTCTTCGTCACCTGGGCGATCGTCGGCTCAAAATACGGCAAGCTCTTGATGGCGGTACGCGATGCCGAGAGCCGCACGCGCTTCCTCGGCTGGCGGGCGGAGAACGTGAAACTGTTCGCCTTCACCGTCTCGGCCGTCATGGCCGGCATAGCCGGCGCGCTCTACGTGCCGCAGGTCGGCATCATCAATCCGGGTGAATTCGAGCCGGCCAATTCGATTGAAGTCGTCGTCTGGGCGGCTGTCGGCGGGCGCGGCACCATTGTCGGGCCGATCATCGGTGCGTTGCTGGTCAATGCCGGAAAATCCTGGTTCACCGGCGTACTGCCGGAGTTCTGGCTGTTTGCACTGGGTGGACTGTTCGTCGCCGTCACGCTTTTGCTGCCCAAGGGCATCATCGGCATGTGGGACAGCTGGCGCGGCAACGCCAAGGCGTTGCGAGCTGCTTCGATTGCCGAGGAAGCCGGCACCGATGCCGATGTCTCGCCGCCGGCGAAAATCGTTCGCAGTGAAGCAAGAAAGCCAGGTGACTGGTCCGCCAGCAACCCCGAACCACAGCCGGCGGAGTGAGCGACCATGTCAAAGTCGAACACGATCCTTTATCTCGACGGCGTCTCGGTCTCCTTCGACGGCTTTCGCGCCATCAACAATCTGTCGCTGGTGCTCGACAAGGGCGAGATGCGCGCCATCATCGGCCCCAACGGCGCCGGCAAGACGACGATGATGGACATCGTCACCGGCAAGACGCGGCCCGACGAGGGCGAGGTGTTCTTCGACGGCCAAGTCGATCTCACCAAGCACGACGAGGCCGAGATCGCCATGATGGGCATTGGCCGTAAATTCCAGAAGCCGACCGTCTTCGAAAGCCACACGATCGAGGAAAACCTGATGCTGGCGCTGAAGGGTCCTCGCTCGATCTTCCCGGCGCTGTTTCACCGCCGCTCGGCCGCCGAGACGCGGCAGATCGATGACATCCTCGGCATCATCAGGCTTGGCGACAAGCGTGACGAACTGGCGGCCAATCTCAGCCATGGGCAAAAGCAGTGGCTGGAGATCGGCATGCTCTTGGCGCAGGACCCGAAACTGCTTCTGGTTGACGAGCCGGTCGCCGGCATGACCGATGCCGAGACCGAGGAAACCGCGCGGCTGCTCAAGGATATCGCCCGCGACCATTCGGTCATCGTCGTCGAGCACGACATGCATTTCGTGCGCGAACTCGGCGTCAAGGTCACCTGCCTGCACGAGGGCTCGGTGCTCTCGGAAGGCACACTCGATTTCGTGTCGGCCGACGAGCGTGTCGTCGAAGTCTATCTGGGGAGATGAGCATGGTCTGGCGGGTTCAGTTCCATCACTTCGATCTGTCGTTTCTCAGGTTCTGGAGACGGCGCTGACATGCTCGAAGTTTCCAATGCCACGCTGCACTACGGCGCCGCCCAGGCGCTGCGCGGCGTATCGCTGAAGGCGGGCGCCGGCAAGATCACCTGCGTGCTCGGCCGCAACGGCGTCGGCAAGACCAGTTTGATGAGATCGATCGTCGGCCACCACCGGCTGACGAGCGGAAGCGTTGCCTTCGAGGGGAAGGCGCTCGACCGGAGCGCGGCGTATGACCGCGCCCGGTCGGGCATCGCATTCGTACCGCAGGGCAGGGAGGTCTTTCCGCTGCTCACCGTGCGGGAGAACCTGGAATCAGGCTTTGCGCCGCTGAGGCGAGCCGACCGCAACATTCCGGCGCATGTCTTCGAATTGTTCCCTGTGCTGAAGCAGATGCTCGGCCGTCGCGGCGGCGATCTTTCCGGCGGCCAGCAGCAACAGCTCGCCATCGGGCGGGCGCTGGTGATGCGGCCGAAACTGCTCGTGCTCGATGAACCGACTGAGGGCATACAGCCGTCGATCATTAAGGACATCGGCCGCGCCATCCGCTATCTGCGCGACCAGGCGGGCATCGCCGTGCTTTTGGTCGAACAATATCTCGATTTCTGCCGCGAGCTCGCCGACGAGGTCAACATCATGGACCGGGGCGTGATCGTCCATACCGGCCCGGCTGAAGATTTAGACCGGGCTGATGTGCGGAAGTTCCTTACCGTCTAGAATTGGCGGTGAACTTCAGTTGGCGATCCGAAGTTCTTGCCAAGTCCAATATTTCTCCATCCGATCACCTGCGTCTCTGGCACGCTCAATATCGCGTGCTAGTCTTTTCCATGGCTTTGTGAGTCGGCCGCTTCCGTATCAGTCTGGTTATCGCAGATCGAGGACCACGGCCAATGTCGGGCAAGTTTCACGCAAGCAAGGCTGCCTAGCTTCCCTCCTGCGATCTCTGTCGTTCAAACGCGTTTGGGCACACAGGCTAAAGGACAGCCATGGAACGTTACGTCGAGGATTACCAGAAGCGGCGGCTTACCGAACGCGTCGACATCATCGCTGCCATCAATATCTTGAGATCACAGGGCTGCGACTACGACGATCTGATCGAGGAGATCACCAAGGTCTTCTATGTCGATCTCGATACCTTCAATGAGATTGTCATGGCGGCCTAGGAGCCGCATTCGTCTCCCCACGATCAGAGGCCGGTGTTGCGCGATTAGCTTGCGCGCCTGAACGGAGACGCGGTGACGCGGTTACGGCCTCCGCGCTTGGCGTCGTAGAGCGCCTTGTCGGCGGCGTTGAGCACCTTGTCGAAGCCGAGGCCTTCCTTGGTGCCGAAAGCAAATCCGGCACTGACGGTGCATATCAGCGAGCCTGTCTCGGTTTCGATGCGGTGCGCGGCGAAAGCTGCCCGTATGGCCTCGGCGGTGGCCTCCACCGTTTCGGGCAAGGTCCGCTTCAGCACCAGCGCGAACTCCTCGCCGCCCATGCGCGCGGCGACGTCGGCCGGGCGGCGATTGCTGGCGAGTTCCCGTGCAAACACCCTCAGCACCTCATCACCGGCGGCGTGGCCGAATTCGTCGTTGATGGCCTTGAAGTTGTCGAGATCGAAGACGACCACCGCCGTGAAGGCGCCGACCGGCGCATCGCCGTGCAGGTCGAACAGGGCGCGGCGGTTGAGCAGGCCGGTCAGCGGGTCGGTCAGGGCATTGTGGCGGTGATGCCGGGCCAAGCGTCCCTGATTCAGGGCCAGGGAAAGCGCTCCAATCCCGGTCATGCTGGCGATGACGATGATGAGGCTCAGTTCCTCGGCCCAGTTGCTTGGCGCATGTCCAAGGACCAGCTTTCCATCCAAGGCTAAAACCATGGCGCAGAGAGCGAAGGATGCGGCCGTGGCAGAATAGAGCGCGGTGATACCGATCGTCAGGGCAGGGGCTTCGTCGCGGCCCTTCCAGTATTCGACCGCCGTTGCGAACAGAAGCAAGGCGGCGAAGGCATTTTCGAACATGAAGCCCAGCCCATCATAGCCTAGGGCCATGGGAGGCAACGTCACGGCCAGCGAAATGGCGCTGCCAAGTACAGTTCGGGGCACTGGCGAGCCGCCGGTTCTGAACTGGTAGGCCGCGCCTAGCATTGTCGAGAAACCGAGCAGGAGGAAAGCCAGCGTGGCGATGCCCAGCAGGCGCCCGGGCATGTCGATATAGGCGTCATAGACAAAAATATCGCCGACCACGAACACCAGGCTGATCGCCCATGTCAGCAGGAATTTCTCCGAGCGAGCGGTCAGCCACATGCCGAACAATGTCAGGCTCAGGCAGGCCGCGGAAAAACCGACAGCCAGGAGAAGTGAAGTGTAGTCGAGCGACATGCCCCTCGTCCTTGCCCGTGGCGGCCCAGATCTGCGACTGGTCTGGCTGGATTCATGCAGCAAGGAGGTATCGATAAGGTTACGACGGTGGCGAAGATGCCATGATTCCGCTGCGTCAGGGCACCGGTTGACCCTGGTCCACTCGCTTCATCAGTGCCGTGGCGCCGAACGGCGCGCGCACCTTGCCCTCGGTGATGAAGTAAACGAACACGTCGCGCGGCTTGACCGGCGCATCGGTGGCGGGGTCGGCGCGCCGCAGGTCGGCCGGCTGCTTGCCTTGCGCCCAGGTCTTTACCCGCGCGGCCCATTCATCGAGGCCTTTCGGCGTATAGCAGTCGGGATTGTCATCGCTGCCGGTCTGCAGCCGGGCGTAGACGAAATCGGCGGTGATGTCGGCGATATCAGGATATTTGGCATGGTCGGCGTAGACGATCGCGGCCTTGTATTTTCGGGCAAGTGCTGCGAATTCCGGCACGACAAAACTGTCGTTGCGGACTTCGAGCGCATGGCGCAGCGCAACGCCGTCCTGCTTTTCCGGTAGCAGCTTCAGGAAGGCTTCGAAATCGTCCGGATCGAATTTCTTGGTCGGCGCGAACTGCCACAGGATCGGCCCGAGCTTTTCGCCGAGCGCCGCCACGCCGGAGCCAAGGAAGCGCATCATCGATTCGCCGGCCTCGCCCAGCACGCGCCGGTTGGTGACGAAGCGGTTGCCCTTCAGCGAATAGACAAAGCCGTCCGGCGCCTCGCTGGCCCATTTGACGAAGGTCGGCTCCTTGAAGCTGGAATAGTAAGTGCCGTTGACCTCGATGCTCGGCACCTGGCGAGTGGCGTAGTTCAACTGTTTGGCCTTGGGAAGCTTGTCGGGATAGAAGGACGTATCCCAGGGTTCGAAGGTCCAGCCGCCCATGCCGGCGCGGATTGTTCCCGATGTGCTCATTGTCATCCTCCCAATGCAGAAAAAGATCAGGCCGCGGTGATCTGATCGACGGTTTTGGCCATGTCGACGAGCACCCATCCTGGCCGGTAGGGATTGGGCCGGCGACCCGTTTCGTGGAAACCATAGGCAAGATAGAGCGCAATGTTCCGCTCCATCCTGGCGTTGGTGTAGAGCCGCACTTCTGGCAGACCCCAGAGATGGGTCTGCTCATCCGCGTGTTTCAGCAGCGCAATGCCGAAGCCCTTGCCTTGAAAGTCGGGGGAGACCGCGACGGAGAAGATCATCGCGTGGTCGTCATGTCGCTCCAGCGTGATCAGCCCGGCAAGCTCGCCGCCACTTTCCAGCAACCAGACCTCGCCGCGCACGATGCGCGGTGCATAGTCCTCGGTGACCGGGACCGGCGGCGCGCCGAACAGTGCGATGTAAGGCGCATAGGCCGCTTCCGTCAGCGAGACGACGGTTTGGAGATCACCGGCAAGCGCTCTTCTGATTGTCATTCAAAAGCTCTCCAGAGCTCTCCAGGCGCCAACCGGTCGATCACTCCGCCGCTTCGCGTTTGCCTCCGGGACGTCGCTCCAGAAGCTCCTTGAGGAACTGGCCGGTGTAGCTGCGCTTTTCGCGCACGATGGCTTCCGGCGTGCCGGAGGCGACCAGTTCGCCGCCGCCGTCGCCGCCTTCGGGGCCGAGGTCGAGCACCCAGTCCGCGGTTTTTATCACTTCGAGATTGTGCTCGATGACCACCACCGTGTTGCCCTGGTCTACCAGTTCGTGCAGCACTTCCAGCAGTTTGGCAACGTCGTGGAAATGCAGGCCGGTGGTCGGCTCATCCAGGATGTAGAGCGTCTTGCCGGTCGCCTTGCGCGACAGTTCCTTGGCGAGCTTGATGCGCTGCGCCTCGCCGCCGGACAGCGTTGTCGCCTGCTGGCCGATATGGATGTAGCCGAGGCCGACCTGCTTCAGCGTGTCGAGCTTGTCGCGCACGCCGGGCACGGCGGCGAAGAAATCGACGCCTTCCTCGACCGTCATGTCGAGCACGTCGGCGATCGACTTGCCCTTGAACAGGACATCGAGCGTCTCGCGGTTATAACGCTTGCCGTGACAGACGTCGCAGGTGACGTAGACGTCGGGCAGGAAGTGCATCTCGATCTTGATGACGCCGTCGCCCTGGCAGGCCTCGCAGCGGCCGCCCTTGACGTTGAACGAGAAGCGTCCCGGCTGATAGCCGCGCGCCTTGGCCTCCGGCAGGCCAGCGAACCAGTCGCGGATCGGCGTGAAGGCGCCGGTATAGGTGGCCGGGTTTGAACGCGGTGTGCGGCCGATCGGCGACTGGTCGATGTCGATGACCTTGTCGAGGAATTCGAGGCCCTCGATGCGGTCGTGGTCGGCCGGATGTTCGCGCGAGCCCATGATGCGTCTCGAGGCGGCCTTGAACAGCGTCTCGATCAGGAAGGTCGACTTGCCGCCGCCGGACACGCCAGTGACGGCGGTGAAGGTGCCGAGCGGGATTTCGGCGGTGACGTTCTTCAGATTGTTGCCGCGCGCGCCGACGATCTTGATGCGGCGGTTCTTCTTCGCTTCCCGCCGCACGCCGGGCGTCGCCACTTCGAGCGCGCCCGACAGATATTTGCCGGTGATCGAATTGGGATTGGCCATGACCTGCTGCGGCGTGCCCTGGGCGATGATCTCGCCGCCATGGATGCCTGCGGCCGGGCCCATGTCGACGACATAGTCGGCATGCAGGATGGCGTCCTCGTCATGCTCGACGACGATCACCGTGTTGCCGATGTCGCGCAGGTGCTTCAGCGTATCGAGCAGGCGCGCATTGTCGCGCTGGTGCAGGCCGATCGACGGCTCGTCCAGCACATAGAGCACGCCGGTCAGGCCGGAGCCGATCTGCGATGCCAGCCGGATGCGCTGGCTCTCGCCGCCCGACAGCGTGCCGGAATTGCGCGACAGCGTCAGATAGTCGAGCCCGACATCGTTGAGGAAGCGCAGCCGTTCACGGATTTCCTTGAGCACACGCACCGCGATTTCGTTCTGCTTGTCGTTGAGCGACGCGGGCAGGTCGGTGAACCACTGGTCGGCCTTGCGGATGGAAAGCTCGGTGACTTCGCCGATGTGCCTGCCGGCGATCTTCACCGCCAGCGACTCGGGCTTCAGCCGATAGCCCTTGCAGACCGGGCAGGGTGTGGCCGACATGAAGCGCTCGATCTCCTCGCGCATCCAGGCGGATTCGGTCTCTTTCCAGCGCCGCTCGAGATTGGGGATGACGCCTTCGAAAGTCTTCGTCGTCTTGTAGGAGCGCAGGCCGTCATCATACTGGAAGGTGATCTCGCGCTCGCCGGTGCCGCGCAGGACGGCTTCCTTGGCCTCTTCGGACAAATCCTTGAACTTGTCGCCGAGCTTGAAGCCATAGGCCTTGCCCAATGCCTCCAGCGTCTGCGCGTAATAGGGCGAGGTCGACTTCGCCCACGGGCTGACGGCGCCGTCGCGCAGCGAGATGTTTTCATCCGGCACGATCAGATTGCCGTCGATGGCGCGCTGGCTGCCGAGACCGTCGCAAGTCGGGCAGGCGCCGAACGGATTGTTGAACGAAAACAGCCGCGGTTCGATTTCCGGAATGGTGAAGCCGGAGACCGGGCAAGCGAACTTTTCCGAGAACAGGATGCGCTCATGCGTCTCGTTCTTCGACTTGTTGACCGAATCCTCGCCGGTCTGGCTGGAATCGAGCGGCTTGTCGGCGAATTCGGCGACCGCCAGCCCATCGGCCAGCTTCAGCGCCGTTTCGATGGAATCGGCAAGCCGCGTCGCGAGATCGCCGCGCACGACGATGCGGTCGACGACGACATCGAGGTCATGCTTGTACTTCTTGTCCAGCGCCGGCACGTCGGCGATGTCATAGAAGACGCCGTCGACCTTGACGCGCTGAAAGCCCTTCTTCTGCAGTTCCAGCAATTCCTTGCGGTACTCGCCTTTGCGGCCGCGCACCATCGGCGCCAGAATGAACAGGCGCGTGCCTTCCTCGATCGCCAGCACGCGGTCGACCATCTGCGAAACCGTCTGGCTCTCGATCGGCAGGCCGGTGGCCGGCGAATAGGGGATGCCGACGCGCGCAAAAAGCAGGCGCATATAGTCGTAGATCTCGGTGACGGTGCCGACCGTCGAACGCGGGTTCTTCGATGTGGTCTTCTGCTCGATGGAAATGGCAGGCGACAGGCCGTCGATCTGGTCGACGTCAGGCTTCTGCATCATTTCGAGGAATTGCCGCGCGTAGGCCGACAGGCTTTCGACGTAGCGGCGCTGGCCCTCGGCATAGATCGTGTCGAAGGCAAGCGATGACTTGCCGGACCCCGACAGGCCGGTCATGACAATCAGGCTGTCACGCGGCAGGTCGAGATCGACATTCTTCAGATTGTGTTCGCGCGCCCCGCGAATGGAAAGATATTTATGGTCGGCCATAGCCGGTCGCCGCCTCAGAATCTGGAATTTCCTGGAATGGCGGGTTTTCCCGGCCATCCCCTATGTAGGTAGTTTTGCCGCCACGTCGAGAGACGCCACAATTCCCGACAAAAGCGTTTAAGCGTCTTTCGCGTGAACGGGCAAGCGGAAAGAACAAAGGCCGAACACGCTCCTGACAAAGCTGTGCAAAAACTGACTTGTACGTAACCTCCCGGCGATCACGTTTTTCGGTAACCGGCTATTGATGGTTGACGCGGGCAACCCAGGAGCGCAGTCTCCGGAAGTCAACGAAGCCGGCCGTCTTTCGATGGCCTCGCCGCCCAAAGGCGGCCTGCGAGACGCCGCAGGCATTTGCGATTTGTGCTTCGAATTGACAACAATCGCAACGGACAGAGGAGCGGAGCTATGACGCCACCGGATCGTCCCCTAGGGTTCCAGTTGTCACTGGAGCCGCGGCAGGCATAAGTGCCAGGGTTTAGCGTCTGCGCCACCCGGCAAACCGTGACCTGCCATATCTCCTGAAAATCAGAGACTGCTAGTCGGATCGTCGGCCGAACGCCGCGGTGCATCCGAAATCAAACGCCGGCAGTACACTCCCGGCAAAGTTGGATTTGAGATCCAGAAGGCCCCGTCCGTTTGCCCAAGGCACGGCGGGGCCGTTTTATGTGGGGAACGCTCATTTCCGCGCGCACTCAGTGACGCGGCGGCCCGATCGAGCCGGCGCCGACATCGACGGTGATGCTGCCGGAAATCCTGACATCCGTATCGCCGATCTTGAATGTGCCGTTCTCGCCGGCCGGCAGCGCATCGTCCGGCTCGGGAGCCGGCTTGGCGATGCGGTAGTCGCCGGTCACCCCGGGCAGGGCGCTTTTTTGCGTCGACGGCGAACTATCCTCTGCAAGAGCCGCGCCGCTCACGAGGCTGGCAACAGCGAGCACCATGACGGCGATGACGGGACGCAGTGGTCTGGAAGGATGAGTGTCGGTCATCCCAGGACTATAGTGGCGCGCCGCCGATGGAACCAGACCGGCATCGTCAAATCTTCGGCAGCCGGCCGGACTCCGCTCCGGCCCTGGCTTACGCCGCCTTTTTGCGCGTGTCGAAAACATGGTCGACGATGCCCCATGCCTGCGCCTCGCGGGCGGTCATGAAGTGGTCGCGGTCCAGCGTGCGCTCGACCTCTTCATAGGTACGGCCGCAATGCTGCGCGTAGAGCTCGGTCATGTGCCGTTTCGTCCTGCCGATGCGCTCGGCATGTCGCTGGATGTCGGAGGCCTGGCCCTGGAACCCGCCCAGCGGCTGATGCAGCAGGATGGTGGCGTTCGGCAGGGAAATCCGGCGCCCCGGTGTGCCTGCCATCAGCAGGAACGAGCCCATCGAAGCGGCAAAGCCCATGCATACGGTCGACACCGGACAGCTGATATATTGCATCGTGTCGTAGATGGCGAAACCACTGGTCACCACGCCGCCCGGCGAGTTGATGTAGAGCGAGATCTCCTTGTCCGGATTGTCCGATTCCAGCGACAAAAGCTGCGCGCAGACCAGCGCCGAGATGTCGTCGTTGATCTCGCCGTTGATGAAGATGATGCGCTCGCGCAGCAGCCGCGAAAAGATGTCGAAGGCGCGTTCGCCGCGGTTCGATTGCTCGATGACCATCGGCACCAGACTGGCAACACCGCTCATTTTTCTTCTCCGATTTTCTATTATGCCGCGCGCAGAAGGCGCGGTGCGTTCGCGGCGATGGGCTTTCCAATTGCGCGCAAACCGAGCGAAAGACGGCAGCCGGCGCCTGCCATGGCGATGGCAGGCATGGCCTTGCGGGCAAAGCCGTCATGGACGACACGCAGATGCGTGCCGCCGGAAACGGTTCGGGCAAGTGTGAAGGTGACGGTACTGTCGAGCGGATCCTGCCTGGCTGCGTCGCCCGGCTGCTCCCGCCAGGAATAGCGCAGCAACTTCTCGGGTTCGGCGTCGAGGATTTCGCATTCGATCGGCGCGCCCGTCCCGGCGAAGGCAAAACGGTTGCCGATCTCGGGTCTCATGTCGTTGGGCATCATCCAGGCGGCGAGCAATTCCGGTACGGTCAGGGCCCGCCAGACCTTTTCCGGCGGCTCGGCAAGGTCGTACTCGAACTCGAGCGCATCCGCGGCGTCGATTTGGCCCTCGTTGGTCGTTGATCCCGCCTTCTTCATTGATCCATGTCCTTCAAAACCGCCTTCAGCCTTTCGATGCGTTCCGGCCAGAAAGTCCGGTAGCGTTCGATCCAGGAGAGCAAGGGAGCGAGCCCCTGCGGATCGGCGCGGTAATAGGCGTTGCGGCCGGCTCGCCGCTCGACCACCAGGCCTGCGCCACGCAGGACGGCCAAATGCTGCGACACCGCGGGCTGCGACACCGTCATACCGGTGCGCAATTCCGACACGCTCATCTCGCCTGCGGCCAGCCGCTCAAAGACGGCGCGGCGCGTCGGGTCGGCCAGTGCGCGAAAAATCTCTGCTTCGATCATGTCAAAAGCATAAGTGAATACTTATTGATTTGGCAAGCACTGTTTTACGAGATTGTCGGAAGCCAGCGTCTCACCATTCCTGCAGGCCCATCGAACGTCGCCTCGAAAATCGGCGACGCAAGGACGGCGTGGATGTGAAGCGTTCCAGTGCCGGCGTTCTTGAACCCGTGTTTCCTGTTCGCGGGGACAACGAGAGACTGGCCCGATGTCACGATTGTATGCTCATCGTCGATCCACATCTCAGCCCTACCGGCGATAACGGTCAGCACTTCCTCCACGGGATGCCAATGCGTTGGGGCGCCGACCGTGGGCTCGACCCATTGCTCGAATATGCAAAGTTGCGATGCACCATTGCTGGCCGACAAATGCATGCGTGTTTCCACACCTGCTCGCCATTGCTCGCGCTGCTGGTCCTCATGTGCGACAGACTTCATTTGATCGCCCCCGGTCAGATCCGATTTCATGGAAATTTCCGGCCGGGACACTACATCTTGCTGACAAACATTGACAGAACGTCATCTGCACCATAGAACGAACAGGGAACAAAAACCTTGTGGGTAAAGGCAGCCACGGCAAGCGGCTGACGCCTGCAGCCTGTAAGGTGCTGCGACAAAAAAATTTGTTTCGGATGAGCGCGGAGAAATATCATGGCGGGTAGCGTCAACAAGGTCATTTTGGTCGGAAACCTCGGCGCGGATCCCGAAATCCGTCGCCTCAACTCGGGCGAGCCGGTCGTCAACATTCGCATTGCGACGTCGGAAAGCTGGCGTGACAAGAATTCCGGCGAGCGCAAGGAAAAGACCGAATGGCACAACGTCGTCATCTTCAATGAGGGCATCGCCAAGGTGGCGGAGCAGTATTTGAAGAAGGGCATGAAGGTCTATGTAGAGGGCCAGCTGCAGACGCGCAAATGGCAGGACCAGACCGGCGCCGACAAGTACACGACGGAAGTCGTGCTGCAGAAATTCCGCGGTGAGCTGCAGATGCTCGACGCGCGCGGGCAGGGTGAGGGCGGTCAGGTCGGCGGCTATACCGGTGGCAGCAGCAGCCGTGGTTCCGATTTCGGCCAGTCCAGCCCGAGCGAAGGCTTCAATCGCGGTGGTGGCGGTGCCAAGAGCGGCGGCGGTGGCGGTTCGTCGCGCGAACTGGACGACGAAATCCCGTTCTGATCGCAACAGCAGATGTTGTTTTTGGCTTAAGTCAAACATTGCGCCCCGAGAGTCCCTCATGGACTTTCGGGGTTTTGCATTGTCGAACTGAACGCCGACATGGCGATCAACGAAATATGGCGAAGGACGAGTTCGATGAAAGCACGCGTAAAATGGGTCGAGGAACGCACTTTCGTCGGCGAGTCCGGTAGCGGCCACAAACTGGTGCTGGGAACCGCGCCCGGACCGGAAGGCAGGACGCCGGGACCGAGCCCGATGGAGCTGGTGCTGATCGGCACCGGCGGCTGTTCGGCCTATGATGTCGTCCATATCCTGAAAAAGGGGCGCGAAGCGATCGAGGACTGCGTCGTCGAACTCGACGCCGATCGGGCGGAAACCGAACCGAAAGTGTTCACCCGCATCCATATGCATTTCGTCGTCAAGGGCAGGGCGCTGTCGCCCGACAAGGTCAAACGCGCAATCGATCTTTCGATCGAAAAATATTGCTCGGCCTCCGCGATGCTGGCCAAGACCGCTACGATTACGCACGATTTCGAAGTGATCGATACGACGGCGAAGTAGGCAGTAGGGATTGTCGTTCAGCCCGCCATCAGCGCCTTGATGCCATCGGCGACGAACTGCACGGCCAGTGCCGCCAGGATGACACCGAGCAGCCGGGTCAGGATCGAGCGGCCGGTCTGGCCGAGGATGCGGTCTATGCGTTCCGACAGCACGAACACCAGATAGGTGATGGCGAGGCAGACGAAGATGATGCCGACCAGCGCCGCCTGAGCCGCGAAGCCTTCAAACGAGCCGGACAGCAGCACCGTCGCCGAGATGGCGCCAGGGCCGGCGATCAGCGGGATCGCCAGCGGGAAGGCGGCGATGTTGTGGATCATGTCCTTGGTGATGGCGACGTCGCCGATCTTTTCCTTGCGGTCCTGCCGGCGCTCGAACACCATTTCGAAGGCGATGAAGAACAGCAGGAAGCCGCCGGCGACACGGAAGGCGGGCAGCGTGATGCCGAACACGGACAGGATCGAGGCGCCGGCAACCGCAAACAGCGCCATCACCAGGAAGCCGATGATCGATGCGCGGACGGAGACCTGCTGGCGCTCCTCGCGGTTCATGCCGCGCGTCACGGCAAGAAACAGCGGCGCCAGGCCGGGCGGGTCGATGGTCACGAGAATGGTGACGAAGGCATTGAACAGGCTGTCGAAACTCGGCATCTCTGACCCCTCCCGCCGGGCCGAGCCCGTACCAGGATAATTGGTAGAGCAAAGCCCGTTCGGTGGGAACTGTTCGTGAGAAAGTGGTTGATGCCGGCGAGACAGCGGAGGGCGCAAGGGTCGCGACGCTTTTATTCCGGGCTGCTGCATTCTTCGGCGATCAAACCGCTCGGCGCGCCAGGAACTCGACCTCCAGCCGCCATGTCGCGCCATTGTCGTGCGAGCGCTCGCCCAGCCATCGGAAGGCGTTTTCGGTGATGCGTGAAAAGCCCCAGCGTACTGAGCTGCCGGTGCCGTCGGTGCCCACTTGCACGATCGTGTCGCCCTCGGCGCGGCCGAGCTGGCGGCTGAAATACTGGTTGCGCGGGTCGCTCCAGAAGATGTGCCAGGCATCCGCGCCGGGATCATAGACGCGCAGCGTCGTGCCATAAAAAGTCCATTTGCCGAGCGAAGGCTGGGAACCAGTGTCCCGCGCGGGCAGGATCCAGACGTCCTGGATCGCCCGGCCTTCCAGCACCCAGCCGAAATGCACCTCGCCACGCCCTGTCAGCACCGTTCCGTCCTCGAGGTGGCGCGAGGCGTCGAAAGTCCAGGCACCGACGAAGCGGCCGTAAAGGCTCAGTTTTTCGGCAAGGCCTTCGATCGGTCCGGGGCTATGCAGGGCATCGGCAAACGAAGATTGATCGAACATGGTTGTGGCCTCTTCTTGTCAGGAGATTGGGAGGGAATAGGCGGTTACGGGGTTCTGGGCTTGGGAAAAATTGCTATATTTCGACCATGACGACGACCACGCATAGTCTCGCATCCGGAGCCGGTTGGCATGTGACGGATGTGATCTGCACGGCCGGCGCCGGCCGGCCCTTCGAGGAGGCGCATCAGGATTTCTGTGTGGCTGCAGTCACCAGCGGCACGTTCCGCTACCGCGCCCAACAAGGAACGGCGATGCTGGCGCCCGGCGCGCTCCTGCTCGGCAATCCCGGCACATGTTACGAATGCGGGCACGAGCATGGCGGCGGCGATCGTTGCCTCTCGTTCCATTTCAGGCCGTCCTACATGGAGCGGATCGCGGCTGACGTGCCGGGCGCCAGGAAGCTGGCTTTCGAGGCGGCGCGCCTGCCGCCTTTGCCGGTCCTGGCGCCACTCCTGGCCGAGGCGGAGACCGCGCGCGAGACGGCCGACATCGACGCCTTCGAGGAACTTTCCCTGCGCATGGCCGGTGCTGCCGTGGCTACAGCCTCCGGCGCTACGCATGTCAGGCGCGCGCCGAGCCGCCGCGATCAAAAACGGGTTGCCGAAGCTGTGCGGCGCATCGAACTCGATGCAGACGGACCGGTCTCGCTTTCAGCACTTGCCGATGAGACGGCGACCAGTCCGTATCATTTCCTGCGCATCTTCCGACAGGTCGCGGGCATGACGCCCTACCAATTCCTGCTCAAGACGCGATTGCACAGGGCCGCGGTGCGGCTACGCATGTCGGACGATACGGTTTCCGCGATCGCTTTCGGCGCTGGCTTCAGCGATCTGTCGACCTTCAATCGTCGTTTTCGGCGGATCATGGGGCAGACGCCAAGCCAGTATCGCAGCCGCCTTGGCGCATAGGTCGTTTCTGCTTGGTGAATCGGCCCGGTGCACCGCAAGGCAGACACGCAGGCTTTTGCGTCAGGGCGGCGAAAACCGCCTTGGCCATATCGTCGCAATCATCGGTATCCATTTGAAATTACCATCAAAAATGACACTGGAAAAGTGCCGTGAAGGTTGGAGTTTCGGGCTTGCTTCCTATATAAGCACCAAGTGATTCCTGATTAGATTGTGATCCGATTTGACCGACCAGAAGACACCGCGCGGCGCCGACGGCGGCCCCACCGGCATCGAGCCGATATCCATCGTCGAGGAGATGCAGCGCTCCTATCTCGATTACGCCATGAGCGTGATCGTCAGCCGTGCGCTGCCGGACGTGCGCGACGGCCTGAAGCCGGTGCATCGCCGCATTCTCTTCGCCGCCCATGAGAGCGGCTACCATTGGAACCGCAAATATGTGAAGTCGGCGCGTCCTGTCGCCGACGTGATGGGTAAATACCATCCGCATGGCGATGCTTCCATCTATGACGCCTTGGTGCGCATGGCGCAGGACTGGTCGTTGCGCGTTCCGTTGATCGACGGGCAGGGCAATTTCGGCTCCATCGACGGCGATCCGCCTGCGGCGATGCGCTACACGGAAGCGCGGCTGACCAAGGTCGCGCACGAGCTCCTGGAGGATATCGACAAGGATACCGTCGATTTCCAGGACACGTATGATGCTTCCGGCAGCGAACCGAAGGTTCTGCCGGCACGTTTTCCCAACCTTCTGGTCAATGGCTCGGGCGGCATCGCCGTCGGCATGGCGACCAACATCCCGCCGCACAATCTCGGTGAAGTCTGCAATGGCGCCATCGCCATCATCGACAATCCGGCGATCGACCTGCCGGCGCTGATGGAGATCATTCCTGGCCCTGATTTTCCGACCGGTGGCATCGTGCTTGGCCGTTCGGGCATCTACAGCGCCTATTCGACCGGCCGCGGCTCCATCGTCATGCGCGGGCGCGTCAACATCGAACAGCGCGGCAACGACCGCGAGTCCATCATCATCACCGAAGTTCCCTACCAGGTGAACAAGTCGTCGATGATCGAGAAGATGGCTGAACTGGTACGCGACAAGCGCATCGAGGGCATTTCCGATATCCGCGACGAGAGCGACCGCCAGGGCTACCGGGTCGTCATCGAGCTGAAGCGCGACGCCGTTGCCGACGTCATCCTCAACCAGCTCTACCGCTTCACGCCGCTGCAGACCTCTTTCGGCGCCAATATGGTGGCGCTGAATGGCGGCAAGCCGGAAGTGATGAACCTGACCGATATGCTGAAGGCTTTCGTCGCCTTCCGCGAGGAGGTGATCACAAGGCGGACGAAGTTCCTGCTGCGCAAGGCGCGCGATCGCGCCCATGTGCTGGTCGGTCTCGCTATCGCAGTCGCCAACATCGACGAAGTCATCAAGCTGATCCGCACCGCGCCGGATCCGCAGACGGCGCGTGAGCAGTTGATGGAGCGGCGCTGGCCCTCTGGCGACGTGGAATCTCTGATCCTCCTGATCGATGACCCACGCCACCGGATCAACGAGGACGGTACCTACAATCTGTCCGAGGAGCAGGCGCGTGCCATCCTCGAGCTGCGCCTGCAGCGCCTGACCGCGCTCGGCCGCGACGAGATCGCCGACGAGTTGAACACGATCGGCGCCGAAATCATCGATTATCTGGACATTTTGTCTTCCCGCGCGCGCGTCCAGCAGATCGTCAAGGACGAGCTTGCCGCCGTGCGCGACGAGTTCGGCACGCCGCGCCGCACCGAGCTCACCGACGGCGGTTCGGACATGGAAGACGAGGATCTGATCCAGCGCGAAGACATGGTCGTGACGGTGAGCCATTCCGGCTACATCAAGCGCGTGCCGCTGTCGCTCTACCGGGCGCAGCGCCGCGGCGGCAAGGGCCGCTCCGGCATGTCGACCAAGGAAGAGGATTTCGTCACCCGGCTGTTCGTCGCCAACACCCATACGCCGGTGCTGTTCTTCTCCTCGCGCGGCATCGTCTACAAGGAAAAGGTCTGGCGGCTGCCGATCGGCAATCCGCAGTCACGCGGCAAGGCGCTGATCAACATGCTGCCGCTGGAGCAGGGCGAGCGCATCACCACCATCATGCCGCTGCCGGAGGACGAGGCCAGTTGGGGCGAACTCTACGTGATGTTCGCCACCACGCGTGGCACCGTGCGCCGCAACGATCTATCCGACTTCGTCCAGGTCAACCGCAACGGCAAGATCGCCATGAAGCTGGAGGAAGAAGGCGACGAGATCCTCGGCGTCGAAACCTGCACCGACAAGGACGACGTGCTGCTGACCGCCAGTTCCGGCCAGTGCATACGCTTCTCCGTCGGCGACGTGCGCGTCTTCCAGAGCCGCAATTCGGTCGGTGTGCGCGGCATAACCATGGCCGAGACCGACCGCATCATCTCGATGTCGGTGATCGAGCATGTCGATGCTTCGCCGGCGGAACGCGCCGCTTACCTGAAGCGCGCGGCGGCGGAGCGGCGGCTTGCCACGGAAACGGCCGGAGAAGAGGAAGAGATCGCGCTGACCAATGAGGAGATCGGCGAGGAGACAGAGCTTTCCGACAGCCGATACGAAGAACTCAAGGCGCACGAACAGTACGTGCTGACGGTGACCGAATTCGGCTACGGCAAGCGTTCGTCGTCCTATGATTTCCGGCTGACTGGGCGCGGCGGCAAGGGCATTCGCGCCACCGACGTGTCGAAGGCAGCCGAGATTGGCAGGCTGGTGGCGACCTTCCCGGTCGGCAATGACGACCAGATCATGCTGGTGTCGGACGGCGGCACCGTCATCCGGGTGCCGGTCAACGGCATTCGTTTCGCCAGCCGCGCCACCAAGGGCGTGACCATCTTCAACACGGCTGAAGGCGAAAAGGTGGTTTCGGTCGAGCGGATTTCTGAACCGCAAGCGGACGAAGAAAGCGAAGAGACCGTCGAGGGCGGTGCCGATGCCGCTGCGGCGTCTGACGCCGGTCCGGAGGGTGCGGACTAAGTCCGGCACCCAGGTTTTGACATGGCAACGCCGGCCAGCTGGCCGGCGCGGCAGCAAGTTCAGGCTTTATCAGTAGTGGCGATATGGCTTACGCGGGCCGAAGCCTTCGAAGCGCTTGGTGTTTGCCTTGACGCGGATGCGTTGTGCCTCCTGATGCAGCCCAAATACGGTGGCGATCAGCATGGCGACGGTCATTGCGGTGGCGAGCATGTAGATCAGCATGTGCGTGTTCTCCTGCGCCTAACAACGGATAGATGGGATTTTGGTTTCATCTAATTAAGGTGCAACCTAGTGAACGCTGCGTGAAGGCTTCGTGATCAGCGTGTTCATCTGTCGTTCATGTGCCGGAAAAGGTTCACGGCCGGCACGCCGATCGGGTTTGCCTTTGCGAGAGAGGCTCGCTAGAGCCTGTTCCATCTTGGTGGACGGAAGATGGAACAGGCTCTAGCTTTCATTTGAGCATGATCTCTAGGACAAACGAAAAACCGTTTGTCCGCAAAAACCGGTTTCCACTTTTTGGGATCATGCATTAGAAGCACCTGCCATGACCGAACGCATCGCCCTCTATGCCGGCTCCTTCGACCCGCTGACCAACGGCCATCTCGATGTGCTGAAGGCTTCGCTGGCCGTGGCCGACATCGTCTATGCGGCGATCGGCATCCATCCGGGCAAGCAGCCGCTGTTTTCCTTCGAGGAGCGGGTGAAGCTGATCGAGACCGCGGCGAAGGCGGAATTCGGCAGCGATGGTGCCCGTATCAAGGTCGTCGCCTTCGACGGGCTGGTCATCGACGCCGCCAGGAAGCACGGCGCCTCGATCATGATCCGCGGCCTGCGCGACGGCACCGACCTCGACTATGAGATGCAGATGGCCGGCATGAACGAGACTATGGCACCTGAGTTGCAGACGGTTTTTCTGCCCGCCAGCCCGTCCGTGCGCACCATTACCGCCACACTTGTCCGCCAGATTGCCTCTATGGGAGGCAACATCCGCCCCTTCGTGCCGGCGGCGGTTGCCGGTGCGCTCACCGCCAAATTCGCGAAATAAGATTCCGGAGATAGATATGCAGCTGAAAAAGCTCGCCTCGTTCCTCGTTGTGCTTGCCGGCCTTGTGACCGCATCGGTCTCGGCCTTCGCCGCTGACCCGGAAAACACCATGATCATCACGCTGAAGGACGGAGACGTCACCATTGCGCTTCGGCCCGATCTGGCGCCAAAGCATGTCGAGCAGATCAAGAAGCTGGTGCGCCAAGGCGCCTATGACAACGTCGCCTTCCACCGCGTCATAGACGGCTTCATGGCGCAGACCGGCGACGTCAAGTTCGGCAATATGAAAAAAGGTTTCAGCGCAGAGGCCGTCGGCACCGGCGGTTCCGACCTGCCCGACCTGCCGGCCGAATTCTCGCAGACCGAACATTACAAGCGCGGCGTGGTCGGCATGGCCCGCTCGCAGGACCCCAATTCGGCCAATTCGCAGTTCTTCATCATGTTCGCTCCGGCACCGCCGCTCGACGGCCAGTACACCATCGTCGGCAATGTCGTCAGCGGTATGGAACTGGTGGATCACATCAAGAAGGGCGACCAGGCGGACAACGGCACGGTCTCCGACCCCGACCGGATGATCAAGGTGCGCATCGCCGCAGACAAGTAAAATTGTCAAATAACTCTGTTTTCTCAAAAGGATATCTGACATGGCCGAAATCAAGGACCGCGAGAACGCGCTCATCATGGAAACGACCAAGGGCACGGTCGTCATCGAACTTTTCCCCGACCTGGCGCCGGGCCACGTCGCCCGCATCAAGGAACTGGCTAGGGAAGGCGCCTATGACGGCGTGGTCTTCCACCGCGTTATCGAAGGCTTCATGGCCCAGACCGGCGACGTCAAGTTCGGCAATTCGAGCAAGCCTTCCTTCGCGCCGTCCCGCGCGGGCATGGGCGGCTCTGAGAAGCCGGACCTGAAGGCCGAATTTTCCAACGCCAACCATGGCCGCGGCACCTGCTCGATGGCCCGTTCGCAGAACCCGAACTCGGCCAATTCGCAGTTCTTCATCTGCTTCGACGATGCCGCCTTCCTCAACCGCCAGTACACGGTCTGGGGCCAGGTCATCGAAGGCATGGACAATGTCGACAAGATCAAGCGCGGCGAGCCGGTGCAGGATCCCGACAAGATCGTGTCGCTGAAGGTCGCGGCCGACGTCAAGTAAGGGCAAACGACAATGATGGGCGTCGTCTGGTCGCTTCTCGGCATCCTGTCCGGCGCCTTCATTGCCATTCAGGCGCCGATCAATTCGCAGCTGGCGCGCGGCCTGGGTCTCCCGGTCGCGGCGGCTGCGTTTTCGTTCCTGTCGGGCGCGATCGTGCTCGGCATCATCTCCGTTACGGTGGTGAAGCTGCAAGGCATCTCGCTCGACTGGAAAGCGCCGGCGCCCTGGCTGTTCGTGGCCGGCGGCATGCTCGGCGGTTTCTATGTCACGCTGTCGACGATCCTGACGCCACGCATAGGTGCTGCCGCGCTGATGGCGTTTCTGGTCGCCGGCCAGTTGCTGGCCGGCATGCTCATCGACCGCGTCGGCTTCCTCGGCGTCGCGGTGCGTGAAATCTCGCTGGGACGCGTTGCCGGCGCGGTGCTGCTCTTGGCCGGAGCGCTGCTCGTCCGGCTCTACTGATGCGCGTCGATCTCTTTGACTTCGAGCTGCCGGAGGAGCGCATCGCGCTCCGCCCGGCGCAGCCGCGTGACAGCGCCAAGATGCTTCTGGTCAAGCCCGGCGAAGGGCTCGAGGACCGGACGGTTGGCGACCTGCCGTCCTTGCTCAGTGCCGGCGACGTGCTGGTGTTCAACGACACCAAGGTCATTCCGGCGCAACTCAAAGGCATAAGGCGGCGGGGCGAGGCGACGGCGCAGGTCGAAGCCACGCTGCATATGCGCATGGCGCCGGACCGCTGGCTGGCCTTCATGAGGCCGGGCAAGCGCATTGCCGCCGGCGACCGCATCCATTTCGGCCATGACGGCAATTCCTGTTTCCTTGGCCAGCTCGACGCCACGGTGATCGAGAAAGGCGAGGGCGGCGAGGCGCTGCTTGGCTTCGACCTGTCGGGGCCGTTCCTCGACGAGGCGCTGCACGCGGTAGGCCATATTCCGCTGCCACCCTATATCGCCTCGAAACGCGACGATGACGAACGCGACCGGGCCGACTACCAGACCATCTATGCAAGCGAGGAGGGCGCCGTCGCGGCTCCGACAGCGGGCCTGCATTTCACGCCGGAGCTTTTTGCAGCGCTTGACGCCAAAGGCGTCGAACGCCGCTTCGTCACCTTGCATGTCGGCGCCGGTACGTTCCTGCCGGTGAAGGCGGACGACACCGCCGACCACAAGATGCATGCCGAGACCGGGTCGGTCAGCGAAGCCACTGCGGACGCCCTGAATGCCGCAAGAGCAAGGGGCGGGCGCATCGTTGCTGTCGGCACGACCTCGCTGCGTCTGCTGGAGAGTGCGGCGCGTGAAGACGGTACTCTGGCTGCGTGGTCCGGCCCGACCGATATCTTCATCACGCCCGGCTACCGTTTTCGCACCGCCGACATGCTGATGACCAATTTCCATCTGCCGCGCTCGACGCTGTTCATGCTGGTTTCGGCCTTCAGCGGCCTCGACACGATGCGCGCGGCCTATGCCCATGCGATCGAGAACCGTTACAGATTCTACTCCTATGGAGACGCAAGCCTGCTTTATCGAGCGGAGACGAGCGATGGACGATGATCTGCAAGCCTTTGACCGCGATGAGCTGATCGCGGAGGTGAAAAAACTGCGCGCCGGCATTCGCCAGCACCGCGATTCCACCGGCCATGAATTGTGCTGGCATCACCCCGATCTGTGGGACCTGCTGCCGGAAAAAACCGAACCATCGATCGCCGTGCCGCCCTGGCCAAAATTCATGCGCGGCTGCATCCACTACCGCCAGTCGCTCGACAAGCAGGCGCCGGACGCCCCGGTCCACGACAAGGAATTCAATGGCTAAGCAGTTCAGCTTCAAGGTTCTGGCAATCGACGGCAAGGCGCGGCGCGGCGTGATCGACATGCCGCGCGGCGAAATCCGCACGCCGGCCTTCATGCCGGTCGGCACCGGCGGTACCGTCAAGACGATGTATATGGACCAGGTGCGCGGCGTCGGCGCCGACATCATCCTTGGCAACACCTACCATCTGATGCTGCGGCCAGGCGCCGAGCGTGTGGCGCGGCTCGGCGGCTTGCATGAATTCGCCCGCTGGCCGCATCCGATCCTGACCGACAGTGGCGGTTTCCAGGTAATGTCGCTGTCGAAGCTGAGAAAGCTGACTGAAAAGGGCGTCACCTTCCGCTCGCATATCGATGGCGCCGCCTACGAGATGTCGCCGGAGCGGTCCATCGAGATTCAGGGGCTGCTCGATTCCGATATCCAGATGCAGCTCGACGAATGCACGGCGCTGCCGGCCGAAATGAAGGAGATCGAGCGCGCCATGGAGCTGTCGCTGCGCTGGGCCGAGCGCTGCAAGACGGCGTTCGGCGACCAGCCGGGCAAGGCGATGTTCGGCATCGTGCAAGGCGGCGACAACGCAGCGCTGCGGGTGCGATCGGCGCAGGCGCTGAGCGCGATGGAGTTGAAGGGCTATGCAGTCGGCGGCCTGGCCGTCGGCGAACCGCAAGCGGTGATGCTCGAGATGCTCGACATCACCTGTCCGGAGCTGCCTGATAACAAGCCGCGCTATCTGATGGGCGTCGGCACGCCTGACGATATCCTGAAGTCGGTGGCGCGCGGCATCGACATGTTCGACTGCGTGATGCCGACACGGGCCGGCCGCCACGGCCTTGCCTATACAAGGCGCGGAAAGGTCAATCTGCGCAACGCCCGCCATGCTGACGATCCGCGCCCACTCGACGAGGAAAGCGACTGCCCGGCCGCCCGGGACTACTCACGCGCCTATCTGCATCATCTGGTGCGCTCGCAGGAAGCGCTCGGCGCCATGCTTTTGACGTGGAACAACCTGTCCTACTACCAGAAACTGATGCAGGACATCCGCGCTGCGATCGAGGCTGGCACCTTCGAGGCGCGCGGCGCCGAAATCACCGAGGTCTGGGCGAGGGGCGATATCCCGTTGCTGTAAGGCCTCAAGTGCTGAGCGAATTCGAGGCGCGCAGGCTGCAGCCGGTGATCTGGAACGTGCCGTCGGGCTGCTGCTGCAGCGTATAGACCGCCTCGTAATCCTTGCCATCGGGGCCGACGATCAGCACCTGCTGGACGATCGAACCCGGACCGGTCTCCTCGACCTTGCCGAAGGAATAAGTCTGCGGCTTGCGCACCGGCGGATAGCCGTTGGTCACCATGTTCATGAAGGCATCGACGGTCGGGAAGATCCGCTTCACATTCGGGGCGGCGAAGCTGTAGGCGGTGGCGCCGTCATTGGCGATGAGGGCCTTTAGCTGACCGTCGATGACGGACTGGCCTGCCTTGATCTCGGCATCGCCGGCCAATGCCGACGACACCCAGAGGAATGGAACGACTGCGAATGCGAAAAAGGCGCGGCGCATGGCCTGTCTCCGTTGTCCCGCGAAACATCTTCCCTTGAAATGGTGCTGTCCGAAGACGCATCATAACATACGCTTGGCAGCGCATCGCGGTTTCAGCGATCGCGAATAATCGCTGGCGCTCGGCGGCAGGTTGCATGCTGGCGGAGAGCTGCGGCAGGTCGCAGCCCAGGCCTGGGCCGGCAGAGTACGGATTCCAGCGCTTGAAAGCCCGCCTCCAGTCTGCCAGAAGGGCCGCTGGACTTGGACGTTTAGCGGGACGAAGCCATGAAGGCGTTTTTCGTGCAGATCAAATGCGAGCTCGGCAAATCCTATGAGGTTGCCAGCGCGCTTGCCGATGCCGAGATCGCCTCGGAAATCTACTCCACCGCCGGCAACTACGATCTGCTCGCCAAATTCTATGTCGACGACGAGGAAGACGTCGGCCATTTCGTCAACGAAAAGGTGCAGATTCTCCCCGGCATCAAGGACACGTTCACCGTCGTCACGTTCCGTGCTTTCTAGCTGGTAAACGCATTTGCCCGGGCACGAGGCAAAGGCTGATCAAGGTCATATTTCAGCTGCCTCAATTTTAGGCAGACGCAACATACTGATCGCCCGTATCTCCCAAATCACCGATTGCGCTTGATTTTCTCCGGCGACGCCAGTGAAATGGCGTCACAGGGGAGTATGCGATTGGCAGCGTTCGATGAAATGCTTCCGGAAGTCTCCGGATTGAGAAGACCGTATTCGACGTATGATCGCTGGCTGAAGGAGCAGGATCCAGCCAGGCTGACCGAGAAGATGCAGGACGCTGAACGCGTCTTCCGCAAGACCGGCATCACCTTCGCCGTCTATGGTG
This sequence comes from Mesorhizobium sp. WSM4833, assembly GCF_055811095.1. NCBI lineage: Bacteria > Pseudomonadati > Pseudomonadota > Alphaproteobacteria > Hyphomicrobiales > Phyllobacteriaceae > Mesorhizobium > Mesorhizobium sp. WSM4833. The sequence goes on from NZ_JBVVQG010000008.1 coordinate 137,386, forward strand.
AGCAAGAAGCCTCCGAGCGGCTGATCCCGTTCGACATCGTTCCCCGCATCATTTCAGGCAATGAATGGCGGCGCCTCACGCAGGGAATCGAGCAGCGCGTGCAGGCGCTGAACGCCTTCCTCGACGACATCTATCATCGCCAGGAAATCCTGCGGGCAGGGCGCGTCCCCAGGGAATTGATCGCCAGGAATGAGGCATTCCTGCCGGAGATGATCGGGGTCAGGCCGCCGGCCGGCGTCTATACCCACATCATCGGCGTCGACATCGTCCGCATCTCGGAGGACGAGTTCTACGTGCTGGAGGACAATGCGCGCACGCCGTCCGGCGTCTCCTACATGCTGGAGAACCGCGAGACGATGATGCAGCTGTTCCCCGAACTGTTCCAGAAGATCAAGGTGCGGCCGGTGGAAAACTACCCGCAGCTTCTGCGTCAGTCGCTGGCGGCGGTGCGGCCGCAAAGCACCAAAGGTGCGCCGACCATTGCGGTGCTGACGCCCGGCAGCTTTAACTCCGCCTATTTCGAACACGCCTTCCTTGCCGACCAGATGGGCGTGCAGTTGGTCGAAGGCCAGGACCTGCGCGTGGTCGACGGCCATGTCGCCATGCGCACGACGGAAGGCTACAAGCAGATCGATGTGCTCTACCGCCGCGTCGACGATTCTTTCCTCGACCCGCTGACGTTCCGTCCGGATTCCGCTCTCGGCATACCCGGCATCATGGATGTCTATCGCGCCGGCAACATCACCATCGCCAATGCGCCGGGCACCGGCATAGCCGACGACAAGGCGATCTATTCCTACATGCCCGAGATCATCGAGTTCTACACCGGTCGCAAGGCAATCCTGGGCAACATTCCGACCTGGCGCTGCTCGGAGCCCGACAGCCTGAAATATGTGCTCGAACACATCGACGAGCTGGTGATCAAGGAAGTGCACGGTTCCGGCGGCTACGGCATGCTGGTCGGGCCTGCGGCAACCAAGAAGGAATGCGAGACCTTCGCCAAGAAGTTGGCGGCCAAGCCATCGAATTATATTGCCCAGCCGACGCTGGCGCTGTCGACATGCCCGATCCTGACGGAAAAAGGGCTGGCGCCGCGCCACGTCGATCTCAGGCCCTATGTGCTGGTCTCCGACCGCATCCAGATCGTGCCTGGGGGCCTCACACGCGTCGCGTTGAAGGAAGGTTCGCTGGTTGTGAACTCGTCGCAGGGTGGCGGGACGAAAGATACTTGGGTGTTGGATGATTGAGACGAGTGAGTAGGGAATAGTCAGTAGTCAGCAGCGGAAATAGAGGGACAGGAAATGCCATATTTCATTGAGATTCAATTGCTTAATATTCACTGCTCACTATTCGCTACTCACTAGCCCGAAGGGCCACTTCATGCTTTTAGGCCGCACCGCAAACGGGCTCTATTGGATGAACCGCTATATCGAGCGGGCGGAAAACATGGCGCGCTTGGTCGATGCCGGCCTGCGCATGGCGCTGACCCGCACCCAAAGCGCCTCGGAAGAGTGGAATTCGGTGCTGCTCAGCGCTGGTTCCGACGTCACCTTCAGCCAGAAATATTCCGACTATACCGCCGCCAATGTCGCCGACTTCCTGTTGCGCGACACGTCGAACCCATCGAGCACGATGTCGTCCATCGAGACAGCCCGCAACAATGCCCGCATGGTGCGCACCGCGCTGACGCGCGAGACCTGGGAAAGCATCAACGAAGCCTGGATGGCGCTGAAGCGGATGCTGGCCAAGCCGATCGACGAGCGCGACCTGCCAAGCGTGCTCGACGCCATCAAGCGCGAGACGGCGCTGATCCGCGGCTCGTTCTACGGCACCATGCTGCGCAACGAGATCTTCGACTTCTCGCAACTCGGCACTTACGTCGAGCGCGCCGACAACACGGCGCGCATCCTCGACGTGAAATATTATGTGCTGCTGCCGTCGATCTCCTGGGTTGGCTCGACGCTCGACAATTATCAGTGGGAATCGATCCTGCGTTCGGTCTCGGCGCATCGCTCCTATCGCTGGGTCTACGATGCTGATTACAAGCCGACCAACATTGCCGACTATCTGATCCTCAATGTCCGCATGCCGCGTTCGCTGATGTTCTGCTATCGCTTCCTGTCGGAGCATCTGAAATTCCTCGGCGACGATTACGGCGAGCGCCATGCCTGCCACGCAACGGCCGAGAAGACGCAGACAATGCTGAGAGCCGGGTCGATCAAGGATATCTTCGATACCGGGCTGCATGAATTCCTGGCCAATTTCATTCGCGACAACACCAAGCTGGGCGACGAAATCGCACAAGATTATCGGTTCAATTGAGCATGGTCCCGAAAGGTGGAGCCGGTTTTCTTAGACAAACGGAAACCGTTGGTCCGGAGATCGCGCTCACAAACGGAATAGAAGCATGCGGCTGAAGATTACCCACCGAACTGAGTACCGTTACGATACGCCGGTGCACTATCTGTTGCAGCGGCTGCGGCTGCTTCCAGTCAGCGGGTCGACGCAGACCGTTCTGTCCTGGGCTCTGGCGATCGAAGGCGCGCGCGAAGAGGTCCGCTTTGTCGACCATTTCGGCAACGACACAAGGCTGTTGAGCGTCGAGGGCGAGCGCGACTTCATCACGGTGGAGGCGTCGGGCGAAGTGGTGACGCGCGACACCGCGGGCGTCTCGGGGCCACACCAGGGCTTCACGCCGCTCTGGCTGTACAGCCATGAGACACCATTGACGGTGATCGGCAGCGGTATCCGCGAACTCGCCGCATCGGTTGGCAAGGGCAGCGACATCGAACGGCTGCACCGGCTGATGGCTGTCATCGGAGAGCGCGTCGCCTACACGCCCGGCACGACCAATGCGACGACGCCGGCGGAGGAAGCCTTGGCGCTCAAGACCGGGGTCTGCCAGGATCATACCCATATCTTTGCCGCCGCCGCCCGTGCCATGGGCTTTCCGGCCCGCTATGTCAGCGGCTATCTGATGCTGGATGCGACGGTCGAGCAGGCGGCCAGCCATGCCTGGGCCGAAGCGCATGTTTCGGGTCTCGGCTGGGTTGCCTTCGATGCCGCCAATGGCATCTCGCCCGACGAGCGCTATGTAAAGGTGGCGACGGGCCGCGATTACCGCGACGCCACGCCGGTGTCGGGAATTCGGCTGGGACAGGCGGAAGAACAGCTTGCGGTCACCGTCACGGTGGAGCAGTAATCCTCCGCAAGATTGCTGCCGAGCGGTTCATCGTTTCAAGGAACCCCGAACCGCTCTATCCCTTTGTTTTAACGCAATTCCGGACGGAAAACCGCTTCACACTTTTCCTGGAATTGCTCTAGAAGAGATTCCATGACCTATTGCGTTGGCCTGAAGATCGATCGCGGGCTCGTGTTCATGTCCGACACGCGCACCAATGCAGGCATGGATTCCATCTCCACCTTTCGCAAGATGCATGTCTGGGAAGAGCCGGGCGAACGCGTCATCGTTTTGATGTCGGCGGGCAATCTGGCGACGACGCAGGCCGTGGTCAGCCTGCTTGACGAGCGCACCAAGGCAGTCTCCGAAAGACATTCCACACTGCTCGAAACGCCGTCGATGTACCAAACGGTCCGCATTGTTGGCGACACGGTCAAGGAGGTTATCGCCAATTCGTCACCCGCTGGCGAGAAGGCGGATTCCTATTTCAATGCGTCCTTCATCCTCGGCGGTCAGATCAAGGGCAGCGAGCCGCGCCTGTTCATGATCTATCCCGAAGGCAATTTCATCGAATCGACCGATGACACGCCGTTCTTCCAGATAGGCGAGACCAAATACGGCAAGCCGATCATCATCCGCGCCTACGAAAAGACGATGAGCCTCGCCGAGACGGTGAAGCTGCTTTTGGTGTCGTTCGATTCGACGTTGAAGTCGAACCTGTCTGTCGGCTTGCCGCTCGACCTGCTCTTCCTGGAGAAGGACGCTTTCAAGGTCGGATTGAAGAAGCGGATCGGCCAGGACGACCAGTATTACCGCACGATCTCCGATGGCTGGTCGAATGCGCTGAAGACGGCTTTTGCCAGCCTGCCGGATTTCCCTGGCTGAGGCGTGCGGCATCTCTTGCTGGTTGCATATATTTCACGCGTTAATTAATAAGAGACCAACCGCGACGGATGGTAGCGATGGATCATGTCGGGAGGACAGGATGAACAATGATGATTTCCGGCAATGGTCGCGGCGGGCCGCCGACTGGGGCGCTGACTATCGCAACAATCTGCGCGACCGCCCCGTGCGGCCACTGGTAGAACCCGGCGCCATTTCTAAAAGCATCGAGGTTTCGCCGCCCGAAGACGCCGAACCGATGGACCGGATCTTCGCCGATTTCGAAGAGAAGATCCTGCCGGGAATGACGCATTGGCAGCATCCGCGCTTCTTCGCCTATTTCCCGGCCAATGCGGCGCCGGTTTCGGTGGTGGCGGAATATCTGGTTTCGGCGATGGCCGCGCAATGCATGCTGTGGCAGACGTCGCCGGCGGCGACCGAACTCGAAACGCGCACCGTCGACTGGATGCGCCAGGCGCTCGGTCTGCCGGAAGGCTTCTCGGGCGTAATCCAGGATTCAGCCTCATCGGCGACGTTGGCCGCGGTGCTGACCATGCGCGAACGGGCACTCGACTGGCAAGGCAACAAACAGGGCCTGGCAGGGCAGGCGCGGCTGCGCATCTACTCCTCCGACCAGGTGCACACTTCGATCGACCGGGCGATCTGGGTGTCCGGCGTCGGCGAGGACAATCTCGTGCGCATTCCCGTCAGCGGCCGCTTTCGCGCCATGGACACGGCCGCGCTCGAGGCGGCAATCGTCGCCGACCGGGAAGCCGGCATGCTGCCGGCGGGCATCATCGCTTGCGTCGGCGGCACCAGCACTGGCGGCACCGACGACATTGCTGCGGTTGCCGAGGTGGCACGGCGGCATGGGCTTTATCTCCATGTCGATGCCGCCTGGGCGGGATCGGCGATGATCTGTCCGGAATATCGGCATTTCTGGACAGGCGTCGAAGGCGCCGATTCGATCGTTTTCAATCCGCACAAATGGCTGGGCGCTCAGTTCGACTGCTCGATCCAGTTCCTGCGCGACCCTGAAAGCCATGTCAGGACGCTGGCCATCAAGCCGGATTATCTGAAGACGCACGGTCATGACGGCATCATCAACTATTCCGAATGGTCGGTACCGCTCGGCAGGCGATTTCGCGCGTTGAAATTATGGTTCCTGCTGCGCGCCCATGGCCTGGAACGCCTGCGCACGATGATCCGCAATCATGTCGCGTGGAGCGAAGGGCTGGCGGCGCGGCTGGCAAGGGAGCCGGATTTCCAGATCGTCAGCGAACCGATGCTGTCGTTGTTCTCGTTCCGGCACAAGACCGCAACCGACGGGGACGAGCACAATCTGCGCCTTGTCAATGCGATCAACGACGATGGCCGCATCTACCTGACGCAGACGAAGGTTGATGGACTGATCGCAATCCGGTTCCAGGTCGGACAGTTCGAGGCGACCGCCGCCGATGTCGAAACGGCTTTTGTGGTGATTACTGAAATCGCACGTGGCCTGGGTCGCTGATTTCGTTAGTCGGCTTATGCCTTTTCATCGGTTTCGTTTTCGACTATAGACAAGAAAAACGAAAACGGGAGGTTGCCCATGTATCTGTCGCCGCGCCATGCCGAGATTATCCAGATGGCCAAGGATCACGGCCGCGTGCTGGTCGATGATCTGGCCAACCACTTCAATGTGACGCCGCAGACCATACGCAAGGACCTCAACGATTTGTGCGATCAGCGGCTGCTCTCGCGCATCCATGGCGGCGCGCTGTACCCCTCCGGCATCGAGAACATGGAGTATGAGGCGAGACGCAAGATTGCCGCCGACGAGAAGGAGGCGATCGGCCGTGCGGCAGCCAGGCTGATCCCCGACAACGCCTCGCTGTTCATCAACATCGGCACCACGACCGAGTCGGTCAGCAAGGCGTTGCTCGATCACAACGGTCTCATGGTCATCACCAATAACATCAATGTTGCCAATAGGATGCGGATATATCCGTCGATCGAAGTGGTGATCGCCGGTGGTGTCGTGCGCGGTTCCGATGGCGGTGTGGTCGGCGAGGCGGCGGTCGATTTCATCAGGCAGTTCAAGGTCGATTACGCGGTGATCGGCGCATCCGCCATCGACCATGACGGGGCCTTGCTCGACTTCGATTTTCGCGAGGTCAAGGTGGCGCAGGCGATCATCGCCAATGCAAGGCATGTCATCCTGGTTTCCGACCAGACCAAATTCGAGCGAACCGCACCGGTGCGCATCGGCCATCTGTCGCAGGTCAACACCTTCATCACCGACCGTTGCGACATCCCCTCGGTGCGCAAGATCTGCCAGGAGGCCGAGGTTCAGCTGATCGAGACGTCGCTCGCCTAGGCGGTTTTTCAGCTGATATCACGCGCCCGTGATATTTCGTTTGACATTCGTTATCATTTCGAAATAATTCCGACACGGTTTCGTAAAAGCCCAAAAATGGTGCAATGCGAAATCGCTGGAGGAATTTGTGGACGCATCTCCGATCCGTGACATTTTCGTCATAGGCGGCGGCATCAATGGCTGCGGTATCGCCCGCGACGCCGTCGGGCGTGGCTTTTCCGTCTTTCTCGCCGAGATGAACGACCTCGCCAGCGGGACCTCCTCGGGCTCGACCAAATTGATTCATGGCGGCCTGCGCTACCTCGAATTCTACGAATTCCGCCTGGTGCGCGAGGCACTGATGGAGCGCGAGGTTCTGTGGAAGAACGCGCCTCACATCATCTGGCCGATGCGCTTCGTGCTGCCCTATGCCAAGGGCCTGCGCCCGGCCTGGCTGATCAGGCTCGGTCTCTTCCTCTACGACCACATTGGCGGGCGCAAATTGCTGCCGGCGACCCGGACGCTGGACATGGCCAGGGATCCGGCCGGCAAGCCTTTGAAGCCGCTATTCAAGAAGGCCTTCGAATATTCGGATGGCTGGGTCAATGATGCGCGGCTGGTGGCGCTGAATGCACGTGATGCGGCCGACCGCGGCGCAACGGTCCGCACCCGCACGAAAGTGACCGGCGCGCGCCGCGAAAACAGTCTGTGGACGGTCCAGGTCGAGGATCTGCAGACCGGCGAGACCGAGGAGATCAAGGCGCGACTGCTGGTCAATGCCGCCGGCCCCTGGGTCGATCATGTGCTTTCCGGCGTCGTCGGCCTCAACGATGTGCACAATGTCCGCCTCGTGCAGGGCAGCCACATCGTCATCGCCAGGAAATTCGACGATCCGCGCGCCTATTTCTTCCAGAACAGGGATGGTCGAATCATCTTCGCTATTCCCTACGAGGAAGAGTTCACCCTGATCGGCACCACGGACCAGGATTACCCCGGCGATCCGCATGACGTGAGGATCAGCGACACCGAGATCGACTACCTCTGCGCCGCGGCAAGCGAATATTTCGCTGAAGCCGTCAAGCGTTCGGACATCGTCTGGACCTATTCGGCCGTCCGTCCGCTCTATGATGACGGAGCCTCCAAGGCGCAGGAAGCGACGCGCGACTATGTGCTCAAGGCCGATGGCGGCGAGGGTGCCGCCCCGATCGTCAACGCCTTCGGCGGCAAGATCACCACCTATCGCCGGCTGTCGGAATCGATGCTGGAAAAGATCGAGGGTTTTCTGGGTAAACGCGGCAAGCCGTGGACGGCAAACGCGCCGTTGCCGGGCGGCGATTTCCCGGCCACCGGTTTCGATGCCGAAGTGGCGAAACTGAAGACCGCCTATCCGTTCCTCGACGCGCGCCTGGCTCGCCGGCTGACCCGGCTCTATGGCACCCGCGCAAGGATGCTGCTGGGGCTGGCCAAATCGAACGTCGATCTCGGCCGCAACTTCGGCGCCGATCTCTACGAGGCCGAGGTGCGCTATCTCGTTCAAAACGAATGGGCCGTCACATCGGAAGATGTATTGTGGCGCCGTACCAAGCGCGGTCTGCATCTCAGCCGCGAGCAGGTGGCGGCTCTCGATGAATTCATGCACGGCATAAGCCGGCGCCATGTCGCGGCTGCCGAATGAAGAGGGGTTTGAGCTGATGCGGAAGGCCTGGGAGGAGGCGTCATGCTGGAACTGAGAAACGTCACCAAGACGGTCGGTGCTGTCGCGCATATAAGCGATGTGTCGCTGACGCTCCAGCACGGCTCGCTCAATGTCCTGCTCGGACCGACGCTTTCGGGCAAGACCAGCCTGATGCGGCTGATGGCCGGCCTCGACGTGCCGACCTCCGGTTCGATCTGGTTCGACGGCCAGAATGTCACCGGCGTGCCGGTGCAGAAGCGCAAGATCGCCATGGTCTACCAGCAGTTCATCAACTATCCGGCGATGACCGTCTATGAGAACATCGCCTCGCCGCTCAGGGTGGCGGGAACCGATCAGGCGAAGATCGACAAGGAAGTGCGCCATGCCGCAGCACTTCTCAAGCTGACGCCCTATCTCGACCGCACGCCGCTGAGCCTGTCCGGTGGCCAGCAGCAGCGCACCGCACTGGCGCGCGCCATCGTCAAGAACGCCAGCCTGGTGCTGCTCGACGAACCGCTCGCCAATCTCGACTACAAATTGCGCGAGGAACTGCGCGCCGAATTGCCCAGGATCTTCGCCGCCGCCGGCACCATCTTCGTCTACGCCACGACCGAGCCGCACGAAGCGCTGCTGCTCGGCGGCAACACGGCGACGCTTTCCGAAGGGCGCATCACCCAGTTCGGACCGACCATCGACGTGTTCCGCAAACCGGTCGATCTGGTGACGGCCAAGACTTTCGCCGACCCGCCGCTCAACACCATCGTGCTGGCCAAGAAAGGGGGGGATTTCCTGCTCGAAGGTGGGGTCAAACTGCCGGTGCCCGCCGATCTCGCCGGCATTGCCGATGCCATGTACACGGTCGGTTTTCAGCCGCATCACCTGTCGCTCGATCGGCCCAATGCCACCGCTGTGCCGGTGCGCGCCAAGGTGACGATCACCGAAATCACTGGCTCGGAAAGCTTCATCCATCTCGATTTCGCGGATGCACGCTGGGTGATGCTGAGCCACGGCATCCGCGACTTCGAACCCGACGCCGAGATCGAGGTGTTCATCGATCCGCGCCACATCATGGTCTTCGACGAGCACGGCCGTGCCGTGGCCGCGCCGAAGCTGGCGGCTTGAGGGGAAAGATATGGCACGCATAGACGTCAATCATGTCAGGCATTCCTATCTGCCGAACCCTCGGAAGGATGCCGATTTCGCGCTCAGGGAAGTGCACCACACCTTCGAGGACGGCGGCGCCTATGCGCTGCTCGGGCCATCGGGCTGCGGCAAGACCACGCTGCTCAACATCATTTCGGGATTGCTGCACCCGTCGCACGGTCAGTTGCTGTTCAACGGCAAGGACGTGACCAATTTGTCGACGCAGGAGCGCAATATCGCGCAGGTGTTCCAGTTCCCGGTCATCTACGACACCATGACCGTCTACGACAATCTGGCCTTCCCGCTGCGCAATCGCGGCGTGCCGGAAGCCGATGTCGACCGCAAGGTGCGCGAGACGCTGGAGATGATCGACCTGGCGTCCTGGGCGAAGAAGAAGGCGAGGGGCCTGACCGCCGACCAGAAGCAGAAGATCTCGCTCGGCCGCGGGCTGGTGCGCTCCGACGTCAACGCCATCCTGTTCGACGAGCCGCTGACCGTCATCGACCCGCATATGAAATGGGTGCTGCGCTCGCAGCTGAAGCAGCTGCACCGCCGCTTCGGCTACACCATGGTCTATGTGACCCACGACCAGACCGAGGCGCTGACCTTCGCCGACCAGGTCGTGGTCATGTATGACGGCGGCATCGTCCAGATCGGCACGCCAGCCGAACTGTTCGAACGGCCGCGCCATACCTTTGTCGGTTATTTCATCGGCTCGCCCGGCATGAACGTCATGCCGGTGGCGATCGACGGCAAGACGGCGACGCTCGGCTCGCAGCGCATCGAACTGCCGGGCGCGCCAAAAGCGGGCAGCGGCGCCATCGAACTCGGCATCCGTCCCGAATATGTCCGGCTTGGCCGCGACGGCATGGCCGTGCAGGTCAGCAAGGTCGAGGATCTCGGCCGCCACAAGGTGGTCCGCGCCAAGCTCGAAGGCCGCGAGATTGCGGCCGTCATCGGTGAGGACGAGACCGTGCCAGCCGATCCGAAGGTGCGGTTCGAGCCGGCCGGCATCAACATCTATGCCGATTCCTGGCGCGTCGAGATGGGGGCATAGATGGAAAAGACCTGGAACAACAAGGCCTGGTTCCTGGTGCTGCCGGTGCTGGTGCTGGTGGCGTTCTCGGCGGTCATCCCGCTGATGACCGTCGTCAACTATTCGGTGCAGGACACGTTCGGCAACAACGTCTTCTTCTGGGCCGGCACCGAGTGGTTCGAGGAACTGCTGTCTTCCAGCCGCTTCTGGGAAGCGATGGTCCGCAACCTGATCTTCTCCTTCATCATCCTGGCCATCGAAGTGCCACTCGGCATCTTCATTGCGCTCAACATGCCGAAAAAGGGGTGGGGCGTGCCGGTCTGCCTGGTCCTGATGGCGCTGCCGCTGCTGATTCCGTGGAACGTCGTCGGCACCATCTGGCAGGTCTTCGGCCGCAACGACATCGGCCTGCTCGGCTACTACGTCAACGCGCTCGGCATCGACTACAACTACGTGCAGGATCCGTTCGATGCCTGGGTCACCGTCATCATCATGGATGTCTGGCACTGGACCAGCCTCGTCGTGCTGCTCTGCTATGCCGGCCTGGTCTCCATTCCGGATGCCTTCTATCAGGCGGCCAAGATCGATGGCGCCTCGCGCTGGGCGGTGTTCCGCTACATCCAGCTGCCGAAGATGAACAGGGTGCTGCTGATCGCCGTGCTGCTTCGCTTCATGGACTCATTCATGATCTATACCGAACCCTTCGTGGTGACGGGAGGCGGTCCCGGCAACTCGACGACATTCCTGTCGATCGACCTCGTCAAGACCGCGCTCGGCCAGTTCGACCTCGGTCCGGCCGCAGCCATGTCGCTGGTCTACTTCCTCATCGTCCTTCTGCTGTCATGGGTCTTCTACACCGTGATGACCAACTACGACGCGGAGCGCTGAGATGACCGGCGCCAACGAAAGAGCCGATAGAGTGAGCGAGACCACAGCAGCGGGCAAACTGGCGAGCACACTGTCGCAGGATCAGGTCGCCCGGCTGATGCGCAAACGCGGCGAGGAATCGCGCTGGTGGTGGATCGTGCCGACGGTCTACATCGTCGTGCTTTTGCTGCCGATCTACTGGCTCATTAATATGAGCTTCAAGACCAATGCCGAGATCGTCTCCTCGCTGACGCTCTATCCGCACCAGCCGACGCTCGCCAACTACGTCACCATCTTCACCGACGCCTCCTGGTACTCGGGCTACATCAACTCGATCACCTATGTGGTGATGAATATGGTGATTTCGGTGGCTGCCGCGCTGCCGGCAGCCTACGCCTTCTCGCGCTACCGCTTCCTCGGCGACAAGCACCTGTTCTTCTGGCTGCTGACCAACCGCATGGCGCCGCCGGCGGTGTTCGCGCTGCCGTTCTTCCAGCTCTATTCGGCCTTCGGCCTGATCGACACGCACATTGCGGTGGCGCTGGCGCACTGCCTGTTCAACGTGCCGTTGGCGGTGTGGATCCTCGAAGGCTTCATGTCGGGTGTGCCGAAGGAAATCGACGAAACCGCCTATATCGACGGCTATTCGTTCCCGCGCTTCTTCGTCAGGATCTTCATGCCCCTGATCGCCAGCGGCATTGGCGTGGCCTGCTTCTTCTGCTTCATGTTCTCCTGGGTGGAACTGTTGATTGCCCGCACGCTGACCACCACCGACGCCAAGCCGATCGCCGCCACCATGACCCGCACGGTTTCGGCCGCTGGCATGGACTGGGGCCTGCTCGCCGCCGCCGGCGTGCTGACGTTGATCCCCGGCGCGCTCGTCATCTGGTTTGTGCGCAATTATATCGCCAAGGGCTTCGCCCTGGGGAGGGTTTGACGATGAATTTCGACCTCACCTGGATGGCGTGGACGTGGCCGACGGCGGCCTTTTTCGGGACCATCCTTCTGCTGCTTTGCGGCATGGCGGCGTGGGAATACGCCTCGCCGGGCGGCAATCCGCGCGTCGGCGTGCTGCGCTTCGAGACAACGCGCGGCGACCGTCTTTTCCTGTCGCTGCTTGGCAGCGCCTTTATCCATCTCGCTTGGTTGGGTCTTGTCGGATCCAACCTGTGGTGGGCTCTCGCTCTCTCCGTGGTCTACGCCATTGGCGTGTTCCGCTACGTATAGAGGGGGAAACTGTTGGAGCGACCGCGTGCCGGCGGCCGCTCCAGATCGCACTTGAACCTTAAAACTGTGGAGGAAACACATGCGAAGGCAATTTTTAACATCAACGACGGCCCTTGTCCTGTTGCTGGGCGTGGGCAATGCCTATGCCGGGATGGACGAGGCAAAGGCTTTCCTGGACAAGGAAATCGGCCCGCTCTCGACGCTCGACCGCGCTGGCCAGGAAGCCGAAATGCAGTGGTTCATCGATGCCGCAAAGCCTTTCGCCGGCATGGACATCAAGGTCGTTTCGGAAACCATCGCCACGCACCAGTATGAATCACAGGTGCTGGCGCCGGCCTTTACCGCCATCACCGGCATCAAGATCACGCATGACGTCATCCAGGAAGGCGACGTCGTCGAGAAGATCCAGACCCAGATGCAGACGGGCCAGAACCTTTATGACGGCTGGGTCAACGATTCCGACCTGATCGGCACCCACTGGCGCTACCAGCAGGTGCGCAACCTGACCGACTGGATGGCGGGCGAGGGCAAGGATGTCACCAACCCGAACCTCGACCTGAAGGATTTTATCGGCACCTCGTTCACGACCGCTCCGGACAAGAAGCTCTACCAGCTTCCCGACCAGCAGTTCGCGAACCTCTACTGGTTCCGTTACGACTGGTTCAACGACGAGAAGAACAAGGCGGACTTCAAGGCCAAGTACGGCTACGACCTTGGCGTTCCCGTCAACTGGTCTGCCTATGAGGACATCGCCGAGTTCTTCACCGGCCGCGAGATCGACGGCAAGAAGGTCTATGGCCACATGGACTACGGCAAGAAGGACCCGTCGCTCGGCTGGCGGTTCACCGACGCCTGGCTGTCGATGGCCGGCAATGGCGACAAGGGCCTGCCGAACGGTCTGCCTGTCGATGAGTGGGGCATCAAGGTCGACGAGAATTCGCGTCCGGTCGGCTCCTGCACGGCGCGCGGCGGCGACACCAATGGCCCGGCCGCCGTCTACTCGATCCAGAAATACCTCGACTGGCTGAAGGCCTACGCTCCGGCGGAAGCCCAGGGCATGACCTTCTCCGAATCCGGCCCGGTTCCGGCGCAGGGCGCGGTTGCCCAGCAGATCTTCTGGTACACCGCCTTCACCGCTTCGATGGTCGATGCCGGCGCCAAGGCGGTGCTGAACGACGACGGTACGCCCAAGTGGCGCATGGCGCCGTCGCCGCATGGCGTCTACTGGAAGGACGGCATGAAGCTCGGCTATCAGGACGTCGGCTCCTGGACGCTGATGAAGTCGACCCCGACCGACCGCGCCAAGGCCGCCTGGCTCTACGCGCAGTTCGTCACCTCGAAGACAGTCGACGTGAAGAAGAGCCATGTCGGCTTGACCTTCATCCGCGAGAGCACGATCCACGACAAGAGCTTCACCGAGCGGGCTCCGAAGCTCGGCGGCTTGATCGAGTTCTACCGTTCGCCGGCCCGTGTCCAGTGGTCGCCGACCGGCACCAACGTGCCTGACTATCCGAAGCTGGCACAGCTCTGGTGGCAGGCGATCGGTGATGCGTCGTCGGGCGCCAAGACCGCGCAGGAAGCGATGGACTCGCTCTGCGGCGAACAGGAAAAGGTCATGAGCCGCATCGAGAAGTCGGGCGTTCAGGGCGATATCGGCCCGAAGATGGCCGAAGAGCATGACCTCGCCTACTGGAACGCCGACGCGGTCAAGAAGGGCAATCTCGCTCCTCAGTTGAAGATCGAGAACGAGAAGGAAAAGCCGATCACCATCAACTACGACGAACTGGTGAAGAGCTGGCAGAAGTAGCCTTGGTGTCGGCGCTCGCGCCAGCATCATGAGAATAGGGGGAGGCGGCATCTTGCCGTCTCCCCTGTTTGTGTACAAGACTAAAGCGCGTCGCGTTGAGACGGATTCATGCAACGCGCTTTAGGTCTTTGTTTTTGTGCATGTCGTTCTCCCAAAACCGAGGTCATTTTTGGGCGACATGCATTAAGCGGGGAAGCAGAATGACCGGATACATCCTTGCCATCGACCAGGGCACGACTTCGACCCGGGCGATCCTGTTCGACGGCGATATGAAGGTTGCCGGCAGCGGGCAGAAGGAATTCACCCAGCACTATCCGGCCTCCGGCTGGGTCGAGCACGATCCCGAAGACATCTGGGCGAGCGTGGTGACGACCGTGAAGGCGGCGCTGAAGAAGGCCGGCCGGGCTGCATCCGAAGTGGCCGCGCTCGGCATCACCAATCAGCGCGAAACCGTCGTCATCTGGGACAAGGCGACCGGCAAGCCGATCCACAATGCCATTGTCTGGCAGGACCGGCGCACCACGCCGCTGTGCCAGAAACTGAAGAAGCAGGGACTGGAGAAAAAGTTCACCAAAAAAACCGGCCTGCTGCTTGATCCGTATTTTTCCGGTACCAAGATCGCCTGGATGCTGGACAAGGTAAAAGGGGCGCGGCGTCGTGCCGAGAAGGGCGAGTTGCTCGCCGGCACCATCGACAGCTTTCTGATCTGGCGGCTGACCGGCGGCAAGGTCCACGCCACGGATGCCACCAACGCGTCGCGCACGCTGGTCTACAACATCGAGAAAAATGCCTGGGACAACGAACTGCTGTCGATACTGAACATCCCGGCAAAAATGCTACCCGAGGTAAAGGACTGCGCCGATGACTATGGAATCACGGAGAAAAATCTCTTCGGCGCCGAGATAAGAATCCTTGGCGTTGCCGGCGACCAGCACGCGGCGACCATCGGCCAGGCCTGTTTCGAGCCGGGCATGATGAAATCCACCTACGGCACCGGCTGCTTTGCGCTGCTCAACACCGGCAGCGACCTTGTGCGTTCGAAGAACCGGCTCTTGACCACTATTGCCTACAGGCTGAACGGCAAGACCACTTATGCGCTGGAGGGCTCGATCTTCATTGCCGGCGCCGCGGTCCAATGGCTGCGCGACGGCATCAAGGTGATCGGCAAGGCCGAGCAAAGCGGCAAGCTGGCTGCCGAGGCTGATCCAACGCAAAACGTCTACCTGGTGCCGGCCTTCGTCGGGCTCGGCGCGCCGCATTGGGACGCCGAGGCACGCGGCGCCATTTTCGGGCTGACGCGCAATTCCGGGCCGGCGGAATTCGCCCGCGCCGCACTCGAATCCGTCGCCTACCAGACGCGCGACCTGCTCGACGCCATGCGTAAGGACTGGAAGGGAGCTTCGGCCAAGACCGTGCTGCGGGTCGACGGCGGCATGGTTGCGTCGGACTGGACCATGCAGAGGCTGGCCGACATCCTCGACGCGCCGGTCGACCGTCCGACCATCCTGGAGACGACGGCGCTGGGTGCCGCGTGGCTCGCCGGGTCGAAGGCAGGCGTGTGGCCGGATGCCAAGAAATTCGCGAAGAGCTGGGCGCTGGAGCGGAGGTTCCAGCCGGCCATGGATGGCTCCGCGCGCGCAGCCAAACTTGCTGGTTGGCGCGATGCTGTGCGCCGGACGCTGAGCGTGTAGTGAGCAGCCATCAGGGTGAGGGGAGAATGAAGCCAGACTGGTATCCTGCTTGGCGCGACGGCCGTTGAGCAACTGCATGCCAAGAATGACCGCTTGCATAGAGATTTTCGCCTCGGCAGTTGGTCACGCTATGACTATGACCTCACGGCCGGAAAGCTTCTGTTCTCGGATGAAGGAGGCGTCAAGATCGTCACTGAGATCCAGATTGCAGGCTCCACGAGCGCCAAGGCCAGCAATTGGCTGTGGGCTTGGGCAAATTCGAATTTGCCCAGCGAGCTTCTCAGCGACGCCAAGCTGGTTCGCTCCTTCGGCGAGAAGAACAGCATAGATGAGTTGGCCCAGGCCTATGTGCCCAACGCCGGCAATGACCTGGAAGCGCTGGGTTGGGAATTGACGGGAACAATGGTTCGAATTTGCCATGCTCTCGGTGCGTATCGCTCACCGCGTGGTGAGGGTGGAGCGCTCTATTTGATTTTCAAAAGTATCAGCTGGGCGAACTGACCAGCACTCTCGCGCCTGGGCACGTCGAAAAATGGCCCGCGCTGTTGCCGGCGCAGGCCATTTTTACTCGGTACTCACACTTCGGATCAGTAAGGCGAACGGCACTCCTTGCGAGGGCCGTAATTCGGCTGGAACGTGTTGTCCGAAGCACGGTAGCTGCGATAGTGGTCGTAGCACCACTGCACGTGGGCGTTGCCCCCGTAGACGCGGTTGTTTTCGTTGTTGATGATTGCCCCGGTAATCAGCGCGCCGGTAGCGAAGGCCGCAAGCGGGAACCAATAATCGCCGTGACGACGGTAGCCGGGGCGATATTCACGATAGCCCCGATGGCCGTTCCAATACGCGCCGCGATTGCGGGAAAAATTGCGGTCACGCGAAAAACTGCGGTCACGCGAAAAATTGCGATTGTAGCGGTCCTTGCGCCACTCCCGGTACTGGACTGTCTGTACATCCGGCACCGCGACCTGGGACTGCGGCACATAGTTCGGTTGGGCATTAACCGACACCGCCTCCGCCGCAACGAATGTGGCGGAGAGAGCGGTCGCCAGCAGGCTCGTTGTGATTCTGTTCATTGGTCTTCTCCTCGATGGTTTGGCGGACGTCCCTGTGCCCGAAAAACGAGCGGCGCATACAATTGTTCCCCAGACTGGATGCCACTGTCAGGCATAAATGGCAGCGTTCCTTGGCCGTTCTCCCCCGACAGCGCGTGGGACAAGTGCCGCGACAGGGCGAAGCCGCCCGTGTTTGCGAGACCTCTTTTTCCGGTTGACCGGTCGAGGCACTCTCCCTATGTTCCGCGCAATTTCGAGGGCCGCCTTTCGCCCGCGGGAGCGCGTAGCTCAGCCGGTAGAGCAACTGACTTTTAATCAGTAGGTCATGGGTTCGAATCCCATCGCGCTCACCATTGTTTTAGCGTTAAATATCAGCAACTTAGGATCTTTAAGTCTTTGAAAAAAGCAGCGACTGTGCGAGTTTTCACGGCCTGCACGCCCTTCTCAAGGATCTCGCCACGGGCAACGCATGACAAGATCGTCCCACTTCGGATCGTTGATTCTACAAGTCTTTGATTTTGTTGAACGGCGGCGGCGACTCCCACCGCGATCCGACAGTCACTGCTGCCATTGATCGACCTTACCAACCGGGACGAAGCCGTCAGCGCTTCCAGAAATCGCGGTGCGGTGCGAGCATCTCGTCGGCGATTTCGGGGAAGGGGCCAAAGACCTCGATCTTTTTCTGGCCGGAGCCGAGGACGGTGCGCGAAGAGAGGCTCATCGTAGGATTCTCCGCGTGATCCCCGGTGAGCGCCAGGAGCTCGGTCTCCTCTACCCCGTAAACCAGCCGCCCGATATTGGCCCAATACATCGTGCCGGCGCACATCGCGCACGGCTCGAAGGTTGAGACCAGCGTGCATTGCCACAGGAACTCCGGCTCGTAGGCAGCCGCGGCGCGCCGGGCGAGCTCCGTCTCGGCATGGCGCACCGTGTCGAGATTGCCCTGCCGCATCAGCACGCGGTCATCCGGCCCGACCAGCACGCAACCAAAGGGATGATGCCCATGCGCCGCCGCCTCGCGCGCGACCGCGCCGGCGGATCGAAGGTGGGCGAGCATCTGGTCGCGTGTCATGGCAGCATCCAACAACGCCTACATCCACCCGATGAGCGGCTCTTTGATCCGAGATTGCTGCCAAGCGACGCGAGTGGCAAGAGCGAACCGTGGCTTGAGACCTTTGCGCGGGGATATCAGACCTTTGCGCTAGAATCGCCGACCGGTCTTGGCGTCGAACAGATGAGCACAGGCGCGGTCGATCTCGATGCGCATCTGCGCGCCTTGCTTTAGCGCAAGCCGCTCCCGGAATAGGCAGGAGATTTCCTCGCCGGCGCAGTCGACCCTGGCGAAGATTTCCGAACCCGTGGCTTCCAGAAGCACGATCGTGCCGGCAATACCCTGGGAAATCGTTGCTCGGATATGTTCGGGACGGATGCCGTAGATGAGTTCACCCGCGGGAATTTTTGCCAGGTTGATGCCTTCCGGCAACGGTAGGGTCAGCCCACTGGCGCTGCGGAAAACGCCTTCCTCGACGCGGCCGGCAATGAAGTTCATGGCCGGCGAGCCAATGAAGCCGGCAACGAACAGATTGGCCGGACGGTCATAGAGGTCGAGCGGCGCACCGATCTGCTCGACAAGGCCGTCATGCAGCACGACGATCTTGTCGGCCATGGTCATGGCCTCGATCTGATCATGCGTGACGTAGATGGTGGTGGTGCCCAGCCGCTGGTGCAACGCCTTGATCTCGCCGCGCATCTGGACGCGCAATTTGGCGTCGAGATTGCTGAGCGGCTCGTCGAACAGGAAGACTTGCGGGTCGCGCACGATGGCGCGGCCCATGGCGACGCGCTGGCGCTGGCCGCCGGAGAGCTGGCGCGGATAGCGGTCGAGCAGCTTGTCGAGGCCCAGGATGCTGGCGGCCCTGCCGACGCGGCTTGCGGTGTCGGCCGGATCGGCTTTCTTGATCTTGAGGGCAAAGCCCATATTGTCGGCCACCGTCATGTGCGGATAAAGCGCGTAGTTCTGGAACACCATGGCGATGTTCCGGTCGCGCGCCCGCAGATTGTTGACGGTGCGATCGCCAATGGCGATCCTGCCGCCCGAGATCGTTTCAAGTCCGGCAATCATGCGCAGCAGCGTCGACTTCCCGCAGCCCGACGGGCCGACCAGGATGACGAACTCGCCGTCAGCGATATCGACGCTGACATCGTGGATAATCCTGGCCGTTCCGAAAGCCTTTTGCACGTTGTTGATTGTGACCGATGCCATTGGGTTTTCCTCGAAAAAGAGTGCGATGCCGTAGCGTGCCTTCAGCCGCCCTTGACGGCGCCCGCGGTCAGTCCGGCGACGATCTGCCTTTGTGCGAACATGGTCAGGACCAGTACCGGCAGTGTCACCACCAGGGCCGCGGCGGCGAGCGGCCCCCAGCTCACTTGCTCGTAGGAGAGCATGTTGTAGACGGCGACCGGCAGCGTGCGCGTCTCACGGCTGGCGAGCACCACGCCGAAGACGAAATTGTTCCATGAGAAGATGACGGACAGGATAAAGGCGACCACTATGCCCGGCTTGGCGATGGGCAAGGCGACCAGCCGGAACACCTGCCAGGAACTGGCGCCGTCGATGTTGGCGGCCTCTTCCAGTTCCATCGGGGTGGTCTCGAAATAGCCGATCATCACCCAGACGACGATCGGCACGGTCACCACCAGATGGATGATGATCTGCGGCCACAGCGTGCCGAGAATGCCGACCCATTGGAACAGCAGGAACAGCGGGATGAGATAGGAAAGCCCCGGCGTCATGCGGGCGATCATGATGACCACCGCCGATCGCTCCGCCTTGAGCCGCGCGATGCCATAGCCGGCCGGCACGCCGATCAGCAGCGCCAAAAGCGTCGCCGTACCTGTCACCAGAACCGAATTCCAGAGATAGAGCAGGAAATTGTTCTCCTCGAACACTTTTGCATAGTTCGACCAGGCGAGATGTTCGGGGATCAGGATCGGCGGATAGGCGCCGTTGTCGATCTCGAATTTCAGCGACAGCGAGATCATCCAGAGGAAGAACAGGATCGCCGGCGAGACGAAGACCAGGGCCGCGAAGAACAGCCCGATCCGGTTGAGCAGTCGTGAACTCATCTATTTGCCCTCCACGCCGATCCACTGCGAGCGCTGGCGCAACATCAGGAGGATGAAGGACAGGGCGACGATGACGATGAAGAACACCACGGCCATGGCCGAGCCATAGCCGATGTCGTAGTAGGAGAAGGCGGTGTTGTAGAGATAGATGTTGATGGTCTCCGAGGCCGTGCCCGGCCCGCCCTGGGTCATCGCGTAGATGATGTCGAAACTCTTCAGTGCGTCGATGGTGCGGATGATCACCGCGATCATCAGGAGCGGCGCGATCATCGGCAAGGTGAGATAGCGGAATTGCTGCCAGGCATTGGCGCCGTCGATTTCGGCGCTTTCGAACGGCTCGCGCGGCACGGACGCCAGGCCGCCGAGCACGATCAGCATCACCAGCGGCGTCCACTGCCAGGTCTCGACCGCAACCAGCGACGGGATGACCGTGTTGGCGTTGAAGATCCATTCCTGCGCCGGAATGCCGACCAGCGACAGAAGATAGTTGAGGACGCCGAGCTGGGGGTGGAACATCATCGTCCAGACCAGCGCCACGGCGACGGGCGTTGCCATCATAGGCATCACGAAGACGCCGCGCAGCAGGCCACGCAGCGGAAACCTGGCGTCGAAGATCAGGGCGGCGATGGTGCCGAGCAACATCGGCGCGGCAACCGAAAGGAAGGTGTAGCTCAACGTATGGAGAAGCGATTCCCAGAAGCGTTGGTCGTACGCCAGCCGCAGATAATTCTCCATCCCGGCAAAGCTTCGCGACTGGCCGAGCGTCCAGCGGTTGACGCTCATCCACAGCGTGAAGGCCCAGGGAAAGACGATCACGGCGCCGACGACGACGAGCGCCGGAACGACGAAAGGCCAGTAGTTGGGAGCCAGCCGGATCGTCTGGCTCCCTTCGATGGCTTGCGTCGTCACCCCGGTGCGTTCTGGGGTGGTGGCGGACATCAGCCTTGCTCGCTCCTGTCGAGGACCGGCTGGAATTGGTCGGTAGCCTTCTTCAACTCCTCGGCGGGATCGGCGCCGGCGATCAAATTGGTCAGCGCCACGCCGTAGATGTCGCGGAACTCTGTGACCGGGATGATGACCGGCAGCGACAGCCGGCTGACATTGCCGGAGCCGACCACCGCATCGAGCCAGCTTGCCGGCATGGTGACACCTTCGCGCACCTTTGGATCTTCGAGCACCGATTTGCGGAACGGTACGCCGGCGCCTGCCTGCAGCAGGCGCGCGCCCATGACCGGCGACACTGCCCACTGGCAGAACAGATAGGCGGCCTCCTTCTTCTCGCTGGTGGCCGTCACGCCGATACCGTCGCCGAAGGTGCCAGCCGCGTGCGCCTTGGGACCCTTGGGCATGACGCCATAGCCGACCTTGCCGACCACCCGCGATTTTTCCGGATTTTCCATCGGCGGGGCAAAGCCGACGCCATCGAACCACATGCCGATCTTGCCTTGCAGGAAGGCGGACTGCGCTTCGGCCCAGTTGAAGCCAGTGACGCCTGGAGGCGCGGATTTGGTCATCAGCCGCTGGTAGAGGCCGGCGGCCTCGATCGCCTCGGGCGACGTCGTGCGCAGCTTGCCCTGAGCGTCGAGTGGCGTCATGTCGTAGCCGAGCATGAGCGATGTCCACACCGGCGTGTTGGCGTTCTTGATGCCGCGGGCGACGAAACCGTAAGTATTGGTCGACGGGTCGGTCAGCGCCTCGGCCGCGGCCACCAGCTGCTCGAAGGTTTCGGGATATTTGAGGCCCTTGGCCTCGAACAACTCCTTGTTCCAGTAAACGATCCAGTAGTCGACCGAGAAGGGCAGCGAGCGCAGCACGCCCTGACCGTCCTTGGCGAACAGCATGCCGGCGTCGGCGAAATCGTTTTCGACCAGACCCGGATCGGTAAGGGTGGGGTCGGCGAGATAGCCTGATATGTCGGCAAGCCAGCCGCCTTTTTCGAACTGCCGCTTCTGCACATGGTAGCTCAGATGCACGACGTCGAAGCTCGGCTTGCCGGAGCTCAATTCGATCACCGTCTTCTGGCGCTGCTGCTGCTCAGGCGTTGCCTCGGCATTGACCTTGATCCCGGTCAACTCCTCGAACTCGGCGAGATATTTTATCAGGGTGTCGCTGCGCGGGCTTTTCACCAGATTGACGTCAAGCGTCGTGCCGGCAAAGCGCTTCCAGTCGACGGCCGCGGCAAAGCCTGGGCGAACACCCACAAGGCCGGCGGCGGCAAGTGCCGCGGTTCCCTGGAGGAGTTGCCTCCTGGTTGGGTTGAACAGATTGGACGACATTTCTTCCTCCCGGTTGCTGTCGTTGTCGAATGCGTCGCGACCGCGACGCGGCTCATGCTTCCTCAGATTTGCAGCGCCAGCCGGCGCGCCTTGTCGATGTGCAGGCTGATCGCCTCGACCGCCTTCTGCGGGTCGCGGCTTTCCATGGCTTCGATGACCGCAAGGTGCTCACGCATGACCGGCACGACGCGCCCGTCGATGCGGAAGCGCTCCTGATGGATCAGCCGGATCTTCACCGAGTTGACCAGATAGGCCTTGGCGATGATCTCGTTGCCCAGCGCATCGATGAAAGTGTGGTGCATCGCCCAGTCGATGCTCTGCGCCCTGGCTTCCATTTCCGGCGTCGGCGCCTGCGAAAGGGCTTGAGCCAGCATCTCCTCGTGTTCGCGCCGCAGGCGGGCAAGTTCGTCATCGGAAGCGCTGGCGGTGAACAGCGCCACCGCTTCGCGCTCCATGAACAGGCGGAACTGAAAAGCCTCGCGGATCAGGCTGATGTCGATATGGGCGATCTGCATGCCGCGCTGCGGGATCGTCGTCAGAAGCCCTTCGGCCTCGAGACGCGGCACGATTTCGCGAATGGCGCCGAGCGGCAGACCGGTGAAGGCGACCAGTTCGCGCTGCGATACGAACTGGCCCGGCAGCAGATCGCGGGCCAGCAAATGCCGCGTGAAGCTGGCATAGGCTTTTTCCCTAAGCGTGGTCGGCTCGCTGCCGTCTTCCATTTCAGCGCGTATCCCTTTGCTGGTCAGGCTGATTCCCTGGCAAACAGCCCATCATAGGCGTCAGCCAGCTGTTGTCGCCCCTGCGAACCGATCGGCTCCAGGGGCGGGCGGACCGCCAGCCAGCGGTCGTCGCCGGTCTTGCGCGCCACCATGACCTTCACCGCCGGCGTGACCGGATATTTGAGCAATTCGAGCACGAAACGCTCGACGCGTGTGTCGTCGCGCCCGTCCTCGGCCATGGCGCGGATTTCGCTGGTAACGAAATTGGCCATGCCGGAGATTGCGCCTTGAGCGCCAATTCGCACGGCTCGTGCCAGATGCCGCTCGTCACCGATCAGGATCACCAGATCGCCATGGGCGCCGAGCAGCGCCTCGCTATAGTCCCAGTCCCCGCCGGAATCCTTGACCCCCGCAATGACATCCGGAAAAGCCGTACGCAATCGGCCGATCAGGTCAAGCGAGAGCTGCACCATGGTGACCGACGGAATGTTGTAGAGCAGAACGCCACGGGCGAGGGGACCGAGCACGGCAAAGACAGTGGAAAACCAGCCGAAAAGACCATCGTCGCCGACATTCTTGAAGTAGCTCGGCGGCGCCAGCAGAATGTTGCGGGCGCCGCGCTGCAAGGCATGCCGGGCCTGCTCAGCGGCGTCTTCGGCCGCATCGACCAGCACGCCGGCAACAAGCTGATGCGGCAGGATGCCGGCAGCCAGCATGGCTTCGGTCACCGACCGCCGCTCCCCGGTGCCAACCGATGCGCCTTCGCCGGTGGTGCCAAAAAGCGTAACACTGGTGCACCCCTCCGCCAGGCAACGCCTGGCCTGGGCGACCATGAGCGCGGTGGCGATCTGCCCGGAGGCATCAAAAGGCGTGGCAAGGGCGGCTGAAAGGCCAAAGCGTGATGTCACCGGAAGTCTCCGAAAGAGGTTCGAAGGCAGTGATGCATCCGGATGACGGACGGCTCTCCGTTACGTGTGTTTTCGGTCGTTTCCCGACACAAGTTGCTGCGCAACCGGCTGCACATTTTCCTTGTAGGTAATGCACCTGTCGTAAATTTTGTCCGCTACACGCTCTTTGCCAATTCGCTCCCACTCTGGCGTCCAGGGCGCACCCCAGTCAAAGTGCTGCGAGATGAGAAGTTCTCTGTCGAAGCACTGCGGATCCCGTTCCAAAATCTGGCGCGCTTCATCCGTCAATGGCGTGTAGGCTTTGACCGCAGCCATCTTTCGGGCGCGAGCAGCAGAATCCAGCTGAATTTCCACTTCGACAACCCCCGGCACGTTGGGAACCGCAGCCGAGCAAAGCTGCTTGCGTCCTGGCGGTGTGCTTTGCAGCAGCCTGTTGAGGGCATTGCCGAATGCATATGCCAGATCGTGCATTGGATTGTAGCCATCGACCGCGTCCGAGACGATTTGCGCGTCCTGCGTATCAGGGACATCGGCGCTGATTCTCGCCAGCACATCGGCAAAGATGCCACTATCCCTGGCCAACAGCGCTTTATACCAAGCGGCGTCCGGAATATCGCCAAACACTGCCCCGGCGGTTGCGCCAGCAGCTTCCACCACGTCGCGTGAGTATTGGGTTCGGGCAGACTGGCGTCCGCCTGAACCATCCGTCAAAAGGTAGATTCGCGGTTTCGTGAGCTCAAGCCAGTGATGAATCCTAAGTTCATGCCCTGGATGTGCAAGGATCAGCACATATTGCAACTTTTCGGGCAAGCGGCGGCTCCAATCCAGGTCTCGGCATACATCCGCGTTTTAGTTTGGATCCAAAGAGACCAGGCATCAAAGGGTTTCCCAGCATCGAGTTTGCGCCGGTCAATTTTGTCCAAACTTGTCTGGTCAATGCCTTCAAACTAAGAACGCTGCCTAGCACCTATTATCCGCGCCGCCAATGCGGTTGCGAAACAGCTAAGGAGGTGGCGTTTGCGCATTCTCATTACCAATCTGTTCGTATCGCACAACAGTGGTACCGAAGCCGTTGTCGAATTGCTGGCCGACGGACTTCGCGGTGCCGGTCATCAAACCATGGTGCTGGCTCCAACCCTTGGCGATATGGCTGACAGAATGCGCCGCCGCGGACACCATGTGGTCGACCGGATTGCGGAGATCGTCGAAAAGCCCGACATAATCCATGGCCAGCATTTAGCGCCTTGCCTGACCGCGCTGGCGCGGTTTCCTGACGTGCCAGCCGTGTTTTCCTGCCACAGCGCTTTCTTCGAGGTCGAAGCTCCCATGCTTCATCCACAGATACGCCGCTGGATAGCGGTCGATGAAGCGTGCAAGGCCAAATGCCTGTCACGCGGTGTACCGGGGGATAGATTGGACCTCATCTACAACGCGGTCGACCTTCAACGTTTCAAGCCCCGCCTGCCGCTGCCTTCCAGACCCGCCAGGGGGCTGCTACTGACCAAGAATTTCGAACACCAGCAGGCGGTGCGCGAAGCTTGCTCGAAAAGCAACGTTCTGCTGGATGAGTTGGGTCCGGCTACAGGACGCTTTTCCCATCAACTCGAAAAGGATTTGCTTGAATACGACATCGTGTTTGCAACCGCCCGCATGGCCCTTGAAGCCGCTGCGGTGGGATGCTCGGTCGTGGTCTGCGACGCGCGCGGCTTCGCTGGCTTGCTCGATACGGCAAACATGGACGCGTGGCGGCAAATGAACCTCGGGGTTGGTCTTCTAACGAGACCGACCACCATCGAAATTCTGATGGAGGCAATCTCGCGGTTCGATGCCGGCGACGCCGCAAAAGTTTCCACCTATTTTCGTGAAATGACTGATGTTTCGCGCTTCGTCGAAGAGCATCTCAGGGTCTACAGTCGGGCCATCGAGGTCGAAGTGGACACGACGGCGGACGAGCGGTCATTGGCAACCGCGTGCTGGGTCGAGGAACTCGGTGTTTCGCTTGCACCGCGCAGATGGGCCGCCATCGTGAAGGAGCTGCATGGATGGAAAGTTTCGCCGGACCAGGCAGCGCTTGTGGAATTGTTGCGATCAAACACAAAAACGCTGGAGACCAATGCCGCGTCGTTGATGGAGCTTGGCGAGCAGGTCAAATCCGTTGGACCTGAAATTGCAAAAATTGGCCCGATCCTTGATATCTCCGCTTCGCTCAACAGCGCTGCCCAGGAGAGCCAGGCTGCATTGCATCGAATAGATGCAGAGCTTTTGGGCCTTTCCAATTTCGTCAACGAGAGCAAACGACTCTACAACGGTATAATCCCGCGGTTTATAAGAAAAATGTTGCTTCGAGCCCGAGGGCGAGGTTGACGGTGTCCGACAGCGTTCGCGGCTATGCAATTTGCACATCGCCGAGATCCGGCAGCAATTTTCTGTGCCAGCACCTAAATGGCACTGGTGTACTCGGGCACCCACTCGAGTATTTCAATTGGAGGGCGCGCCGATTTTTCGACGACCCAGACTTTCCCGAAGATGTAGTCGGGCAGGTCGAAAAGATTCTCACCATGGGAGCAACCTCCAACAAGATATACGGCCTGAAAATATTTGCTCACCAGCATGATTGGATTTCAGGAGAAATAGGCTGGTTCGACGCGCTTCCGAAGCTTCGGTTCGTCTTTCTATCAAGGCGAGATCTTCTCGGTCAGGCCATATCCTGGGCGAGGGCACTCCAGACCGGTCAATACCGATCGACTCAACCGATGAGCCAAGAATCGGTGTTCGACGCCGAGCTGATTCAGAGGCAACTCGATGCACTGGTCCGGGAAAAGGCGCGTTGGGAGATGTTTTTTGCACGAACCGGGATTGATCCTCTCAGACTTGAATATGAGTCGATAGTCGCAAACCCACGGCATGCCGTCCGCCAAGTCGCGGACATGATGGACGTGACGCTTCAACGCAGCCCGGATTCTAGCGTCGGGATCCAACAACAGCGAGATTCAATCAGTCTCGAATGGGCCGATCGTTTCAGGCGCGAGCGAGGTAATCCAAACACGCTGGATCTCGTATAGAGCCTGTGCGCATGCGGCGGACGGATCGCGGATCGACGCTGCCCTTCAAGAATCCCCAAACGCCAGCGATACATGTCCTCCGGCGTGGCGCTCGAGCCGGCCGGCGAGATCGAGTTCCAGCAGCACCATGAACACTTGGGCCGGGTGCAGGCGGGTATGGCGGATGATCTCGTCGACCGGCACTGGGGTCGGGCCGAGCGCCTCGATGACGCGGGCGCGGTCGCTTTCGCCGGGCGGTGGTGCGGCCAAGAAGTCGGGCGGCTCTTCGAACGGCGGCACGTCGGGCGCTCGCATGCCGGTCAGCGGCGCGATTGCCCTGGAAATATCCGATGCCTCGGTGACCAGGGTGGCGCCATCCTTGAGCAGGCCATTGGCGCCGGCGGCGCGTGGATCGAGCGGTGAGCCCGGTACAGCGAAGACCAGTCGGCCCATTTCGCCGGCAAGCCTGGCGCTGATCAGGGACCCAGAGCGTTGCGCTGCCTCGACCACCACCAGCCCAAGGACCGCACCCGCGACAAGGCGGTTGCGGCGCGGAAAATCCTGAGCGCGCGGCTGCCAGCCGAAGGGCATCTCCGAAATGATGGCGCCACGCTCGGCAATCTCTTCGCACAGGCCTGCATTTTCAGGCGGATAAGGCTGGTCGAGGCCGCCGGCCAGCACGCCGATCGTGCCGGTCGCAAGACTGCCCTGATGCGCCGCTGTGTCGATGCCGCGCGCCAGGCCGGAGACGATTGCGTAGCCGTCGCGGCCGAGGTCGGCTGCCAGCATGCGCGCCATCTTGATGCCGGCCAGCGACGCGTTGCGTGCCCCGACTATGGCGACACCCGGCAGCCGGAAAACAGCTGCGTTGCCCTTTACCGCCAGCAGGGGCGGCGGATGATCCATGTTGCGCAAGAGGGGTGGGTAGTCTGCTTCACCGATGCCGACAAAGCGGGCGCCGGCCTTTCCAGCTGTTTCCAGTTCGGCCTCGGCCTCGGCAACGGACGGGATGCGGGCGATCCGGATGGCGCCGCCCGAAATCATCAGTTCCGGCAGTATTTCAAGCGCCGCTTCGGCTGAGCCGAAGCGGTTGATCAGGTCGCGAAAGGAGGCAGGGCCGACATTCTGGGTGCGGATCAGTCGTAGCCAGCTCAGCCGCTGCCGGTCGCTGAGGCGCGGCCCGGCGGTCGGCTCGCTCATCCCTTGGCTCCGATCTTGCCCTCGGTGCCGGCAAGCAGGCGCGAAATGTTTTCCCGGTGCTTGATGAAAACGATGACGCTCATCACCACGAACAATCCGGCAATTTGCGGCGTGCTCAGGACATAGAGGGCGATCGGCACGATGACCGCCGCCGTCAGCGCCGCAAGCGAGGAATAACGGAAGAGGAATGCCATCACCAGCCAGACGACGGCGAAGATCAGCGCTACCTGCCAGGCAAGGCCGATCAGCACGCCGAGATAGGTGGCGACGCCCTTGCCGCCCTTGAAGCCCAGCCATACCGGGAAGAGATGACCGAGAAAGGCGCCGAGACCGGCCCAGATCGCCAGGTCAGGCGCGAAATAGCCAGCAATCAGCACGGCGGCCGTGCCCTTCAGCACGTCGAGCAACAGCGTCGCCGCGGCTAGGCCCTTGTTGCCGGTGCGCAGAACATTGGTGGCGCCGATGTTGCCCGAGCCGATCTGGCGCACATCGCCAAGGCCGGCCGCGCGGGTGAGCAGAAGCCCGAACGGAATCGAGCCCAGGAGATAGCCGAACACAAGCGATGGGATGAGGCTGTAAGTCATTGTTTCCCCCGCATTTCCCCCAGTTTGGCCGGATCAGGCGCGGTGCGCGGGTTGTCCGGCTCAGACGGAGAACAGTGTGCGGCCCGCAACCAGCGTTTGCAAGACCTTGCCTTGCAGGCGCGCACCTTCGAAACAGGTGTTTTTCGAGCGCGAACGAATGCCGCTTTCGCTGACGATCCAGGGTTCGTCGAGGTCGACAAGCGCAAGATCGGCGACAGCGCCGGGCTTCAGCGTGCCACCGGGCAGTCCGAACAGTTTTGCCGGGGCCGTGGACAGGGTCTCGATCAGCCTCAGCAACGGCACGTCGCCATTGTGGTAGAGCCGCAAGGCCGCGCCCAGCAGCGTCTCCAACCCGATGGCGCCGGCCGCCGCATCGGCGAAGGGCAGGCGCTTGGTGTCGACATCCTGCGGATCGTGCGAGGAGACGATGATGTCGATCGTACCGTCCCTGACCGCCTCGATCATCGCCAGCCGGTCTTCCTCGGCACGCAATGGCGGCGTCAGGCGAAAGAAGGTGCGGTATTCGCCGACATCGTTTTCATTGAGCGACAGATTGTGGATCGCCACGCCCGACGTCACCGTCGCCCCGTCGGCCTTGGCGCGCGTCACAGCGTTTGCCGCCATCGCCGTCGAGATCTTCGCCGCATGGTACGAACCGCGCGTCAGCCGCGCCAGCGCAAGGTCGCGTTCCAGCGGGATGGATTCGGCCTCGCGCGGAATGCCGGAAAGGCCGAGCCAGCTGGCGTAGAGGCCTTCATTCATCACGCCGGATGAACCGAGGTCCGCATCCTGCGTCTCATGCACGATGGTGGCGCCGAAGTCGCGCGCATAGGTCAGCGCGCGGCGCATCACCAGCGCGCTTGGTATGGTGTGGCGGCCATCGGTGAAGGCGACCGCGCCGGCTTCGCGCAGCAGGCCGAACTCGGTCATCTCGCGCCCGTCGAGGCCCTTGGTGATCGCCGCAGCCGGAAAGACGTTGACGATCGCCGTGTCTTTCGCGGTGCGCAGCACGAACTCGACAAGCGCCACATTGTCGATCACCGGGTCGGTATCGGGCATCATGACGATGGAGGTGACGCCGCCAGCCGCCGCCGCGACACTCGCCGACGCAATTGTTTCGCGATGCTCGCCGCCCGGTTCGCCGATGAAGACGCGGCCATCGACCAGGCCTGGAATGATCGCCTTGCCGGCGCAGTCGATTATGATGGCGCCCTCGGGCGCGCCCTGGTTGAGCGCTGCCTTGCCGGCGGCAACGATCTTGCGGCCATCGACGATGACGGCGCCGATCTCGTCGATGCCGCGCGAGGGGTCGACGATGCGGGCGCGCTCAAAGACCGTTATGCTCATGCGCCGCGGCCCTCTTGATTGCGACGGGGATCGAGCAGCGCTTCCATGACCGCCATGCGCACAGCAACGCCCATTTCGACCTGTTCCTGGATGACGCTTTGCGGGCCGTCGGCGATTTCCGAAGCGATCTCGACGCCACGGTTCATCGGTCCGGGGTGCATCACCAACGCGTCGTCTTTGGCCGCCTTCAGTTTTTCCGCATCGAGGCCGAAATAGCGGAAATACTCGCGCACCGAAGGCACGAAGGCGCCTTCCATGCGCTCGCGCTGCAGGCGCAGCATCATCACCACATCGGCGTCCTTGAGGCCTTCGGCCATCGAACGGGTGACGATGACGCCCATCTTCTCGATGCCAGTGGGCAGCAGCGTCGACGGCGCAACGACGCGCACCTGCGCGCCGAGCGCGTTGAGCAGCATGATGTTGGAGCGCGCCACGCGCGAATGCAGGATGTCGCCGCAGATCGCCACGATCAGCTTCGACAGCGGGCCTTTGGCGCGGCGGATGGTCAGCGCGTCGAGCAGCGCCTGTGTCGGGTGCTCATGCGCGCCGTCGCCGGCATTGACGACGGAGCAGCCGACCTTCTGCGCGAGAAGCGCGGCCGCACCGGCCGACTGGTGGCGGATGATCAATATGTCGGGCCGCATGGCATTCAGCGTCATCGCCGTGTCGATGAGCGTTTCGCCCTTCTTCACCGAAGAGCTTGCCACCGACATGTTCATGACATCGGCGCCAAGCCGCTTTCCGGCCAGTTCGAACGACGACTGCGTGCGCGTCGAGGCTTCATAGAACAGGTTGATCTGTGTGCGGCCGCGCAGCGTCGAGGTTTTCTTCTCGGACTGCCGCGAGATCGCGACCGCCCGGTCCGCCCTGTCGAGCAACAGCTCGATGTCGGCAGGGGAAAGGTCGCGGATGCCCAGAAGATGGCGATGAGGATAGGGGGACGAAGCGTCGGTCATCTCAAGGGGCTGCTATAGGGTGGAGACTTTGCGGCTGCAAGCGCCAGCTTTGCATTGGAACCGTTCTCCTCATTTTTTTCGTGTAGATGGCCGATTGTATCGGCCGGTATTTTCATCGCGCGCGCTGCATGGCTTGGCTATATCTAGCCGACAGCCTCGGATTCGTGGCTTTCTGACGATAGAAGGATTGGGCGTGACCGACGACGTGACGAACCAGCCGCCGCCGCTGACGGGCGGCAACGCCTGGCGGGGCGATCCGTTGCTGATCCAGCTCGCGGAGCGTTTTTCCGATCCGGTGCGCCGGGAACTCGACGGTCTCGGCCGTTTCGTGCTGACGCAGGAGGCGCAGGAACTGGCGCGCCTCGCCAATGTCGAGACGCCGAAGCTGAGGACGCATGATCGCCAAGGACGGCGCATCGACGTGGTCGAGTTCCATCCCGCCTATCACGCCTTGATGCGCCGCTCCGTGGCCAATGGGCTGCATTCCTCGGTGTGGGAAAACGGCGACACCGAGATCGGCCGCCGCCATCAGGTCCGTGCCGCCCGGTTTTATCTGACGGCGGAGCTCGAGACCGGGCATCTGTGCCCCATCACCATGACCAACGCTTCGCTGGCGGCCTTGATGGCAAGCCCGAAACTGTTTCGTGAATGGGCGCCGCGCGTGACGACGCGCAAATATGACCAGAGCCAAAAGCCGCCGGTGGAGAAAACCGGGCTGACGCTCGGCATGGGCATGACCGAGAAACAGGGCGGCACCGATGTGCGCGCCAATGTGACGAGGGCGGAACGCGCCGGCAGCGGTTTTTATCGTCTGACCGGGCACAAATGGTTCATGTCGGCGCCGATGTCGGATGCCTTCCTGGTGCTGGCGCAGGCGCCGGAGGGGCTGTCGTGCTTCCTCGTACCGCGCGTTCTCGGTGACGGCTCGGGCAACGGCTTCCGCTTCCAGCGGCTGAAGGACAAGCTCGGCAACCGTTCCAACGCATCCTCCGAAGTCGAATTCGTCAATGCCATCGGCGAGATGGTCGGCGAACCCGGTGCCGGTGTGAAGACGATCATGGACATGGTGACGCTCACCCGGCTCGATTGTGCCATCGCCTCGTCGGCGATCATGCGCGCGGGCCTCGCCGAGGCCGTTCATCATGCCCGCCATCGTCAGGTGTTCGGTTCGACCCTGATCGAGCAGCCGTTGATGCAGCGCGTGCTGGCCGACATGGCACTCGATGTCGCCGCCGCCACCGCACTGTCGTTCCGGCTGGCGCGGTCCTTCGACGAGGCGGCCAGCGACCGCGGTGAAGCGGCGTTTGCCCGCGCCATGACGCCGGTCGTCAAATACTGGGTCTGCAAGATCGCGCCGCCTTTGCTCTATGAGGCGATGGAGTGCCTCGGCGGCAATGGCTATGTCGAGGAGGCGCCGCTCGCCCGCTATTATCGCGAGGCCCCGGTCAACGCGATCTGGGAGGGCTCGGGCAATGTCATGGCGCTCGACGTGCTGCGCGTGCTTGGCCGTGCGCCCGGCCTGTTCGAGGATGTGCTGGCCGGCATCGACCGCGATCTCGGCGCCGGCGGACGCGGCACGATCGGCGTGCTGAAGGCGGCGATGCAGGTCGCTTCAACCGACGAAGGTTCGGCTCGGCTGCTCACCGAGCAGCTGGCTCTGTCGGCTGCGGCGGCGGAATTGCGCCGTCTGGGGGCAGGGCGGATCGCCGACGCTTTCGTCGAGACGCGATTGGCCGGCCAATGGCGCAACACCTATGGCATGATCGATTCGCGCCACGATGCACGCATGATCATCGACACGCTCTATCCGCCAGTGAACTGAGCCGCGAGCATCGCAAAAACCGGCGTCATCCACAGTTTTGAGGCGTTGGTTTGAGGGGTTGGTCCGTATCCTCTCGCATATGGCTAATTTCCGTTAACCTTAACAAATGGTTTCCGTTGCGATGGCGAGCGGCAAGGCCCACTGTCCCGGCGCAAGCAGGCAATGGTTCAGATTGGCCGTCTCCTGCTTTGCGAAGCAGGAACACCGATGCGACAGGTACTGACCTCTTTTCTGACCTTGCACTGGACGATTGTTTTCGCCCTGCTTGCGCTCATCTGCATCGACGGAAACCGTGGTGTGGCGGCGGCGCTCGGCGTGATCGGTGCCACAATCGAGGGTACCCGCTTCGTCAACCTCGACAATTTCGTTGTCGTGGCGCCGCTTGCCACCGCATTGCTGGTCGTCGCGGTTCTGTTTTTCTGGGCCTTTGTCGAAGCCCTGGTCAACGACGCGACCAGCCCGGACGCCGACAGCGTTGCCCGCATCGCCTTCATCTGCGCGTCCGGCGTGTTGTCGCTGATCGTCATCGGGGGTGCTGCGCAAGGCATAAACGGGCTGTTCATGGCCGTTGCCGTGCAGCTGGCAGCGCTTCTGGCATCCTATGTCGCCATGCTTGCCGAACGGCGGTCCGTGGTTGCGGCAGCGGCTTCGGGCGAAGGCGAGATCCATGCCGTCGCGCACGGCATGGCAAAAGCCGCAGCCCACAATTCGCTGCTTTCACTCATATCAGGCCGAACGGTGTCCAAAACCGGCTCCAATCCCAGGGGAGGCCGCTGATGCGCTACATCTTCGGATTCTGGGCGGCGCCGATGGCGATTTTCTGGGGCTGGTTCTATCTGTCGGCCAATGACATCAATTTCGGCTACGCGATGCTCAGCCGACAGATGCACGACTTCTTCTTCCAGCTCTACGGTCAGATGCTCGGCATCGATCCGGCGATCATCCCCGGCATGGTGGCGAAGACGTGCGTCTTCGACGGGTTGCTGCTGATGGCGCTTTGGGCATTCCGCCGTCGCCGCGAAATCGCCGGCTGGGTCAGACAGCGCTGGGCGGGTCCGGTTCCGTTCGAGCGGATGCGTGGAGCGACTGAAGCCGGTCCAAAACTCCCTGCAGAATAAACGCGGCTGCCGCCGAATCGATCTTACCGGCGCGCTTGCGGCGCGAGAAATCCATCTCGATCAGCGTCCTTTCGGCCGCGACCGTCGATAGCCTTTCGTCCCAGAGCACGAAGGGCAGGTCGCTCATTTGTGCCATGTTACGGACGAAGGCGCGCGATTTCTGCGCACGCGGACCTTCCGAGCCGTCCATGTTGATCGGCAGCCCAATCACCACGGCGCCGGCATTCTCCTTCTGCAGCAAGGCGAGCAGCACCGCCGCATCGAGCGAAAATTTCCTTCGCATGATGACCGGACGCGGATGGGCGAAGGAAAACCTCTGGTCCGAGACCGCGACGCCGATCGTCTTGTCGCCGAGGTCAAGCCCCGCCAGCGTCTTACCGCCGGCTAACCGCGCCGGCAATTCTTCGATCGTGATAATGCCCACCGGCCGTCCTTCGCCTTTCACCACCAGGTGTTTTGTCAAACGCGTGGCGGACAAGTAACCCTTTGATCTCGGGGCCACTGGCGTTCTATCCTTTGGCAAGTCAAAAATCGAGGAATGCATTCATGAAACTGACCTGGTACGGCCACTCGGCCTTTCGGATCGATACCGCTGATGCCAAGATCCTCATCGACCCCTATCTGATAGGCAATCCGTCATGGACGGGTGGCTGGGAGGGCCCGGCTGAGGGTGTCACGCATGTGCTGCTGACGCATGGCCACAGCGACCACATCAGCGGCGCGGTGGAGGTGCTCGGCAAAAGCGGCGCCCAGCTCGTCGCCAATTTCGAGATCTGCATGTATCTGGTCGGCAAGGGCGTCAGCGACAAGAAGATCAATCCCGGCAACATCGGCGGCACCGTCGATTGCGGCAGCTTCACCACCACTTTTGTCCAGGCGCTGCACTCATCCTCGTTCCCGGGCGAGGGCGGCCAGAACACCTATCTCGGCAATCCGGGCGGCCTCGTCCTGCATTTCGCGGAAGACAAAACGCTCTATCACATGGGCGACACCGACATCTTCTCCGACATGGCGCTGATCAACGAGTTGCATGAGCCGAAGATAGGCCTGGTGCCGATCGGCGACCGCTTCACCATGGGCGGCGCGGTGGCGGCACTTGCCTGCCGGCGCTTCTTCAAATTCGACACCGTGGTTCCCTGCCACTTCGGCACGTTTCCGATGATCGACCCGACCGCCGATAAGTTCGAGGCCGGCCTGGAAGGATCCGGTGTAAGGCTGGCGTTGCCGAAAATCGGTGAGACGATTACGATCTAGAAACAGCTAAATTGGAATAAATCCATGGTATTGGGGCGATCTCTTTGCGTTTCCATGTTTGTCGCGGCGTCGCCCGCGCTGGCCGCGGATGATTTCATCGAAGGCGTCTACCTTCAGTCCGAAGAGCTTTGCAAGCAGGCCAAAAAGGACACGCTGCAAACGCTGATCGACGCCGGCAACATCGTGCTTTCGGCGCACGGCCTGCAGAGCGTGGAATACAATTGCGAGTTTCTGCAGGTCAGCAAGGCGACCGCTTCGCCGAGCTGGGCGGTGACGGCCCTCTGCCAGGAACCGGGCTATGTCTTCCCGGATGTCCTCTCGGTGACGCAAATGAATGAGAAGCAGATCGATCTCGTGTCGGTCCGGCCCGTCAACGACGAAAGCGAAGCAAGCGGCAACAGCGGCAGCTACTATTTGTGCGAGGGCGTTGCCCTGCCGTAGACATCATCCTGTGCGTGGATCGATGGCCGAAGACTAGGCCGCCGCCGCAGCCTGGTCTCTCGCACGATGCATGTTGCGCAGCGCGCGCGGCGCCGCTATAGCCCGAACTGGTTTTCCCCGAGGCAAAAACATGTCCGTAGATCTTCAGACAGTGAAGCGCGTCGCGCATCTCGCCCGCATTGCAGTGAGCGAGGAAGATGCCGAACGGATGACCGGCGAGCTGAACGCCATTCTGGGCTTCGTCGAACAGCTGAATGAGGTCGATGTTTCCGGCATCGAACCGATGACCTCGGTGACGCCGATGGACATGAAGAAGCGTCAGGACGTTGTTACTGACGGCGGCAAGGCAGCTGACATCGTCGCCAACGCGCCGGCGACCGAAGAGAATTTCTTCCTCGTGCCGAAGGTCGTGGAGTAACCGGCCGATGGCAATCGACATGGCCATTGAAACCCCACTGCAGGACGACGTGCGCGGCCTGGTCGAGGAACTCAACCAGACCTTGCTCGAACTGACGCCGCCGGAGCATTGCTACCATCTGACGGTCGAGCAGATGGCTGGTGAGGACACGACTGTCTTCATCGCCCGCGACAACGGCATGGCCATTGGCTGCGGTGCGCTGAAACGCCATGACGGCGCTGTCGGCGAGGTCAAGCGCATGTACACGCGGCCCTCGCATCGCGGGCAGAAGATCGGCGCGAAAATCGTCGAGCATGTCGAGGCGCTGGCGCGCAACGAGGGGCTGAAGCGCCTGGTGCTGGAGACGGGCGACCGTCACCCCGCGGCGTGGACGGTCTACGAACGCGCCGGGTTTTCGCGTTGCGGCCCGGTGCTGGATTATCCCGATTCCGAGTGGTCGGTGTTTTACGAAAAGAGCCTTTGATGAGCGACCTGACCCAGCTGACGATTTCACAGGCCCGCGCCAAGCTGCACGGCAAGGAAATCACCGCGACCGAGATCACCGAGGCCTATCTCTCGGCCATCGATCGCGCCAATCCCGCGCTCAATGCCTATGTCGCGGTGACAGGCGACAAGGCGCGCGACATGGCCAAGGCGTCCGACGCAAGGCTGGTCAAGGGCGAGGGCGGTGCGCTGGAAGGCATCCCGCTCGGAATCAAGGACCTGTTCGGCACCGAAGGCGTCCATACGCAGGCCTGCAGTCATGTGCTGGACGGGTTCAAGCCGCGCTACGAATCGACCGTTACGTCAAATCTGTGGGCCGACGGCGCCGTCATGCTCGGTAAACTCAACATGGACGAGTTCGCCATGGGCTCGTCCAACGAGACGTCCTACTATGGCCCGGTCATCAATCCGTGGCGGCGCTCGCGCCTAGACACGGTGGTGATGCCGACGACGCATCAGGGTGATGGCGGCTTCGTCTCGGCCGGCGGCACCAGGACCGCGCGCAGCCTGGACAATGCGCAGCTGGTGCCGGGCGGTTCTTCCGGCGGTTCGGCAACCGCAGTGTCGGCCTTCCTGTGTGCCGGCGCGACCGCCACGGATACTGGCGGCTCGATCCGCCAGCCGGCCGCCTTCACCGGCACGGTCGGCATCAAGCCGACCTATGGCCGCTGCTCGCGCTGGGGCATCGTCGCCTTCGCCTCGTCGCTCGACCAGGCCGGCCCGATCGCTCGTGACGTGCGCGATGCCGCGATCCTGCTGAAGTCGATGGCCTCCGTCGATCCGAAGGACACGACGTCGGTCGACATGCCGGTACCGGACTATGAGGCCGCGATCGGCAAGCCGATCAAGGGCATGAAGGTCGGCATTCCCAGGGAGTACCGCGTCGAGGGCATGCCCGAAGAGATCGAAGCGCTGTGGCAGAAGGGCATTGCCTGGCTGAAGGACGCCGGCGCCGAGATCGTCGATATTTCCCTGCCGCATACGAAATACGCGCTGCCCGCCTATTACATCGTGGCGCCCGCCGAGGCTTCGTCCAATCTCGCCCGCTACGATGGCGTCCGCTACGGCTTGCGCGTGCCGGGCAAGGATATCGTCGACATGTATGAGAAGACCCGTGCCGCCGGTTTCGGCCGTGAGGTCAAGCGCCGTATCATGATCGGCACCTATGTGCTGTCGGCCGGCTATTACGACGCCTACTATCTGCAGGCGCAGAAGGTGCGCAATCTGATCAAGCGGGATTTCGAGACTGTCTTCGCCGCCGGCGTCGATGTCATCCTGACCCCGGCAACGCCATCCGCCGCCTTCGGCATCGCCGACGAGGACATGGCTGCCGATCCGGTCAAGATGTACCTGAACGACATCTTCACCGTCACGGTGAACATGGCCGGCCTGCCGGGCATCGCTGTGCCCGCCGGGCTCGACGCCAAGGGTTTGCCGCTCGGGCTTCAGTTGATCGGCCGGCCGTTTGACGAGGAAACCCTGTTCCAGACCGCCGCCGTCATCGAGCAGGCCGCCGGCACATTCCAGCCGGAGAAATGGTGGTAGCATGCCGCCCCCGTCTCGCATTTCCATCGTCGAGACGGAAGACGAACTGCTGATAACCAACCCACCGCGCATCTCGGATTTCAGGATGGGCTTCGTCCTGGTTGGGGCCGCGATCGTTGCCTACACCGGCTACATGGGATTGACCGACACGTCGCCCGCAAACGTCGCCAGCGGCACTCTCGGACTGCTGTCGTTCACTGCGATCATTGCCCTCTTCACCTACTTCCTCGGCAAGGATTTCATGTGGCTGGTGTTCGGCAAGGAAACCCTGCGGCTAACCGACGTGGCAGCCGTGCGCGACGTCAGGGGTTTTGTGCGAAATCGTTCCTCATTGCCTTTGAAAGGGCACCTTGAGGCCGAAATCCTCGACCATGCCTATCCAACGGATGAAGCGGGGCTGTCGGAAGTCATCAGGTTGACCAACACCAACGGCGTCCTTGTTTTCGGCAGGGAGTTGAGCCGGCCCGAGGCCGAGGCTGTGACAAGTGCCGTCGAGCACTTCATCGGTCGTGAGAATTCGAGCCGACGATAGGCAGCCAATGTTCTTCTACCTTTCCAAGATCTTCTGGTTCTTCATCCAGCCGCTCAACCTGGCGATCTTCCTGCTGCTAGCGGGACTGCTCGCGGTCACGATCGGGCGCCGACGGTTAGCGGCCGCCGGCAGCGTGCTGGCATTTTTGATCCTTGCACTGTCAGCATGGACGTCGCTCGGCGCCATGATGCTCAATCCGTTGGAAGAGCGCTTTCAACGCCCGCCGCTGCCGGAAAAGGTCGACGGCATCGTCGTGCTCGGCGGCGGCTTCGAGGGCGCCATCAATCTGGCGCGCGGCGGCTATGAGCTGAACGGCAGCGGCGATCGGATGGTCGAGACCGCGATTCTCGCCCGGCGCTTTCCCACCGCCAAGGTGGTCGTCTCCGGCGGCACCGGCGCGTTGTTTCTCGATGGCGAGGGCGATGCCGCAACCGCGCCGCGCCTGCTCACGGCGCTTGGCGTGGCCGCCGACCGTATGATCCTGGAGAACAAGTCCCGCAACACTTATGAGAACGCGGTCTTCACCAAGGAGTTGGTAACGCCGAAGCCCGGCGAGACCTGGCTGCTGGTGACCTCGGCCTTCCATATGCCGCGCGCCAAGGCGCTGTTCGACAAGGCCGGCTTTGCAACTGTTCCATGGCCGGTCGACTATCGCACCTCGGGACGGGAAGGCGTCGGCCTGTTCCGCGACAATCCAGCCGATTCGCTGCAGGCCACCACCATGGCCATCCGGGAATGGATCGGGCTTTTTGCCTACTGGCTGTCAGGCCGGATCGATCAGCCTTTTCCGGGTGGCTGACCGATCACCGCCTGCCTGGCCGCCGAGAAGAACTGGCGCCGCACCAGCACCGCCAGCAGCAACAGCGTCGACAACACGAACACCATGGGGTCGACGAACCAGCCGAGATAACCGATCGAGAAGAACACGCCGCGCAGGCCGGAGTTGAAGTGCTTTCCGGCCAGCATGTTCATTTGCGCCGCACGCCACACCGCCGCTTCGGTGACCGGATTGCGCGAGGCTTCGCCATGCGGGATCGGTACGGCGCCGATCAGGATCGTGCAATAATTGAACAGCCGGTACGCCCAGCCGAATTTGAAGAACGAAAACGCCAGGATCAGCACCAGCCCAAACACCTTTATCTGGAAGGCCGCGCGCGACGGCGCGCCACCCAGAGGCAGGTCGCTGAGCACTTCAAGAACCCGGTCGGACGCGCCGAGCAGGGCAAAGCAGCCGCCGATCGCGATCAGCGAGCTGGAGGCGAAGAAGGCGGTGCCTTGCTGCAGCCCGCTCATGATGGCGGTGTCGACGATGCGGATCTCGCGCTCGGCCATGGTCCGCATCCAGGCTTGCCGCTGTGCATTCATCGCCGTCGTCAGCGACACCCGGCTGACAAGCTTGCCGTCGGAGGCAAACGTGTGCAGCAGCCACGCGACGAGGAAGAAGGCCAGCGCCGCGAGATCGGCTGTCGAAAGATCGAGGGAATCGCCCATGGCCTGAATTTATCACATTCAGGGCGATCGCTTCGATGTCCGCATTCAGCGATCGTGCCAATGTCGCTGCCGGAGCAAACAAGGTCGGCGGGTGCAGCGCCGCGATTTCCAAAAGAGCGGAAACATCGTGGGAATTCCTATATGTAGTCCTCGACCTGACTCCAGGAGACAACGCCGCGTGTTCCTTTCGGTTTTCGACCTGTTCAAGATCGGCATAGGACCCTCGAGTTCGCACACGATGGGACCGATGACCGCCGCGGCGCGGTTTCTCGACGAGGTCGCGGGAAATGACTGGCCGCGCCCGGCGGGTGTGAAGGTCGACCGCCTTGGCGCCAGCCTGCACGGGTCACTCGCCTATACCGGCATCGGCCACGGCAGTGACCGCGCCGTCATGCTCGGCCTTGCCGGTCTGACGCCGCAGACGGTCGATCCCGACCAGGCCGATGGCATTGCCAGCCGCATCGCCGCCGAAAAGCGCATTTCGCCGCCCGGCCATCCCACCTATCGCTTCGATCCGGCCACCGATCTGGTGCTGGACCGCAAGACGCCGCTCACCGGCCACGCCAACGGCATGGCGTTCTACGCCTATGATTCCGGCGGCCGCCTGCTGCTCAAGCGCATCTATTATTCGATCGGTGGCGGCTTCGTGGTTTCCGAAGAGGAACTGCAGCGGATGAAGGCCAAGGGATCGGTGACGACGGAAGGCAAGAAAGTGCCTTATCCGTTCAAGAATGCGGTCGAGATGCTGGCCATGGCCGGCAAAAGCGGCCTTTCCATCGCCGACATGAAACGCGTCAACGAGGAGACGCAGATGACGCGCGAGGCGCTCGACGCCGGCCTCGACGGCATCTGGAGCGCCATGAAAGGCTGCATCGACCGTGGCCTGTCGCAGGACGGCATCATGCCGGGCGGGTTGAAGGTGCGCCGCCGGGCCCGCATGCTGCATGACAAGCTGCAGGAGCAATGGCAGCAGAACAAGCCCAATCCCTTGCTCGCCAATGACTGGCTGTCGATCTACGCCATGGCGGTGAACGAGGAAAATGCTGCCGGTGGCCGGGTCGTCACAGCGCCGACCAACGGTGCGGCCGGCACGCTGCCGGCGGTGCTGCGCTACTGGCTGCATTTCCATCCCGAGGCGGACCAGCCGAGCATTCGTGATTTCCTGCTGACGGCTGCTGCCGTCGGCGGCATCATCAAGACCAATGCTTC
The DNA here is from genome assembly GCF_055811095.1 of Mesorhizobium sp. WSM4833. Taxonomy (NCBI): domain Bacteria; kingdom Pseudomonadati; phylum Pseudomonadota; class Alphaproteobacteria; order Hyphomicrobiales; family Phyllobacteriaceae; genus Mesorhizobium; species Mesorhizobium sp. WSM4833. Next base: position 178,758 of record NZ_JBVVQG010000008.1, read on the forward strand.
GATCTCCGGCGCCGAAGTCGGCTGTCAGGGCGAGGTCGGGTCGGCATCGGCAATGGCGGCGGCCGGCCTGTGCGCCGTCATGGGCGGTACGCCCGAGCAGGTCGAGAATGCCGCCGAGATCGCGCTCGAACACCATCTCGGCATGACCTGCGATCCGGTTGGCGGGCTGGTGCAGGTGCCGTGCATCGAGCGCAATGCGCTGGGCGCGGTCAAGGCGGTGACGGCAGCGTCACTGGCCATCAAGGGCGACGGCACCCATTTCGTACCTCTCGATGCAGCGATCGAGACCATGCGCCAGACCGGCCTCGACATGAACGAGAAGTACAAGGAAACCAGCCTGGGTGGGCTCGCCGTCAATGTCGTGGAATGCTGAAGGCTGGCCTAAACTGCCACTGTGGAGAAGTCGATCCGGTCGTTGACGCGTCCGCATGCGGGACTAACCTTAAGCGATGTCTCTCAATCTCATAAAACTCTGTGTCGGCTGCGACAGCGTCGAAGATCTCGAGGAGTGGATCGCCTTCCGCCTCGACGAGCGGCGGCGCGCCGGTGAGCCGGTCGAGCAATATCACACCACGCGCATGATGCCGACGCGCGGCGCCGAGGTCACCGATGGCGGTTCGCTCTATTGGGTGATCAAAGGAAATGTGCAGTGCCGCCAACTGATCACCGAGATCCGGCCGTTCACCGATAGTGAAGGCATCGGCCGCTGCCACCTGATTCTCGACCCCGAGGTTGTTCGAACCGACTGGCAGCCGCGCCGGGCCTTTCAGGGCTGGCGCTATCTGAAGCCGGCCAACGCGCCGCTCGATCTGGGCAAGGGCAAGGCCGGACTGATCGAGATGCCGCCGAAACTCAGGCGCGAGCTTGCCGATCTCGGCCTGCTCTGACCCCAGGTGGCATCACCGTCTGGCCCTTTGTGCCACCCGATGTGGGGCTTGCAAGCGATGTGGCAACGCCACATCTTGTTTTTTATGAGCGATAAGAAGCAACCTGTGCCAGCGAGGACCAATCCTGCGCCGATCAAGCCTCAATCCAACGCCGGCGAGATCGACGCCTTCATTCGCCAGGCGAGGACACTTGCCGCATCGGCGACCGGTTCGGGCAGGCTGATCCTTGCTCTCGACGCGACGATGAGCCGCCAGCCGACCTGGGATCTGGCCTGCACGCTGCAGGGCCAGATGTTCGACGCCGTCGGCAAGGCAGGAACCCTCAGCGTGCAACTGGTTTATTTTCGCGGTCTTGGCGAATGCCGTTCGTCCGCTTTCGTGAGCGACACCAATGCCTTGAAGCAGCTGATGACGCGGATCGAGTGCCGCAGCGGTCATACCCAGATCGGCAAGGTGCTGGCGCATGCGTTGAAACAGACGGCAACCGCTAAGGTCAATGCGCTGGTCTATATCGGCGATGCGATGGAAGAGGATATCGACGATCTGGCCGAAAAGGCCGGCAGCCTCGGCCTTCATGGCGTTCCTGTCTTCGTCTTTCAGGAAGGCCATGATTCCAGCGCGGAAAAGGCGTTCAAAGAAGTTGCGCGGCTGTCCAAGGGGGCCTGGTTCCGGTTTGATCGGCGGGCTGCCGCGACCCTGGCCGGACTGCTTTCGGCTGTCGCCGTGTTCGCGACCGGCGGGTTGAAGGCGCTCGAAGCCAGAGGCAGGCCGGAAGACCGGCTGATGATCGAGCATCTGCGGGGCGGCGGAAAATAATGGGCGCAATCATCGCTTTTGTAGCGTTGCTTTTGCTGCTGCTCGGCGCGGTGACGATCTTTCTGCGTGCCGAGCCAGCGAAACTGGCGGGCACGCTGCGAACGCTCGGGCCGGCTCTTCTGGCAGTTGTCGGCGTCGCCGTGCTGGTGGTCGGCCGTGAAGGCGTCGGCGGCATGATCCTCACCGCGGCAATTGCCTGGTATGGTTCCATGAGAATGAAACGCCAGCCGGCGGGGCTTGCAGCGGGCAAACGCTCGACGGTGCGCACAGCGGCATTGGAAATGGAGCTCGATCACGATACCGGCGGCCTCGAAGGACTGGTCCTGGCTGGCCGCCACGAAGGCAAGATACTTGGCGCGATGGGGCTGGTGGAATTGCAGCACCTCTACCGCGAACTCTCCGGTGATCCGGAGAGCCGGCAGTTGCTAGAGACGTATCTTGACGGCAGATTTCCCGTCTGGCGCAAAAACACTGAGACGAACGGTGGCGAAGGGCTGGGTGTTGCGCCAGGTCCGGGCGCCATGACTAAGGAGGAGGCCTACAAGGTCCTTGGTCTTGAAGCGGGGGCCGCCGCGGCGGATGTCCGCAAGGCGCACCGCCGCCTGATGCAGCGCCTGCACCCCGATGTCGGCGGCACGTCTTTCCTGGCGGCGCGGATTAACGAAGCCAAGGACGTCTTGCTCTCCAATCACAACTAGTCTCCTTCGACGCAGAATTTTTCCGGGAGATGATTTCCACGCCGTCCTACTGCTGGACGGCGTAGCACTCGATGTTCTTCTTCTTCAAAGCGGTGCAGGCCTTCCAGGCGGCGGTCTTCGAACCGAAGCCGCCGAAGCGGGCGCGGTAGTAGGTGACGCCGTCCTTGTCGAAGGCGACGGTGAAGCCGGAGGCGTCGGCCAGCACCTTGGGCGCCTGCTTGGTGGTCTTGTCGAGGAAGGCCTGTGCCTCGGACTGCTTTGGCGAGGAGGCGACCTGAATGGCCCAGCCCGACGGCACCGACGCCGTGTTGACCGGGTCGACGGCCGCTGGCGTTGGCTCGGCATAGGCAGCGACGACCTGGGCCGTCGCGACCTGGGGGGCTGAAACAATGACGGTCTTGACCTTTCTGGTCTTGACGACGGGGGCTGCTTCTTCGGCCTGCGGGGTATCGTCTTCCGCGACCGTGGCGTCCTCGGCGACGGTGGCGTCGTCCTGCGCCACAACAGGCTTGTCATCGGGCGTCGGAGCGTCATGCTTGGGCAGGAGAACCTGGGCGAGGGCGGTGACCGGGTTGTTGCCGCCGGCCTTGGCCACCAGATCGCCACCGCCGCGAGTCGATGCCCTCGGCAGATAGGTGTTGATCAAGCTGGCCATCTGATTGTCGCGGCTGCGGCCGGAACTGCCGCCCATGACCACGCCGACGATGCGGCGATTGCCGTCGGAAACCGACGAGACGAGGTTGAAGCCGGAGGCGCGGGTGTAGCCCGTCTTGATGCCGTCGACACCCTTGATGCGTCCGAGCAGGCGATTGTGACCGTTGATGCGCTGACGCCCGTAGAGGAAGGAGCGCTGCGAGAAATAGCCGTAATATTGCGGAAAATGCTCGCGCAGCGCGATGCCGAGCGTCGCCATATCGCGCGCGGTGGTGAACTGGCCAGGGTCTGGCAGGCCATTGGCGTTGCGGAACACGGTGCCGTTCATGCCCAGCGCACGCGCCTTGGCGGTCATCATGCGGGCAAAAGTGGTTTCATTGCCGCCGAGCATTTCGCCGAGCGCGGTGGCCGAGTCGTTCGCCGACTTGGTGACGATCGACAGGATCGCGGTCTCGACCGTGACCGAACCGCCCGGCTTCACGCCAAGTTTCGTCGGCGCCTCGGCTGAGGCCTTGGCGGAAAACACCACTGGCGTATTCCTGCTGATCTTGCCCTTCGCCATCGCTTCGAAGGTCAGGTACAGCGTCATCATCTTGGTCAGCGAAGCTGGATAGCGCCTGCCGTTGGCATCTGCGGAGTAAAGCACCTTGCCAGTCTTGGCATCCACGACGATGGCCGCCTGCTTGGCCGCCAGCGACGAGGCAACGTCTCCAAAAACGAATGTCATCGCCAAGGCGATGATCATCATCGTTTTGAGAGGGGAGGTGGATTTGGAAACGATGCCCAACAACGCCTTACGCACTGGTACTTCCCTTGGATTTCTTCGTTGCGTTGGAGGCGGCAAAGGGTCCTGCCTCGCTTCCGGCCAAGCTACCGGCGCAGCGTTACCAATCCGTTTATGGTAACCGCCGCGTTCACCATTTTCTTCGTGCTTGAAGCTCTCTTTATTCGATTTTTAGCCATTGGCTGCGCAGGCGGGTCCGCAAGCCCGCGAAATCTTGACTTTTGTGCGGCGCACAATATATTATCTTGCATTGCACAAGGGCGCCCCGAAGAAGGACGCCTCAACCGTCAAGGGAATCGTGAAATGACCCAGACCTATGAGGACTTCAGCAAATACGGCAAAGAGTTCGCCGACACCGGATTGAAGAGCTTCGCGTCGCTCTCCAAGGGCGCACAGGCGATTGCCACCGAGGCTGGTGAATACACCAAGAAGAGTTTTGAAACCGGCAGCGCCACTGTGGAGAAGCTGTTTTCAGCCAAGTCGCTGGAAAAGGCCATCGAGATCCAGTCGGACTATGCCAAGCAGTCCTATGAGGCTTTCGTCGCCGAGGCCACCAAGATTGGCGATCTCTATGCCGAACTCGCCAAGGAAGCCTACAAGCCATTCGAATCGATCGTTGCCAAGGCGAAGTAATTTCGCCCGGGCGAACTGATTTCGCCTGACGTGACCCAGATTCAGCCTTTTGACCCGAGAAAAAGCCCGGCCGTGGAAACGTGGCCGGGCTTTTTCGTGTCAATTTCCGTTCCAGAGCCTCGCGCCCCTTCACGATTGCGAAAATCGTCCAAGTTTGGTGACCTAGCCATATTGTCAGCTAACCAGAAGGGCTTAAAATCGTACATCGAACACCTACATGTCGAACTCGCATGGGGAATCGAAAGAGGCAGGAATACGTGACGATCGGTTTGACTGCCACGAGACGCGTGGTGCGAATGCAAGACGGCGACGGTAACGGCAATGGGGCCGGCCGTGGGACGGCCGTCATCACGCGCACCAAAACCAAGACCAAGAAGCCCAGCCTTTATCGGGTCCTCATCCTCAACGACGACTACACTCCGATGGAGTTCGTGGTTCACGTGCTGGAGCGTTTTTTCCAGAAGGATCGCGAAGCCGCCACACGCATCATGCTTCATGTTCACAATCATGGAGTGGGCGAGTGCGGGGTCTATACATTCGAGGTGGCCGAGACCAAAGTGTCCCAGGTCATGGATTTCGCCCGACAGAATCAGCATCCGCTGCAATGCGTGATGGAGAAGAAGTGAGGTAACATGCCGGCTTTCTCCCAAGGCCTGGAAAAGGCGCTTCACCAGGCGCTGACGCTCGCCAATGAGCGGCACCATGAATATGCAACCCTAGAACATCTGCTGCTCGCGCTCATCGACGATACCGAGGCGGCCGCCGTCATGCGCGCCTGCAATGTCGATCTCGATGAGCTCAAGCATACGGTTCTCACCTATATCGACACCGAGCTGGACAACCTCGTCACCGGCTACGACGAGGACTCCAAGCCGACGGCCGGTTTCCAGCGCGTCATCCAGCGCGCGGTGATCCATGTGCAGTCTTCTGGCCGCGAGGAAGTCTCGGGCGCCAACGTGCTCGTCGCTATCTTCGCCGAGCGCGAGAGCCATGCCGCTTATTTCCTGCAGGAACAGCAGATGACCCGCTACGATGCGGTCAACTACATCTCGCACGGCATTGCCAAGCGTCCGGGCGCGTCGGAGACACGCTCGCCGCGCGGCGCCGACGACGAGCAGGGCGGCCAGAACGGCGCCGAGCCGCAAGAGGAAGGCGGCAAGAAGAAGCAGCAGCAGGACGCGCTGACGGCTTATTGCGTCAACCTCAACAACAAGGCCAAGGCCGGCAAGATCGATCCGCTGATCGGCCGCGAGTCCGAGATCAACCGCACCATCCAGGTGCTGTGCCGCCGCTCCAAGAACAACCCGCTCTACGTCGGTGACCCCGGCGTCGGCAAGACGGCGATCGCCGAGGGCCTGGCCAAGCGCATCGTCGAGGGCGACGTTCCCGAAGTGCTGCACAATGCCACCATCTTCGCGCTCGACATGGGCACGCTGCTCGCCGGCACGCGCTATCGCGGTGATTTCGAGGAACGGCTGAAGCAGGTCGTCAAGGAGCTCGAGGATTATCCTGGCGCCGTGCTGTTCATCGACGAGATCCACACGGTGATCGGGGCAGGGGCGACTTCAGGCGGCGCCATGGATGCGTCCAACCTGTTGAAGCCGGCGCTGTCGTCGGGTGCGATCCGCTGCATCGGCTCGACCACCTACAAGGAATTCCGCCAGTTCTTCGAGAAGGACCGTGCCTTGGTGCGGCGCTTCCAGAAGATCGACGTCAACGAGCCGACCATCGAGGACGCGATCGAGATCATGAAGGGCCTCAAGCCCTATTATGAGGAGTTCCACAAGGTGAAGTTCACCAACGAGGCGATCAAGGCCTCGGTGGAACTGTCGGCACGCTACATCAACGACCGCAAGCTGCCGGACAAGGCGATCGACGTGATCGACGAGACCGGCGCCTCGCAGATGCTGGTGCCGGAAGCCAAGCGCAAGAAGACTATCGGCATCAAGGAGATCGAGGCGACGATCGCCACCATGGCCCGCATCCCGCCGAAGACGGTTTCGGCCGACGACGAGAAGGTGCTGCAGGGTCTCGATATCGAGCTGAAGCGAGTCGTCTATGGCCAGGACACTGCGATCACCGCACTGACCTCGGCGATCAAGCTGGCGCGTGCCGGCCTGCGCGAACCGGAGAAGCCGATCGGCTCCTACCTGTTCTCCGGCCCGACCGGCGTCGGCAAGACCGAAGTCGCCAAGCAGTTGGCCGCGTCGCTCGGCGTGGAGCTGATCCGCTTCGACATGTCGGAATATATGGAGCGCCACACCGTGTCGCGGCTGATCGGGGCTCCTCCCGGCTATGTCGGCTTCGACCAGGGCGGTCTTCTGACGGACGGCGTCGACCAGCATCCGCATTGCGTGCTGTTGCTGGACGAGGTCGAGAAGGCGCATCCGGACCTGTTCAACATCCTGTTGCAGGTTATGGATCATGGCAAGCTGACCGACCACAACGGCAAGCAGATCGACTTCCGCAATGTGATCCTGATCATGACCACCAATGCGGGCGCGTCGGATGCGCAGCGTGCGGCGATCGGCTTCGGCTCGACCAAGCGCGAAGGCGACGATGTCGAGGCGATCAACCGGCTGTTCACGCCGGAGTTCCGCAACCGTCTCGATGCGATCATCCCGTTCGGCTCGCTGCCGGTGCCGGTCATCCATCAGGTGGTGCAGAAGTTCGTCATGCAGCTCGAGGCCCAGCTTTCCGAGCGTGGCGTCACCTTCGACCTGTCGGCGGACGCGATCGCCTGGCTCGCCGACAAGGGCTATGATGAGCGCATGGGCGCGCGGCCGCTCGGTCGTGTGATCCAGGAGCACATCAAGAAGCCATTGGCCGACGAGGTGCTGTTCGGCAAGCTCAAGAAGGGCGGCACGGTGCGCGTCACCGTCGAGAAGAAGGAAACCGGCGAGACCGGCCTGAAGCTCGAATCGCTGGCCGACGAGGCGCCGGTGAAGCCGAAGAAGGAAGAGCCGGAAGAAACGCCGAAGTCCAGAAAGGCCGTGGCGAAAAAGCCGGCGGCCAAGAAGCTGGTGGCGCAGAAGCCCGAAGCCAAGGGCAAGGACGGCGGCAAGCGCAGCCTGGTGCCACAACTGCCCCGAAAGAACTGAACCTTACGAAAGTCAAGAAAGCCCCGGAGACGGGGCTTTTTTATTGGAGCGAGGGTAGGCATAATCGGCCAGATCATCACCCTGAACGGTGCGCCGCGATCGAAAACAAGCATCGCCAAGGCTGTTCAGGAGTGCTTCGATAGCGTCTGGATCAATCTCGGTGTCGACGTTTGCGAGCAGGCCATGCCGCCGCGCTATCGATCCGGGATGGGATTGCGGCCCGATGGCGCGCCTGTGGCAGGAAGAGGTGCACCGGCCCGGCGTGTACGATCTGGAAGTCGACACGTCGCTCCTGAGCCCTGGGCAATGCGCGGACACGCTCGCAGAGCAGCTTCGGCAAGGACCGTATCGAACAGCGTTTCGGAAATGTCCAACCCATCCAGCGCCGCCCTTGAGGCGTTTTGACCGGCATGCCGCCGCAGGCGAGTTCGTCCAGATCGGCGAATTTACATCCCGCAAAGGGCCGGCGATTGCATGGTGGAGCTCTCAGCGGCCGCGCTGTCCGACTCGAAACGGGTCAGCAAATATCCGCACGCCTTCCAGATCGCGACCATCAGGGATGCGCCCGCATAGCCATCCACGGCATAGTGCCAGCCAAGCACGACGGATCCGACCATAATGACGCCCGCGAATAACCACATCACAACACCGGCCAGCCGAGACCGCCGCGTTGCATAGAGAGCGAACAGCACCGCCATCGCAACGTGCAGGGATGGGAAGGCGGATATACCGACGCTGCCGGTAGTTGCGCCGGTGTAGCCACCCCACAGCATATCCTGCGTGTTGAGCGCCCAGATTGGATAGATGCGATCGGCGGTGGCGAGTGCTTGCATGAGGGCGTGAAAGTCGTTGCCGAACCCCAATCGCTCGTAAAAGCAAGGGCCAGCCGACGACAGGCCCATCGCGAGGAAGAAGCCACCCAGCGTCCACACCGTCATGAAGCTCATCAGGAACTGGTGACGCAGCTTCGTATCCTTGCGTGCGATGCACACGGTGAAAACCGCGGTAATGAGCACGACGAACCAGAAATTGTAAGCGATGTTGATGATCTTCAATGCAAGCGGCGACTGGACGATAAACCACAACCATTCGTGCGGGGCTCGACCGAAATGCAGGATGCGGTCGGCCTGAGCCAATGCCTTGTCCCATGCAAACGGAGAGAGGATTGCAATGGCTCCCTTCAACACACCGATCGCGGATATGAAGGCAAGACCCGCACCCAGGCCATTCAGGCTGTTGGCAATGCGTTCGGCGTCGCCAAAGAATCTACCCAGTGACTTGAGGAAGGTGTGCAGCGGTTCGGTATCCCGCTGGACCAGCGCAAGATGGAGAAGCGTCCCAAGTGCAAAGGCTGAGCCGCAAATCCAGAAGGCGATGAAAAGATACTCAGCGTATTCCTCCAGAACGCCGAAATCCGGCATGTTTCCAGTGTGCCACCCGACTGCGCTTGCCAGAAGCAGCGCAGCGGCAGCCATAGCGTGCAGCAGCCGGTGTCGCCAAAAGGCATCCGCCAAGATGCCAAGAAAAGCACGCTCGACAATTGCCCCCGCCAGTGGGGCCGATGCCGCAACCGAATGTTCCATGGTTTTGAAGCCCCACAGCTCGCCACGCGTTAGCATTTTACCGTGAGATGGTTCGATATTTCCTAATCAGACGATTAGAGTTGCAAACGGTTGAGTCGGCACTGGGCACGGCCGGGCATTAGAATCGGCTTCTGGACTGAACGGCGCTTGTTAGTCCGATATTCTCGACCCGGTCCACCACATCATTGGCGGACCTCCCGCTCTCAATTTTTGAGTGCAGTCCGTATCTTTTCGGCGTTACCGACCAGAATCTCCGGCTTCTCCATCTCGCCCGTGTGCGGCTTCAGCGGGATGCCGTCGAAGCGCGGAATGACATGCACATGCAGATGATAGACGGTCTGCCCTGAGGCCGGCTCATTGAACTGCATGACGGTGACGCCATCGGCGCCGAAGGCCTTTTTCACCGCCAGCGCCACTTTCTGAACGGCGCTCAAGAGATGGCCGAAAATTGACGGATCGGCATCGAGAAGGTTGCGCGACGGCGCTTTCGGCACCACCAGCGTATGGCCGGGCCCCTGCGGCATCACATCCATGAAGGCGATGACCGCGTCATCCTCGTAGACACGGTGCGAGGGAATTTCGCCGCGCAGGATCTTGGCGAAAATGTTGTCGGTATCGTAGGCGGCCTCGGTCATGGCGAACGCTCCGGATTGTGCCTTCGTGTAGCGAAGGCGTCGAAATTCGGCAAGATAATCGTCGCCCCCCAGCCGGCCAACCGGGGCTACTCCTCGAGATCCTTGCGGAACGGGGTATGCTCTTCCAGATATTCGCTCATCCGCTCCACCTCCTGCCGTTCGCGCCGGAGATAGTCGGCGACGGCGTTGCGCAGGCCTGGGTGCGCAATGTAGTGCGCGGAATGCATGGTCACCGGCCGGTAGCCGCGCGCCAGCTTGTGCTCGCCCTGCGCTCCCGCCTCGACCACCTTGAGCTTGCGCTCGATGGCGAAGTCGATCGCCTGGTGATAGCAGACCTCGAAATGCAGGAAGGGATGGTCCTCGATGCAGCCCCAGTTGCGGCCATAGAGTGCATCCGAGCCGATGAAATTGATCGCGCCGGCGATATAGCGCCCGTTGCGCCTGGCCATCACCAGCAGGATGTCGTCGGCCATGCGCTCGCCGATCATCGAGAAGAATTGACGATTGAGATAGGGCCGGCCCCATTTGCGACTGCCGGTGTCCATGTAGAAGGCGAAGAAATCGTCCCAGGCTTTCTCCGTGAGGTCCTTGCCGGTCAGCCGGTCGATTGAAATGCCTGGGGCAAGCGCTTCGCGCCTTTCCTTTTTCATCGCCTTTCGCTTGCGCGAGGCAAGGGTGGCGAGGAAGTCGTCATAGGTTGAAAAGCCTTCGTTGAAGAAATGGAATTGCTGGTCCGTGCGGTGCAGGAAACCGGCTGCTTCCAGCACCTCCACATCGCTCTCTTGCGCGAAGGTGACATGTGCGGAAGAGACACCGAGCTTTTGCGTCACCGCCTTTAGGCCCGCCGCGAGACCGGCCTTCACCTTGGCACTGTCCTCGCCCCTGGTGACCAGCAGGCGAGGGCCGGTGACCGGGGAGAACGGCACGGCACTTTGCAGTTTGGGATAGTAACGGCCACCGGCGCGTTCGAACGCATCCGACCAGCCATGGTCGAACACATATTCGCCCTGGCTGTGCGATTTGAGATAACAGGGCACCGCGCCCAGCAATCTGCCTTGCCCATCCTCCAGCCGGAGGTGGTGGCCCTGCCAGCCGGTACGCCGCACGGCGCATCCAGAATCTTCAAGCGCGCCTAGAAAAGCGAATGAAACCAAAGGATTGTAGCTGGTTTCTAAATCGCCGCGCGCAGTTCCCGCAAAGCCATTCCATTCATCACAGGTGAAGGCGCCGATGCCGGCGGCGACGCGGATCGAATAGTCCGCATTGGCCGTTTGTCCGTCACCCTCGTCGCCCTGATCCATGAGGCTTATTTAAGCTCCGTCCGGCCTGGTGCAAGTCACGTTTCAGACACTCAGGCGACTTTGACCAGATCGGGTTCGAACCCTTCGAACGTCATCTGGTCGGCATATCTGAAGGTCAGGTCGACCGCCGGCTGGTCATGCACCGTCCAGGTGATAACAGGCATTTTCAGCCTTTCACGCACGAAGTTGACAAATGGGTTTGGCAGGTCGCCGGCGGCGTAGGAGGTGAAGGCGATCTCATGCGCCAGCATGGCGAAATGCGCCTCGATCAACCCGACGTCCTTGCCGTAGGCGGTGAGACCCCCTGGGATACCCGGCGCGTCCTTTGGAAAATCGCGGACCAGCCAATGGTCGAACGACATGATCGCCGCCTTGCCCTTGTAGCGCTTGAGCATCTTGCCGACGCTTGCCACCAGGCCTTCGTCATAGCCGGGCGTGCCTTTCAGCTCGACGACCAGTGGCACGCGGCCATCGACCAGGTCGAGCGCTTCCTGCAGCGTCGGCACATGGTCCGCCGTGCCACCGACCCTGAGCGCCGCGAGTTCAGCTGCGGTACGCTGCCAGACGAAACCATCCTGGCCGGTCAGGCGCTTGAGATCGCCGTCATGGATGATGACGGGAACGCGGTCGGACGACAGGTGCACGTCGCATTCGATGGCGTAGCCGCGTTCGGCGGCTGCGGCAAAGGCCGACAGCGTGTTTTCCCAGCGCGTCTTGTTCATGTCGTGGAAGCCGCGATGGGCGACGGGCCGGGCGGTCAGCCAGGATAGGTCGGTCATATCTGTCCCCTGGCTCATGCGACTTCGAAGATGGCTTCGATTTCCACTGCGGCATTAAGCGGCAGGCAGGCCGTGCCGACGGCGGAGCGTGCATGCTTGCCGCGCTCGCCAAGGGCGGCGACCAGGAAATCGGAGGCGCCGTTGGCAACCAGATGCTGCTCGACGAACTCGGGTGTCGAGGCGACGAAAACGGTGATCTTCACCAGACGGCTGATCTTCTCGAGGTCGCCGAGTGCTGCCTTGGCCTGCGCCAGGATGTTGATCGCGCAGTATTTTGCCGCGTCCTTGCCGCCTGCCGTGTCGACGTCGCGGCCGAGCAGCCCGCTCGCCTGCAGCTTGCCGTCCTTGAGCGGCAATTGCCCGGCAGTGAACAGCAAATTGCCGGTCCTGCAATAGGGCACGTAGTTGGCGGCGGGCGCGGCGGCGACGGGAAGCGTCACGCCCAGATCGCTTAGCCGCTTTTCGATTGTTTCACTCATGGTATTTCCCTATTGCTTGGTGACGCCGCGCCGGCCGGGCCGAAATTGCTATTTTTGCCTCGCTTCCGCCACGACTTTTTTTAAGCTGGACCATCTTTCCCTGCGGCCTGCCATCAGTCGCGACGATCGGAGTACCTCATGCGCGCAACGCGCCTCGCATTCCATGCCGTCCTGTTGTCGGGCATCTTCTCGATAGGCCCTGTCTTCGCAGCGCCGGCGCTGCAAGCCCACCGCGCCGTTTACGATCTTACCCTAAAAAAGGCTTCCGATCAGTCCGGCATCACAGGCATATCCGGCCGCATGGTCTATGAGTTCAACGGCTCGGCCTGCGAAGGCTATACGGTGAAATTCCGTTTCGTCACCCAGATCGTCACCGCCGACAACACCAGGTTGACGGACCAGCAGACGACCACTTTCGAGGATGCCGAGGGCAAGACCTTTTCGTTCGTGACAAAATCCTTCGTCGACCAGAATCTCGACAAGGAGGTCAAGGGCATCGCCACGAAAGAAACCAAGGGCCTGAAGGTCGACATCGACAAGCCTGAAAAGAACAGCGTCGAGCTCGCGACAACCCAATTCCCGACCCAGCATTTGGTCGAATTGATCGGCAAGGCCGAAAAAGGCGAGAATTTTTACGAAACCAACCTGTTCGACGGTTCCGAAGACGCCAACAAGGTGATGACCACCACCGTCGTTGTCGGCAAGAAAACCGATGCCGACAAGGCCGACCCGGAAGCTTCGGCACTGGCAAAGCTCGCCACCGACAAATACTGGCCGGTCGACATCGCCTATTTCGACGACACCAACAAGACCGGCGAAGAGGTTCCGGAATACCGTATCAGCTTCAAGCTGCATGAGAACGGCATCACCCGCGATCTCGTCATGGACTATGGCGACTTCTCGATGACCGGCAAGCTGGTCAACCTGTCGCTGTTCGACCAGACAAAACCTTGTCCCGCCAAATAGTGCCTGTCTAGGCAGCTGATTTGCCACGGCACGGCGTGGTCGTAACGAACGACTTGAACGTGCCGCAATCGTCTCCCAACCTGCTTCCCAGCGTCCAGGCGCGAGGGGGATCAGCTTGAGCAGGATCGATACGTTCGTCGCGCCGCGGCCCAACCCGGCACTGATCAGGGCCATGACATCCGTCAACCGGATCGTCATGCTGCGCGGCATTCCCGGGTTTCGGGATCTGTTGCCGTTCAATCGCCTGGCCGGTCTGCGCGGCGTCTCAAATGTCCGCCATATCGACTTTCCCGACGCCGATCTTGAGCGGCTGAAGGCCAGTTGCGGGGCAGGGAAGGCGACCTTCATCACACCCAATCATCCCGAGTTCTTCACCGACTGGATTATCGACAAGGAAATCGTGTCGCAGGTCAGCCCGCTCACGGCCTCATGGGCGACCAATGGTGTCGTCAACGGGCTTGGCCGGCTGATGCAGAAGTTCTGGCTTGCCAACAATCTGATCGCCCAGATTCCCGGCAACAGCGGGGCAGCGAAGGAACACTCGATCGCCTGGGCCCTGAAAGGCCATGGCGTGCTGCTGCATCCCGAAGGCGGCGTCGGCTGGCATGCCAATGTCGTTGCGTCTTTGCTGCCGGGTGCCGTCGAGATGGGACTGGAAGCCCTCAAGCGCGGTCGGGCCACGGATTCCAATTTCAAGGTCTGGATCGCGCCCGTCGTCTGGAAGCTTGCCTTCACCGGCAACGTCGAAGCGGCACTGGCGAAGGAATGCGCCTATGTCGAGAAAAACCTCAAAATAGAACGCCAGGCGACCGACACGCTGCCGCAGCGCATTCACCATGTCTATTCGACACTGCTGGCCCGCGATGAAGCTGCCAGCGGCATGCCGTTCGACCAAGGCGCTTCCTATGCCCAGCGTCAGAGGGTTTTGGTCACCGAGCTCAGCCGCCAGCTCGGCAAAAGCATCTCAGCCGACATTGATGTCGCCGACATCACCGAGCTTCTGCGGCGGGCGCGCCGCTGGCAGCGCGAAAACACTGGCGATGCCGAACGGCAAAGGCAGGTCCGCGCGCTCGTCGATAGAGTTCAGAGGCTGCAACGCGTCGGACCCTGGGCCTGCGCCAATCCGCGCATTAGCCAGGAGGAGATCGCCGAACATCTGAAGCGGATCCGCAACGACTATTGTCGGGGCGGGCTGCGCGACACGATGAACCGGTTCGTTCCGCAGCCAGCCGGGCCGCGTTGCGCCCACATCCGGGTGCCGGAGGCACTGGGCTTGCATGAGCATACGGGCTCGATCGACGATGCGGTTGCCGATCTGCACCGTCGCATGCAGGATACAGTCACCAACATCGTCGCCGAGCTTGCAGCCAATGGCGGCTTCATTTTCTATCCGAATCCATTCTATCGTCACTGATATCAGCCGGGCCATGTGGCCGACTGTCGTGACGGATGGAAGGCAGACAGCAAGCTTTATGGCAGCCTATGTCGACGCAGCGATCTGGAACTGGGCCGGCCATCGCTGGTGCCATCTGTTGGCCGACGACACCGACGAGTTGCATCGCTTTGCCGCGCATCTTGGCGTCAAGCGCTCATCCTACCAGGGGCCGCCCAAGACATCGGCGCCGCATTATGACATAACCGGCTTCGAGCGTGACCGAGCGGTGCGGCTCGGCGCCATCGAATGCAGCCGCGAGGAGATCGTCGCGGTCTTCCGGCGGGTGCGGGTGCCGAACGGCAAGATAAAGCGCTGACGGCAGCGCGCGGATCGTCGCACGCCGCACACAGGTCCCGCGGCGCTTGCGTTTATCGCGCATCCCCTCTATATGCGCGCTCATTCCACACACGGACTTTGGTGTCTGCCCGGGAGAAATCCGGCTGAAACCTCCGGTGGCGTTCGAGGACAAAGTCCAAAAATGCCTGTGTCCGTGGAGGCTAACCGGAAAGGAACTTTGAATGGCACTGCCTGATTTCAGCATGCGCCAGCTTTTGGAAGCTGGCATTCACTTCGGCCACCAGACCCATCGCTGGAACCCGAAAATGGCGCCCTACATCTATGGCGCCCGCAACAACATCCACATCATCGACCTCAGCCAGACGGTGCCTTTGCTGCACCAGGCGCTGAAGCAGGTTTCCGACACCGTCGCCAAGGGCGGCCGCGTGCTGTTCGTCGGCACCAAGCGCCAGGCGTCCGACATCGTCGCCGATGCGGCACAGCGTTCGGCTCAGTACTATGTCAACTCGCGTTGGCTCGGCGGCATGCTGACCAACTGGAAGACGATCTCGAATTCGATCCAGCGCCTGCGCAAGCTCGACGAGATGCTGGCCGGCGAGGCGCAAGGGTTGACCAAGAAGGAACGCCTGAACCTCGACCGCGAGCGCGAGAAGCTCGACAAGGCGCTGGGCGGCATCAAGGACATGGGCTCGACGCCCGACCTGATGTTCGTGATCGACACCAACAAGGAAGCGATCGCCATTCTCGAGGCCAAGCGCCTCGGCATTCCGGTCGTCGCCATCATCGATTCGAACTGCGATCCGGACAAGATCGACTTCCCGATCCCCGGCAATGACGACGCAGCCCGCGCCATCCAGCTCTATTGCGATCTGATCGCCAAGGCTGCGATCGACGGCATCGCCCGTCAGCAGGGCGCGCTCGGCGTCGACATCGGCGCTTCGATCGAAGCTCCCGTCGAACCGGCGCTCGACCCGGCTCCGGCCCCGGCTGCAGACGCTCCGGAAGCTTGATAATCGAAGGCCGGTTGCGGCCTTCATCTTTCTCATATTCTGGCACGCTAAACAGACGCACCATCGAATACCGATGGTGCGTCGGTGCATTTAAAACAAAGAGGCGACAATGAGCATTTCGGCTGCACAGGTCAAAGAACTCCGCGACTTGACCGGCGCGGGCATGATGGATTGCAAGGCGGCGTTGACCGAGACCAACGGCAACAT
Organism: Mesorhizobium sp. WSM4833; assembly: GCF_055811095.1. Classification (NCBI taxonomy): domain Bacteria; kingdom Pseudomonadati; phylum Pseudomonadota; class Alphaproteobacteria; order Hyphomicrobiales; family Phyllobacteriaceae; genus Mesorhizobium; species Mesorhizobium sp. WSM4833. Next base: position 195,023 of record NZ_JBVVQG010000008.1, read on the forward strand.
GGAAGAGGCCGTCGACTGGCTGCGCAAGAAGGGTATCTCCAAGGCTGACAAGAAGGCTGGCCGCACCGCGGCTGAGGGCCTGATCGGCGTCGACAACGGCGTGCGCGAGGCTGCCGTCGTGGAAGTCAATTCCGAGACCGACTTCGTTGCCCGCAACGCCGCGTTTCAGGAAATCGTCGCCAATGTTGCCAAGGTTGCGCTGGCCTACGGCACGACGGAGGCTGTGGCCGCCGCAAAGTATCCAGGTTCCGACAAGTCGGTTGCCGACACCATCAAGGACGCTGTCGGCACCATCGGCGAAAACATGGGCTTCCGCCGCTCGGCCAAGCTCACCGTCCCGCACGGTGCTGTCGCCACCTACGTCCACAACGCAGTTGCCGATGGTCTTGGCAAGCTCGGCGTTCTGGTCGCGATCGAGACCACGGGCAATGAGCATGCCGCCAACGCCTTTGGCCGCCAGGTTGCCATGCATGTCGCCGCCACCAACCCGCTGGCGCTGACGGCCGAGCAGATCGATCCGGCTGCGGTCGAGCGCGAGAAGGCGATCTTCGCCGATCAGGCGCGCCAGTCCGGCAAGCCGGAAGCGATCATCGAAAAGATGGTCGAAGGCCGCCTACGCAAGTTCTATGAGGAAGTCGTGCTCCTGAAGCAGGCCTTCGTGCTCAATCCCGACATCACTGTCGAGCAGGCACTGAAGGATGCCGAGAAGGAAATCGGCGCTCCGGCCAAGATCTCCGCCTATCTGCGCTTTGCGCTCGGCGAAGGCATTGAAAAGGAAGAGACCGATTTCGCGGCGGAAGTCGCGGCTGCGGTGAAGAAATAATCCTTACAAATAGCCCCCTGAAGGGGCTTCTCAGCTCAGGCAACTCGGCCGGGTGTCCGCAAGGATGCCCGGCCGATTTCTTGTGCGGTGTCGATAAAGGCCCTGAGCTTCGGCGCCATTGACGCCCGGCGCGGGAAATAGAGGAATAGCCCCGGTTCCTCGATCGCCGTCTGCGGCAGCACCTGGACCAGGCGGCCCGCGGCAAGATCGGCGCGCGCCAGCGGCTCGAAGACATAGGCAAGCCCGACGCCTGCAAGCGCAAGATCGATTGCTGCGAGCGAATCCGTCACGACAACGCTGCCCCGCGTCTCCATGGCGATGTCCTTGCCATCCTCGATCAGATCCCAGCGATAGAGCGCACCGGAGCGGACGAGCCGGTAGCCAATACAATTGTGGCTCGCCAAATCGGCAACGCTGCTGGGACGGCCGTGCCGTCCGACATAAGCGGGCGAGGCCACGATGACGACGGAGAACGGCGGCGTCAGCCGGACCGCGACCATGTCCTGGGCGATCATCTCGCCAAGCCGGATGCCGGCATCGAAGCCTTCGCCGACGATATCAACCAGACCCTGGTCAGCGAAGACCTCGACCGTAACCTCCGGATAGCGCTCGGCCATCGCGGCGACCACCGGCGTCACCGCCAATGGTATGGCGATGTTGGAGGCGTTGATCCTGAGCAGGCCAGACGGCCTGCCTTTGACGCTGCGGATACGGTCCATCCGCTCGGCAATATCCTGGAGGGCCGGAGCCGCCGTTTCCACCAGCGCCTTGCCGGCCTCGGTGAGCGAAACGCTGCGCGTCGTCCGTGCGAACAAAGGCTGGCCGATCCGCTCTTCGACAATGCGCACCGCATGGCTGACTGCCGAAGGGCTCATGCCGAGTTCGGCGGCGGCAAGCGCGAACCCGCCGCGTCGGGCCACGGCGACGATCACAGGCAGGTGAGTGAGCAGGTCCCGGTCCATTCATGCATGATATCGCATGGTCCATGCGAACCATGCAATCTTATCGATGTCAGCCTGGCGGTCCAAATTGTCCGCAGCACATCGGCGATGGGCTGATGGCATCGAGGAGAAAGAACATGAATGCGTTGAAGCGCGTAACTTTCGCGGCAGGCATGGCGTTGGCGCCGATGGACGCCGGCGGGGCGGAGCCATCAGACTGGCGGGCGCTCGCAGACGAACGCGCGGTCATTCGCATTGCCGATGCCATCGACCGGGCCGTCGACGCCCAGGACTGGAAGCTTGCACGCAGCTATTTCGCGGATCGGGCCACTGCCGATTTCAGCAGCCTTTCCGGACAGCCGGCGGCCAACATCGCTTCCGACGACCTGATTGGCGCCTGGGCGGCCAACCTCAAGGGCAGCAAGACAAGCCTGCATCTGCGCACCAATCACCATGTCGTTCTCGAAGGGGACACGGCGACTGTCCTGTCAAACGGCTATGCCTGGAACCGGATGGAAGGCAATGGCGACCCGCTTTGGGAGGTCTGGGGCACCTATAAGCATCACCTGACGCGTTTTGCGGATGGCTGGAAGGTCGATGGCTTTGCGTTCCGCATGACACACGAGCGCGGCAATCCCTGGGTCAAGACCACTCCGGGCCAGTGACGCTCGGGCATCTGTCACCAAGCATTGGAAGACGATTATGACCATGACCTACTACACTCTTGGCAACAGCGGCCTCAGGGTCAGCCGGCTGGCGCTGGGCACGATGACTTTCGGCACGGAATGGGGCTGGGGAGCCGACAGGGATACGGCGCGGGCGATGTTCGACGCCTATGTCGAGGCGGGCGGCAATTTCTTCGACACGGCGGATCTCTACACAGACGGCACGGCCGAAGCCTGGCTTGGCGAATTCATCGCCGAGCGCGGCTTGCGCGACATGGCGGTGATCGCCAGCAAGTTCACCATGAACATGCAGCCCGGCAATCCGAATGCCGGCGGCAATGGCCGCAAGAACATCATGCGGGCCGTCGATGCTTCGCTGAAACGGTTGGGGACCGACTATATCGATCTCTATCTCATGCATGTCTGGGACAGGCTGACCCCGGCCGAGGAGGTCGTGCGCACGCTGGACGACCTGGTTCGGATGGGCAAGGTGCGCCATGTCGGCCTTTCGGATGTGCCCGCCTGGTATGCGGGCCGCGCACAGGCGATCGCCGAATTGCGCGGATATGAGCCGGTTTCGGCGCTACAGCTCGAATATTCATTGGCCGAACGCGTGATCGAGAATGAGTTCGTGCCATTCGGCACGCGCCATGGCGCCGGCATCATGGTGTGGAGCCCGCTGGCCGGCGGACTGCTGAGCGGCAAGTATCGGCCGGCTCAGGCCGGAACCGCGGGCCGGCTCGACGGATTTCGCAACTCGACGCATCCGGGGTTCCAAAAGTTCACGCAACGCAACTGGGCTATCGTGGCCGAACTCGAGAAGGTCGCATCCGAGATCGGCCGCAGCATGCCTCAGGTCGCGCTCAACTGGGTAGCGACGCAGCCGGGGATCGCGACCGTCATTCTCGGTGCGACGACGCTCAGCCAAATGCAGGACAATCTTGGCGCGCTGGATTTCGAGATTCCGAAAGCGCATCGCGACCGGCTGGAGAGGGTCAGCAGAACTCCAGCGCCGTTTCCCTATTCCTATTTCGGCGCGCAGATACAGGCGCGCGTCACCGGCGGCGCGACAACCGGCGACAAGCCCTCCAACTACGTGTCACCGGTGCTTATCGAAGGAGAGTCGGCCAGCGTGTCCACCAATTGATTGATGGGACAGGAAACCGGCGAATTTGCCGTTTGGGCGCCGCGTGACATCGCGGCGCCCTTCGTGTATCGGAACGCCATTGTTTCGAGGCGGCGCCTGCGCGAGGGTAGCCACCGGAACGCGCCACATGCAAATGAAGAGGCCCAGATGACGGTGAAGCCCCTCTACCGACGTGTCTTGTTGAAAGCGTCGGGCGAAGCGTTGATGGGCGAGCAGCATTTCGGCATCGACGTTTCAGTGGTGGATCGCATCGCCGGCGACATCGCCGAGGCGCGTGCATTGGGCATCGAGGTCGGTGTCGTCATCGGCGGCGGCAACATCTTTCGCGGCGTGGCCGTTGCCTCCAAGGGCGGCGACCGTGTCACCGGCGACCACATGGGCATGCTTGCCACGGTGATCAACTCGCTGGCGCTGCGCACGTCGTTGAACAAGATCGGCGTCGACGCCGTGGTGCTTTCGGCGATCGCCATGCCCGAACTCTGCGAGAGCTTTTCGCAGCGCCAGGCGACTGCCTACATGAACCAGGGCAAGGTGGTGATCTTCGCCGGCGGCACTGGCAATCCGTTCTTCACCACTGATTCGGCCGCCGCCCTTCGCGCGGCTGAAATTGGCGCCGACGCACTGTTCAAGGGCACTCAGGTCGACGGCGTCTACTCGGCGGACCCGAAGAAGGACCCGAGCGCGACGCGTTTCGAGCGCATCAGCCATGGCGAAGTCATAAATCGCGGCCTTTCCATCATGGATACTGCAGCGATTGCACTTGCGCGCGAAAACAACATTCCGATAATCGTCTATTCGATCCACGAAAAAGGTGGTTTCGGCGATATTCTGAGGGGCGGCGGCCGCTGCACGGTCGTCGCGGACGATTGATCGGCGGCCAGGCCCGAAGGGAAACCGGTTTTCGAAGGTCCGATTCGAAGACGGCCCGAAGCAGTGAGCCCGCATTAGACGGGTCGAGGAGATAAAGATGAGTGGTGAGTACGACGATCTCAAGCGGCGCATGGATGGGGCCATCGCCGCGTTCAAGCATGATCTGGCTTCGCTGCGGACCGGTCGCGCCTCCAGCAATCTGCTCGATGCGATCCAGGTGCAGGCCTATGGCACCACCATGCCGATCAACCAGGTCGCCAACGTCTCGGTGCCGGAGCCGCGCATGATCTCGGTATCGGTATGGGACAAGTCGATGGTCGGCGCGGTCGCCCGCGCGATCCGCGAATCCAATCTGGGTTTCAACCCGATCGTGGACGGCACCAACCTCAGGATTCCGCTTCCCGAACTCAACGAACAGCGACGCAAGGAACTGGTCAAGATCTCGCACACCTACGCCGAGAACGCCCGGGTCGCCGCGCGCCATGTGCGCCGCGACGGCATGGACTTCCTGAAGAAGGCGGAGAAGGACGGCGACATCAGCGAGGACGATCAGCGCAAGCGCTCGGACCAGGTTCAGAAACTTACCGACGAGACGATCAGCACCATCGACCACCTGCTTTCCGATAAGGAAGCTGAAATCATGCAGGTTTAGGGTCTTGGCCTCCGGCTGACCCGAAAGCGAGAACATGGCAACGCCCGCGCATGTCGCGATCATCATGGACGGAAACGGACGCTGGGCCAAGGCGCGCGGCTTGCCTCGTCTTGCGGGCCATCGTGCCGGCGTCGAGGCGCTGCGCAAGACGGTGCGCGCAGCACCCGGGCTCGGCATCTCCTACCTGACCGTCTACGCTTTCTCCTCGGAGAACTGGTCGCGGCCGAAATCCGAGGTCAGCGACCTGATGGGCCTTCTGAAAATGTTCATCCGCCGTGACCTTGCCGAACTGCACCAGAGCGGTGTGCGGGTTAGAATCATCGGCGACCGGGCAGGGCTGCAGCCCGATATCAGGGGACTGCTCGACGAGGCCGAAACGCTGACGGCCGCAAACGAATCGCTGACGCTGGTGATCGCCTTCAACTATGGCGGACGCGACGAGATCGTTCGCACGGCGCAAAAGCTCGCTTTGGCCGTGGCGCGTGGCGAACTCGACGCCGAGGCGATATCTGCCGAAAGCTTTGCCGTTGCGCTTGATACGCAAGGCATTCCCGACCCGGAACTGGTCATTCGCACCAGCGGCGAGCTTCGCCTGTCGAATTTCCTCCTGTGGCAGGCCGCCTATAGCGAGCTCGTCTTCCTGCCTTGCTACTGGCCCGACTTCAGCCGCGAGCACCTTGCCGAGGCCTTGCGTGAGTTTGCTGGCCGCGAACGCCGGTTCGGTGGACTTGGAGGCCAGGACGTCGCTTCGCGACCGGCCGCGGGATGAGCAATCTCCAGCTGCGTGTCGTTTCGGCGATCGTGCTCGCCATCATCACTCTCGGTCTGACCTGGATCGGCGGTCTGCCGTTCCGGCTGCTGTGCGCCGTGATATCGGCGGCGATCTTCTATGAATGGACCCGCATGTCGCGCCCGACCGGGGCCACGGGCCTGGGTTTCCTGCCGGAAGCATTGCTGGTCGTCTTCGTTGGCGCCTTGATCGGCGGCCTGGCCGCCTCCTGGCTGCTGCCGCTTGTGGCGGCCATTGTTGCCGCAACGGCGATAGCCGCCTCGCTTCGCAAGACCGGACAATGGGATGCGAGCGGCCTCGCCTATGCCGCGGTTTCAGGCCTGTCGCTCGCCTTGCTGCGCGATGGCGATCGTTCGGGCCTCATTGCCATCCTGTTCCTGTTTGCGGTCGTCTGGGCCACCGATATCCTTGCCTATTTCGTTGGCCGTGCCGTTGGGGGGCCGAAACTGGCGCCCTCTATCTCGCCCGGCAAGACGCGCAGCGGCGCGCTCGGCGGTGCGCTCGGCGGCGTCGTCGCCGGGCTGGTCCTCGCCGTAGCTGCCGGTGTCGGCAATCTGGCATTGCTCGGCCTGGTGGCGCTCGTGCTGTCGATTGTCTCGCAGGCAGGCGACCTGTTTGAATCCTGGGTCAAGCGCCGCCATGGCCGCAAGGACTCAGGCGCGCTCATCCCGGGCCATGGCGGCGTCATGGATCGTGTCGATGGGCTTGTCGCAGCTGCATTCGCCCTATACGTCATCGGCTGGATTTCGGCGAACGCCGATCATCCGGCGCAGGGTCTGTTTCCCGTTTGAGTGGTGTCATTTCAGGTCCTTTGCGCGATGCGCCTTGGATTCGCCCGGATTGGTGTCACAGTCACGGCGCAGTCTGCGCCGTGGAAGAATTGAGGGTTTGTCTTGAACGAGATTCTTCACGCGCTTTTCAGCACACAAGGCTTTGTCCTCGGCACGCTGGTGCCATTCCTCTTCGTGCTGACCGTGGTCGTGTTCGTCCACGAAATGGGCCATTACCTTATCGGGCGCTGGTGCGGCATCGGCGTCAGGGCCTTCTCGATCGGCTTCGGCCCGGAACTCTTCGGCTTCAACGACAGCCACGGCACGCGCTGGAAACTGTGTGCGATACCGCTTGGCGGCTATGTCAAATTCGTCGGCGACATGAACGCCACATCGAGCCAGCCGACGTCGGAAGAAATTGAAACGCTGACCGAGGAAGAGCGCAAGGTCGCCTTCCACACGCAGCCGATCTGGAAGCGCGCGGCAACGGTGGTGGCCGGACCGCTGTTCAATTTCCTGCTGACGATCGTCGTCTTTTCCGTGCTGTTCACCGCCTATGGCCGCTATGTCGCCGAGCCGATGGTGGCCGAGGTCACCGCCGACAGCCCGGCGGCGAAGGCCGGCATCCTTCCCGGCGACCGATTCGTCAGCGTCGACGGCAACAAGGTCGAAACCTTTGGCGACGTTCAACGCCTGGTCTCGGGCCGTGCGGACGACGCAATCACTTTCGTTATGCTGCGCGACGGCCGGGAGGTCACTGTGACCGCGGCACCGCGGCTGATGGAACAGGAAGACGCGCTCGGCAACAAGGTCAAGGTCGCTGTAATCGGTGTCGTCAACAACAAGGAACTCGGCCAGCCACGGCTCATCACCTACACGCCTGTTGGAGCTGTCGCGGCAGCGGTCGAGGAAACCGGTCACGTCATCCAGCGCACCGGCCAGTTCCTGCAGCGCTTTGTTGTCGGGCGCGAAGACAAATGTCAGCTGGGCGGCCCGGTGAAGATCGCCGACATGGCGGGCAGGGCTGCGAAACTGGGATTCGAATGGCTCGTGCAGCTGGTTGCACTGCTATCCGTTGGCATCGGAATTCTGAACCTTTTGCCGATTCCCCCCCTCGACGGCGGTCACCTCTTGTTCTACGGGGTGGAGGCTGTCATTCGCCGTCCGGTGTCGGAACGGATGATGGAAATGGCCTATCGGGCCGGGTTGCTTCTGGTGCTGTGCTTCATGGGGTTCGTTTTTTGGAACGATCTGTTTGGGTGCTGAAATCATGAAGAAATTTGGCTTCTGCATGGACGATGTTGAGACGCCGTTTACCATGCAAGGGGATATGAGTGACGCGAAAGCCACGCCGCAGGGTTAAGTAAATACAAATTAACCAGAAGCCTTGCGTGTAGGGAAAATCCGGTTAATACGGTAGGGGAAATTACCGCACGTCCGGTTTTCTCGCCGTGGGGACTACGAGAAAAGGTTATTAAGCCCGATGAAGGCAGCATCCAAGTTTCTAAGCGCCGCGTCCGCGGTGACCCTGTCCGCGGCCATGGTCGTGCCAGGCGCGCTCGCAGTGCAGTTCGTTGCCACATCGGCGGCTGAAGCCGCTGTCGTCAGCAGAGTCGAAGTAAGCGGCAACCAGCGTATCGACGCTGAGACCATCCGCAATTACATCACCATCAAGCCGGGCAAGGCTTTCTCCAGTTCCGATATCGACGGTGCGGTCAAGGCACTGTTTGGCACCGGGCTGTTTTCGGATGTGCAGATCAACCAGGTCGGCTCGACGCTGGTTGTCAAGGTTGCCGAGTACCAGGTTGTCAACCAGGTGCTGTTCCAGAACAACAAGAAACTCAAGGACAATGCGCTCGCGGCGGCGGTGCAGCTGAAGCCGCGCGGAACGTTCTCGCAGGCGACGCTCGATGCCGACGTGGAGTCGGTCAAGGCTGCCTACAGGCGCATTGGTCGCGACGACGTGACCGTGACCACGCAGGTCATGCAGCTTGGCGACAATCGCGTGAATGTGGTCTTCAACATTGCCGAAGGCGATCGCACGCAGATCGCGGCGATCAATTTCGTCGGCAACAGCGCCTATTCCAGCCGCCGCCTGTCGGATATCATCAACACCAAGCGTTCGTCCTGGGTTTCCTTCATCCTGCGCGACGACGTCTACGACGATGACAAGCTGCGCGCGGACCAGGAGCTGCTGCGCCGCTTCTACTACAATCACGGCTATGCCGACTTCCAGGTCGTGTCCGCCGTCGGCGAGCTCGACAGCGCGACGAACAAGTACACGGTCACCATCACCGTCCAGGAAGGCGACCGCTACACGTTCGGCGATGTCAGCGTCGAGAGCACGATCCCTGAAGTCGACGGCAAGTCGCTGGAATCGGTGATCGAGACCCACAAGGGTGACGTCTACAACGCCAAGAACGTCGAGGATTCCATCATCGCGCTGACCGAGAAGGTGGCCGGTTCCGGCTATGCCTTCGCGCAGGTCACGCCGCGCGGCGACCGCAATTTCGAGAACCACACCATTTCGGTGGTCTATACGATCGACCAGGGCACCAAGGCCTATATCGAGCGCATCGAGATCCGCGGCAACGATCGCACGCGTGACTATGTCATTCGCCGGGAGTTCGACGTCAGCGAAGGCGACGCCTTCAACCAGGTGCTCATCCAGCGCGCGAAGAAGCGCCTGGAAAACTTGAATTACTTTGAGAAAGTCGACATCTCGACCGTGCCTGGCTCGCAGCCCGACCAGGTCGTTCTGGTGGTCGACGTGGTTGAGAAGTCGACCGGCGAGTTCTCGGTGGGTGCTGGTTATTCGACCGGTGGCGACACGGCCGGTCCGTCGGTCGAAGGCTCGGTGACCGAGCGCAACTTCCTCGGTCGCGGTCAGTTCATCAAGCTGTCTGCGGGCGGCGGCAAGAATTCACGCGACTACAGCCTGTCCTTCACCGAGCCTTATTTCCTCGGACGGCGCATCGCCGCCGGTTTCGACATCTATAAGTCGACGCGGGAATACAACAACAACTATGACAGCGATACCACGGGCGCGACGATCCGTTTCGGCCTGCCGATCACCGACAGCATCACGACCCAGTTGGCGTACAACATCTCGCAGGAAAAATATAAAGTTGACGATGGTTGCTTGACCGATGGGGTTTATATTCCTGGCAGCCCTTGCAATATCTCAACTGCAATCCTTGATGGCATCGATCAGAGCCCTTGGATCAAGTCGTCGGTCAGTCTCGGGCTGGTCTACAACACCATCGACGACATGAAGAACCCGCATGAGGGTATCTATGCCAACACAACCGTCGAAGTGGCCGGTCTTGGCGGCGATGCCAAGTTCGTGAAGATCACGGGACGCGGCAGCGTCTATCAGACGTTGTCCGAGTCGCTTGATCTTGTCGGCCTTATTTCGGGCGGCGCCGGCCATGTCGAGGGTTATGGCAGTGACGGCCTGCGTATCTTCGATCAGTTCCAGAGCACGGACCGCATGATCCGTGGCTTCGCCTATGGCGGTATCGGGCCTGTGGATCCTCTCACGGGTGACCATCTCGGCGGTACGACCTACTTCAATGCTTCTGCTGAAGCCCAGTTCCCGCTGCCAGTCGTTCCGGAAAGCTTCGGCCTTCGCGGAGCTGTGTTTGCAGACGCGGCGACTCTCTATGGCAGCAAGGTTACGAGCGTTGCTCAGGAGTCAACGGACATGCAGCTGCGTGCCTCTGTCGGCGTTGGTCTGATGTGGGCGTCGCCGTTCGGTCCGATTCGTATCGACTATGCGATCCCGGTCAAGAAGGAAGCGCGCGACGACGTGCAGGAATTCAACTTCGGCATATCGACCCGCTTCTGATCGGCGGCCAACGATGCTCCCGGGTCTTCAGGGTCCGGGAGAAATGTTCCGACCTAGCTGGATATAGCTTCTGGAATGACCGATCCGGTGTTCTTCGCGCCATCACGCCGGTATACGGCGGGCGAAGTCGCGAATCTGACCGGCTCGGTGCTTGTCGATTCCGGCCACTCCAATATTTCGATCGAAGCACTCGCGCCGGCCAGCGAGGGCGGCGAGAATGCGCTCGTCTTTGTCGACGGCAAGCGTAATTCCGCGCTGATGCCGTCGCTGCGGGCTGCCGCGGTGCTGTGCCCGGCGGAATTTGCCGGCAAGGCGCCGGCAAGCGTTGCCGTTCTCATTCATCCGCGTCCACAACAGGCCTTCGCGCTGATCGGGCGTCTGCTGTTTCCGAGGGCGGCGACACCAGGGCCAATGACCAGCGAAACCGGCGTCTCGCCGCACGCTCACGTCGATGCGACCGCCCATGTCGAAGCCGGTGCCGTCATCGAGGCCGGCGCGGTTGTCGGGCCAGGTGCTTCGATCGGCAGCGGCACCGTCATCGCCCCAAATGCGGTCATCGGACAATCCTGCCAGATCGGCCGCGACGGCTATGTCGGTCCGGGCGCCAGCATCCAGTATGCCTTGATCGGCAATCGCGTCATCATTCATGGCGGCGCCAGGATAGGCCAGGATGGTTTTGGCTTCGTCGGCGGGGCCAAGGGTCCTGAGCGCGTGCCGCAGATCGGTCGTGTCGTTATCCAGGACGACGTCGAGATCGGCTCCAACACCACCGTCGATCGCGGCGCCATGTCCGATACGATCATCGGCCAAGGCACCAAGATCGACAATCTCGTGCAGATCGCCCATAACGTCCGCATCGGCCGCAATTGCATAATAGCCGGGCTTTCGGGTATTTCGGGTTCTGTGGTCGTGGGTGACAATGTCACCATGGGCGGCGGCGTGGGGCTTGCGGATCACCTGACCATAGGGACAGGGGCCAAGCTTGCCGCCAGAAGTGGATTTATGAGCAATGTCCCTGCAGGCGAGATCTGGGGCGGCTATCCGGCACAGCCGATGGCGGAAGCCATGCGGGAGATAGCCATGCTGCGCAAGCTCGCCAGGACCCGCAAACAGGGCGAGGGAGGCAATGGCTGACATGATCGCGTCGACGACGCTGGAAGCGGTCGACATCATGGGGCTGATGAAGCTCCTGCCGCACCGCTATCCGTTCCTGATGATCGATCGTATCGTCGACATTGATGGTGACGAATCCGCCATCGGCATCAAGAACGTGACCATAAACGAGCCGCATTTTCAGGGCCATTTCCCTGAGCAGCCGGTCATGCCGGGTGTGCTTATCGTTGAGGCGATGGCCCAGACGGCCGGCGCCATCTGCATCCGCAGCCTGGGTACCGAAAAGCCGTCGCTGGTCTATTTCCTGACCATCGACAACGCCAAATTCCGCAAACCGGTCGTTCCCGGCGACCAGTTGAAGATCTATGTCAAGAAAATCAAGAAACGCGGCAACCTGCTCAAATTCGCTTGTGAAGCCATGGTCGACGGCGCCAAGGCGGCCGAGGCCGAGATTTCAGCCATGATGGTCACCAGCGACTGACGATCGAGTGCTTATGAAAATCAAGACATCCATCCATGCTTCCTCCATTGTCGAGGAAGGCGCCAAAATCGGCCAAGGTGTGCGCATTGGGCCGTTCTGCCATGTCGGCGCCGATGTGGTGATCGGCGACGACGTCGAACTGGTCAGTCATGTCTCGGTGATGGGCGCGACGTCGATCGGCGCCTCGACCAAGGTCTACCCGATGGCGACATTGGGCGCGCCGCCGCAGAACACAAAGCACAAGGGCGGCCGAACCACCCTGGTCATCGGCAGGAACTGCACGATCCGCGAAGGCGTGACGATGCATCTCGGCACCGATTCCAGCCGCGGTGAGACGACGGTCGGCGACAACGGCAATTTCCTCGCCTACGCCCATATCGCCCATGATTGCGTCGTCGGCAACAATGCGACGTTCGCCAATGGCGCAACGCTGGGCGGCCACTGCGAGGTCGGTAACAACGTCTATATCGGCGGCCTGACCGCAGTGCATCAGTTTGTCCGCATCGGCGACAACGCCTTTCTGGGCGGTTGCTCCGCGATCGTCGGCGATGTCATCCCCTTTGCCATAGCGGTCGGCAACCGCGCCAGTTTGCGCGGTCTCAACATCATCGGGCTCAAGCGCTCCGGCCTGCCGAGGTCCGAAATCCTTGTGCTGCGCAAGGCTTACAGGATGATCTTCGATCGTTCCCGCACTGTTGGCGAGAACATCGAGTTCGCCAAGGCGGAGTTCGCGTCGTCGCCGACCGCCATGAAGATCATCGATTTCATCACCAGTCGCGGCAAGCGGCACTATGCTGTGCCGTCGCTCAAGGGCGGCGATGGCGACGATGTCGATGACGAAGACTGAGACAGCGGCAGCGCGTCTTGATCTTCCGCCGGGCTCCAGGGTCGGCATCATTGCCGGCGGCGGCAGTCTGCCGGTCGAAGTCGCGGCCGGTTCGGCTGAACAAGGCTATCCGCCCTTCGTCATCCTGATGGAAGGCGAGGTCGACCGCATCGCGGAGCTCTCCCGATACGATCATGAAAGCCTCGCTCTGGAAGGTATAGGTTCGCTGGTCCCATTGCTACGGCGGCACCGGATCACCCATCTGGTGCTTGCAGGCGAGATCAAGCGCCGACCGCGATTGCTTGCGCTGCGCCCCAGTCTCAGCCTGCTCGCGGTAATTCCGCTGGTCGTCATGGCGCTCGCGCGTGGCGACGATGGCCTGCTGAAGGTCTTGGCGAGGGGCCTCGAAGCCCGTGGAATAAAGGTTGTGGGAGCGCATGAAATCGTGCCGAGCCTTGTCGCCGCCGAAGGCGTCCTGACCAACGCCGCGCCACAAAAGTCGGACTGGCGTGACATCGAGGCAGGCCTTGACGCAGCAAAGGCCATCGGGGCGCTGGACATCGGCCAGGCCGCGATCGCCATCGGTGGCCGGACCATTGCGCTGGAAGGCATCGAAGGAACAGCCGGATTGCTTGAGCGGGCAAAGCTTTTACGCGGCCACGGCCGTATTGCGGGCAAGACCCGCGGCGTCCTGGTCAAGTGCGCCAAGCCTGGCCAGGAACTGCGAGCGGATCTTCCGTCCATCGGCCTGCAGACGGTCGAAGCAGCGCATGCAGCCGAGCTTGCCGGGATTGCCGTCGAGGCGGGACGTTCGCTGGTTCTCGAAGGTCCTGAAACCATCGCGCGCGCCAACGCACTCGGCCTGTTCGTCATTGGCCTGCCTGCCACGACGGAGCGGCACAATGGCTGACAGGGCATTGAAGATCGCGATTGTTGCCGGCGAGGAGTCCGGCGACCTGCTTGGCGCCGATATAGTGCGCTCGCTCAGGCAGGCTGCGGGACGCGAGGTGCAACTCGTCGGCCTCGGAGGCCGTCATCTGCAGACGCTGGGACTGGTCTCGCCATTCGATGCCGGCGAGATCGCCCTTATGGGATTCAGTGCCGTCCTGCGCGACTTGCCGCGCCTGATGCGGCGGATCAGCCAACTGGCCAAGACCGTTGCCGACGAAAAGCCGGATTGCCTCGTCACCATCGACAGTCCGGACTTTTCGTTGCGCGTCGCCAAAAAGGTGCGTGCGGCCAACCCGTCGATTCCGATCATCCACTATGTCTGTCCCAGCGTATGGGCGTGGCGGCCGGGCAGGGCGGTCGCGATGAAGCCCTATGTCGACCACATCCTCTGCATCCTGCCTTTCGAGGTTAAGGAGTTGGAGCGGCTCGGCGGGCCATCGGGCACCTATGTTGGGCATCGCCTGACGCACGATGCGGGCTTGCTCGCTGCAGCCAAGGCGCAGGAGTTGCCGCGCGACCTTTCTCCTGATCGGGTCAAAACCTTGCTCGTCCTGCCCGGTTCGCGGCGTAGCGAGGTACGGCGGCTGCTCGACCCGTTCGGCGAGACGGTGTCGATCCTGCGCGCGCGCGGCCACCGCTTGCGGCTGCTGCTGCCGACCGTCCCGCATGTCGCCGACCTCGTCAAATCTTCCGTCAACCGCTGGGATGAAAAACCTGAGATCATCGTCGATCCCCAGCGCAAATGGCAGGCTTTCGGCAGGGCCGATGCGGCGCTGATCGCGTCCGGGACGGTATCGCTGGAACTGGCGCTGGCCGGCGTGCCGATGATTTCCTGCTACAGGCTCGACCCGGTCGCGCGCATCTTGGCGCCGTACCTCGTTTCCGTCTGGTCGGCGCTGCTGCCCAATCTCATATCGGATCGAGCGCTTATTCCCGAATTCTACGACGGCTATATCAAGCCGAACAATCTTGCCCGGCAATTGGAGGCACTGTTCGCCGACAGCGGCATGCGTGCCTGGCAGAAGGATGGATGCGCAGAGATCAGGCGGCGCATGGCTACCGGTAGACCGTCCGGCGAGATCGCCGCGCAGGTGGTGATGCGGTACGTCAAGAGAGTGAGTAGTCAGTAGTCAGTAGAAATGGTCGACTTCGCTACTCACTACTCACTATTTCCTGATTCACCGCTTTGCGATCGGCACGTAATCCCGCTCCGGTGCACCGGTATAGAGCTGGCGCGGGCGGCCGATCTTCTGGCGCGGATCCTCGATCATCTCTTTCCACTGGGCGATCCAGCCGACGGTGCGAGCGACCGCGAACAGCACGGTGAACATGGTGGTGGGGAAGCCCAGCGCCTTCAGCGTAATGCCGGAATAGAAGTCGACATTCGGGTAGAGCTTCTTCTCGATGAAATAGGAATCGGTCAGCGCGATCTTTTCCAGCTCCATGGCGATGTCGAGCAGCGGATCGTCCTTGATGCCGAGCTCGCCCAGAACCTCATGTGCCGTCTTCTGCATGATCTTGGCGCGCGGATCGTAGTTCTTGTAGACGCGGTGGCCGAACCCCATCAAGCGGAACGGGTCGTCCTTGTCCTTGGCGCGGGCGATGAATTCGGGGATGTGATCGACATGGCCGATCTCGCCAAGCATGTTGAGCGCCGCTTCATTGGCGCCGCCATGCGCGGGTCCCCACAGGCAGGCTATGCCGGCGGCGATGCACGCAAACGGGTTGGCGCCCGACGAGCCGGCGAGGCGAACGGTCGAGGTCGAGGCATTTTGCTCGTGGTCGGCGTGCAGGATGAAGATGCGTTCCATGGCGCGCGCCAGCACCGGGTTGATCTTGTATTCCTCGCAAGGCACGGCAAAGCACATATGCAGGAAGTTGGCGGCAAAGTTCAGCTCGTTCTTCGGGTAAATGAAGGGCTGGCCGATGTGGTATTTGTAGGCCATCGCCGCGATCGTCGGCATCTTGGCGATCAGCCGCATGGAGGCAACCATGCGCTGGTAGGGGTCGGAAATGTCGGTGGAGTCGTGATAGAAGGCCGACAGCGCGCCGACCACGCCGCACATCACCGCCATCGGATGCGCGTCGCGGCGGAAGCCGGTGAAAAAGCGCGACATCTGCTCATGCACCATGGTGTGGCGCGTCACGCGGTAATCGAAATCGTCCTTCTGCGCCTTGGTCGGCAATTCACCGTAGAGCAGGAGATAGCAGACCTCGAGGAAGTCGCCATGTTCGGCCAACTGGTCGATCGGATAGCCGCGGTGCAACAGGATGCCGGCGTCGCCGTCGATGAAGGTGATTTCGGACTCGCAGCTTGCCGTCGAGGTGAAGCCGGGATCGTAGGTGAAAGCGCCGGTGGTTGAGTAGAGCGAGGCGATGTCGATCACATCAGGCCCGACCGAACCGCTTCGCACCTTGAATTCATGGGTCTTGCCGGCGAATTCAAGCGTTGCGGTGGCCTCTTGGGTCTTGCCCAAATCCAGTTTTTTCGCAGCTTCGGTCATTGCAAACTCCTTCTTGTTTCCTCATGCCGGCAAAGGCAAATTTCGCAGAGCGACACGTCGAAAATCACCGCAATGCGCGTATTCGCCACCGCATTTCAGGAGGTGCGTGCCAGATTGGGCCAAGGCCTAATGTTGCACTGCGAAACCCGCCTTTCAATGCCAATCTTCTTGGGCCAGTTTGCTCCTAATCGATTTGATCTGAGATGCGCGCCAGGCTTTCCTCGCGGCCGAGGACGGCGAGCACATCGAACACGCCCGGCGAGGTGCTTTTGCCGGTCAAAGCGGCGCGCAAAGGCTGGGCCACCGCGCCGAGCTTGTGGCTGCCGGCCGCCGCCACCTCGCGGATCGCCGCCTCCGCCGAGGCGGCTGTCCAGTCACCCGTAAGCCCGTTCAAAGCTTCGTGAGCACTGCGCAGGATCTTGCGGGCGTCATCGGTGAGCAGAAGGGCCGCCTTGTCGTCGATCGGCAGCGGTCGCGTGGCAAACAGGAAGGCCGCGCCGTCGACGAGCTCCACCAGCGTCTTGGCGCGCTCCTTCAGGCCCGGAAGCGCTGCCAGCAACTGCGCCTTGGTGCTGTCGTTCAGGCGTGCGGCGATCGCCGGGCCACCTTCGAGATAGGGCAGGGTGGCGATGAAGATGTCGAACAGCTCGGCATCGCTCATGCGGCGCATATGCGCGCCGTTGATCGCCTCCAGCTTGGCGAAGTCGAAGCGCGCCGCGCCCTTGTTGACATCGCCGATGTCGAACCAGGAAATCATGTCCTTGATCGACATGATCTCGTCGTCGCCATGGCTCCAGCCGAGACGCGCCAGGTAGTTGAGCAGCGCCTCCGGCAGGTAGCCCATGGCGCGATAGGCCTCGACGCCAAGCGCGCCGTGCCGTTTCGATAGCTTGGCGCCATCGGCGCCGTGGATCAGCGGGATATGCGACATGGACGGCACGTCCCAGCCCATGGCGTTGTAGATGACGGTCTGGCGGGCGGCATTGGTCAGATGGTCGTCGCCGCGGATGATGTGGGTGACGGCCATGTCATGATCGTCGACGACGACGGCATGCATGTAGGTCGGGTTACCGTCCGAACGCAGGATGATGAAATCGTCGAGGTCCTTGTTGGGAAAGCGCACGTCGCCCTGGACCCGGTCATGGACGACGGTCTCGCCTTCGGTCGGCGCCTTGATGCGGATGGCGCCCTTGGCGCCTGCGGGTGCCTCTGAGGGGTCGCGGTCGCGCCAACGGCCATCGTAGCGGGGTGGCAGCCCTTTGGCTCTGGCTGCCTCGCGCATCGCCTCCAGTTCGGCTGGTGTGGCGTAGCAATAATAGGCCTTGCCGATGCGCACGAGCTCCTCGGCCACCTCGCGGTGACGCGGCGCACGCTCAAACTGCGACACCGGCTCGCCGTCCCAGCTCAGGCCAAGCCAGGAAAGCCCGTCGAGGATGGCAGCCGTCGCGGCTTCATTGGAGCGTTCGCGATCGGTGTCCTCGATGCGCAGCAGCATCGTGCCGCCGGTGTGCTTTGCATACAGCCAGTTGAACAGCGCCGTGCGCGCGCCGCCTATGTGCAAATAGCCGGTGGGCGAAGGGGCAAAACGGGTGACGACCTTGTCGGACATGGAACTCTCGGAAACCATCTGAAGCGGGGTGCGGTCGCGCGGACTTTCGCGCTTTGCGCGTTCATGTAGCATAGGGTGTCGAGGGCGCAAGGGGCAGACCCGATGGCTGGACGAGGCTGGGGCTCGGATCAGGGCGAGGACGCTGCCATTGGCGTCAGCGAACGGTCCCTATTTGCGCCTCTGCCAGCCTCATTGCCGCCGCCGTCGCCCGTCGTGCCGGATTCCGGCAAGCTGCCCTTGCAAACGGGTGTCGCCGCCTCTGTTCCTGTTGCCGAAACCGGCAGGATCGTGCGCGTGCGCCGGCAGATCGGCCTGATATCACTGCCTCGCCTGCGCCACAGCGTGAACACGGCGGCGAGCCTGGAACTCGACCGGGGCGTGGCCTTCCTGCTGGTGCCGGTCTGCCTTGCGATCGGAGCGATCGGCTATTTTTCGCTGACGGCTGAACCCGACTTTGCGAGACCTGTCGCGGTTGTCATCCTGACGGGGATCTGTGCGCTGGTCTCGCGCTCATGGCCAAAGACCCATCTGTGTTTCATGGCGGCACTTTTGTGCGCCCTAGGACTGCTTGCTGCCAAGGTCGAGACGTGGCGTGCGGGCACACAAATGTTGGGCTCGGAAATCTCGACGCAGGTGACCGGCCGCGTCGTCTCGCTCGACCGGATGGAAACTGGCCGTATCCGGCTGACCATCGACGTAACATCGACCGCAAGACCGAAACTGCGCTATGCGCCGGAACGGGTACGGCTTTCGGCACGCAAGATCCCGGCTGACGTGACCGCAGGCTCGCTCATCACTGGATATGCCAAGCTTTTGCCGCCGACCGGGCCGGTGCGACCGGACAGCTATGATTTCTCCTTCGACAGCTATTTTGCCGGCATTGGTGGCAGCGGATTCTTTCTCGGCAATCCAAAGCTTGTCGTCAGCGATGATGGCGACATGCCGCTGTCGGCCCGAATTTCCTCCAGCGTGGAAAATGCCCGTGAAGGCATCGCCGACCATATCAGGGCGAGCGTCGGCGGCGCCGAAGGCGAGATCGCCGCGGCGCTGATCGTCGGCGTGCGCGCCGGCATTCCCGACGACATCAATGAGGCGATGCGACGTACCGGCATCTACCACATCATCTCCATTTCGGGACTGCACATGGCTCTGGTCGCCGGCACCATCATGGGGTTGCTGCGCGGCGCCTTCGCCTTGTTTCCCGATTTTTCCGCGCGTCGCCCGGTCAAGAAGTATGCCGCTGCCGCCGCACTGTTCTCGATCGCAGCCTACCTCGTCATCTCAGGTATCGTCGTCGCCGCCGAGCGCAGCTTCATCATGCTGGCAGTGATGCTGATTGCAGTTCTGTTCGATCGAGCAGCACTCACCATGCGCAATCTGGCGATCTCGGCGATCGCCGTCATCGTGGTGTCGCCGCATGAGGTGGTCGGCCCGAGTTTTCAGATGTCGTTCGCCGCGACCGCAGCTCTGGTCGGCGCCTATGCCGGCTGGGCGGATCACCGCGCGGGAAAAGCAAGACCGCCGCCGCCGAAGCGATCCTTGCCCGGGTTCCTGACACGAAAATTCCTGCTGGCGGCAATCGGTCTGGCCATGACCTCGATCATCGCCGGCAGCGCCACGACGCTGTTTGCCATCTGGCATTTTCAGCGTGTGTCGCCGCTCAGCCTGTTCGCCAATCTCGCGGTTATGCCGATCGTCACCGTCGTCATGTTCCTGGCCGTCGCCAGCGCGCTGCTGATGCCTTTCGGATTGGATTGGCCAGGTCTCTACCTGATGGGCAAGGGCCTGACGATGATGATCGCCATATCGGGCTGGATCTCCGAGCGTTCGCCTGTCGATGGGGTCGGGCTGATTTCGCAACAGTCGGTCCTGCTGGTGGCCATTGCCCTGGTCATCGCGACGATGGCGACGACATGGCTGCGGCTCGCGGCTCTGCCATTCGCGTTGGCAGGCTTGCTGACCGTCTCGGATACGCGCACGCCCGATGTGCTGATCTCAGAAGACGCCCGGCTGGTGGCGTTGCCGATCGGTGGCGGTGAGCTTGCCGTCAGCCGGCAACGGCCGAACGAATTCACCGTCGACAACTGGAAACGCGCGCTGACATCGGAAACCATCGTCGTTCCGGAAGTGTTCGACAACAGCGATGGGCAATTCGACGTCGCGGATGCCGTTGAGCTACCGCCGGGGTCGCCGTTCTATTGCTCCTCAGGCGTTTGCGTGGCCAGGCACATGTCCGGTGCGATCATTGCCTATGTCGAGGACCGCAAGGACACCTGGAAAGCCTGCGGCTTCGCCGAGCTGATCGTCGTCAACGACGCCACCGCCTATGACGCCTGTCATAACCCGCTGGTTCTCGTTATCACCAAGCGGCAACTGGCTCGCAAAGGCAGTGCCGCGGTCTTCTTCGATCGCCAATCGGCGACCACGCCGGCGACAATCAGCTTCGCCGTGGACAGCCCATATCGGCCCTGGCACACGCAACGCAAATACTCTCGCGAGGCGAGGGGGCTGGCACCCTTCAAGAAACCCGAGAAGCCAGTGGTCAACCCACAGCCGTCTCAGTAGCGACGGATCAGGCCGACGAGCTTGCCTTGCACCTTGACCCTGTCCGGCCCGAAAATCCGTGTCTCGTAGGCTGGATTGGCGGCTTCGAGGGCAATCGAGGCGCCCTTGCGGCGGAACCGCTTCAGCGTCGCTTCCTCTTCATCGACCAGCGCCACGATGATCTCGCCGGGGCTGGCCGTGTCGGCGTTACGGATGATAACGGTGTCGCCGTCGAAGATGCCGGCCTCGATCATCGAATCGCCCTTGACCTCCAGCGCATAGTGCGCGCCGCCCATGATCATGTCCGGCGGCACCGAAATCGAATGCGTCTGATGCTGGATGGCATCGATCGGCACGCCGGCGGCGATGCGACCCATGACCGGGATCGAAACGGCAGAGACCGCATCGTCGTCATTGCCGGGCGAAGGCATCCGCGAAGGCGCCGGCTTGATCTGCCGGCCAAGAGCACCACCCTGACCAAGACTGCCCTGGATGACGCTTGGCGAAAACTTCTTTGCCGCATTGAGGCCTGGCGCGATGGAGTCCGGCAGCCGCAGCACTTCCAGCGCGCGGGCCCGATTGGGCAGCCGACGGATAAAGCCGCGCTCCTCAAGGGCCGTGATCAGCCGATGAATCCCGGATTTGGAGGCAAGGTCGAGCGCCTCCTTCATCTCGTCGAAGGATGGCGGAATGCCGCTCTCCTTCAGGCGTTCATGGATGAACATCAGCAGTTCATGTTGCTTGCGTGTCAGCATGGCGGCCCCCAGGTTCCCTGAAACCAGAATCGAAAAACAAACCCAGAACAAACACTATCTGTTCCAGTTGTGTTCTGCAACCGTTTAAAGTTTAATGAATTTGTTAAGGCTGCTGAAATTATTTGGCGCTTGCCAGCGGGTTACGATCGACGGGCGCCACCTTCGGCAATGCGCCTGCTCACATTGAAATTGTTATGGTTAATGACCTGTGGCTTATCCTCTACCAAAGCTTGGCATTATCTGTCGATCGACCTCGACAAGGGGCGATTGCAACCTTCGGGACGTTCGTTGGCCGTGAACGAAACGGAGCCAAAACGCCAACGTCAGTTGGGCATTTTGGCTGGAAATTCAGCTCTCCGTCATTTGCCAGGCAGTGAGGGCAGCGACGGCGGATCGCCGGGATCGGTGCGTCAGGTAACGGCTTCCTTGACGGCGAAACGCTGGTCCTTCCATGCACCCGTGCGCAGAATATCTTCCAGAACCTCAACCGCCAGCCACACATCCTTGTAGCTGACATAGAGCGGCGTGAAGCCGAAACGGATGGTCGACGGTGCGCGGAAGTCACCGATCACCCCGCGCTCGATCAGCGCCCGCATGATTTGATAGCCGTGGTCGTGAAGGAACGACACCTGGCTGCCGCGCCTGGTCGCGTCGCGGGTAGTCTCCAGCGTGAGACCGTAGGCGCCGCACTTGGCTTCGACGAGCTGGATGAACAGTTCTGTCTGCGCGACGCTCTTCTTTCGCAATGCCGCCATGTCGACGTCGCTCCAGATGGCAAGCGCGCCTTTGAGCGCCCGCATCGACAGGACCGGTTGCGTACCGCACAGAAAACGGCGGATGCCGGTGCCGGCAACATAACCCCGTTCGAAGGCAAAGGGCCGCGCATGGCCCCACCAGCCGCTGAGCGGCTGGCTGATATCGCCGTGGTGGCGCTGTGCGGCATAGATGAAGGCCGGCGCGCCCGGACCGCCGTTGAGGTACTTGTACGTGCAGCCGACAGCGAAATCGGCATTTGCCTGATCGAGCTCGACGGGCAGGGCGCCGGCGGTGTGGCAGAGATCCCAGACGATCAGCGTTCCGGCCGCATGAGCCCTGCGCGTCAGCGCCGCCATGTCGCGCAGTTCACCCGATTTGTAATTGACGTGGTTGACCAGCACCACCGCCACGTTTTCGTCGATCAGCTCTTCGATGGTCGGCGCGTCGACGCCCGCGAGGCGCAGCAGGACGGCATCCCGGGTCGAGGCCACGCCTTCGGCGATGTACAGGTCGGTGGGAAAACTGTCACCTTCGGCGACGATGGCTGACCGGCCGGGCCGCATCTCCATCGCTGCGTGCAGCACCTTGTAGATGTTGGTCGATGTCGTGTCGCAGACAACGGTCTGGCCGGCCGCGGCTCCTATCAGGCGTCCGAGTTGGTCGCCGAGTTCGATCGGCATCTCGAACCATCCGGCCGTGTTCCAGGCTCGGATAAGATCTCGGGCCCATTCCTGCGTCGCCGCCTGCTGCAGCTCGCCGAAAACGGCATGAGATGCTGCCCCCAGTGAATTGCCGTCGAGATAGATCACCCCCTCCGGCAGAATGAAACGGTCGCGCATGGCCCGCAGCGGATCCGTGGCATCCATCGCTTCGACTGCGGCGAGATCAGGAATTCCACTCATGGTCAGTCCCCGGTTGTTCGCGAAGGGTTTCCGCCACAGAGCGTCCCTTCGGTGAGCCTGTTCTCATTTCGATGATGTCAGAGCCGAGTGCGGACCGTCCACAGCTCCGGAAACAGCACGACCTCGAGCATTTTCTTCAGATACGAAGCACCCGACGTGCCGCCGGTGCCGCGCTTCAGACCGATGATGCGCTCCACCGTGGTCACGTGGTTGAAGCGCCAGCGGCGGAAATAATCCTCGAAGTCGACCAGCTTCTCGGCCAGTTCGTAGAACATCCAGTAGCGCTGCGGATCGCGGTAGATAGTCTGCCAGGCGACCAGGACCTCTTCATTCTCGGTTCGCGTCTCACGCCAGTCCGTGCGCCTGGCATCGGCACCGATGTCGAATCCGTTGCGCGCCAAAAGCAGCAGCGCTTCGTCGTAGAGCGATGGCTCGGCCAGGATGGCTTCCAGCTTTCCGCTGAGGTCCGGCCGGTGCTTGTGCGGCCCGAGCATGGCCAGGTTGCGGTTGCCGGCCATGAACTCGATGGCGCGATACTGCCAGGACTGGAAACCCGAGGACTGGCCGAGCGCGTCGCGAAACTCGGTATATTCGCTGGGCGTCATCGTTCGCAGCACATCCCAGGCATTGTTCAGCTGCTCGAAGATGCGCGCGACTCGCGACAGCATCTTGAAGCTCGGCTCGAGCCGGTCGGCGCGGATCGAGCGGATCGCGGCGCCAATCTCGTGCAAAGCGAGCTTCATCCACAGTTCCGAGGTCTGGTGCTGGATGATGAACAGCATCTCGTCATGCGCCGACGACAGCGGCGTCTGCGCCTCCAGCACTTTCTCCAGGTGCAGATAGTCGCTGTACGACATGCGCTCGTTGAACGACATCTGTGCGCCTTCGGACGCCGGATCGTAGGGCTCGCTCAATTGACTTTCTCCGTGCGCAGCCGGAAGCGCTGGATCTTGCCGGTCTGGGTCTTGGGCAAAGCAGCAATGAATTTCACCGATCGCGGGTATTTGTAGGGCGCGATCGTCGCCTTGACATGGTCCTGCAGGCGCTTGGTGGTCAATGCGTCAGGCGCCACGCCCTGCACCAGCACGACATGCGCCTCGACGATCTGGCCGCGCTCGGCGTCCTCGGCGCCGATCACCGCGCATTCGGCGACGTCGGGATGTGACAGAAGTGCGGCCTCGACCTCGGGGCCGGCAATGTTGTAGCCGGCGCTGACGATCATATCGTCGGAGCGCGCGGCGAAATGGAAGAAGCCGTCCTCGTCCTGCGTGAAGGTATCGCCGGTGATGTTCCAGCCGTCGCGCACGTAGTCCTTCTGCCTGATATCGGCCATGTAGCGGCAGCCGGTCGGGCCGCGCACCGCCAGCCTGCCGGTCGCGCCGCGCGGTACTTCGCGCATCTCGTCGTCGACGATGCGCGCCTCGTAGCCGCCGACCGGCTTGCCGGTCGACGCGGGCTTCATGTCGCCAAAGCGGTTGGAGATGAAGATGTGCAGCATTTCGGTGGCGCCGATGCCGTCGAGGATCGGCTTGCCGGTCTTTTGCGTCCACTCTTCGAAAACCGGAGCGGGCAAGGTTTCGCCGGCTGAAACGGCAACCCGCAGCGAAGACAAGTCGGCACCTTCATCCATGGCCTTCAGCATGGCGCGGTAGGCAGTCGGCGCGGTGAAGGAGATCGTGGCTTTGTAGGTCTCGATGATGTGGATCATGTTGGGTGGCGTCGCCTGCTCCAGCAGCGTCGCCGCCGCACCGAAGCGCAGGGGAAAGATAGCGAGCCCGCCAAGGCCGAAGGTGAAGGCCAGCGGCGGCGAGCCGACGAAGATGTCGTCCGGCGTCACCTCCAGGATTTCGCGGGCATAGGCGTCGGCGATGATCAGGAGGTCGCGGTGGAAATGCATCGTCGCCTTCGGCACGCCTGTCGTGCCCGAGGTGAAGCCGAGCAGCGCGACATCGTCGCGGCCGGTGTTGACGGCGGTGAATGTCACCGGCTTGTCGAGAGCGGCACGATCGAGCTCGGCATCATGGTTGGCGGTGCCGTCGAAGCCTATGACCTGTTTGAGGAAGGTGCTGTCCTTGGCGCAGGCGGTCATCTCGTCCATCAGCCTGGTGTCGCAGAGCGCGACGGTGATTTCCGCCTTGTCGACGATCTTGGCCAGTTCGCCGGCGCGCAGCATAGGCATGGTGTTGACGACCACGGCGCCGACCTTGGTGGCAGCCAGCCAGCAGGCGACCATGGCGGGGTTGTTGGCCGAGCGGATCAGCACCCGGTTGCCGGGCTCGACGCCATAATTCTCGACCAGCGCGTGGGCGAGCCTGTTCGTCCAGTCCGACAGTTCCTTGTAGGTGCGGCGGCGGCCATTGCCGATCAGGGCTGTGCGGTCGCCGAGGCCCTTCTCGACCAGCCGGTCGGTCAGTTCGACACCGGCGTTGAGGCGTTCGGGATAGTCGAAGCCGTCGAGCAGGATATCGGGCCATTGCTCCGGCGGCGGCAGGTGATCGCGCGTGAACGTGTCGATATGCGCTGAAGGCCCAAGCATGTCGCCGCTCTCCCGTCTGCTGCCTGGCCAGTGCGCAATGCGCCTTGGCTGGATGTGGTGGATCCTAAGGTCCTGCTCTGAGGAGGCTTCGTGCTGCCCATCACGCCTGCTCGGAGATGCGCGCCCGAAAGGGTGAACATCTGCAGGTGAGGGCAGCACAGCAGACCTCCCATTGTCGGCTGTTCGTACGGGCAGGATCGCACCAGTCGAAATTTGTTTCAAGCCTAAAATGTTTTTGCCCTGGAGCATTGACGCATGGCGTGGCGCTGGCCATTGCTAGCGCAACAGCGATGCCGTTTTGGGGGAGGGCGCAGATGTTCGAACGTCACATCGTCGATTGGGATGATGCCTATGCCAACGGCGCGAACATTGCCGGCAGCGACCGTTGGCCAGCCGCCTGGGCCGAGCCAGCGGCAGCATTCCGTGATGCGCTCTCGGCAGAGAGCCGGGCACGGCTCGACATCGCCTATGGCGACGGGCCGCGCAATGGGCTCGATCTTTTCCTTCCCAAGGCCGCGCCCAAAGGACTGGTGGTGATTATCCATGGCGGTTACTGGCTGGAGACCGACAAGAGCTTGTGGTCGCATCTCGCCAATGGCGCGGTCGGCAGCGGCTTCGCCGTTGCGATGCCCTCCTACACGCTGTGCCCGGACATACGCATCGCAGGCATCGTCCGGGAGGTCGGGGCGGCGATTGGCAAGGCAGCGGCAATGGTTGACGGACCGCTGATGCTGACCGGACATTCGGCCGGCGGCCATCTCGCCACCCGGATGGTGACGACAACCACGCCTTTGGCGCCGGATGTGGCGCGGCGCATACGCCATGTCGTTTCGATTTCAGGTCTACACGATTTGCGTCCGCTCATGCGCACCGGCATGAACAAGGACCTGGCAATCGACGAAGAGGAGGCGCTGGCTGAAAGCCCAGCCCTGCTGCGCCCGATGGATGGCGCCCGCATCACCTGCTGGGCCGGCGGCGGTGAGCGCGCCGAGTTCCTGCGCCAGAATGCGTTGCTTGCCAACATCTGGACCGGCCTTGGCGCCACCACCAGCACCGTGGTCGAGCCCGACCGGCATCACTACGACATTGTCGACGGCCTTACCGATCCGGCGCATCCGCTGACGCAGAGCTTGATCTCCAGCTAGAGCCGAGATCACTTTCTCGTCTGTTATGAACGGCTTGCCTGGAATTCCTCAGCGCAGCATCAAAACGCTGCAAGCCTCGCCCGCGGCTGCTGCAGGGGCAAACGGCGCCCGCACGATCAGCCCGTTGGCGTCGGCCAGCATTCTCAGCATCGAGGAATCCTGAATGCCGAACGGCGTCGCCACCAGCGCGCCGTCATCTTCCCTGACCACGGCTCGGACATAGTCCTGGCGCAAATCATTGGCCGGCATTGCGGTACCCAGTCGCGCTGGGCGAATGTCCTGGCGATGGTTGCGGCCGCCGAGCCGCGCCAGCAGCGGCTTCAGGAACAGTTGCGAGCAGACCAGGCTTGCCACCGGGTTGCCGGGCAGGCCGATGCACCTGATATCGCCGAGGCGGCCGAACATCAGCGGCTTGCCGGGGCGCATGGCGATCTTCCAGAAGCCGAGCGTCATGCCTTCGCCGGTCAGCACATCGTGGATCAGGTCGTGATCGCCGACCGAGGCGCCACCAAGCGTCACGATGACATCCGCACCGGCCGCGACCGCTTTTTGCACCAGTTCGGCGATGGCCTCCTTGCGATCGGCGGCAATGCCGAGATCGAGCGCGCGGGCGCCGACCGAGTGTGCGGCGGCAGCGACGCCATAGGCATTGGAC
Source organism: Mesorhizobium sp. WSM4833 (assembly GCF_055811095.1). Classification (NCBI taxonomy): domain Bacteria; kingdom Pseudomonadati; phylum Pseudomonadota; class Alphaproteobacteria; order Hyphomicrobiales; family Phyllobacteriaceae; genus Mesorhizobium; species Mesorhizobium sp. WSM4833. The sequence continues at coordinate 222,308 of NZ_JBVVQG010000008.1, forward strand.
GAGATGATCTGATCCGGGCCGAGATCACTGCCCGGCGGCAGCAATTCATCGCCGGTGGCGATGATGGCGACCAGCGGTCGTTTCACCACGTTGACCCGGGGATGGTTGGCCGATCCTGCCAGCGACAGTGCCGCCGGGTCGAGCAAACGGCCTCTTTCGAGCAGCATGTCGCCTGTTGAAAAATCGAGCCCGATGCGACGGATATTGCGCCATTGCGCCGTCGGCTCGGTCACTTCGATTTCGCCGCCGCCGAGGTCGCGGACATTCTCCTGGATGACGATGGTGTCGGCGCCTTCGGGCAACGGCGCGCCGGTGAAGATGCGCACCGCTTGTGCCTTGCCGATCCTACCGGCAAAACCACGTCCGGCCGGCGCCATGCCGATCACCGACAGCCTGGATGGTACCGACGCCACGTCGGCGGCTCGAGCGGCATAGCCATCCATGGCGGAAGCGTTGAAAGGTGGCTGGGTACGGAGTGCCACGACCGGTTCCGCCAGAACACGATCCACCGCCTCGAACAGAGGAACGCTTTCGCCGGCTAGAGGTGCCGCACCATCGAGCAGGCGTTCAAGCGCCTCCGCGATAGGAACCAGCGCCATCAGGAGCTCGCCTTGTAGTCACCCGACTTGCCGCCGGTCTTTTCGACCAGGCGGATGCCGGTGATGACCATGGCGCGGTCTACTGCTTTGGCCATGTCGTAGATGGTCAGGCAGGCTACCGAAGCGGCCGTCAGCGCTTCCATCTCGACGCCCGTCTTGCCGGTGACGCGCGCCAGCGCGGTGACCTTCAGGCCCGGCAATGCATGGTCGGGCTCGATGTCGACGGAAACTTTGGTCAGCAGCAGCGGATGGCAGAGCGGGATCAGATCATGCGTCTTTTTCGCCGCCATGATGCCGGCGATGCGCGCGGTGCCGAGCACGTCGCCCTTCTTGGCGTTGCCGGCGAGGATCATCTTCAGCGTCTCGGGCTGCATCGCGACAAAGCCTTCGGCGATCGCCGTGCGCGTTGTTTCTTCCTTGTCGCCGACATCGACCATGTTGGCCTCGCCCTGCGCGCCGAGATGGGTCAGGCCTGATACCATCGTCAGATAGCCTCGGCCAAAGCCTTGCCTGTCAGAAGCAAGCGCGTCGCGGTGGTGACGTCCTGTTGCCGCATCAGGCTCTCGCCGACAAGAAAAGTGCCGATGTCGCTCTTTTGCAGCCTGAGGCAGTCGTCATGCGAGAAAATACCGCTCTCGCTGACCAGCAAGCGGTCGGCCGGAACCATCTTCGCCAGCCGCACTGAAGTGTCGAGGCTGGTCTCGAATGTGCGCAGATTACGGTTGTTGATACCGATCAGCCGCGACGACAGTTTTAGCGCGCGCAACGTCTCGGACTCATCATGCACCTCGATCAGCGCATCCATGCCGAGTTCGAATGCCGTTGCCTCAAGCTCGCTCGCCAGGGCGTCGTCGACGCTGGCCATGATGATCAGGATGGCATCCGCGCCCCAGGCGCGGGCTTCGTAGACCTGATAGGGATCGAACAGGAAATCCTTGCGCAGCGCCGGCAGCGCGACGGCGGCTCGCGCCCGGGTGAGAAATTCCGGCGCGCCCTGGAAGGACGGTGCGTCGGTCAGCACCGAAAGACAGGCAGCGCCACCCTTGGCATAGGCCTGCGCCAGCGCCGGCGGATCGAAATCGGCGCGGATCAGCCCCTTGGACGGGCTTGCCTTCTTGATCTCGGCAATCAGCGCAAAGGCGCCGGATTTGCGCTTCGCTTCGAGTGCGGCAAGAAAGCCGCGCGGTGCGTCCGCGTCCTTGGCTCGCGCCTTGATTTCGGCCAGCGGCACACGTGCCTTTGCCGCCGCGATCTCGTCGCGCTTGTAGGCCTCGATCTTGCGAAGGATGTCAGACACGTTTTACCCGTTCGAAATCTCGACCAGCCTGTCGAGCACTTGCAGGGCCCGGCCGCTGTCGATGGCTTGCGCGGCGAGCGCGATGCCGTCGGCAAGCGTCGTCGCCTTGCCCGCCACCACCAGGCCGGCGCCGGCATTCATCAGCACGGTGTCGCGATAGGCGCCGGCAGCGCCGCCCAGCATATCGCGCAAGGCTTTGGCATTGTAGTCCGCATCGCCGCCACGCAGTTCGTCCTTGCTGTGGCGCGGCAACCCAACCGCTTCAGGCGTCAGGGTGAAGCTGCGGATCTCGCCGCCGATCAGTTCGGCGACCTGCGTCTCGCCGGTGGTGGTGATCTCGTCATAGCCGTCGCCATGAGCAACCCAGGCATGCTCCGCACCCAGTGCCTTCAGCGTCTCGGCAACCGGCAGGATCCATTCCGGCAGGAACACACCGACCAGCTGCCGCTTGACGCCAGCTGGATTGGAGAGCGGCCCGAGCAGGTTGAAGATGGTGCGGGTGCCGAGTTCGACGCGGGTCGGGCCGACATGTTTCATCGCTGGATGGTGCGCTGGCGCGAACATGAAACCAACGCCAGCCTCGTGGATGCAGCGGCCGATGAATTCGGGCGAGATGTCGATCTTGACGCCGAGCGCAACCAGCACGTCGGCGGCTCCTGTCAGCGAGGACAGGCCACGATTGCCGTGCTTGGCAACGGGCACACCACTGCCGGCGATGACAAAGGCCGATCCCGTGGAAATATTGACGCTGTGGGAATTGTCCCCGCCGGTGCCGACGATATCGATGGCGCCGTCCGGCGCGTCGACTTGCAGCATCTTGGCCCGCATGGTGGCGACGGCGCCGGAAATCTCGCTCACCGTCTCGCCTCGCACGCGCAGCGCCATCAGGAAACCGCCGATCTGGCCGGGGGTCGCATCACCCGACATGATGATGTCGAAGGCCTCGCGCGCTTCCTCGAAGGAAAGCGCGCTACCGGTCGCGATCTTGGCGATATGGGTTTTCAGCGCGCTCATCTTGTCGAGGCTTGGGCGACGGCGGCCTGGTCGACGCGAACGTCGTACTGCGTCTGCAACTGCGCCACCAATTGGTCGAGCAGGTCGTCCGACATGCCGGAGGTGAAGGATTTCTGTGCGTCATCCGGCACCGAGCTGGCATCGGCCCCGGCGGGCTCGAACACTTCGGCGACCTTGTACAGGATCTGCCCGTCGCCGGTAGGCGAGGGGATCAGGCCGGTACCGCCTTCGCCGACTCCGAACATCGCTGCGGCACCTTCCTTGCCGAAATCGACATCGTCAGCCTCGCGCTTGACACCGCGCTTGGTCTGCTTTTCCAGCTTCAGTTCGCTGGCAATGACATCGAGCGTTGCGCCGGCCTTGAGCCGCTTTTCCAGCTCGTCAGCCTTGGCGGCGAGCCGCTTGCTTGTTTCCGCCGCCGTCCAGTCGGCCACGACTTTCTGACGAACCTCATCCAGCGTGCGGTCGCGAGCCGGCGTGATGGACGCCACCTCATAGAAGACGAAGCCGTTGTCGGCTGTGGTCAAGGCATCGTTTTCCGTGTTGGGTTCGGCGTCGAAGACGGCTTTGATCAGCTCCGGCGATTGCGGCAGGTCCTTGACGATGCTTGCATCTGGCCGCAGTCCACTGCGATCGATGGCGTCGATGGTGACGACCTTCAGCTTCAGCTTGGCCGCAGCGTCGGCCAGCGAACTGCCGGCGGCGCGGGTGTCATCGTAATTGTCGCGCACGTCCAGAAGGATGCGGCTTGCCTCGCCCAGCGCCAGATCCTTGCGGATCTGGTCGGACACTTCGGCCAGCGGCTTCACCACCTCGGGCTTGATCTCGGTGACACGCAGCAGCACCGGACCGAAGGCGCCCTGCACGACCTGGCTGACTTCATTGGCGTTAAGCGCGAAGGCGGCGTCGGCGACCGCCTTGTCGGCGATCTTGTCCTTGGCAAGCGTGCCGAGCAACGTGTCGGCCGGGGTCTTGCCTTCCGCCGTGACCAGCTTGTCGAAAGTGGCGCCTGCCTTGAGCGAATCGAGCGCGGCCTTGGCCGCATCCGGCGTCTTGAACACGAGCTGCTCGATGGTGCGCAATTCCGGCGTGGTGTAACGCGCCTTGTTCTTGTTGTAATCGTCGCTGACCTGTTGGTCGGTGACGGCGGTCGGATCCATGATGTCGACCGGCTCGAGGCGGACATAGGAGAATTTGCGGTATTCGGGTGCCGCATATGTCTTCTTGTTAGCTTCGAAATAGGCCGAAAGCACGCTATCGGATGGCGCCGCGATCGGCTCCACCAGTGCCTTGGGCAGCGTCAAATAGTCGATGGTGCGGTCTTCGCCGCGATAGAGCGCAACTGCCTTGAAGAAAGTGTCCGGAGCCTTGAGGCCGTCCGAGACCGCCTCGACAATCTGCTGGCGCACCGCCACCTGAGCACGGTTCTTCAAATAGTCCTCGGGTCGCATGCCAATCTGCTGCAGCATATATTCGAACGTTCTGCGATCGAACTGGCCGCCCGGGCCTTTGAAGGCCGGGTCTTCGCGTGTCAGTTCGGCCAGCCGGTCCTTGGAAAGTCCGAGGCCCAGCTTGCGGGCCTGTTCATCGAGAACGGCACCCGAGACGAGCTGCGCCAGCACCTGGTTATCGGCACCGAGCGCCTTTGCCTGTTCGTGGCTGAGACGTTGGCCGAACTGCTGCGACATGACGGCGAGCTGGCGATCATAGGCGAGACGGTATTCGTTGATCGACACTTTGGTGCCGCCAGCGGTTATCACCGAATCATGGCCGGCCAAACCGCCCATCAGCCGTCCGGAAACGCCCCAGACCAAAAAGCTGAGCACCAGCAGCACCAACAGCCCCTTCGCGACCCAGGTGCCTGCCGCGCTTCTCAACATACCAAGCATTTTTACTTCCGATTTATGCGCATTTTCGCATGCGCCGAGTCTGAAACAAGCGCAATAGCGCCCTTCCGGCCCACTGTCGATTGCTTTGTGGCCTGATTTTGGTAGTGAGGGCCAGAGCCCCGATATCATCCGGAGAAGCAAACCCATGACGCCAGGAATTCGCCCGCTCGTCGCCGGCAACTGGAAAATGAACGGCACCAGCGCCTCCCTCAACGAGCTCAGGATGATCGGCAACGGCTTCATGAGTGGGCTTGACGCGGAGACCGAAGCGCTGGTTTGCGTTCCCGCAACCCTGCTTGCCCACGCCGCCGAGATCCTGTCGCGCACGCCGGTGCATGCCGGCGGCGAAGATTGCCACACCAAGGAGAGCGGAGCCTACACCGGCTGCATCTCGGCGGAAATGCTCAGGGATGCCGGTGCGAGCCATGTCATCGTCGGCCATTCCGAATGCCGCGAGCAACGCGGCGAGGATGACGCCACTGTCCAGGCCAAGGCATCCGCCGCATGGCGTGCCGGGCTTGTTGCCATCATTTGCGTCGGCGAAACGCATGAGCAGCGTGAAGCGGGCGCCACGCTGGACGTGCTGTCGCGGCAGGTCGAGGGCTCGGTCCCGCCAAGCGCCACCCCATCCAACACCATCATTGCCTATGAGCCGGTATGGGCGATCGGCACCGGCCTGACGCCGACGGCGGCCGACGTCGCTGCGGCACACGCACATATCCGCGAAAAGCTGTCGGAAAAGCTCGGCGGCGTCGCGGCGAAGGTGCGCATTCTCTATGGCGGCTCGGTCAAGCCCTCCAACGCGGTCGAACTGCTCGGCGTCAGGAATGTCGACGGCTCGCTGGTTGGCGGCGCCAGCCTGAAAGCGGCGGACTTTCTCGGCATCGCCGAGGCCTATCGCAATATTGCTTGAAGACATTTTCCCCGCCGGACAGGGCTTCCGGTGCACGAAATCGTTGCAAAGGACGGGTTGCTTCCCTTATTCCGGCCACGGGCTTGGAAATGCCGTCAAAGCATTGTATTGAGCCGCCTCCAATTCACCGGTCGTGTCCGCGGCCGGGCAAGGCCTTGCCAGGATAAACTATGGAAACCGTACTGATCGTCATCCATCTCATGGTCGTGCTCGCCCTTGTCGGCGTGGTGCTGCTGCAGCGTTCCGAAGGCGGTGGCCTCGGCATCGGTGGCGGGTCCGGCTTCATGACCGCGCGTGGTGCGGCCAATGCGCTGACGCGTGCGACGGCGATCCTGGCGGCTGCCTTCTTCGCCACCTCCTTGACCCTGTCGATCGTCGCTCGCTACGGCGAAAAGCCGATCGATATCCTGGACCGCGTGCCGGCGACCTCGGACGGCGCCGGCAAAGGCGTGCTCAACCAGTTGCCTGGAACCACAACTCCGGCGCCCGCGGGCACCACCACGCCGACGCCGCCTTCCGGCAACGATGCTTCGGCTCCTGCGACTGCCCCGGCCACTGCGCCTGCCGCCGGCTCGACGCCGCCGGCGACCAACGGCACGGCTCCCGCCGCACCGGCGACCCCGCAGGTTCCAAACCAGTAGTCCTCGGTGCCTGAACCGCGATCTGTGGTCGTTTGAACACAGTCGCGGCAAATGCAGCGAGATCACGAAGATTCGACGGGGTGAGGCATGGCCCCACGCTTGAGGCGGCCGCGCTTATTCGACTATAGATTGCACGCGGCATTTCCGGCGCCCTTGGGGGGCGCTGGGCGACGCCGTGGCAACAAGCATAGAACGATCGGATCTTCGCCATGCAGCTTCGCAGCTTCATTTTCCTGGGACTTTGCGCCGCACTCGGCTTGAGTTCCCCCGCCTTCGCAGGCGTTCCGGCCAATATGGCCGCACAGCCTTCGGCTGAAACAACTTCTGCCATCAACATCGCCGTCAAGAGTGATGCGTCGCAATTGAAGCTTCTCAAGAAGAAGAAAAACCCGACGCCCGACGACCTCGCCCAGATCAAGAAGATCGAGGCCAAGATCGTTGCCGACAAGGAAGCCGCCAAAGCCAAGGCGCTCGAAGCCAGGAAGCTGGCAATGCGCGAGGCGGCAAAGGCCAAGGCCGACGCGGAACGGCAGGCGTTCCTTGCCAAGAAGGGCAAGAGCGCGCCGGCAACCGAGGTGGCCGATGCCAAGCCGGCCAAGAAGCAGGCTGCCAAGATCATCGAGCCTATCGAACCGATAGCGCCGATCCAGTCGGCCGAGCCGCTTCCGGCGGAGGCCATGAACGTCGCCCTGACCGGCAACAATGGCGAACTGCGCAGCGAAGTCATCGGCCAGAAGAAGCCGAGCGGCGGCGGCCTGTTCGCCGGCCTTTTCGGCGGGACGTCGTCTGGCTCCTCGATAAGCTATCTTCCCGAGACGCGGGCTCTCGATCAGGCTCTCGCCAAGAGGGAGGCCAAGAAGCAGTTCAAGGTGAAGCCGGAATTCGTGCCGCAGGACGTGGAATTCACTGGTTACGATGCCGGCACCATCGTCATCGACACCAGCGCGCGGCGCCTTTACCTCGTCGAATCATCTTCCACCGCGCGGCGCTACGCCATTGCGGTCGGTCGCGAGGGCCTGCAGTTCAAGGGCACGGTCGCGGTCGGCGACAAGCAGGAATGGCCGCGCTGGATCCCGACGCTGGACATGCAGAAGCGCGAGCCGAAGCATTACGGCCAGTATAAGGACGGCATGCCTGGCGGTGGCCAGAATCCGCTCGGCGCCCGCGCCATCTATCTCTATGACGGCAAGAAGGACACGCATCTGCGCATCCACGGCACCATCGCGCCGCAGTCGATCGGAACCAGCGCCTCTAATGGCTGCTTCCGCATGATCAACGAGCACGTCATGGACCTCTACAGCCGCGTCAGGGTTGGCACCAAGGTCGTCATCATCTGACGTTTTCGTCATCCTGCCGAAAGGGGCCGGCTCAGCCGGCCCTTTTGTTTTGCCCAGTTCACGATCCGAGCGCCTTCTTGGGAAAAAACCTTCGCGGTGGTTTTTTCTCTGGCGGAATCAATCCGGCCGCGTTAAGCGATGACTCCCATGGCGCGATATGTATTCATCACAGGCGGCGTGGTTTCCTCACTTGGAAAAGGCATTGCCGCAGCGGCCCTTGGGGCTCTCCTGCAGGCGCGAGGCTATCGCGCACGCATCAAAAAACTCGATCCCTATCTCAATGTCGATCCGGGGACGATGTCGCCGTACCAGCATGGCGAGGTTTTCGTCACCGACGATGGTGCGGAAACCGATCTTGATCTTGGCCATTACGAGCGCTTCACAGGCCGCTCCGCCAACCAGCAGGACAACATCACCACCGGCCGCATCTACAAGAACATCATCGAGCGCGAGCGGCGCGGCGACTATCTCGGCGCCACCGTGCAGGTCATCCCCCACGTCACCGATGAGATCAAGAATTTCGTCCTCAACGGCAATGACGACTATGATTTCGTGCTGTGCGAGATCGGCGGCACGGTCGGCGACATCGAGGCGATGCCGTTCCTGGAGGCTATACGCCAGCTCGGCAACGACTTGCCGCGCAACAATGCCGTCTACGTGCATCTGACGCTGATGCCCTATATCCCGACGGCCGGTGAGCTGAAGACCAAGCCGACTCAGCATTCGGTCAAGGAACTGCGCGGCATCGGCATCGCGCCCGACATCCTGCTGGTCCGCGCCGACCGCGCTATCCCCAAGGAAGAGCGCAGAAAACTGTCGCTGTTCTGCAATGTGCGCGAAAGCGCCGTGATCCAGGCGCTCGACGTGCCGCATATCTACGACGTGCCGATGGCTTATCACAAGGAAGGGCTCGATTCGGAAGTCCTGGCCGCCTTCGGCATCGATCCGGCGCCGAAGCCGCGTATGGAGCCGTGGCAGGCGGTGTCCAACCGCATCCACAATCCGGAAGGCGAGGTGACCATCGCCGTTGTCGGCAAATATACCGGCCTCAAGGACGCCTACAAATCGCTGATCGAGGCGCTGTCGCATGGCGGCCTGGCCAATCACGTCAAGGTCAAGCTTGACTGGATCGAATCGGAGATCTTCGAAAAGGAGGATCCGACGCCGTGGCTGGAAAAGGTGCATGGCATCCTGGTTCCCGGCGGCTTCGGGGAGCGCGGCTCGGAAGGCAAGATCCTGGCGGCGAAGTTCGCGCGTGAGCGAAAAGTGCCGTATTTCGGCATCTGCTTCGGCATGCAGATGGCCTGCATCGAGGCGGCGCGGTCGCTGGCCGGCGTCGAGCATGCGTCTTCGACCGAGTTTGGTCCGACCGAGGAACCGGTCGTCGGCCTGATGACCGAATGGCTGAAAGGCAACATGCTGGAGAAGCGCCGCGAAACCGGCGACCTCGGCGGCACGATGCGGCTCGGCGCCTATCAGGCCGAGCTCGCCAAGGGTTCCAAGATCGCCGAAATCTATGGCGACACGCAGATTTCCGAGCGCCATCGCCACCGCTACGAGGTCAATGTCGACTACAAGGAGCGGCTTGAGGATTGCGGCCTGGTGTTTGCCGGCATGTCGCCTGACGGCGTGCTGCCGGAAACGGTCGAATACCCGGACCATCCCTGGTTCATCGGCGTGCAGTATCATCCGGAACTGAAAAGCCGGCCGCTCGACCCGCATCCGCTGTTCGCCAGTTTCATCGAGGCGGCGGTGGAGCAGAGCCGGCTGGTGTAGCCGGTCGGCCATGCAGACCTATGTCGCGCTGCTTTACAGCATCATTCTGGGCGAGGGCCGCCGGGTCGTCATGGCCGACCTCAAGGCCATGGCGGAAGATCTCGGGCTGAAGAACCCGCGCACCCTGGTGGCGACCGGAAATCTGGTCTTCGAGGCGCCGGCAACTGATATTGCCGACCTTGAACAGCGGCTGGAGGCAGCCTTCGAAAAAACCTTCGGCCGCCATGTCGACATCATCGTGCGTGGTGCCGAGGACTGGCTGAAGCTTGCCGCCGGCAATCCGTTCCCGGCCGATTCGGCCAAAGCAGGCGATCAGGTAGCCGTACGGGTGATGCGCAAGCCTGCGCCCGTGGAGGCCGTGACGGGGCTCCAGGCCTATGCCGGCGAGGATGAAAAAGTGACTTCCGTCGGCGGCGACATCTGGGTCGTCTTTTCGCACGAGGGGCCAAGCTCGCGGCTGCTAGCGGCGATGAATCACAAGCGCATGGGCACGGGCACGTCGCGCAACTGGAACACGGTGCGCAGATTGGCCGAGATGCTCGGGTAGGTTTTGGGGCGGCTCTCGCCGCCCCAAAATTCACCTTGTCAGGCCTTCGCGGTCCTGGCGCCGGCGCCCAAAGCGGCGGTGCGCAGCACGTAGTAGATGATGCCGGCGATCGCCACGCCGAAGAACCAGCCATAGACACCCCACCAGGACGGCAGCCAGTTGGTGAAGTTGGGCAGGATCGACGAGAAGATGGCGCCGATGCCGGCGGCGATGAAGGCGTTGACGTGCCAGCCGCCCTGGAAGCGGAATTCGCCATCTTCGCGATAAAGCGCCTCGACGTCGACCTCACCCTTCCGGATCAGGTAGTAGTCGACCATCATCACCCCGAAGATCGGCCCCATCGTCGCGCCGATGATGTTGACGAAGGAAGCCGCACTGCCTTCCCATGGCGCGAAGGGATAGAGCAGCAGGGCGATCACGGCCGCGATATAGCCGCCCTTCTTGAAGTCGATCTGCCTGGGAAAGACATTGGAGAAGTCGAAGGCCGGCGAGACGAAGTTCGCCACCACGTTGATGCCAAGCGTTGCTACCGCAAAGGTCAGGGCTGCGAGCGCCGCCAGGAACCAGCTGTCGAATTTCGCCGAGATCTGGTCGGGATGCAGCAGCACCTCGCCATAGACGTCAAAGGCGGCAATGGTGGTGACGCCGGCCACCAGCGAAAACAGGATCAGGTTGATCGGCAGGCCCCAGATGTTGCCCTTGCGCAGCGATGCCTTGTCCGGCGCGTAACGGGCGAAATCGCAGAAGTTGAGATAGAGCGCCGAGAAATAGGTGACCCAGATCGCCGCCACCGCAAACAGCGAGGTCCAGGAGCCAGGCGTGCCGGGCACGCCCGCATCCTTCGTCTTGTCCAGCAGCACGTCCATGGGGATGTCGCTGGTGAAGGCAAATCTCCCGGATTTGACACAGAGATAGATCGCCAGGATCAGCATCATCACCCACACCGCGGGGCCGGCCCAATCCTGGAAGCGGCGGACCGTTTCCATGCCGTTCTGGATGATCAGCAATTGCAGCCCCCAGATGACCACGAAGCAGATCACCTCCAGGCCGGTATGACCGAGGAAGTGCGTGCTGGCGTTGAAATCGGCGAACCATTGCGTGCGGATCAGCAGCGCCACGATCGCGCCCGAGGCGGCGGCAGTCTGCGCGCCGTACCAGAAGCAGGCGACGACGGCGCGCACCAGCGCCGGTATGTTGGCGCCCCAGATGCCGAAAGAGGCGCGGGCAAGCACGGGGTAGGGCACGCCCGTCTTCACGCCGGCATAGCCGACCATGTTCATCAGCGCGTAGATGATCAGCGAGCCGATGCCTATGGCGATGATGAAATTGACGAAGCCGCCGCAGAACAGGAACAGACTGGCGGCAAGATAGTAGCCCCAAAGGCTGTGGACGTCCGACGTCCAGACGTTGAAGATCGAGAATGGTCCCCAGTTTCGAACTTTGGCCGGAGCCAAATCCTCGTTGTACAGATCAGGTGAAGCACCCTGTATCGTCATGGCAATGTTCCCCTTTTGCAGCACGCGCCCTCACGCGTTGGCCGCGTGCAGGTTAAGCCTGCCGCAGGGGAACCGACAAGCAACCTATTTGCCGGCTTTGGCCTTAAAGATATTCAATGAGAACTGCGATTATCGATGCACGGCGATGGTGGGTCATCGCTGAACCACGGATGAGTCGAGGTTCGACGCGGGGATTCCAATCTGAAGCGGTGGCTCCCGACATCTTCGGTTGGGGGCATCTAAGCGATTGCCATCACCTGCTTGTGGTCCGCGACTTCGGCGAGCAGCCAATCCTGAAACAGACCGGTGCCTGGCTTGTTGCCGATGCTGCGACGCTGATGCAGGTAAATGCCGGCCGGATAGGTGTGGCGGGCACGGAACGGCGCGACCAGCTTGCCTTGCTGCAGAAAATCTTGCGCCATCATCGTGTCCGCAAGCGCTATTCCGGCGCCATTGATCGCTTCGCGCATGATCAAGGTGCAATCATCCAGTGTTGTGCTGGATTTTGGCGTCGTTTCCAGAACGCCTTCCTGCTCCAGCCAACGCTTCCATCTCATGGTTTCGCATTCATGGATCAGATGATGATTGACCAGATCGGCCGGCGATCGCAGCGGCACAGGCCCCTCCAGAAGCGAAGGCGCACAGACCGGCGTCAAAAGCAGCGGGATCAGCAGCGTCAGAGCCGGGCCGGCCTTGTAGACGAACTCGTCGACAATGGCCAAATCGAAGTTGGCGCGCTTGCCTGAAGTGGAGATCTCCAGATCCACCGACGGATGCAACCGGCGAAAGTTCGGCAACCGGTCCGCCAGCCAAAGGTTCAGAACGGTGGGCACGCACAAGACCCGGACACGTTGGATCTTGCCGTGGCGCGACCCCTCGGAGAGGCTGACGTCATCGGTGGCGCGCCAGATCGCTTCGAACGCCTCCGAGAGGCTGCGCGCATAGTAGGAGCCCCTTATGGTTGGCGTTATCTGGCGAAAACCGCGTTCGAACAGGTCTTGGCCAAGATTTCGTTCAAGCGCGCGGATGTGCCGGCTGACAGCCGAGGGTGTCAGATGCAGTTCTTCCGCCGCGTCCTTGACGCTGCCAAGGCGAGCGGCGGCCTCGAAAGCGCGCATGCCATTGAGTGAGGGAAGGGCCATTGGCCGATCATGAATTGTGAGTTGAGTTTTTGTCAATCGACATGGGCGGAATTCGCGTTTGATCGCCTGCCCTGTTAGGGGATACCCAGACGACAAGAGCAATTAAGTCGTCTCAAGAAAGCGACTATTTGGGGACCGGCATTATACCACGAACGGCGGAGACCGGCTTGACCAGTCTCCACCGGAGTGAGCGAAGCGTTGCTCGCTACCCGGCTGGTATTGCCGCAATCGGAGAGAGCGCCAGCCTATGCCTCAATCGCCAGCGCCGGTTTTCGAGACCGCGGACGAGATTTCCGCCGCCTCCGTCGTCGTGATCTTGCAAACTGCCCAAACAGGCTTCGGCCCGCGGGCGTCCACCCTGGATGCCGAGATGGGCGGGATTCTCTCGCGCGCCTGCTCCGACCCGGCCGCCTTGGCCGAATCCGGCACCTGCATCGATCTTATTGCCCCGCAGTCCGTATCGACCAAGCGCGTGGTCATTCTAGCCCTGGGCAAAGCTGAAGCCGTAACCACCCTGTCACTGGCGCGCGCCGGCGGTCTGCTTGCCGTGCATCTCGAGGGCAAGGGGGAATGCGCGGCCACCCTGGTCCTGGACCCGATCGCCGGCGTTGACCTGCCCGGCGCCGAAATCCTGGCGCGTGTCGCGCTTGGCATGCGGCTGCGCCGCTATCGTTTCGACATGCGCAACCGGCGGCAAGGGGCGGGAGCGGATAGAACCTTGCGGGTGAAACTGGTAGGGGCTCGCGGCCCGGATCTGACAGCGGCGCTGGCGCGGATCAATGCCATCGCCGACGGCGTCGAATATGCACGCACCTTGGTCAACCTGCCGCCGAACCACCTCCATCCCGACAATTTCCACGATCATCTTGAGCCCCTGCGTGAAGCCGGCATCGACATCGAAATGCTTGATGCCGCGCAACTGAAGGAGCTCGGCATGAACGCGCTTCTTGCTGTCGGATCGGGCTCGGCGCGCCCGCCGCGGGTCGCTGTCCTGCGCTACCGGGGCAAGGGTGCTCCCGCCCAACCACTCGCTTTCGTCGGCAAGGGCGTCTGCTTCGATTCGGGCGGCCTCTGCATCAAGGGCGGAGCGCAGATGTTCGACATGAAAGCCGACATGGGCGGAGCGGCCGCTGTGGTCGGCCTGCTGATCGCACTCGCCCGGCAAGGCAGCCCGGTACACATTGTCGGTGTTCTCGGCATCGCGGAGAACATGCCATCCGGCACGGCGCTCAAACCGCGCGACATCATCACGACGGCGTCCGGACAGACAGTGGAAGTGTTCGACACGGATGCGGAGGGACGCCTGCTTCTGGCCGACTGCCTCCACTATGCAGCCACGCGCTTCAACCCTTTAGTGATCGTCGATCTGGCAACGCTGACCTATTCGGTGACGCGTGGGTTGGGGTCGATATTCGCCGGCCTGTTCAGCACCGACGATGCCATCGCGTCACAGATGATCGCGGCCGGAGAAACGGTCGGCGAGCGGTTCTGGCGGCTGCCGCTCGATCGGGCCTACGACGAGGGCCTGCAATCGCCGTTCGCGGACCTGCGGCATCATGCCAAGGATATGGAAGATGGCGATGCTCCCTATGCCGCAGCCTTCCTGCGCCATTTCACGGAAGATCGCCCCTGGGTGCATCTCGACATCGCCAGCAAGGAACTGACCGACTCCGATCGGCCGCTCGGCAGGCAAGGTGCCACGGCATTTGGCGTGCAGATGCTGGAAGAGTGGGTGCAGATCACCCGTAACATGAGTTAGGCGCCTGCCGCCGCGGACGATAAAAGTACCTTCAATCGCACTGGGAATTGGGATGTCATCTGAGATCATCGGCATGGAAGGACGGGCCGCTTTTGGCGCCTACGAGACCTGGTATCGGGTCAGTGGCGAACTCAGCGGCGACAAGGCGCCTGTGGTGATCCTGCATGGCGGCCCGGGCGTCGCTCACAACTATGTCGATGCCTACAAGCTTCTTGCGCGAAGAGATCGCGCCGTCATCCACTACGACCAGTTGGGCTGCGGCAATTCCACCTTGCTGCCTGAGAAAGGCGCCGATTTCTGGACACCTGGGCTGTTCATCGACGAGCTTGAAAACCTCGTCGACCACCTCGGCATTCGGAGAGGCTTCCACGTGCTCGGCCAGAGCTGGGGCGGCATGCTGGGCGCCGAATATGCCGTGACGCGGCCGAAGGGGCTGAAATCTCTGACCATCGCCAACTCACCGGCGTCCATGAAACTGTGGGTCGAAGAGGCCAACCGGTTGCGTGCGGATCTGCCCGCGGATGTGCAGGAGACACTGACCCGACACGAACAGGCCGGCACAACCGACGATGCGGCGTACCAGGCTGCGACGATGGTGTTCTACGAGCGGCATGTCTGCCGGGTCGTGCCTTTCCCGCCCGAAGTCACGGAAAGTTTCGCCCAGGTCGTGCGCAATCCGACCGTCTATAATCTGATGAATGGGCCAAACGAGTTCCATGTCATCGGAACGCTGAAGAACTGGAGCATCGTCGAGCGCCTGCCGGCCATCGATGTTCCCACACTGATCATCTCCGGACGTCACGACGAGGCCACGCCCGCGACCGTGCAGCCCTATAAGGACGGCATCAAGGGGTCTCGCTGGGAGATATTCGAGCATTCCAGCCACATGCCGCATGTCGAAGAGCAAGATGCGTGCATGCGGGTGGTGGGAGACTTCCTGGACCACAACGATAACTGAAAAAAGGGGAATCAAGACATGAAGAAACTGCTTCTGGCGGCAACAGCCGCGGCATTGCTGGCCGGTACATGGCTGGCCCCGGCACAGGCCGAATATCTCAAGGAGCACCGAGGCGGCACCATCCGCCTGCTGGCCCGCTCCGCGGCCGGAACGCTCGATCCGCACATCAATTACACGGACCAGGGCTGGCAGATGTACCAGCCGATCTATGACGGCCTGGTGGCCTTCCGCAAGGCCGAGGGCATGGACGGCTTCACCATCGTCCCCGATCTGGCCGAGGCCCTGCCGCTGGTCAGCAATGACGGCAAGACCTTCACCTTCAAGCTGCGCAAGGGCATCAAGTTCTCCAGCGGCCAGGATCTTGGCGTGAAGGACGTCGTCGCTTCTTTCCAGCGCATCTTCAAGGTTTCCGGACCCACCTCCGGCACGTTCTATGCCGGCATCGTCGGGGCCGACAAATGCCTGGCCGACACCAAGGGCTGCACGCTGGAAGGCGGCGTTGTCGGCGACGAAGCGGCCGGCACCATCACCATCAACATCACCAAGCCGGATGCCGAGCTGCTCTACAAGCTTGCCTTGCCGCATGCCGTGGTCCTGCCGGCGGACACGCCCGCTGAAGACATGGGTTCCAAGCCCATTCCCAGCACCGGCGCGTACATGATCTCCGCCTTCGACCCGAACAAGGGCATGACGGTTTCCCGCAACCCCAATTTCAAGCAGTGGAGCGAAGAAGCCCAGCCGGACGGCTATCCGGATGTCGTCCAATATGATTTCGGCCTGTCCGAAGAGGCAGCCGTCACCGCGATCCAGAACGGCGAAGCGGACTGGATGTTCGACGCTCTGCCGAGCGACCGCTTGGGCGAACTGGGTAGCAAGTCCATGGACCAGCTGCACATCTCGCCGCTTTCGGCTTGGTGGTACGCGCCGCTGAACAACCGTCTCGCACCCTTCGACAACGAAAAAGCCCGCCAGGCCGTTGCCTATGCGATCGATCGCAACACGCTGGTCAAGCTGTTCGGCGGCAAGGTGCTGGCCTCGCCGGTCTGCCAGGTCCTGCCTCCGGACTTCCCCGGGCATGAAGACTATTGTCCCTTCACCAAGAACCCGGGCGCCAAATGGTCGGCTCCTGATCTCGACAAGGCAAAGCAGCTCGTTGAGGACTCCGGCACCAAGGGCCAGAAGGTGACCATCATCGTCGAGGACACCGCCATTTCGCGCTCCATCGGCGTCTATCTGCAGAGCGTGCTGACCAGCATCGGCTATGTCGCCGACGTCAAGCCGATCTCGTCGAACATCCAGTTCACCTACATCCAGAACACCAACAACAAGGTGCAGATGTCCGTCACCCAGTGGTACAAGGACTATCCGGCGGCTTCGGACTTCCTGAACATCCTGTTCAGCTGCGCCTCCTTCCGCGAAGGTTCGGACGCCTCGATCAACATCGCCGGCTTCTGCGACAAGGAAATCGACGCCAAGATGCAAAAGGCATTGGACCTCGGCGTCACCGATCAGAAAGCCGCCGATAAAATGTGGGCTGAAATCGACAGGCAGGTCACCGACAAGGCACCTGCTGTCGGCCTCTTCACGCCGAAGCGGCTCGATTTCGTCAGCAAACGTCTTGGCAATTTCAAGTTCAACAGGCAGTTCAACTGGATGATCACCCAATCCTGGGTACAGTAATGGCCTGGGTGCAGTAACGAACCGCGGAGGGGCACGTCCGTGTCGAACGTAGCTGTCGCCGCGCCGCGCAAGACGCGAGGGCCCTGGGCCGTCGCGTTTGCGAAGCTGGCAAGGGACAGGGCTGCCATGGCGTCGCTGGCCGTGTTCCTCCTCATCGTCCTTGCCTGCCTCAGTGCGCCTCTTTATGCGAAATGGGCAGGCGTGGACCCCTTCGCCTCGACGCTCGACGCCGTCATCCAGATCGACGGTGCCGACGTTCCGGTGATGGAACAATCGACGGAGGGGCTCGGGCTTGGCTACACACCGCTCGGCCCGACCTGGCGGCTGGGCAATTATTTCCTCGGCGCCGACAGCCAGGGGCGCGATGTCATGGCCAGGATGCTCTATGGCGGGCTGAGCTCGTTGCTGATCTCCGGAGCAGCCACCATCTTCACCCTAATCCTGGGCACGGCGGCGGGATTGATCGCCGGCTATTTCGGCGGCGTCACCGACACGGTGCTGTCGCGCTTCCTCGACATACTGTGGGCGTTCCCCATTTATCTGCTGGCGATTTCGCTCTCCATCGTCACCATCGCGCATGGCATCACGATAGGACCGATCCAGATCGAGTCCGGCAGTCTGTGGCTGCCTGTCATCATCATCGGTATCGTCTACGTGCCCTATGTGGCTCGTCCGATACGCGGGCAGGTTCTGGCACTGCGCAAAAGCGAATTCGTGCTCGCCGCGATCAATCTGGGCGTGCCGGGATGGCGCATCCTGT
This sequence comes from Mesorhizobium sp. WSM4833, assembly GCF_055811095.1. NCBI lineage: Bacteria > Pseudomonadati > Pseudomonadota > Alphaproteobacteria > Hyphomicrobiales > Phyllobacteriaceae > Mesorhizobium > Mesorhizobium sp. WSM4833. The sequence goes on from NZ_JBVVQG010000008.1 coordinate 240,116, forward strand.
GGCGCGACATCCTGCCCAACGTCACCACGACGCTGATCGTCTTCGTGCCGCTGATGATGGCGCTGAACATGCTCACGGAATCAGCCCTTTCCTTCCTTTCGATCGGCGTGCAGCCGCCGGCCGCGAGCTGGGGCACCATTATCCAGGACGGACAGGCGCTGCTCTACACCAGGCCACTGGTGGCGCTGGTGCCGGGCCTGGCGATCGCGGTTTCCGTCATGGCGCTCAATGTCTTCGGCGACGGTCTGCGCGACGCGCTCGACCCGCGCTCCAAGGTTCGGCTGGGGCGCGACTGATGATCTACGCAATCCTGCGCCGGTTCGGCCAGATGCTGTTCGTGATGTTCGGCATCTCGGTCATCGTCTTCCTGATTTTCTTCGCAACGCCGGGCTCCGATCCGGCGGCGCGCATCGCCGGCCGCAATGCATCGCCCGAAGTGCTGGAGGCGGTACGCCACAGCTTCGGCTTCGACCGGCCGCTCTACGTGCAATATGTGACGATGATGGAGAAGATCTTCGTCACCGGCGATCTGACCTCCTTCGTCAATCGTGGCTGGAAGGTGGTGCCGGCGGTCATGGATTCGATCCCGGTCACGCTCTCGCTGGTGTTCGGAGCGGCGATCCTGTGGGTGGTCGTCTCCATCATCATCGGCATCGCCGCCGCCGCCACGCGCGGCAGCTGGCTGGATAAGCTGCTGATGGCGCTAGGGCTGCTCGGTATTTCGATGCCGGTGTACTGGCTGGGCGAGGTGATGAACCTGATCACCCAGAGCCGCTACCACGACAGCTGGGCGTTCTCCTGGGTGCCGCCGCTCGGCTACAAGAACTTCTCCGACGATCCAAAGGGCTGGTTCCTGACCCTGGTCATTCCGTGGATCACGCTGTCCATTCTCTACATCGGCATTTATGGGCGCGTGCTGCGCGCGGCGATCATCGAATCCCTGCAGGAGGACTATATCCGTACGGCCCGGGCCAAGGGCCTGTCGGAGACCCGCATCCTGCTGCGCCATGCCTTGCGCACGTCGCTCATCGCCTTCGTCACCCTGTTCGGCCTGGATTTCGGTGCGCTGGTCGGAGGCTCGGCCCTGCTCACGGAGGTGGTGTTCGGGCTGCACGGCATCGGCAAGCTTACTTATGACGCGCTGCAGAATCTCGATCTGCCGATGATCATGGCAACGGTGATGTACGCTTCGATGTTCGTGGTTGTTGCCAATGCGGTCGTCGATTTCGTCTACATCCTTCTCGATCCGCGCCTGAGGACATCATGATACTGTCGGTGCGCGACCTCAAAGTATCCTTCCGCACAAATGATGGCCTGGTGCGGGCCATCGATGGCGTTTCCTTCGACCTCGAGGAGAGCGAGATCCTCGGCGTCGTCGGTGAGTCCGGTTCCGGCAAGACGGTGTCGCTGCTGGCCGTCATGGGTCTGATCACCGACCCCAACGCCACCATCGAAGGCTCGATCCGTTACAAGGGCCGCGAACTGGTGGGACTGCCCGCGCGCGAACTGAGGCGACTGCGCGGCAACGAGATCGCGATGATCTTCCAGGATCCGATGACCGCCTTGACACCTGTCTACACGATCGGCTGGCAGATCGCCGAACAGATCCGCGCGCATCGCAACATCAGCAAGTCCAAGGCGATGGAGCGCGTGGAGGAATTGCTGGCCGAGGTGAACTTTCCGAACCCGCACGAGGCGATGTCGCGCTACCCGCACCAACTGTCCGGCGGCATGCGTCAACGGGCGGTGATCGCAATGGCTTTGTCCTGCAATCCGGCGTTGCTGGTGGCTGACGAACCGACCACGGCGCTCGACGTCACCGTACAGGCCGGCATTCTCGATCTGGTGCGCAAGCTACGCGCGACGCACAAGTCGGCGGTGGTCTTCATCACGCATGACATGGGCGTGGTCTCCAAACTCGCCGACCGGGTCATGGTCATGTATGCCGGCCGCGTGGTGGAGCGCGGCAGTCGCGCGGAGCTGTTTTCCGATCCGCGACACCCCTATACGCGCGCTCTGCTCGGTTCGATCCCGCCGCTGACCGGCGAAAAACCACGCCGCCTGCCGGCCATTCCCGGTTCGCCGCCGTCATTGCTGCGATTGCCGCAGGGCTGTGCGTTCGGTCCGCGGTGCCCGGTTCACTATGAGCCCTGCGAGGCCGGCAAACCCGACCTCGGGAGCGGCACTCATGCCGCGGCGTGCTTCAGGGTGGCACAGGCATGAGCGGATCGATGACCGACAAGAATCGCCCCATTATCGAGACGCATTCGCTGGGCAAGCGCTTTTCGATCGGCAGCCGTTTTTCCGCCGAAGGCAAGCGAACCGTTCATGCGGTCGACAATGTTTCCCTGACCGTGTGGCGCGGCGAGACGGTCGGCCTTGTCGGCGAATCCGGATGCGGCAAGTCCACGCTGGCGCGCTGCCTGGTGAGGCTCTACGACGTATCGGACGGCGAGCTTCTGTTCGAAGGCAACGATATCACCTCGAAGTCGCTGTCCGAACTCAGGCCGCTCCGGCGCCGCTTGCAAATGGTTTTCCAGGATCCGTCGGCATCGCTCAATCCGCGCCGGCGCGTCGGCGACCTGGTGGCCGAGCCGCTGCGCATCCATGGCAGGCTCTCGTCGAGCGAGATCACCAGACGCGTGGCGGAACTGTTCGACCTTGTCGGCCTGCTGCCGGATCACGTCATGCGGTTTCCGCACGAATTTTCCGGCGGGCAACGCCAGCGCGTCGGCATCGCGCGGGCTATTGCATTGAACCCGGACCTAGTGGTCCTGGACGAACCCGTCTCCGCGCTCGACGTGTCGGTGCAGGCGCAAATCGTCAACCTGCTTGCCGATCTGCAGGAGAAGCTCAATCTCACTTACATCTTCATCGCCCACGACCTGTCGGTGGTACGTCAGGTTTCAACCCGCATAGCGGTCATGTATCTCGGCTCGATCGTCGAAGAAGGGCCGGCGGAAGAGGTGTTTGCAGCACCAGCCCATCCTTATAGCCAGGCGCTGATTTCGGCGGTTCCTGTCGTGGAGACGACGCCCAGCGGGACGCGCAAGCGCATCATCCTCACCGGCGACGTACCGAGCCCTCTGAACCCCCCAACCGGCTGCCGTTTCCATCCCCGATGCCCGATCGCGGCGGAGCGCTGCCGTTCGGAACGGCCGCAGTTGCGGGAATACCGACCCGGTCGCAAAGTCGCCTGCCACTTTCCGACGATGTAGGCGACACTCACCACCGCACAGGTGATCGCCTTCGCCTGACAGATTTCTAAAAGATTCCATTTTTTGGCTGGAACCAACCGGCTGTTGGCGCGTTTGGTGGGGTTCGATCGAGCGCATTGCGGTCGACCGGGAGGAAACGATGGATCAATTGCATTTCTTTTCGCCCGTGCGGATTTCGCGCGGGCAAGGGCACCCTGCGGAAGAAATCGATAGTGTTGCCGAAGCCATGATGTTCTTGCGGAAATGGCCGGCGGGACGGCGCGGTCCGGTTTATCAGTGCGCGCTGAACTGTTGCTCGGCCGCTTTGTCGGGCCAGATGTCGGCCGAGGAAGCAAGGAAAGCGTTCACCGGCTTTGCCCGCATCACGCGCCTTCTCGACGATGACATGGCTTTGCCGGTAGGCGGCGAAGGCAAGGCAAGCGTGCACGCATTGCGGCGATAGGCTGTTGTCCTGACGGTCCTACAAGGTCTCGCGCTGCAGCGGCGCGGGGATCTCGTTGTGCAATGCGCTTCGGGCTGAGGCCTCGAAAGTTCGTCCTACATGGCGCACTTTCACAGCGGACGGTCATCGTTCATGCTTACTTCAGTCACGAGCTTGCGGCGAAGCGCCATGGTGTAGTCGTCTGGCCCCTTCGGCGTCATGACGAAGGCCTGGGAACCGCCAATGACCGATTTGGCAAAATAGGATGCCAGAGGTTGGTCGGGATTCTCATCCTCCGTCGGGATGGCGATGGCATTGATCGTATATCCCTTGGCTATGGCGTTCGACCTGCTCGGCTGGACGGGAAGCCCGTCGTTGTTCTCGCCATTGGAGGAGATATCGATGACTTTCTTTGCGGCCTTTCCCGGGAACTGGTCGAGCAGGAGACTGCCGATGTCGATAGCCGAGGAGACGGATGTTCCGCCACGCCCTCTGCGGATGAAGCCGGTATCGCCTTTGCTGCTGATCACCGCAGCCGCCGCTTCGGCATCTTCCAGTCCGCAGATGCTTGTCCACGGCAGCACGACGCGCGCGTGTCCGGGGCTCGACCACTCAAAATAGGCAACGCCGATGCAACCAACATAATTCCGGCTGATGGCGGCGATGATCTCTGGCGAGGTGAGTGCCGCGGCATGTCCCTCGCGTTGCATATCGGCGATCTTCGGATCGATGGATGACGAAAAGTCGACCGCGAACACGATGGCGACGTCAACGTTCGCGGCATGGGCAGAGACCCCCCAAAACAGCGAAGCTGCAAGTATTCCTGTCATTCTCGAGATTGAACCGGCCGGCGTCAGGAGACTGCCCCAGCCTGTCATCCGCACCCGTTCGCGAAAGGGTGGGGGGCCGGCGTCCTGATGATACACACTGCCAAACATGTCATTCTCCATCTCGACATCCGGTCGTTTCAAAAAGCGGGTTCAACATGTGGAAATTTGGCGGGTGGCCTTGGTGCGCACGCCGAAGAGCAGCAGATCGGCCTTGGTCCACAAGAGATAACAGCCGAGCAAGGTCAGTGGCATGGCGAGGGCCGCGAAGGAGCCGCTCCACCAGACCTCAGGCAAAGCGCGGGCGAGGGCCACTGTCGTCGCCAGCATTGCCGGCAACCGGCTGGCGAGCACCGCACTGCGGAACGGATCGGGCCAAGCGGCCGGCCAGATCGAAATTTGCGTGCCGGGCCTGTGGAAGGTGCTGCCGAATTTGCCCAGCGCATGCAGCAGGCCGGAGGTCGCCGCAAGCAATGGATCGCCGAGCAGCAACAGGGCAATGCCGAGCCCGATCGCACCCAGGCCCGACAGGAAGTCGCCCAGACGGTTGAGGGCGGGATCGGGAGCATCCGGCCTTGCCCAGGCCCGGTGATAGGCCTCGCCGCCCCAGAAGAAGACCAGGGTGGTCAAGGTCAGCGCAACAGTGCCATGGCTGCCAGCGAAATATTCGATCACCGCCATGGTGACGCTGCTTCCCTCATGCAAGCCGACCGGCGCGGTGGCAATCTGGATCGCCAGACCGACAATGAGGCCGAGCGCATTGCCGCTGTTGTAGCCGCCGCCCGGTCCCTTCATGCGGGCGCGAAGCGCCGATACCAAATGTGCGACCGGAAGAAGGATTGTCCGCGCATCCATCACTGCGCCCCCGCGACAAGTCCGGCCGGGTCTGGAATACGTTTCGCATCACCGGCAAGGGCCATCGCATTCCTCCACTGGACCTGAATTGTTGGGATGACGGTCGCCCGCCCAATTTGCGGCGGCAGCTGCAAAGGCAGGGGCCGCGTCGAAGGGTTGAACCGAAGCGGTTCGCAAGGACGTGCGTGCCTGCGGCGCTCGGTTCGACATTGCAACGGACAGGATCGCACCCAGGATGATGCCGGCACCCAAGACGCTCGCGGACGAGCTCCGCTCGCCGAGAAAGATTGCCGCGCCCAGCGCCCCGAAAACGCTTTCTGCGCTGACGATCACGGCGGCGTGGCTGGCCGGCGTAAAGCGGAGGGCAACCGTCTGTATGCCGAAGGCAATCGCAGTGGAGAACACGCCGAGGATCGCCAGTTCCGGGCCTGCTGCGAATGCGGCGGCCAGCGACAGATTGCCTTGCATTGCACCGAGCGGCAGGGCGAAGGCTGCGGCGCCGAAGAACTGTGTCGCGGCAGCGGTGAACGGCCGCGCATGCACCTGCATGTGCCGGCCCAGCTCGACTGCCCAGAGCGCATAGCAGGCAGCCGAGAGCACAGCGGTAAGATCGCCACTGCTGAACCCGGCTATCCCATCCGACAACAGCAGGGCTCCAACAAGGGTCAATCCGGCGGCGATTGTAAGACTCGCTGTCGGACGTTCGCCTACGAGAAACCAGGCGGCCAGCGGTGTCATTACCGTTGCCGTGCTTACCAGGAAGCTCGCATTGGTGACGGAGGCCCCGAGATAGCAAAGCTGCTGGAGCGTGATGGAGATGGCAAACAGCGCGCCCACCTTGGCCAAGCTGGAAAAATAGTCCGGCCCGAGCGGAAGCCGCTTCTCCATGAAGACAAAGGGCAGCACAAGCAGCCCGCCGATCAGGCATCGCAGACCCACAGCACTCAGCGCGTCGAGATGCACAAGCACCATCTTTTGCGAGACATTGCCGAAGCCCCACAAAGCGGCTGCAAACAGCAGCAGCAAATTGGCTCTTGTCCTGGACACTCGCCCCCCTCGAACCAAGCCTTTCGTTGACTTGGTCGCCTTAATTTAGCAAAGCCTAAACAGCCTGCCGTTACGGCAGCGCTTGAGCGCGAAGGCCGACTGTTGCGAAGCGTTAGTTTTGAGTTAGGATTTCGTCAGGCTGGGATAGCAAATGCAAAGTGAGGACAGCGGCGCTGCAAATAGAATCTCACTCTTCGGCGGTTTCCGGATTGAAAATGAAACGGCCGGTCCGCTTCGGCTGACCGGGAAACGAGGGCCGGCAATCATCGCCTATCTGGCCCGGTGTCCGGGCATGGCGGCGACGCGGGAGAGGTTGGCTGACCTCCTATGGGGCGACAGCGACGCTGAACATTCGCGCAACAGCCTTCGGCAGGCCCTCAGTGTCCTGCGCCAGGATCTGGCGCGAGAGGGGGTGGATCTCATCCATTCCAGCGGTGAGTTGATCGCCCTGAGGCCAGAGCTGGTTCAAGTCGACGTGGAGAAGTTCGAAACGGGTCTCTCGGCCCGTTCCGCCCAGGACCTCGCGAAGGCTTTGGCGAACTACACCGGGCCCTTCCTCGACGGGCTTTATCTGGGAAGCAATACGTTCGATGACTGGATCACATCGGAACGCGACAGGCTGCTCGGCCGCGCGCTTGAGTCCTTCGAAAAACTGGCCCGTCTCGTCGACCCCGATGCCGGGCTGATCCTGGCCGATCGTATTCTGACCATGGAACCGACACGGGAGGAATCCTATCGGCTCAAGATGGAATTGCTGCTCGCATGTGGCCAACGCGACAGGGCAATCAGGACATACGAAGCTTGCAGAAGCATGCTGAAGAAGGAGTTCGGCGTCGAAGCCGGCCCTGAAACGCGGGCGCTTTGGCAATCTCTGTTGCTCGCCGCCGACGACGCTTCAAATGTGCAGTCGACAAATGGTGTTCCGTCCAGCCAGCGCCTTGGGCATCCGTCCATCAGCGTTGCCGACTTCGTTAATCTGACCGGAAAGCAAGGCGACGACTTTTTCGCCAAGGGACTTGTCCAGGACATCACGACAGCCCTCTCCGGAGTGGCCGACTATGTCGTCCTCGCCGCGCTTCCGTCCGAGAAGAGCGGCCCAGGCGAAGAAGCCAAGACACCAGGGATACTCCGGGCGCGATATATGCTCAGCGGCAGCGTCCAGAGATCCGGCAATGGGTTGAGGGTGAATGTCCAGCTCGTCGATGCTGCCGGCGGCCACCACGTCTGGGCCCAGAAGTTCGACGGCCACTCCGAGAACGCGCTCGAATTCCAGGACAGGATCGCACAATCTGTTGTTCTTGCCGTGATCCTCGAACTTCAACTGACCAACTGGAAGGTTCGAGACAAAAGCCCGCCAGGGATCCCTGAAGTGCGCAGGCTGGTGAACGAAGCCCTCATGAAATATTTTGAGATGACTCGGGACTCACTTTTGGTCGGGATAGAGCTTGCCGAGAGGGCTTTCTCGATAGGTCCCGACAATGCCCGTGCAAAGCGGACGCTCTCGATCGTAATATCCATGGGCGTGGCGTTTGGTGCGCTGCCTCGGGAGCGTGGGGTGATCGAGCGTGCGGTCGAGCTTGCGGAAGCCGCAGTGCGGGCGGTACCGGACGATGAAATTGCCCGATGTATTCTGTCGTTCGCTCTCGAAAGCTGCGGTCGCATCGACGAGGCGATCGCCGAATGCCGCCACGCGATCAGCCTCAACCCAAGCTACCCGACTGGCCACGGCGATATTTCGATGCTCTTTGCGTTGCGCGGACAGGTCGACGAAGCGGTGCGTGAGGCCAACGAAGCAATCCGGCTCGGAACGCACGATGTCATTGACTTCTGGCGCCACCACGGCCTGGTTGTGGCGCTCTTCGCTGGCGGAGACAACCAGCGGGCGCTCGAAGCCGCCCGCAAAGTGGTCAGGACAAAGCCTGGCTTCGTTCGCGGCGCCCTTTATTGGGCCGCGACCGCGTCGGCCACCGGAAACAACGAAGAAGCGTCCCGGGCCATCCACCATTGCCTGTCACAACTTCCGCATCTCAATCTGAGCAACGTCTGCCCTGGCTTTGTGCCGCGCTATGTAAAGGATCATCATCATTCCCGGTTCCTTGAGATGCTGTCGAGGGCTGGCCTTCCCAGTTCCTAGCCACATCGTTGGCGCAGACACCGTCATACGAAGCTGGAGGGTTCCGTCCTCCGCCCAGGCATCGAAAGCAGACGACGCGTTGGCAATTCCGGCCAGGTCGACCTATACGCTACCCTGCGATTGAGGTATTCGACGCCCCACGCCGTCGCGCCGGCCAGTCATCCGCCGATTTGCGGCTTGGGCCTATCATGGCGCGTGATAGAGCCCGTACGACGCGATCCAACCTGTCGAAGTTATGAAGCATGAAAGATTATCAAAGGTTTAGGGTAGCCATAGCGCCCATGATGGACTGGACGGACCGGCATTGCCGGTTCTTCCACCGCCAGTTGACGAGCCATGCGCTGCTTTACACCGAGATGGTGGTGGCCGACGCCGTCATCCATGGCGCGCGCGAGCGTCTGCTCGGCTTCGATGCGTCAGAACATCCGGTCGCGCTGCAGCTCGGCGGCTCGGATCGCGAAAAACTTGCCGAGGCGGCGCGCATCGGCGAAGCCTTTGGCTATGACGAGATCAACCTCAATGTCGGCTGTCCGTCAGACCGCGTCCAGTCGGGCACATTCGGCGCCTGCCTGATGAAGGTGCCGGACCTCGTTGCCGGCTGTGTCGCGGCGATGAAGGCGGCGGTGACAATTCCCGTGACCGTCAAATGCCGCATCGGCGTCGACGAGCAGGATCCGGAGCCGGCCCTCGATGCGCTGGCGGATGGGGTTTTCGACGCCGGCGCCGACGCATTGTGGGTGCATGCGCGCAAGGCGTGGCTGGAAGGGCTGAGCCCCAAAGAAAACCGTGACATCCCGCCGCTCGACTACAACAGGGTCTATCGGCTGAAGGCTAGAAAACCTAACGAATTCATTGGCATCAATGGCGGCATTCAGACGATCGAAGAGGCGTTGGCGCATCTCGGCCATGTCGACGGCGCCATGCTTGGCCGCGCCGCTTACCACACGCCCGGCATTCTGGCTGGCGTCGATGACGCTTTCTACGGCGTCCAGTCCGAGCCGTTCGATTTCGCCGCGCTGATCGATACGACGGCGGACTATGCGGCACGTCATATCGAGCAGGGTGGGCGGCTTGGACATGTCACCCGCCACATGGTCGGACTGTTCCATGGCTTGCCCGGCGCGCGCCGCTACCGGCAGATCCTGTCCACCGACGCGACAAAACCCGGCGCCGGCCCGGACGTGCTGAAGGCGGCTTTCGCGGCCGTCGAGCTCGGCGGAGCGGCAGCCGAAGCGGCTTGAGATTCGGGGATCAGTCCCTGAGGATCATGCGGTCGCCGCGCACGTCAAAACCCGACAATGAACCGATGAAGTTCATGCCGAGCAGGCTCTGGCTGAGCATGCCGGGTGCGGCGATCATCACCGACATATCCCTGCGCGTGATGCCGCCGATCGCAATCTGATCGGTTTTCACGGCCGCGGCGCGTGTCATGCCGTTGGCGGTCGAAACCGGTATGGTGTAGTTGAGCGCCGCTGGATTGAATCCGGCGGCTTGTGCGTCTTCGGACGTCAGCACGGTGCTGGTCGCGCCGGTATCCACCACGGCCCGGACCGGGTTGCCGTTGACCAGGATGCGCGCTTCGAAATGGCCATTGTCCGCCTTGTCGAGCGTCACCGTGGCGTGGCCGTCCTCGACGCCAAGCGCAAGCGGACTGCCGGGAACAAGGCCCGCGGTCACCCGGCTGGCGACATCCTGCAGTTCGTAGCGATACTGGTAACCGGCGATCAGCGCGAGCGCGATGGCCGCCCAGGCGCCGAGGTTGCGGGCCATGGCGCCCAGGGGTCGGCCCGAGCGAAGCAGGCCGGCGCCGATAAGGGCGCCAAAGGCGCCGAGCCAGATCAGCCGGCTGAAATCGTTGTTCTCCACGCCGAGGGTGCTGCCGGCGGAATCGTTGAGCATGAGCAGGACTGCTCCCACCCCGATCGCGGCCATCAATATCCAGAACAACCGGCTCATCCGCACCTCACGACAGCGCGTCGCGTTCGCGCGCCATGCGGGTGCGGCGCGTTTCCCGGCGCGGCCGGCGCTCGACCGTTTCCAGCCGGGCCGGCAATTCAGCCATGACGCTGCGGCGCGTTTCCGGCGTCATCCCGATCCAGGCGCCGATTTCCTCGCGCGTGCGGCCGCACCCGAAACAGAAGCCGGTTTTCATGTCGATCGAGCAGACCAGGATGCACGGGGATTCGATGGCCGTCATGACTTTCTCTTGGGCTTCCATCCGCAATCCCTTGTTCCACCTCCACATGGTGCAACGGCAAAGCCAATGCAAGCCCTCGCGATTGCGCCCTTCGGGGCCGGCTTTGCGGCAAATGCAGGCCCATCATCCCAGAGGTTGTGCCAACCCCGCAAGGCGGCTATGCCGCTTACCAAATCCAGGGAATGATCGATAACAAGATGACCAGCGCACTGCCTTTCGACGATTTTCGCAACCTGTTGGCCAATCTGCCGGCGGCCGACACGGCAGCCGAGACCCGCGTGCGCACGCTGTTTGCCAAGGCCGACAAACCGGGCAATTCGCTTGGCCGCATCGAGGACATCGCCGCCTGGCTGGCCACCTGGAGCGGGCGGGCTCCGCCCGCGGTGACAAGACCGCTGATGGCGGTCTTTGCCGGCAATCACGGCGTCACGCGCCACGGCATTTCGCCACGGCCGGTGGCGGCGACCGCCAACGCGGTCGAACTTTGCGCCGCCGGAGGTGCCGCAATCAACCAGATCTGCATTGCCTACGATCTCGGGCTTAAGGTCTTCGATCTTGCCCTGCACATCCCGACCGCCGACATCACCGAAGAGGCCGCGCTGGACGAGCGTGGCTGTGCCGCCACCATGGCCTTCGGCATGGAAGCGATCGCCGGCGGCACCGATCTCTTGTGTCTCGGCGATCTCGGCGTCGGCAACTCCACCGTCGCCGCCACCCTGTTTGCGGCGCTGTTCGGGGGTAGGGGCGCCGACTGGGTCGGCCCGGGGTCAGGTGCCGATGCGGCGATGCAGGCACGCAAGGCCGGCGTGGTCGATGCGGCGCTGGCTTTTCATGGCGGCCATCTCGGCGACCCGCTCGAGGCGCTGCGCCGGGTCGGCGGTCGTGAGTTCGCAGCGATCGCCGGTGCCATCCTCGCCGCGCGGATGCAGAAGATCCCGGTGCTGCTCGACGGAGTGGCCGCGACGGCAGCCGCAGCGGTACTGCATGGCGTCAATCCCGCCGCGCTCGATCATTGCCTGCTGGCCAGCCTGTCGCCGGAACCCGCGCATGCACGCGCCGCCCAACGGCTCGGCCTGCGCCCGTTGCTTGATCTGGGCATCAGCCATGGCGAAGGGGCAGGGGCCGCCCTTGCCGCGGGTCTGGTCAAGGCCGCCGCCCTGACCAGTTCGGGCATGGCTGCGGCGGTACGCGGTTAGGGCTTGAGGTATTACCGCCGTCGAGCCGCCACCGCCGCGGTCGGCAGTGCTGGCAATTCCTCCATCACCCGGCTCAGCGGGAAGATGGCGATCGCCTCGGTGCCTTCGCGCAGCTTGGAATGAAGTTCGAACTCGCCGCCATGCATGGCGAGCAGCCCTTGCACGATCGGCAGGCCAAGCCCGGTGCCTTGCTCGGCGCTCTTGATGGCAATGGAGCCCTGGCCGAAGGCGGAAAGCACGATCGGGATCTCGTCTTCCGGTATGCCCGGGCCATTGTCCTTGATCGAAATGTATTGTCCGCCGCCCGCCGTCCAACCGACACGGACACGGATTTCGCCGCCGGTGGCGGTGAATTTTATCGCGTTCGACAGAAGGTTGAGCGTGATCTGCCGCACGGCCCGTTCATCGGCGAACAGCCGAGGCAGCTCGTGCTCGAAATCCTGGACGACACGGATATCCTTGTTGCGCGCCCTCAACTCCATCATGTGACAGCAGTCCTCGACGATACCAAGCAGCATCACCGGTTCTTCATTGAGCTGGTAGCGGCCGGCCTCGATGCGTGACAGGTCGAGAATCTCGTTGATCAGGTCGAGCAGATGCTGGCCGGATTCGTGCACGTCATGGGCGTAGTCACGATAGGTGGGATTGCTCATCGGTCCCAGCACCTCGTTCGACATCACCTCGGAAAAACCGAGAATGGCGTTGAGCGGCGTGCGCAATTCGTGGCTCATCGAGGCGAGGAACCGCGATTTCGCCAGATTGGCGTCCTCGGCCCGCCGCCGCGCTTCGTCCGACATCGATTTCGCCGTCTCCAGTTCGGCGATCAGCGCATCCTTTTCGGAGCGGAACGACAGCATCATCAAGGACGAGTGGTTGAGATGACGGGCCACATAGGCGAAAAACGGCAGCGACACGACCAGCAGCGCGGCCATGATCGCCTCGACCGGCATCCATAGCTTGGCGCCGGCATAGGCGTAGAGCGCCACGGGAACGGCAAAGGTCGCCAGCAGCGCGCCGCGCAGAGACGAGGTCATCACCGCGGTCGCCGCCATGGCGAACAACAGCACCACGGCCTTGACGATGTGGAACGGATCGACCTCGCAGACGCTGCAGCCAAGCCACACGAACCAAGCCCAGCCGAGACCGCACAGGAAATGGCCGATCAGGAATTCCCGCCGTGCTTGCAAAGGGTTGAGCTCGGAAGCTTCAGTGCGCTCGATGCGCCGCGCCATGAAGCCAACGATAGTGTAGCAGGTTAGCGTGAACAGCGCCCAAAGCCCGATCTCATTGCCGATTCCGGCCAGCCGGCCACCCGCGGCAATCGCCAGCACGAGAAGCGGGATGGCGATGGCGCCGCTTGTCATCGCTCGGGCATGCAGCTTCAGCAGTTCGCGATCGAAATCGGGATTGCCGGCCTGCTGCGAAAGACGGTCACGCGTCTTGCGCACCGCGCGCGCGACATCGCTGTTGCGATGGCGTTTCCTGCGGTCCACAATGAACTTGTCCGCTGTGTTCGAGCGTTGCAAGGGCATCAAAACTTCAATTTATGCGAGCAGCGGTTTCCAAGTGTTAAGCTACGTTCGAATGATTAACCAACCGTTTGCCATATGAGCCGTTCATGGTCGCCGAGGCCGCGCCGGCGATACGTTGCGCGCCCCAGAAGCCTGTGGCGCCGGCTGGTGGATTACGGGCTTGCCGTCATCATCCTCGGACTGCTGATCCTGCTGGCGGCCCGCCTCGACCGGGTGGAGACACGCAAGACGCAAGGCGTGGCAATCATCAACGACGGCGATTCGATCACGCTTGGCACCGAGCGTATCCGCATGCGCGGCATCGATGCTCCGGAATATACGCAGACCTGCCGCAAGAACGGCGCGGACTATTCCTGCGGCACGCTTGCGCGTCAGTCGCTCGTTCGCCTGATCGCCGGCAAGCCCGTCTCTTGTACCGGCTGGCAGCGTGATCGTTATGGCCGGCTGCTCGGCGACTGCACCGCCGGCGGCAAGGATCTCAACCGCGCGCAGGTCGAGGCGGGCTGGGCGGTTGCCTATGGCGACTTCGAGAGCGAGGAAGCCATCGCCCGCGCGGCAAAGGCCGGCATCTGGGCGGGAACGTTCGATCAGCCGCAGAATTGGCGAGACAGCCATCACGGCGAAGTCGTCGAGAAGAAGCACGGCACACTGGCGTCGATCGGCGATGCCGTGCGCGAGATTTTTCGCTTCTGGTGATGCGCATCCTGGAACTGGAACCGAGGACGAACAGGAGGATGGAATGAAGCTCTTCGACGGTGGCCGGGCGCCCAATCCAAGGCGGGTCCGCGTTTTCCTGGCCGAGAAAGGCATCGAGGTTGCGCAGGTGCCCATCGATATGGGCGCGTTGGAACACAGGCAACAGGCGGTCAGCTCGCGCAACCCCTTGCAGCGTCTGCCGGTGCTGGAACTCGACGACGGCACCGTCATCACCGAATCCGTCGCCATCTGCCGCTATTTCGAGGAACTGCATCCGGAGCCCGCTTTGTTCGGGCGTGGCGCACTCGGCAAGGCGCAGGTCGAGATGTGGCAGAGGCGGATGGAATTCAATTTGCTCAGCTGCGTCACGCAGGCCTTCCGGCACATCCATCCTGCCATGAAGGAATGGGAAATCCCGCAGGTCCCTGATTGGGGTGAGGCCAACAAGCCGAAGGCCGTGGCGTTCCTCAGGCTGCTGGACGGCGAACTGGGCAGCCGGGAGTTCATCGCCGGTGACAGCTATTCGATCGCCGACATCACCGGCCTGATCGCTGTCGACTTCATGAAGCCGGCACGCATCAAGGTACCGGATGAGTGCGCGAATGTGTTGCGCTGGCATCAAGCCGTTTCCAGCCGGCCGAGCGCATCAGCCTGAGAATGACTGCCGAACTCGAAAACCTCGTCGCCAGGGTCCGCGCCTGCCGCATCTGCGTGGAAAATCCGGCCGGCAAGCCGTTGCCGCATGAGCCGCGACCAGTGCTGCGCCCATCATCCACCGCCCGGATCCTGATCGCCAGCCAGGCGCCCGGCACCAAGGTGCATCTGTCGGGCATGCCGTTCACCGACGCTTCCGGCGACCGCCTGCGCAGCTGGCTTGGCGTGACGAGCGACGAATTCTACGACATCGAAAAATTCGCAATCGTCCCGATGGGCTTCTGCTTTCCCGGCCAGGATGCCAAGGGGGGAGATCTGCCGCCGAGGCGCGAATGCGCGGCGGCCTGGCGCGCACCTTTGATGGCCTCTATGCCACGGATCGATCTGGTGCTGACGATCGGTATCTACGCGCAGTCCTGGCACATGGGTGCGGTGCGCCGGCCCTCACTGACGGAAACGGTCATGGACTGGCGCTCCATCTGGGAGAATTCCGTCGGTCCGAAAGTGCTGCCGCTGCCGCATCCCTCGTGGCGCAACACGGGCTGGCTGAAGAAGAATCCGTGGTTTGAAATGGATTTGCTGCCTTTTCTGCGTTCGGAAATCCGCTATCGCCTCGGCTGACCTTTCAGCAAGAAATCACTCGCTTTTTGCCCGATCAGCAGAATTTCTTTCTTGTGAAAGGCCTGGATAAGGCAGAGTATAGGCATTCTATTCCTTTGGGAGCACGATATGGATCGCCTCGATAGAAAAATTCTCCGCCTCTTGCAGGAGGACGCGACACTCGCGGTCGCCGATGTCGCCAAGAAAGTCGGGCTGTCGACGACGCCTTGCTGGAGACGCATCCAGAAGCTCGAGGAAGAGGGCGTCATCAAGCGGCGCGTTGCCATTCTCGACCATGAAAAGGTCAATGTGCGCGTCACCGTCTTCGTGTCGATCCGCACCAATTCGCATAGCCATGAATGGCTGCGGCGTTTCTCGGAAGTCATCCAGGAGTTTCCCGAGGTGGTCGAGTTCTACCGCATGAGCGGCGACGTCGATTATCTCCTGCGCGTCGTGGTGCCCGACATCGCGGCCTATGACGCCTTCTACAAACGGCTGATCGCCAAGATCGAAATCCGTGATGTGTCGTCGTCCTTCGCCATGGAGCAGATCAAGTACACGACCGAAATCCCGCTCGACTACATGGTTCTGGATAAGGAATCGGGTGCCAACGCTGCCTGAGCTGAACGTCACATAAAGTCATCCCGCTTAGTTCTTCTTTTTGTTGAGGAAACTCCAGGGTGAGTTCACCGGCAGCGTGATCGTATCCGGCACGGTCTCGACGCTCACCACATCTGCCTTGCGCACGCTGTAGCCAGACTGGATGATGCTGACGCCGTCGAGGATGAACAGCTGGCTCTTCTCCATGTCCGGCTTCAGCGCGCCGGTGACCGCTACAGGCTGATAGGCCTCGGACATCTTGTAGGGACGGGCCGGCGTAACCAAGACAATCTGGTTGGGCGGCGGCGTCGGCATGTGACTGCAGGCACCCGTCCAGGGTACCAGCAGGAACTGGTAGACAAGATCACCGTCGCGATCGACCGGCAATGCGTAGCCGGCTAGCTGAATGCTTTTGTCCTGAAGATTGACGGACAGCGTTTCGCCATGGTCGGGCAATTTTGCCGCGATCATCGGCAGCCCGACGTTTTCGGCGGCGGATTGCGTAGCCGGACGCAGATCCTTCCAGAATATGTGCGCAGTCTCGGCCGAGGCATCGGCGGCAGCGGACACAAACAAAGCGGCAGCGAGCGCCAGGGTTGATTTTAGAGGATTGCTCATCGGCCGCTTCCTTTGAGCCTCAAGTAAAGACGCCGCTGCCAAAGACGTCAACGCTCGGGCCGCATCACATGTCGGTAGCCACTTCACATGTCGGCGAGATACTGACAGGCCGGAACGCGCGCCGTCAGCCTTTCCTGGCGGCGATCCGCGCGAACGTCTTGGCATTGGTCAGCTCCCTTACGGCGTCCTTGCCGATCCAGCGCGCCGTCTTGTCGGTCGACTGCGCCAGCCGTTCGGCGACAGCCAGTGCGGCACCGTGCATGTCCATCGATCGTTTGCCGATCGACCGAAGCGCCCAGTTAACGGCTTTCTTCACGAAATTGCGGCTGTCGGCGGCATACGCTTCGATGATCGGCAGGAAGGCGAGGAAGGTCGTCTCCGGCTCCTGCTTCCGTGGACGACAGACCAGGCCATCATGGCAAAGGCCGTGCGCCGAACGAATTCCCGCTCGTCGGCCGCGAACTCGGCGATCAGTTCTTTCCAGGCGTCCGTATCGACAAAGAAATCCGAGACACCGTCGACGATGTCCCAGGAGTCGAAACTCGCCGCCCATCTCCTTGCATCTTCAGCAGAAAACCGTTTCGGGTCAGCCGTGACGGAAGCGATGAACTGCGCCTCCACGATGCCGGTGTCCCACAGCTCGAAGGCGCGCTCGTGGTTGCGTTTGATCTTCCTGGCGATCTGCCGCTGCATACCGTGCGAGATGCCAAGTGCACGGTCGATCTTGATGCCGTAGCGCAACATGCCGAGGCGGTTCTCCTCGGATCCGATGGCGCGAAGATGGGCGACGATTTCCGCGGCACTGGATTGAGGCGAGAGCTCTGCCACGGCAGAGACCTATTTTTCGAGACGGGCGAGCAGCGAGGACGTGTCCCAGCGCTTGCCGCCCATCGCCTGCACATCCTTGTAGAACTGGTCGACGAGTGCGGTGACCGGCAGTCTGGCGCCATTGCGGTCGGCCTCGGCCAGGCAGATGCCGAGATCCTTGCGCATCCAGTCGACGGCGAAGCCGAAATCATATTTGCCGGCGTTCATCGTCTTGTGGCGGTTCTCCATCTGCCAGGAGCCCGCGGCGCCCTTGGAAATCACCTCGATCACCTTCTCGATGTCGAGCCCGGCCTTCTTGCCGAAATGGATGCCTTCGGCCAGGCCCTGGACGAGGCCGGCGATGGTGATCTGGTTGATCATTTTGGTGAGCTGGCCGGCACCGGCCGACCCCATCAAGCCGACCATGCGCGCAAAAGCGTCGATGACAGGCTTCGCTTTGTCGAACGCATCCTGCTCGCCGCCGACCATGACGGTCAGCACGCCGTTCTCGGCGCCGGCCTGGCCGCCCGAGACCGGCGCATCGAGAAACGAAAACCCGCCGGCTTGCGCCGCCGCCGCCAGCTCGCGAGCGACCTCGGCCGAGGCGGTGGTGTTGTCGATGAAGACCGAACCCTTCTTCATCGATTTGAAGGCGCCTTCCGGACCGGTCGTCACCGAACGCAGATCGTCGTCATTGCCGACGCAGGAGAACACAAAATCCTTGCCCTCGGCGGCCTGCGCGGGGGTCGCCGCCAGGCTACCGCCATGCTGGCCAACCCATTGCTCGGCCTTGGCCTTGGTGCGGTTGTAGACGGTGACGTCATGGCCGCCCTTGTTCTTCAAGTGTCCGGCCATCGGATAGCCCATCACGCCAAGACCGAGAAATGCCACAGATGCCATGAGCTTGCCCTTCAGAATGGAAACGGAATTTGCTGCGAAAGCTCTAGGCTCTGCGCTCAATTCGTCAAGACGCGTATAGCCTGATCGACTGGTGCAGCTGAATTGAAAATCGTCAGCGTTTCAGGTGAACGGTGATCCGGCGCTCGATCCATTCGACGCCATGCCGCAAGATCTCGACCATCACCAGATAGACGAGGGCGACCCAGATATAGGCCTGGATGTCGAACGAGTTGGCGAAGGCGAGCTTGGCGTTGCCCATCAGATCGTAGACCGTGATGATGGCGACGATGGCGGACGCCTTGACCATCAGGATCAGTTCGTTGCCATAGGGCCGCAAGGCGACGATCAAGGCTTGCGGCAGGATGATCTTGCGCAACGTCTGCAGCTTATGCAGGCCAAGCGAGGCCGCCCCTTCCCATTGCCCTCTTGGCACGCTCTCTATGGCGCCGCGCAGGATCTCCGCCTGGTAGGCGGCCGTGTTGAGCGCAAAGGCAAAGACGCCGCAATTGAACGCGTCCTTGAAAAAATCCCAGAGGCCGACCGACTGGAGTTCGACGCGGAACGAGCCCAATCCGTAGTAGACCAGATAGGTCTGGACCAGCAGCGGCGTGCCGCGGAAGAAATAGACGTAGCAATAGGCGAGGCCGGACAGGATCCGGTTGCTGGACATGCGCCCGTAAGCGACGGGCACCGACAGGATCGCGCCGAGTACCATCGATATGGAAACCAGCGCCAGCGTGACCCCAAGCCCGCTCAGATAAGCCGGCGCATATTTGGCAAAGAAATCGGGATTCCAGGCAAGGAAGAGATAGCTGACGATGCCGATACCGAACAAAATCCATAGGCCCACCAGCGCGTAACCGGCGATACGCCTGCGCGGCCAGCCGCGCGCCCGTGGCGGCGGACGTTCGACCATGGTGGCCGTGGCGCTCATCGCTGCGCCTCCCGCCGGCCAAGCGAGCGCAGGATCGCGTTGGTGGCGAAGGACGACAGGACGGCCAGGCCAAGAAAGACCAGCGAGGCGACGCCGAAGAACAGGAAAGCGTGCTTGGTGACGCGGGCCGCAATGCTGGCATTGCGCAGCGTCTCGGCCAGGCCGACGACCGACACCAGCGACGTGTCCTTGAGCAGGCTGAGCCAGCAGTTCTCCAGTCCAGGAAACGCGATGCGCAGCAGCTGCGGCACGATCACCTTGCGCATGGTCAGCCAGTTCGAAAGACCGATGGCGTAGCCGCCCTCATACTGGCCTTTGGGAATGGCGCGGAAGGCGGAAAGGAAAACCTCACTGGCATAGGAGGAGAAGATCAGTGCAAGCACGATCATGCCGGCGACAAAGCTGTTGACGTCGATGGTGACGTCAGGCCGGAAATACCTGACGAGATGCTGCAGCAGGATCGGCATGCCGAAAAAGAACAGGAACAGCGTCACCAGTTCTGGCAGGCCGCGAAAGACGGTGGTGTAGATGTTGGCGGCAAGGCGCAGCGACGGTTCTTCGGACTGCTTGGCGAGTGCAATGAAAAAGCCGATCGTCAATCCGATGGGCAGCGTGGCAAGCGCCAACGCAATGGTGATCAGTGCGCCATAGGCAATATCGTCAAGCCAGCCTTCAGGTCCCCAACTGAGAAGTGTCCATATGCTCTGGGCTGGCATCGACCGGTCTTATCCCCACGGCATTCCCAAGACGAATAGAAAGACGGCGGGGAAATTCCCCGCCGTCTTGACCTGGCTTATCAGGACTCGGCGCCGTAGACGTCGAACTTGAAATACTTGTCGTTGATTTCCTTGTATTTTCCATTGGCGCGAATGGCGGCGATGGCCGAGTTGAGCTTGTTGACCAGGTCGGTTTCGCCCTTGCGTACGGCAATGCCGGCGCCAGGCCCGAAAATCTCGACCGGCTGCGGCGAAGGTTGGCCGAGGATCTTGCAGCAGGCGCCGTCAGGCGAGTCCAGAAACTGCTGCAGCACGACGATATCGTCCTCGATGGCGTCGAGACGACCATTGGCAAGATCGGCCTGCTCCTCGGGGCTGCTCGGATAGCCCTTCACGGTGCTGTCGGTGTAGGTCTTCGAGGCATAGTTGAAATGCGTGGTGGTGGTGGCGACGCCGATGGTCTTGCCGGCGAGATCTTCCTTGGTCACGCCTTTCAGCGTGCTGTCCTTCGGCACGGCGATCGCCGAGGGCGTGTTGTAGTATTTGTTCGAGAAGTCGACCTTCTCCTTGCGCTCCGGCGTGATCGACATCGAGGCGACGATGGCGTCGAATTTACCGGCCTGGAGGGCTGGAATGATGCCGTCCCAATCCTGGGCGACGAAGGTGCACTTGACCTTCATCTCATCACAAAGCGCCTTGGCGATGTCGATATCGAAGCCCACGAGCTGGCCATCGGCGGTAAGGTTGTTGAAGGGCGGGTAGGCGCCTTCGGTGCCGATCCTCAGGGTCTTTTCCTGGGCCTGGGCGACGCCGAGCGTCAGCAGCGCGGCCGATGCGGCAAGCGCGATACGCAGTGAAATACGCATGATGGTCCTCTCTTTATGGTCCCGGCCGTCGTTCCGAACGGCTCTGTGGGGCGGTGCTTTTGACCGCCCGCTGGCGCGATACTCCCACTCTTTCCAAGAAAAAAGCAACTGCAAAACCGCAAAAATGGGCAAGGCTATTCTGCCGTTGCGTCAGCACTCAAGCAACGAGCCCGGTGGTGCGCTCGATGAAGTCGGCTATCGATTTTGCATCGTCGAGATCGAATACCGGCAGCAGCTCGCCTTCAATGGCAAAATCGGCGGCAACAGCGACGATGTTGGGATCCCCCGCCGAAAGCGGCGTACGGTCCTTCGCATCCAGCCGGCGGGTTTCGATCTTGCTGTGGGCTTCGCGCTTGTAGCCCTCGACCAGCACGAGGTCGCAAGGGGCAAGCCGCGACAGGACAGTCTCCAATGTCGGCTCATCCTCGCCGCGCAGCTCGTGCATCAGTGCCCAGCGAACGCCGGAGACGATCGCGACTTCGGTGGCGCCGGCCTGCCGGTGGCGAAAGCTGTCCGCGCCAGGTTTGTCGATGTCGAAGTCATGGTGGGCATGTTTCACCGTCGACACCTTCCAGCCGCGCCGAACCAATTCGCTGACCAACCTCTCGGTCAAAGTCGTCTTGCCGGAATTCTTCCAGCCGGTGATGCCGAAGACGCGTCTGTTCATGGCTTGATGCTCTGCAACAGACGCTCGGCAGACACAAGATCGTCCGGCTCGTTGATGTTGAAGAAAGGGTCGACCCCCGCCGATGGCGGAACCGGGAATTCTACCTCGACAAAACCCTGCCGGTCGATGAAAGCCGAAACCCGCCTGATATCTTCATCGACCAGAAAGTGCTGCAAGGCATCGCGGCAGCCGATCGGCCAAAGCGCGAAGGTCGGATGCCGCTTGCCGGCCGAGCGGGCAACGGCAATAGAACCGGGGCTTTGATCGGCGGCCCCTGCCAGACGCTCGACAAGGTCCAACGGCAGGAAAGGCGTGTCGCCGGCAGCGCTGACGATCGCCTTGCAAGACCTGTTGGCCGCGGCCCATTCGAGGCCGGTCAGGATTCCGGCGAGCGGACCGGCAAAGCCGGGCACGCTGTCGGCAAGCACCGGCAGTCCAAAGCGCAGGAATCGTGCAGGGTCGCCATTGGCGCTGAGCGCCATCGATTCTATTTGCGGGGCGAAGCGCGACACGACCTGGTCAAGCAGGCAGCCATCGCCAAGCGGCAACAGGCTCTTGTCGCCGCCGCCCATCCGCCTCGACTGGCCACCGGCCAGAACAATCCCCGCAATGTCTCGCTTCATGCCACGAAGCCTGTACGCCAGCCGTCGGAAATCACAAGAATGATCTGGCTAGATTCCGTCCGGAACCATGCTTGGCCCCGTGCTTTCGGCGACGATCTTGCGCCGGCCGACGACCCGCTCGCGGTAGAGCGCATAGAGGCCGGAGCCGATGATGATGGTGGCGCCGACGATCATCGGCAGATCGGGAATGTCCGCGAAGATGAACAGGCCAAGCAGGATCGACCAGATCAGGGCCGTGTAGCGGAACGGCGCGATGAAGGAGATATCGCCCGCCCGCATCGCCATGATGATGAACTGGTAGCCGATAATCACCAGCACAGCCGCCAGGGCCAGCAGGGCCGTGCTGTTGCCCGTCATCGGCGTCCAGCCGCCCATTGCCGGCAACAGCGCCGCGCCGACGATGGTCATGGCAAGCGCGGTTGCCGTCGACACCAGCAATGTCGGAATGGCCTTGGGAATCCGCTTGGTGGCGAGATCGCGCACCGCGCAGCAGGCGACGCTGGCCAGCGCCGACAGCGAGTAGACGCTGAACCCTTCGAAGCCCGGCCGCACGATGATCAGCACGCCGGCAAATCCGATGGCGATGGCCAGCCAACGCCGCCAGCCGACAGTCTCGCCAAAGACAAGTGCCGCTCCCATCGTCACCGCCAGCGGCAGCGCCTGCAGCACCGCCGAAACATTGGCGATCGGCAGATGGGCGAGGGCGACGAGGAAACTCACCGTTGCGCCGGCCTCGCTGATCACGCGCAAGGCGACCAGAGGCTGCAGCATCGAGCCCGGGCGGGCGAGAGCGCCGCGCTGCCAGGCCAGCAGGCCGACGAAAAGCGAAGCGAAAGCCCCACGGATCAACATGACCTGCGCCATGTTCATCGATTGCGACGAGTATTTGGTTATGGCGTCGTTGAGGGTGAAGCCGGCCATCGCCACCATCATGAACAACGCGCCGCGAAGATTTGGAGACAGGGGCAAGACGGCTACCGGTTCTGCTAATACATATCGCCCAAAAGTGACCTCGGTTTTGGGGAAACGACATGCATAAGAAACAAAGACCTGAAGCGCGTGGCCTGAATCCGTTCAAACGCGACGCGCTTTAGGCAGCAAGCCTGTAACAGTCGGGCATGAAACAGCAACAGCAAAGGACTGGGCCACAGCCTTGTTTGTGGCCCGGAATATCGCCTGCGATGGCGAACTTACTTCTTCGGCGTAAGCACCTCGGTGCCATTGCCTTCCTTGCCGGCGATCGTCCAAAGACCGTGCAGCGAACCGTCCGCCGCCACCTTGTAGACGACCAGGCCAATGTCCTTGTCCATGACATAGCCGGCGGAGAAGGCATCATCGTTGCGCATGCAGATGCCGTCGGAAGATGAGCCACCAGTTTCCCAATGGATCGCGCAGGTCGTCCCGCTGGTCAGCGTGATGGTGGCTTCGCCGCCATAGGCCGAGCCGTCGAAGTTGGTGCCGGCGACCGTATAGGTGCCGCCGATCGACTGCGCCGCCGCGGGCACGGCCGCGAGGCCAAGCAGTGCCAGAGAAAGAACGAGTTTGCGCATGGTGTATCCCCCTGTGAGCGAAGAGCAGCTTCCAGGGGAAGGCTAGGCTGGAACAGACTGGCCGTAAATCCGGCTGCGGTTCGCGAACAAGACTTTTTCTGGGGTGTGGTCCGAAACCGTCATGGCCCCTTGAGACTGCCGGCGATGGCGCCGACCAGCGGATCGTATTTCGACTTCAGCGCCGGCGGGTAGTCGACCCAGACCGTACGGATGATACCGTCTTTCCCAAACAGACGTCGCTCGTAGAATATCTTTCCATCCCTCAGGCCCGACAGCACGGCCCAGTCCTTTCCGGCCTTGCTGTAGGTGATCTTGTAGCCCGGCTCCTTGCTCGCCTTCTCCGCCGCGACAAAGCCTTTCGGTGTGTCGTCGTCGACGTTGAGGATGCCCGAGCAGATCAGGCTGGCGCCATCGGCGCTCAGCCATTGCTGTCCGTCGCCATTGTCGGGCTCCGGCTGGCGATCGGTGAAGACGTCGTCGGGAAAGGTGCAGACAGTGCCGAAGCGATCGTTCACATAGGTGAATGGCGCGGCGACCGCACTGGTTGCTGCCATTGTCGCAATGACCAGGAATGAAGAGTGCAGCCGCATGCTCGCCTCGAAGTCATGATCCCGAAGCGATATTGCATGAATTTCACGGAAAGATCAGCCGCCAGTGACGCTCATGTGGCGCGACACCGATGGGCGGCTGGTGCGGCGGTCGATGATGAAGTCATGGCCCTTGGGCTTGCGGCCGATGGCTTCGTCTATTGCTTCGGCGACCAGCTCGTTGCCTTCCGAGGCGCGCAAGGGCGCGCGCAGATCGGCGGCATCTTCCTGGCCGAGACACATATAGAGGGTGCCGGTGCAGGTCAGCCGGACGCGGTTGCAGCTCTCACAGAAATTATGCGTCATCGGCGTGATGAAGCCGAGCCGTCCGCCGGTCTCGGCGACCTGGACGTAGCGCGCCGGGCCGCCGGTCTTGAAGGGAATGTCGGTCAGCGTGAACTGGCGTTCGAGCGACGCGCGCAGCAGCGACAGCGGCAAATACTGGTCGGTGCGGTCGGCATCGATCTCGCCCATCGGCATGGTTTCGATGACCGTCAGGTCCATGCCGCGGCCATGCGCCCAGCGCATCATCTCGGGCAGCTCGGCGTCGTTGAAATCCTTCAACGCCACTGCGTTGAGCTTGACCTTGAGCCCGGCCGCCTGCGCGGCATCGATGCCTTGCATGACCTTGTCGAGATGGCCCCAGCGGGTGATCTTGTGGAATTTGTCGGCATCGAGCGTATCGAGCGACACGTTGATGCGCCTGACGCCGCAATCGGCGAGTTCGGCGGCAAAGCGCGACAGCTGCGAGCCGTTGGTGGTCAGCGTCAGTTCTTCCAGCGCGCCGCTTTCGAGATGCCGCGACAGCTGGCGCACCAGATGCATGATGCTCTTGCGCACCAGCGGCTCACCGCCGGTCAGCCGCAATCGCCTGACGCCCTTTTCGATGAAAACCGTGCACAGCCGGTCGAGCTCTTCCAGCGACAGCAGGTCCTTCTTCGGCAGGAAGGCCATGTCCTCGGCCATGCAATAGGTGCAGCGGAAATCGCAGCGGTCGGTAACCGACACGCGGAGATAGCTGATCGTGCGGCCGAAAGGATCAATCATGTCCATGCTTCAAGCGCTTCCCGTGGCCGTGAACGGCTTCGTTATATACCGCTATGTGATACGATCCGGCCTGCTGTTCAAGATAGCGCCTCTCGATCTTTGGTAACATCTCTCAGCCGACATCGCATGTCGGTCGGTCTCATCAGACCTTTTCCCGTTTGGCGAAGCGGCGTAGGGAAGGGCGGATGACACGGGATCGAACAGCATGACCGCACCGAAAGAACTCAGGGTTTCCAAGGACCGCAAACTTCTGTCCGTCACCTTTCCCGACCACCATCCGTTCGAACTGCCGGCGGAACTGCTGCGCGTCGCCTCGCCATCGGCCGAAGTGCAGGGCCATTCGCCGGATCAGCGGGTGACGGTCCCCGGCAAGCGCAATGTGGCGATCCTGAAGATCGAGCCGGTCGGCAACTACGCCGTGCGCATCACCTTCGACGATTTCCACGACACCGGCATCTTCACCTGGAATTACCTGCATACGCTCGGCCACGAGAAGGATGCGCGCTGGGAAGCCTATCTCGCGGAGCTTGCGGAAAAGGGATTGAGCCGGGACCGCTAGATTGATTCCTCTCGCTGTCGTCAAAACGTCATCGATCTGGGGTAGCGCCGGCAAAGGTTTGGAGGCGAAAACATGTCGGTCATCACCACGGTCGAGCAGCTCGAGGCACTCTACGGCGTTCCAGGCGAGGCCTCGCTGGTCAAGGAACTCGACCACGTCATTCCCGAATATGCCGCTTTCATCGAAGCCTCGCCCTTTGTCGCGCTGGCGACCAGCGGACCGGAGGGGCTGGACTGTTCGCCGCGCGGCGATCTCGCCGGCTTCGTGCGCATCCATGATCCGAAAACGCTGATGATGCCGGACCGACGCGGCAACAACCGCGCCGATTCGCTGAAAAACATCATCCGCGACCCACGCGTCGGCCTGCTGTTCCTGGTGCCGGGCTCCGGTACGACGCTGCGCGTCAATGGCCGCGCTCACATCACCACGGATACAGTGCTGTGCGCGTCATTCACGGTGGACGGCAAGGCGGCGCGATCGGTAACCGTCGTCGACATCGATGCGGTCTATTTCCAATGCGCCCGGGCCATCGTCCGCTCCGAGCTCTGGAACCCGGCAAGGCATGTCGAGCCGAAGTCGCTGCCGACGCCCGGACAGATCCTGGAAATCACCAGCCGCAAGAACATCGACGGCGAAACCTACGACAAGGAATGGCCGGAACGGGCGAAGAAGACGATGTGGTAGATCCGGGCTGAAAGGCCGTCACGCCTCATTCAGCACATCATAGATCTTGCGCATCTGCTCGCCGATCATGTCGCATTGCTCCGGCGTCGACTGGCTCATCGCCTTCTCGATCAGCGCCATATGCACTTTCAGCGCCTGCATCAGCAGCGCCTCGCCGGCCTCGGTGAGCGCGAGCCGCAGGATGCGCTTGTCCTTCTCGTCGCCTTCGCGGCGCAGCAGGCCACGCGCTTCCAGCTGCGGCAACAGCATGGTGATGTTGGAGCGGCCGACGAGCAGCTTGCGGGCAAGATCGTGCTGCGACATTCCGGGGTGGCGATAGAGGTTCATCAGCACGTCGAGCTGCGCCGGCTTCAAATCGAGCGGCGCAAGTTTCACCGCCAGCGTGCGCTCAAGCACATGGCAGGCGCGCGCCACCGCGACCCAGTTGCGGAAACGCGGGTTGTCCCAAGGCAGCTCTTGTTTATTGTTCATCTTTGAACTATTATGTTCATGCTTGAACGTATGGATGGATTCTCACTATGGCATCATTCGGGCTGAAGGTCATCCGGGGCGTGTTCGGTGCGGCAGAGCGTGTCGCGCCGCGGCTCAGCGGACGCGCGGCGTTCGAATTGTTCTGCCGCACCCCGAATGTCAAGGCGCTCAGCGATGGCGAGCGCCGCGCTGTCGAGCGTGCGACGGGGTTCATGACCGAGGCGCGTCATCACCGGCTGAAGACCGCGACCGGCTGCGTCATGGTGCACGAGTTCCGGCCCGAGCCGGGCAGGGCGGCCGTCGGCACGGTGCTCGTCGTCCATGGCTGGCGCTCGCGCACCGAATATATGCGCGCCTTGATCGAAGGCTATCGCGCCGCCGGCTACAGGGTCGTTTCGCTCGACCTGCCTGGCCACGGCCAGTCGCAGGGCCGGCGCCTGAACATGGTCAATGCGGTGGATGCGGTGCGGGTTGCCGGCGAATGGTTCGGCCCGTTCGCGGCGGCGGTTGGCCATTCCTTCGGCGGCGCCGTCGCCGCCAATGCCATCGCCGGTTCGGTCAAGAACATCCCGCCGCTGGCGGCGGGACGCCTGGTGCTGATCGCGGCGCCAAGTTCCCTGCCGGCGATCTTTGCCGACTTCAGTCATATGTTGAATGTCGGCCCGCGCTCGCAAGCCGCCATGGCGGACCGGGTCGAGCATCTTTCCGGCCGGCCGCTGCACGAATTCACCGGCGACCGCCAGCTCGCCCAGGCACCGGTGCCGACCCTGGTCATCCACGCGCCGGACGACCGCGAAGTCTCGGCCGATCACGCAAGGCGCTATGCCGGCGCCGGCGGCCATGTGCGGCTCTACTGGGCCGACGGGCTTGGCCATCGCCGCATTCTTGCCGACAAGGGCGTGGTCGAACGCGCGGTCGGCTTCGTGACTCATCGCGAGCCATTGCTGCTGCATTGAGCGGCGGTCGAGATTATTTCTTCTTCTCGCCGGGTTCGACCGGCAGTCCGGCGGCCTTCCATGCGGTGTAGCCGCCAAGGATGTGCTTGACCGGCGAAAGCCCCATATCCTGCGCCGTCTTTGTGGCCAGGGCCGAGCGCCAGCCGCCTGCGCAGAAGAACACGAAGCTCTTTCCCGAGGCAAAGAACGGCTTGTGGTAAGGGCTTTCGGGGTCGATTCAGAATTCCAGCATGCCGCGCGTGACATGCTTGGCGCCGGGAATCCTGCAGTCGCGTTCCACTTCGCGCGGATCGCGCAGATCGACGAAGATGGTGTCTTCATCGTCGATCAGCCCGGCCGCCTCCTCCGGCGAAACCACCTCGATCACGGCGTTCGCCTCGTCCAGCAGCTCGCGATAACCCTTTTTCACGCTCTCATCCCTCCCGGCCTGCCGGCCCTAGTATTGCTGGCAAGTCAGAATTTCGAGCACATCAGCCGGCGTTTGTCACGCCGCGCTGCCGCCGGCCATCGTCTTCCAGGCTGCCATGGCCCCGGCAACCGTCGCCAGCAGGGCAGCGTGCGAGGCGCCGTCGCGTGCCTGGATCGACATGCCGTGCTGGACCGTGGCGAAAAAGGTCGCAGCGGCATTCGAATCGAAATCCGCCGGCAATTCGCCTTCGGCAACGCCGCGCTCCAGACGCTTCTGCAGGGCGGTGTGGTTTTCGGCACGACGACGGCGCAGATCGTCGCAGATGGCGCCGCGGCTCGAATCCTGATGCAGTGCACCCAGCGTGATCAGGCAGCCCTGCGGGCGATCGCTCTGCGCATAGGCTTTCGCCGTCAGGCGCAGAAATTGTTCGATCGCCTGCCGCGCGGTCGGAGCCTCGTCCAATGCCAGCCAGATGTCGGCACCCTCGGTGTGCGAGTAAAAATCCGTCGCCTCCAGGAACAGCGCCTCCTTGCTGCCGAAGGCAGCGTAGAGGCTGGGCGAGTTGATGCCCATGGCGGCGGTCAGCTCGCTCATCGATGCACCTTCGTAACCACGCGCCCAAAACACCTGCATCGCGCGGCGCAGGGCCGCGGTTCGATCGAAGGTGCGGGGACGGCCTCGTTCCGACATGACGCTCTTTCTGTGTTGATCGATACATAATTCAGTTGACGCCAGCGGGCAAGGCTGACAGATATTTATGTATCGATCATTACATAAAAGGAGAATTCGATGTCTTCCAGCAGATTGAACGGCAAGGCCGCGCTCGTCACCGGCGGCAGTCGCGGCATCGGCGCGGCGATTGCGCGGAGGCTGGCGGCCGATGGCGCCAGCGTCGCGCTGACCTATGTGCATGGCGAGGAACAGGCCCGCGCTGTCGTCGCCGAGATCGAGGCCAAGGGCGGCCGCGCCATCGCGATCAAGGCCGACAACCGCGATGCGGTCGCCCTAGACAAGGCAGTCGATGACGCCGTAACCGCCTTTGGCCGGCTCGACATCCTGGTCAACAGCGCAGGCATCTGGCGCGCCGCCCCAATCGACACGCTGTCGCTCGCCGATTTCGACGAGACCATGGAGGTCAATCTCCGGGCCCCGTTCATCGCTTCCAAGGCCGCGGCCGCCCATATGGGTGAGGGCGGCAGCATCATCTCGATCGGCAGCAACCTTGCCGAGCGGGCGACCGACGGCAGCCTCACGGCCTATTCAGCCAGCAAGGCGGCGCTGGTCGGCCTGACCAAGGCGCTGGCGCGTGACCTCGGCCCGCGCGGCATCACCGCCAATGTCGTCCACCCCGGTTCGACCGACACCGACATGAACCCGGCCGACGGCCCGCATGCCGAGCATCAGCGCCGGAAGATGGCAACGCCGCGCTTCGGCAAGGCCGACGACATTGCCGGCATGGTCGCCTGGCTCGCAGGCCCGGAAGGCCGCTTCGTCACCGGCGCTGCCCTGACCATCGATGGCGGCGCCAACGCCTGATCCCGCGGGGATTTCCGGCTGGGGCGGAACCACCCTCCGCTCCAGCCGTCACGATCTTGTGAAACCGTTCTGCAACAGGCTTTCCAAAATTTATGAAAGCTTAACGAAATCGGTATGAATCAGTATAGTCGCGCCTTACATCCGCCATGCGGTGAGCGGGACGATCGAGCGTGCGGAACGGGAACCGGTTGCGGCCGGAGCGGGTGATTCATGAAATTCCTCGGAAACAAAGCAACCGTGATGCCGCTGATGGCAATCACGGCGACGCTGGCTTTCGGTGTACCCCAGGCAGGCGCGCAGGGGCTCTTCGACATGCTTTTCGGCGGCGGCGTCAGGCATGCGCCGAAAGGCGAGTTTCCGCCCCCGCCACCGAAGAACAAGCCAAAGCCGAAAGTGTCCGGTGGCGGCGGCGGCAATGTGAAGATCAGCAGCCCGTCCTACTACACCTACAAGGCCGACCGGCTGGTTCGCGTCGACTTCTCGGCATTGGCCGCGACGCCGGCGCCGGCGACACCGCAGGACGCCGCCTTCGTCCCGTCGGCTACGGGTGCCGCGTTTCGTGATGCGGTTGCCAGCTTGGGCGACTACGAACTCTTAGCCGAGCCCGACATCGCCAAGGCGCTGATCGCGTACTACTCGGCCAATCCGGATTTCATCTGGATAAGCGGAACCAGCCTCAACAGCCGTGCGCAGGATGCGGTGCGGGTGCTTGGCGAGGCTTCAAGCTATGGCCTCACGCCCGCCGACTATACGGTCGAAGTGCCCGCTGCCGGCGCATCGTCGACCGATGCCAATGCGCAACTGAAAGAACTCGTCCGTTTCGAGATGGCGCTTTCGGCGCGTGTGCTGCGCTATGCCCACGACGCCCAGAACGGCCGCGTCGATCCCAACCGCATGACCGGCTATTATGATTTCCCGGCCAAGCCGCTCGATCTGCAAGGCGTGCTGAAAACGCTGGCTCATACCCAGCAGGTGCGCACCTATCTCGAATCGCGGCACCCGCAGAATGCGGAATACCAGGCGCTGCGCGTCGAACTGGAAGCGCTGCAGGCCAGTGCGGAAAACGAAATCGTCGTCGACCCCAAACTGCTGCTGAAGCCGGGCGAAACCAGCCCCGAACTGCCGAAGCTGCTGACCCTGATCGCGCGCAATCTCGATGACGAGATGGGCGGCGCCTATGGCGAGGTCCTGTCCAGGCTGGCCACCAGCGACGTCTATGATCCGGAACTGGTCCCGGTCATCAAGGCCGTGCAGCAGAAGGCAGGCATGAAGGGCGACGGCGTCATCGGCCCGCGCACCGTCGCGACGCTGGCCGGAACATCCAAGGCCGACAAGCTGCTGAAGGTGGAAGTGGCGCTGGAGGAACTGCGCTGGCTGCCCTCCGATCTCGGCAGCCCGCGCGTCTTCATCAACCAGCCGGCCTTCACCGCGAGCTACATCGACAATGGCGAGGAAAAGCTCAAGACGCGTGCCGTCATTGGCCGGACCACCAACCAGACCTCCTTCTTCTACGACCAGATCAAGCAGGTCGATTTCCATCCCTATTGGGGCGTGCCCCAGTCGATCATCGTCAACGAGATGCTGCCGAGATTGCGCAACGATCCGGGCTATCTCGACCGGGCCGGCTATGAGGTGACGGATTCGCGCGGCAAGCGCATTCCTTCGTCGGCGGTCAACTGGGGCGCCTATGGCTCGAACATCCCCTACAGCGTGCGCCAGCAGCCGAGCGAGGCCAACGCGCTGGGCGAGTTGAAGATCCTGTTCCCCAACAAGCATGCGATCTACATGCACGACACGCCGCAGAAATCGTTCTTCCAGCGCGATATGCGCGCGCTCAGCCATGGCTGCGTGCGGCTGCAGGACCCGCGCGGCATGGCGGCGGCGGTGCTTGGCACCTCCGTGGACTATATCGCCGAGAAGCTGAAGCACGGCCACGCGACCGAGAACGTGACCCGCACGATCCCGGTCTATGTCGCCTATTTCACCGCCTGGCCCGATTTGTCCGGCAAGGTCGAATATTTCGGCGACGTCTACGACCGCGACTCGCGGCTGAAGCAGGCCCTGGATGCCACGGAGGCGGTTCGCTCGCCTTCGAGTTGATTTAGCGCTCGAACAGTGGCCGTCGGAAGCCGGCGTCGCGCCCAGCGATCAGCCAATAGAGCAACCCGGCGACAAGGCCGGCAGCGGCAATGATGCCGATGTCGACCCAACGCTCCGGGTCCATGTCCTCCGGTGCGCTCGGCCAGATCAGGGCGAAGCCGCCGACTGCGGCGCCAGCGCCGAAAACCATGTGCAGCAGGACATTGCGCAACGAGAAGAACTCGGCGATCAGCGCGAAGATCAGCGTCTGCAACGCGGTCACCACGATCGTCAGGAAATAGACGAACATGCCGAGCGGCGGCACCAGCAGCACCGCGATCGGCGAAACGCCCATGACGTCGAA
The DNA here is from genome assembly GCF_055811095.1 of Mesorhizobium sp. WSM4833. Lineage (NCBI taxonomy): Bacteria > Pseudomonadati > Pseudomonadota > Alphaproteobacteria > Hyphomicrobiales > Phyllobacteriaceae > Mesorhizobium > Mesorhizobium sp. WSM4833. Next base: position 272,466 of record NZ_JBVVQG010000008.1, read on the forward strand.
ATAGTTGGGCGCATTGGGCAAGGAACTGAGCACGCCATAGATCACCGCCACGGCGATCAGGCCGACCAGCACCGATACGAAGTAGCCGGCCAACATCATCAATATGCGCTTCATCACGTGCTTTGCCGTCGCCATCCCCATCCCCCAATGCGGCGCCCGGAGCTATTCCAGGGAACGACAGTCAGCCATCAAAGCACGACTGACGCAAGGCCCGCGCCAGGGCGTCCGCCGAAGTTGGCGCCGGGAGCCCGTGACGCAGCCGAGAACGAATTCGTGTCGGAACGTCCCTATTTCGGCTCCGCCGTTACGGGATCATAGGTGATTTCGACCTTCGCCTTGTCCGCCGTGTAATAGGTGACGGTGTAGGCGCCGCTGTCCCAGTCGACCTCGTCCACATAGCGAAAGCCGTCGCGCTGCTCGACCTTGGCAATGATCTCCGACAGCTTCTTGGCATTGGGCGGCGGCAGCGGCTTGTCGTCCCCAGCCAAGGCCGGCCCGCCGGCGAGGAGAACGGCGACGCTGGTCGCCAGCAGAAATCTGGACATGGCTTTCCCTCAAGTTTCGTCGGACAGAAACTCGCTGGCGCGCCGGTTTGTTCCGCAGCTGGAACAGATGACGATTTGGTCTGCCGATTTGCAGCTGCCCGAGGGGCGGCCGCCCGCTTGACTTAAGCGGCGCGTCGTTGAGCGGGGTGGAGACCTGAACGGGTTCGGCGAGGGTCGACGGCGGTCACGATGCTGTGGTGGTGATCGCAATAGACGCGATCCGCCGAAGTCGGCCCGGCACAAAAACGATAACCGCCGGGTACCGACCGGTCTTCGCTTACCGGGAAGCGGCACTGATAGACGCCTAGCTGAATGAGGGGGACGTCTTTCGAAATTGGTCTGACATTTTCAGGCATGGTTTTTTAGCTTCCTGGTTCATAGCCATTGCCGGCTGACGGCCGCTATGCGACCGCGTCAAAGCGAGCTTCTCTCGTTTTGGAGGGCTGTGGATCACCATATGGTGTCGATCGCAGCGTCAATGAAGCCCGAAACCCTGCTTTCGCAAGCCAATCATTGCGACTTAAGGCCACACTGGCTGCTGGGAGGGCGGGCTGCGGGAGCGAGTACATTTTGTCAGCAGACAGTGCGGTCGCGTCCCGGAGCATCTCTTCGAACCGTTGCGCCGGTGCTATGGTGTGCCTGCATGATCAGACAGCAGGGATATGAGGCATGCCCGAAATCACACGCCGTACACTTCTTGCGTTTACCGCCGTGGCCTCGGTCATTGAACCGACATTTGCCGAAGCGGAAGGGGCCTCACCCGAATTGCGGGCGCTGATCGGAGCCCATGAAGCCAGCTATGTCGAGCTTCACAGGGTTGTTCATCAAGCGGGCAGCAGCAGCCACGAACGCAAGAGGGCAGACCGGATCGAACAGGAAGCCTTGCTGGCCATCTGCTCCTATCCCGCGATCAGCCGAGGCGACCGCCGGGCCAAGGCCGATTACCTGCTGACCGCCGAGGCTCGGGGCGAACTCGACCTGGAAGAGCACATGCAGGCCATCCTGCACTCGATGAAGCGCTGATCGCGGCTCGACCGGCGTAGGGCAGAGTTTGGCCCCATCGACAGGAGTTCATGCGCGGCGACTATCTCGCCGCCTTCCATTGCTGCGACTACGCATCTTTGGCTAATGGACGAAGCGGTCAGCGACCTGTCGGGCAAGTGGCGCTCGATGAAGCCCGGCCCATGGAGCAAGCCCGAGCGCTGAACCGGAACAACGCTATACGGTCTTTTGCGCCGACGACCGCATCGAGGTGTCGTTTTGGGATCGCGAACAGATGAAGGTCCGAAACGGCTCCGACGTCTGCCCGTTCCAGAGATATGCGAGCTACAGCAGCGCGTGGAATTCGCCCAGAAGAATTTTGGCGGGCAAGGGGCGGGGTGTAGTTGCTGGGCATTTTGGGGCGCGGCGTTCAGGAAGGCCGATGGTGGGCGATGCAGGGATTGAACCTGCGACCCCACCCGTGTGAAGGGTGTGCTCTCCCGCTGAGCTAATCGCCCGCTCGTTGCCCGAAGGCCAAGCGAGCCGCGATATAAGGGAGGCGGGTGCGGGAAGTCAAGGCGGTGTCCGGCGTTCTGACAGGGATCGGTTTTGCTGTGCTTTGCGCCCTGTCTCCGACCGACGCCGGCCGCCTTCCGGTCAGTTTCCGGCAGCGGCAATCAGCCTTTGCGCCAGATCGAGCGTCAGGGCGTCGAAATGCGAGATCACCGCAGAAGGCTCGAACTCCCGCACATGGCGGTCGGTGTAGCCGAAATCGACCGCCACCACCGGAATGCCGGCGGCTTTCGCCGTGTCGATGTCGGTTTGCGAATCGCCGACCATCAGCGCGCAGTGCGGGTCGCCGCCGGCCAGCTTGATGGTCTCGATCAGATGGCGCGGGTCGGGTTTGCGGAAGGCGAACGTGTCCTGGCCGGCGATCGCCGCGAAATGTTTGGTCAGGCCGAGCGCCTCGATCAGCGCCAGCGAGTTGGCTTCGTATTTGTTGGTGCAGATGGCGAGGGTATAGCCGGCCTCCTCGAAGCGCGCGATCGCCTCGACGACACCGGGGTAGGGGCGTGACTTGCCGGGGATGTTGAGCGTGTAGTGGTCGAGGAAAAGTTTCAGCAGCCGGTCGTGCTCCTCGACGGCAAGCGATCGCTGATGGGCGGCGTGCGCCCGCTCGATCATCACCCGGCCGCCGTGACCGACAAAGCGCCTGAAGCCGGCTTCGTCGACCGCCGCGATCTCGCTGGCGGCCAGGCTGTGGTTGAGGCTGTCGAGCAGGTCCGGCGCTGTGTCGATCAGCGTACCGTCGAGGTCGAACACGATGATCGGTCGGGTCATGGTCTGTCCTGGGGCAAGTTTCTACAGGGGCAGGCGATAAAGGCTGCGGCGCGTCAAGGCAAGCGCTGGGCCAGCTCGTTCAGGCGGGGCCTGCTTATCAGGCCGGGCATTCGCAGCGGGCCCGTCCGATATGAAAAAACCCGCTTCGACGGCGGGTTGTTGGCGCAAATCAGCACTATAGGCAAAAATGTAGCATAGCTGCACTCACCCGTCAAGGAAATAATTCCTACACTGAGCATCACCTGGAGAAGCGCCGTCCAGGGCTTTGACCGGACCGGCAAAAATGCTACGAGCCCGGCAGCGAATTTCCGGGGCAATAACCGACATGGATGCAAGGCAGTTGAAGGTCGAAGCCGCGCGGGCAGCACTCGCCCATGTAAGCGACGGCATGCGGCTTGGCATCGGCACCGGCACCACGGCCGAGGAGTTCGTGCGGCTGCTTGCCGAAAAGGTTGCAACCGGCATGACCGTCATCGGCGTACCGACTTCGGAGCGCACCGCGTTGCTCTGCCGCGAGCTTGGCGTGCCGCTGTCGACGCTGGAGGAAACGCCAGAGCTGGATCTCACCGTCGACGGCGCCGACGAAGTCGACCCGGAACTGACCCTGGTCAAGGGCGGCGGCGGCGCGCTGCTGCGCGAGAAGATCGTCGCCGCGGCGTCCCAGCGCATGATCGTCATCGCCGACCGCTCCAAGATGGTCGAGACGCTCGGCCGTTTTCCCCTGCCGATCGAAGTCAATCCGTTCGGCCTGCGCGCCACTGAAATGGCGGTTGCCGCGGCGGCTGAAAAGCTCGGTCTTTCCGGACCGGTCACATTGAGGATGACGGGCGGGCAGGCTTTTGTTACAGACGGCGGCCATTTTATCCTCGATGCATCTTTTGGCCGCATTCCGGATACAAGAGCGCTTTCGAATGCTCTCCACGCCATTCCGGGCGTGGTCGAGCATGGTCTTTTCATCGGGCTGGCTTCAGCGGCCATCATCGCCGGCGGCGACGGTATCCAAACCGTCCATGCCGCCCGAAAACCAGGGAGTTCTACCGATCATGACGTTGCATAACCGGGTTCGCAGCCTTTCCGTCCTTCTGGCGGCCTCGGCCGTTTTCGCCTTCTCGTCGCCGGCGTTTTCGCAGGATGTCACGGAAGCGCACCTGAAGGCCGCCCGCGCGGCGGTCGCTGCGATCCACGCGACCGACCCGTTCGACAACATCCTGCCGCAGGCAGCCGCGGCGCTCGAATCGCAGCTGATCCAGAAGAACCCGGACATGCAGGAACTGATCGGCAAGACCATCAACGAGAAGGCTCTGGCGCTGGCCTCGCGCCGTGCCGACCTCGAGAAGGAAGCCGCACTCGCCTACGCGAAAGTGTTCTCCGAAAAGGAACTGACCGACATCGCCGCCTTCTACAATTCCGATTCGGGCAAGAAGCTGCTCGATAGCGGCCCGACGGTGACCCGCGAATTGGTCAAGGCAGCCGACATCTGGCAGAACGGCCTCGGCCGCGATCTCGCCCAGCAGGTCGGCGAAACGCTGGCCGCTGCCGCCAAGGCAAAGGCGCAGGCAGCACCCGCCGCGCCCGCCGACGGAGCCGCCGCTCCGGCGGATGGCGCAGCGCCCGCCGATGGCGCGGCCCCCGCGGACAACAACTGACGCGCATTTTCAAATGGCCTTGCGGCCTACTGCGAAAGCCCGGCCTGTCCGGGCTTTTCTTTTGCCGTTTTGCGGCCTACCTGTCTGACACATTTCTGAAGCCTGGGAGCCGCGTCATGGCCGGTTACGACTACGATCTTTTCGTCATCGGCGGCGGCTCGGGCGGGGTGAGGGCGGCGCGCGTCGCCGCGGCACTCGGCAAGCGTGTCGGCATCGCCGAGGAATACCGCTATGGCGGCACCTGCGTCATCCGCGGCTGCGTGCCGAAAAAGCTCTACGTCTATGCCTCGCAATTTCCCGAGCACTTCGCCGACGCCGCCGGCTATGGCTGGACGGTGCCGGAAGCCAGTTTCGACTGGCAGACGCTGGTCGCCAACAAGGATCGCGAGATCAGCCGGCTGGAGGCGATCTACGTCAGGAACGTCGAGGGCGCCGGCGGCGAGACCTTCCACTCGCGCGCCATGATCGTCGATCCGCATGTCGTGCATCTCCTGGGTGAGGATCGCACCGTCACAGCAGACCAGATCCTGATTGCCACCGGCGGCCGCCCGGCGGCGCATCCGGCGCTGCCCGGCCACGAACATTGCATCTTTTCCAACGAGGCTTTCGACCTCAAGGAATTGCCCAGGGCGATCATGATCGAGGGCGGCGGTTACATCGCCGTCGAGTTCGCCAACATTTTTCACGGTCTCGGCGTCGACACCACGCTGGTCTATCGCGGCAAGGAGATCCTCAGCCGGTTCGACATGGACCTGCGGCGCATGCTGCACGAAACCATGGAAAAGAAGGGGATAAGGATCCTTTGCCATTCCGTGTCCGAATGGATCCGCAAGCGGCCGGACGGCCGGCTCGACGCGCTGGTCAGCGGTGGCGAGGTGCTGACCGTCGACCAGGTGATGCTGGCCATCGGCCGCATTCCCAACACCGAGAATATGGGCCTGGAAGGCATCGGACTGGAGATGACCAAGACCGGCGCCATCGCCGTCGACCAATATTCCCGCACCAATGTCGACAACATCTGGGCAATCGGCGACGTCACCAACCGCGTGCAGCTGACGCCGGTGGCGATCCATGAGGCGATGTGCTTCATCGAAACCGCCTTCAAGGGAAATCCGACCGCACCCGATCACGAGACGATCGCGACCGCCGTCTTTTCACAGCCCGAGATCGGCACTGTCGGCCTGTCGGAGGACGACGCCGTCAAACGCTTTTCCGACATCGAGATCTACCGCGCCACATTCCGGCCGATGCGGCACACCCTGTCCGGGCGCGACGAGAAGATGCTGATAAAGCTGGTGGTCGATGGCGCGTCGAAGAGAGTGCTTGGCGCCCACATATTGGGGCCGGACGCCGGCGAGATGGCGCAGCTTCTCGGCATCCCGCTGAAGGCCGGCCTGACCAAGGGCGATTTCGACCGTACGATGGCCGTGCATCCGACGGCGGCGGAAGAACTGGTCACCATGTACAAGCCGACCTATCGCGTGAAGGACGGCGAGCGGGTCGATTGACGGCAAAGCCGGGTTGAGGAACTCCGCCGCGGCAAGGTCATGCCACGGCGGAGTTGGTTGCTACAGCAGCGTGCCGCGCAGGATCACCAGCGCCACCGAGAAATAGATCACCAGCCCGGTGACATCGACCAGCGTGGCAACGAACGGCGCCGATGCGCTGGCCGGATCGAAGCCGATGCGCTTCAAGGCGAACGGCAGCATCGACCCCGACAGCGAACCGAAGGTGACGATGCCGACCAGTGCAGCACCCACCGTGGTGGCGATCAGCGGCCAGTGCGGGCCATAGTCGTAGAAGCCCATATACTGCCAGAGCGCGATGCGGCAGACGCCGACCACGCCGAGCATGGCGCCCAGCACCAGGCCGGTGGGCAGCTCGCGCAGCGCCACCCGCCACCAGTCGCCAAGACCGATCTCGCGCAACGCCAGCGCGCGGATGACCAGCGAGGTCGCCTGCGAGCCGGAATTGCCGCCGGAGCTCATGATCAGCGGGATGAACAGCGTCAGCACGATCGCCTTCTCCAGCTCGCCCTCATAGCTCTGCATGGCGTTGGCCGTCAGCATCTCCGAGATGAACAGCGCGCACAGCCAGCCGCCGCGTTTCCTGATCATGGCGAGGAAGCTCATCTTCATGTACGGCTCGTCCAGCGCCTCCATGCCGCCGAAACGGTGCACGTCCTCGGTCGTCTCCGCGATCATCGTGTCGATGATGTCGTCGATGGTGACGATGCCGAGGATCTTGCCATGGTCGACGACCGGAACGGCGAGCAGATCGTATTTGGAGATCGTCTGCGCCAGCGTTTCGCGATCGGTCAGCGGGCCGACCGTCACCGGAAGATGATCCGGCGCCACCGTCATGATCGAATCGTCCGGCTCACCGGTGATCAGCCGGCGCAGGCCCGTCGAGCGCACAAGCAGGTGCGTTTGCGGATCGACGATATAGATCGCATAGACGGTCTCGCGCGTCCGCTCCACCTTGCGGATGTAATCGAGCGTTTGCCCGACGCTCCAGTCCGAGGGCACGCTGACGAACTCCGTCGTCATGATCGATGCGGCACTGCCTTCGGGATAGCCGAGGATGGAGAGCAGCGTTGCGCGCAGCGGCGGCGCAAGTCCGCCAAGCAGCTCGGAACGCGCCGGCTCTTCCAGCTCGCGCAGGATGTCGGCTGCCCGGTCGACCGACATGGCCGTGAGCAGCTTGCCCGCCTTGGCGCGCGGCAGCGCCTCCATGAGTTCCGACGCGCCGTCGAGTTCCGGCTGATCGAAGATCTCGACCAGACGTTCGAACGTCACTTCACAGAGCAGTTCCGTCGCGGTCTCTCGAGGCTCCCTGTTCAGGGCCTCGACAATGTCGGCGACGTGATCGTTGGCTAGGATACGGGCAATCGCGACGGCCTCGTCGCTTGCCACCGTGGTAAATTCGTTCATGGCTCACTCCTTGCCGTCCGGCAGGACATGAACCATGTGAGGTCACGTCAGGGCGGACGGCTGTTGCGTTCGACTGTGACTGTCGCCAGGCATGGCGCGGTGACCTTTCCGCTTGCGGGTTCGCGTTTGATTGTCTGCAAGCGGGCGCAACATAGGAGCGCGCCTTGCCGTGTCAATCGCGGTGAGGAGGGAAAATGCCGACGAGCGGGCAAGATCGCGAGACTGTGATCACCGGCCGCCGTTCGACCAGGCAGACCAGGGTGGAATAGCCGTTATTTCTGCTTCAGCCGGCGCGAGAAGCGCAGCCACTTGTCCTCGACCGGCCTTGGGGCCGGCCTTGGCTGCACCAGAATGGTGGTGAGTTCGGCGGGCAGGGTCGGAACCAGCGGCTTCTTGGTGGCGACGCCGTCGGCGATCGCGACGATGCTGTGATAGAATTCGCTGCCGGTCATTGATCTCGGCGCCACCGCCTCGTGCATGACGGAGATCACCGTGACATCGGGGCAGTTGTCCTTGATGGCCTGGTGGAAGGCGACCTTGCCATCGGGGTCGAGCGCGCCGGTCGCCTCGTCGAGGAACAGCAATCCCGGCTGCTGCAGCACGATGCGGGCCACCACCAGCTTCTGTTTCTGGCCGCCCGACAGAACCTGGTCCCAGCTTTTGCCTTCGCGGCTTTCGCCGGCCATGTGCTCGATAAAGTCGCCGAGCCCCGCCTTGTGCAGCGCCGACGCCACCTGCGCATCGCCATGGTCGTGCTCGGAGCCGGGCAGGCAGACCAACTGTTTCAGCGACACAGGCTGCAGCTTGACCTCCTGGGCGGCATAGAAACTCTTGACGCCCTCGGGGAAGACGATGGTGCCGCGGCCATAGGGCCACAGGCCGTTGATCGCCTTGATCAGCGAGGTTTTGCCGCAACCGGACTCGCCTTTCAGGAAAGTCCATTCGCCGCGCCGGAAGCGCAGATTGGCGGCGCTGAGAAAGGGCGTCGCGTCCTCGCCCTGATGCGCCAGTTCGAGCTTCTGGATGGTCAGGCCGAAAACCGGGTTCTGGCTGGCATAGTGGAAGTCGGAGCGGCCGGTCTGGCTGTAGAATTCCTGCGGATGCTGGACATTCTCGATCGCATTGGCCAGCTCGGTGACACGCTGGCTGTTGGCGCGCAACGTGGCGATGGCGGGCATGACGTGGATGAACCACGAACACTGGCCGATCAGCGAATTGACCAGTTCGGAGCCGGTTATGTAGCCCTTGAGGTCGAGACCGTTGTGGATGAACGGCACCAGGCCCGGTCCGTAGGCGACAATGCGGGCACCGATGAAATTGTAGATCAGCTCGAACGACATGTAGACGGTGTTGACGATGTTCAGCCGCGTCCAGGTGCCGTCGATGTCGACATAAAGCCGGCCATGCATGGTCCTTTGCACGCCTTCGCCCTGAGACGCCGCGACGTGGAAGGACCGCCGCAGGAATGTCGTCAGCTCGCCGCGATAGCTGCCCTCGGCCTGCTGCATCCTGACATTGAGGCGCTCGAGCAGGCCGCCGAGCTTGACCGCGATCCAAGTGTTCAGCGGCACGTAGGTGGCGACGGCCAGGAAGGCGAGGATGGCGCTGCCATAGCTGCCGAGAAATTCCAGCCCCTTCACCTCGACGGAGTTTTCGAGCAGCTTCTGGCCGACGAAATAGAGCGATGTGGCAACGCCAAGCACGCCCATGGCGAGCCCGATGGCGCCACCGGTCATGTCCTTGATGGATTCCTGGACGCGCTGGTCGATGTTGTCGGGGGCCGGTGCGCCGCTGCCGGTCGACGCGTGCTGGGCATGGAAATGCGTATGATTGCCGTCCAGCAGCGCTTCATTGAAGCGGCTGTCCAGCCAACCGCGCCATTTGCGGTGCAACGTCGCCGAGACAAGGTTGCGGATGCCGGTGAAGCCAGCGTCCTTGAGTACGACCAGCAGCACGAGGACGCCGGCATTGACCAAAAGCGAGCGAAGCGGCGTGGTGTTGGCGGCGTCATGGAAGAAGGCGATGGAATTGACCAGTTCGCCCGAGGCTTCGGCGAACCAGACACCGGCCTTGCTGGACAACGCCGTGAGCAGCGCGATCACCAGCGTCAGCGTCCAGGCTTCCTTCCAGCGGTCGGAAACCCAGTAGGCCCGCATCAGGCCCCAGAAGCTGCGCATCGACGACACCGGCGTCAGAAGCGATCGCCCTGCGGCATCGCGAGGTGTTTTTTCCGGTACTGACTCTTGCGATGGTCTACCGACCCGAATCACTATCCCGCCCAAACCTTTTTTCTTTTGTTACGGATGGTAACACCAATTGATCATTTTCCATTAATTTAAAACCGGGCCGACCGGATTGCCCCGGCAGCCGTTGCCGTGAGGCAACAGATTACATGCTGAAATATAGCGACAACGGTTGGCAGAAAGCCAGATATTGCTTTTAATTTCAATCGCTTGATCTATCGAGTCGTGACGCTGGTGCGGCTTCCCTTAGGGAAGGCTTTCACACGGTTTCGTGAACTCGAAATCGTGTCGAGCGATCGGTTTTCTCACTGCGGACGGCCCAGAGAGCTCGAAAATCTGCGGCTCGTGACTCGCCAGGAATGCCGTGGTCGTCCCTGCCGGGGGCAGGAATTGACGGGAGAATCGATCGAGCGGCGCGTTCCGTCTTGTCGGGTCAGACAAGGGACTGCGTTTGACAATTCATCCGCTTGGAATTGAACCTTGCCCGGCATCGTCGACACTCATGCATGTCCGGTTCTCCAATAAGGAAGCTCCCAATGCTTGCACGCGCGGCCGCAATCCTGTCCCTCTTTGCCTTTGTACCTTTGGCGCATGCCGGCGAGCAAAGCATTCCGGCCAGCGCCGAGGGCCAGATCGAGTTCAACACGCCGTCCGGCAACATCGGCTGCATCTACACGCCCAAAGGCGGCACCGGCACCTATGAGCCGAGGGATGGCGGCCCGGAGCTGAGCTGCTCGCGCGTCGAGCCGAGCTACCTTACGATTATCCTGGGTCCAAAGGGGCCAGCAACGCTGATCAAGAACCCAGGCGAGCAGGGCTGCTGCAGCGATGTCGACAAGCTTGGCTACGGCAACAGCTGGAGCGCCGGGCCGTTCTCGTGCCAGTCGTCAACCAAGGGACTGACCTGCACGGCCACGAACGGCCATGGATTTTTCATCAGCAAGGCCAAGGCGACGGCGAAGTAACGTCTGCCGCCGTCGCGGTGAGGAGAGGCCGGCCGGCCTCAGCCGGCCTTTTCCAGTTCGCCTCGCGCCTTGGCAGCCGCCACCTGGCGAATGGCATCGGCCAGCGTATCGGCATCCTGCGCGCCCATGACGGCGTATTTGTCCTCGAGCAGGAAGCACGGCACACCAGAAATGCCCATGCGCGACGCGGTGTCGATCTCGGTGCGCACCGCCTCGACATCGGCCTCGGTCGGCAAAAGCGAGGCGACCACGGACGCATCCATGCCAGCCTCGCGCGCGGCTTCGACCAGCACGGCATGGTCGCCGATGTCAGCGCCTTCCTCGAAATTCAGCTGGAACAGCCGCCGTACAAGCCTGTTCTGAATGGCTTCGCCGGCGGCCCCTGCCCAGCGGATCAGCCGGTGCGCATCCAGCGTATTCGGCGCCACTTTGATGGCGTCGAAGGCAAAGGAAATGTCTTCCGCTTCGCCCAGCGGCTCGATGCGGTCGTGAATCTCGCGGATACGCTCGTCGCTGCCGAATTTTGCCAGCATGTATTCGCGCCGGTCCTTGCCTTCAGGCGGAATGGTCGGATCGAGCTGGAACGGCCGCCAGCGGACATGCACGTCGACATCGCTCACGGCGGCGATTGCCCTGTCGAGCCGCTTCTGGCCGATGAAGCACCAGGGGCAGACGACATCGGACACCACATCGACGGTGATGGCGTTCAATTCGCTCATCTCGATCTCCTGATCCCTCAGTTGGGTTTGCGCCACCATGTTGGCAGTTGATACCCGAATATGGGCGTCTTTTGCGGATGTTCCAGGTAGTTCCAGTAGGCGATCCATTGCTGCGTGTTGTACTGCATCGGCACCATGTAGTTGCCGGAGATCAGCAGCCGGTCGAGAACGCGAACGGCGGCAACATAATCCTCCTTGGAACGGGCGCGCAGCATCGCCTCGATTGCCGCGTCCACAGCCGGGTCGGCGACGCCGGCGAGATTGAACGAGCCTTCCGTCCGGGCGGCAGTCGAACTCCAGCGCCCGCTCTGCTCGATGCCGGGTGACAACGAATTGTTGAAGCCGCTCGATCCGACCAAGACCTCGAAATCGAAGCGCTGCTTGCGCGACTGGATCTGATCGCCGTCGAGGCTGCGAATGGTGAGATTGATGCCGATCTTCTCCAGCGTGCGCTGATAGATGCCGGCAAGGCGCTCCTCGTCCTGCGAAGCGGTCAGGATCTCAAAGCCGAAGGGTTTGCCTTCGGGATCAAGCATCGTTCCATTCTGCACGTGGTAGCCGACACTTTTCAAAAGATCGAAAGCTGCCTTCAAGACGCGCCGATCCTGGCCCGATCCGTCGGTCACCGGCGGCCGCCATGTGCCGTCCATGACATCGGCCGGCACGCGGACGGGGTAGGGCGCCAGAAGCGCTTTCTCCCTGTCGTCGGCCGGATGGCCGAGCGCGGAAAGCTCGGAATTCTGCCAGTAACTCATCGTGCGCGTGTATTTGCCGCCGAATAGGTTCTTGTTGGCCCATTCGAAGTCGTAGAGCATGCCGAGCGCGCGCCGCACGACCGGGTTGGCGAATTTCGGCAACCGCGTGTTGAACAGGAAACCGGTCACCACCGGCGGAATGCCGGTGTCGAAGGTTTCGGCGATCACGTCCCCCTTGTGGAAGGCCGGAAAATCGAGATCGCGCTCGCGCTTCACCGGATCGCTGTCGTCATCGATGGCGCAGAGGCCTTTCTTGAACGCTTCGAGCTTGGCGTTGGCGTTGAGGAAATACTCGATGGTGATCTGGTCGTAATTGTCGAAACCGCGCTTGGCGGGGACATCCTTGCCCCAATAGTCCGGGTTGCGCTTGAAGACGATGCGCTGGCCTGGCTGCACCTGCGCGATCGTATACGGACCGCTGCCGATCACCGGCTTGAGCGTCGTCCTGTCGAAGGTCTCCTTATCAAAGGCGTGCTTCGGGATGATCGGGGTCAGCGCGATGATCAGCGGGAATTCGCGATCGGCCTTGTCGTTGAAGGTGAAGCGCACGCTGTGGTCGCCGGTCTTTTCGAGCTTGGCGACCCTGGCCATACGGTCGCTGTAAGGCGGGCGGCCTTTGTCGGTGTAGACATCATAACTGAACAGCACGTCCTCCGGCGTCACCGGCTGACCGTCCGACCATTTGGCCTTCGGATTGAGATGGAACTCGATGCTCTTGCGCTCCGGATCCATGTCGGCGCTGTCGGCCAACAAACCGTAGAGCGTGAAAGCCTCGTCGGCATTGCGCTGCATCAACGGCTCGAAGACCAGATTGCCGAAGATCGTATCCATCATGCCGCGCGCCGTGGTGCGCAGGCTCTTGAGGATGAAAGGGTTGAGATTGTCGAAGCTACCGACGACGCAATAGGTGATCGAGCCACCCTTCGGCGCGTCGGGATTGACGTAGTTGAAATGCGTATAGTCGGGCGGCAGCGCCGGCTCGCCCTGCATGGCGATGGCGTGCTTCGGCTCCGATGCGACCGGCTGATGCGAAAGGGCGAGAAACGATATCGCGGTGATCAGCCAAACAAGAACGCGGCCCATGACCGTCTCCTTACTGGGCGGCTTGATGATTCGGACTGCACCCTAGCATGGCGCCACCGCGCTCCGGCCAGATACATCAGCCCAAATCGCACGGCCCAAATCGCACGGCCAAGAATCGCAGGCGCCGGGCTGGATTCGGCCTCGCTTGCAGTGTAACACGCCCTCCGAAGTCATTCTGTTGCCTCATTTCGGCAACAGGTAGCTGGACCACACGGCACGAAGAAGCCGGTCCCGGGATCATTTGAGAGGAAGTGCACGACATGACGAGCCTGAACAGCAACGCGTACCGCCTGTCGGTCATGGCCGCTGGCGTGGTCGGCTTTCTCGGCGCAGGACTTCCCGCCGCTTCCGCACAGCAGCAGCAGATTCCGCAAGGCTGGTTCAAGGCCTGCACCAAGCAGGAAGACGTCGACATCTGCAACGTCCAGAACATCACCACTGCCGGCAATGGCCAGCTGGTCACCGGCGTCAGCCTGATCGAGCTCAAGGGCAAGGTGAACCGCAAGGTGTTCCAGGTGACGGTTCCGACCGGCCGTCTGGTGCCTCCCGGCATCGGCCTGCAGATCGACACCGGCAAGGCGCAGAAGCTCGACTATGTGATTTGCTTCCCGGATCGTTGCGTGGCCGAAGTGCCGCTGACCGATCAGCTCGTCGCGGCATTCAAGAAAGGCCAGGCGATCACGCTGACTTCCGTCAATTTCCAGAACCAGCCCAATCCGATCAAGATCGCCCTGCAGGGCTTCAGCGGCGCCTATGACGGCCCGGCGCTGCAGCAGTCGGACATCGAGGACAGGCAGAAGAAGCTTCAGGACTTCGTCGCCAAGAACAACCAGGATTTCGCCAAGAAGCTCAAGGAAGAGCAGGACAAGGCGAAGACCGCCAACTGATCGGCCGATATCGCCGAGCCAACAAAAAAGCGGGGTTCATGCCCCGCTTTTTTTGTGATTGTCTTCCAGTAGGCTAATGCGTGGACTGCCGTTTCGGCTGGTAGCCGCCGTCCGGCCTCTTGTCGAACATCTCTTTGATCTGCGGATGCCGGACCGGCTCACCCGACTGATCCTCAAGCAGATTCTGCTCGGAGACGTAGGCGATGTATTCGGTCTCCGAATTCTCGGCGAGCAGATGATAGAAAGGCTGATCCTTGCGCGGCCGCACGTCGGCGGGGATGGCTTCGTACCATTCGTCGGTGTTGGCGAATTGCGGATCGACATCGAAAATGATGCCCCTGAATGGAAACAGCCGGTGGCGAACCACCTGTCCGATTGCGAATTTGGCTGTTTTCATCGTACTCACCACTGAATTCCTTGAGCTTATTTGGCGCAGACCGCGCATCAATTCAATCCCGAGGCGCTTGACGCCCTATTAAGCAACGGGCTAGCCCGGCGCCAGGGTTTCGGACCAGCATAAAAATGTCTGACGTCGTCGGTCTTGTTCTTCCATTCTTCGGCTTGATTTTTGTCGGGTTTCTGGTGGCGCGCATCACCAGGCAGCCGCTGGACGCGCTCGGCTGGATGAACACGTTCATCGTCTATGTCGCGCTGCCGGCACTTTTCTTCCAGCTGCTTGCCAAGACGCCGTTTGAAGACCTGACGGAATGGCGCTTCATCTTCGGTTCGGTCGTCTCGACCTTCATGATATTTTCCTTGATGTTCATGGGATCGGTCCTGACGTCGCGCGGCGAGATAGCGCAATCGACCATCAAGGCGCTCGCGGCCGCCTATGGCAATATCGGCTATATGGGGCCGGGGCTGGCGCTGCTGGCCTTCGGCGAGGAGGCGGCTGTGCCGGTCGCCTTGATCTTCTGTTTCGAGAACATCATGCATTTCGCCATCGCGCCCATGATGATGGCGCTGTCTGGCGACGAGAAGACCACTCCTCTCCGGCTTGCCCTGGGCGTCCTGCGCAAGATCGTGCTGCATCCGTTCATCATCGCAACCGCCCTGGGTGTCGGCGCCGCCTATATCGGCTTTCGACCGCCCGTGCCGGTGGAGCGATTTCTAGAATATCTTTCCCGTGCGGCCGCACCTTGCGCGCTGTTTGCCATGGGCGTCACGCTGGCGCTCAGGCCACTCAATCGCGTCCCGCATGAGATGGTTCCGATCGCGGCGCTGAAGCTGATCCTGCACCCGTTGCTCTGTTATGTCGTGCTGAGCTGGATCGGCAATTTCTCTGAGACATGGGTCTTCTCGGCGGTGCTTCTGGCCGCATTGCCGACCGCCACGAACGTCTTCGTCATCGCCCAGCAGTATGGCGTCTGGGTACAGCGAGCGTCGGCCAGTGTGCTGATCACAACCTGCCTGTCGGTCGTGACCGTTACCGGGCTGCTCTACCTGATCCGGCACAATATCCTAGCGCCGGACCTGTTTCCCTAACCCACCGGCAAGCGCGGCAAAACCACTGCCGGGACGAAGCCCCTCGCGCATGAAAAAAGCCCGAAGCGGCGCGAAGCCTCCGAGCACGCCGAGCCCGGCAACGCGGGCCATCTGCGCCGGCAGCATGTCGGAAAGCAGCGACATGTTGAGCAGGTTGACCGCGCTGCTGCGCGCCAGAATGTCAGGGCGGCGCTTGAAATCGTAGGCTGCAAGCGCCTTGGCTGCGCCCGGATCGGATCGATTTTCACAAGCGATTCCAATTAGATCGTCGATGTCTCTGATGCCGAGGTTGAGGCCTTGCGCACCAATCGGCGGAAACACATGGGCGGCTTCGCCGACCAGCGCCACCCGATCCCTTGCGAAACGCAGCGGCGTCACCGCCGATAGCGGGTAGATCTGCCGGCCCGGCTCGACAGCCACCCGGCCCAGCATCGACTGCATCTGCTGTTCGACCCGCTGAGAAAGTGTCGCATCGTCCAGCGCGGCGAGTTCGGTCGCGGTCTCGGGCTTGACCACCCAGACCAGGCTGGAGCGATTGCCGGGCAGGGGAACCTGCGTGAACGGACCGGTCTCGGTGTGGAATTCCGTCGAGGTGAAGGCGTGGTCGCCGCTGTGGCCGAAATTGAGGACGAGAGCTGCCTGCGGGTAGGACCGGGCCGAGGTCGAGATGCCGGCCGCCTGGCGCGCCGGTGACAAGCGTCCGTCAGCGGCGACCGCCAGCGATGCGTCAACCGAGCTGCCGTCGGCGAGGCCGGCACGAACATGCTCGGCATCGAGATGCCAGTTCGCCACCATCGACCTCAGCCAGTCGATGCCGGCGTGCGCGGCAACGGCGCTGGCGAGTGCCGGGGTGAGGACGCTGTTGGGAAGGTTCAGCCCGAATTCATCCTCGTCGATCTCGCTGGCGCGGAAGGTGACGACCGGGCTGCGGATCAGCCGGCTGGTGGCGTCGACGATGCGCATCACCTTCAAAGGCGCCGCCTTGGATATGACGGCTTCGAGCACGCCGAGCCGGTCGAGCACTTTCAAGGCAGGGTTCATCAGGGCCGTCGTGCGACCATCGGGGGCGGTGGCCTCCGGCCCGACCAGTGTCACCGGGAAACCTTCGGCGGCAAAACCCAGTGCCGCGATCAGCCCTGCCGGCCCCGTGCCGGCAACCAGTATCCGCGCAGTTTGCTGATGCTCCAAGATCGGCTTCCGGCTTGCAATGCGAGGCGGTCCACCCGACCTGCCGTTCGATCAGCATATAGGTCAGATCATGCCGCTTGATCAACGCGGCGATTCGGCCCATTCGGATGTCATGACCGGCCAGCAGGACGACTTCAGCCATCTCGACCGCGCCGGCCGCGCCATGGCCGGCATCGCGCGCAATCCCCGGGTCACGGTAAACGTCGTTGTCGGCGCTTGCATCCTGCTTGCATGGCTGTGTCTTGCGGCGATGGCAATCCGCGGGGCTGAAACAGGGATTGCGGGCGTCGGCGCCCCTGGCGACACGATCCTTCGCAGCCTGCCGCAACTGCCGCTGCCCTATTTCCTGGAACGGTTCTTTGTGCTGTGCCTCTCACCGGTGCCTTTGGACGCAGGTCTCGGCTTGCGGGCCGGCGCGCTCGTTTCGATGTGGTTCCTGATGGCGATCGCGACGATGCTGCCTTCGGCGGCGCCGATGATACGCACCTATTGCGAGATCGCTGACACGGCACGCATCAAGGGCGAACCGGTCGTTCACCCGCTGCTGCTGGTCGCCGGCTATCTCAGCGTCTGGCTCGCCGCTTCAATTGCGTTCGCGGCGCTGACCTTGGCCGTCCATGCATTCGCTTCGTCAGCCGGGATGCTCGATCCGGTCATCGGCATTGCCGGTGCGCTCGCTCTGCTGATTGCCGGCCTCTACCAGTTCAGCGGCCTGAAGGAAGCTTGCCTGAAGAAATGCAAGAACCCGTTCTCGATCCTTTTCGCGAGCTGGAGCGCAAGGCCCCTTAACATCTTTCGGCTCGGTGTCGCGCAAGGTCTGTGGTGTCTGGGCTGCTGCTGGGCCTTGATGCTGGTGATGTTCGCCGTTGGCGTCATGAACGTTTTCTGGATGGCGTTGATCGGCCTGTTCACCCTGATCGAAAAACAAACGGCCAGCAGGGTTCCAACCCGGCTGGCCGGTGCGATACTGCTTGTCTGGGCAGCCGCGCTGCTAGTAGTCTCGCTGTGAGTGGGGGAAAATCGATGGCAGACCAGAGCTGGGCGATGAAGGGAGAGCTCGTACTCTCCTGCAATTGCACGGTTTTTTGCCCTTGCGTGCTCTCGCTTGGCAATCATCCGCCGACCGAAGGCTATTGCCAGACATGGGCCGGGTTTCGCATCGATGCCGGCCATTTCGGTGAGGTCGATCTGTCCGGGCTCAATCTTGGGCTGATCATGGAAATCCCAGGCTATATGAGCCGCGGCAACTGGACCGCGGGCCTGTTCATCGACAGCCGCGCCTCTGTCTATGCGGTCAAGGCGCTGACAAAGATCTTCACGGGCAAGGCAGGTGGAACCACATCGCTGCTCTCAATCCTCGTCGGCAAATTCCTCGGTGTCGAGCAGGTGCCGATCACCTATGAGACGCGTGACAAAACGCGTATCTTCCAGATACCCAGGATTATCGACGGAGCGGTCACACCCATCCAAGGCAAGGACCGTGACAAGGATACGGTGATCAGCAATTCGGAATACTGGATCGCGCCCGAGATCATCGTGGCCAGGTCCGACAAGAGCAAGATGCGGGCTTTTGGCCGCAACTGGAATTTCGCCGGCCGTTCGGCCGAAATCTGCAAGCTGGATTGGCGGGGCCCGTGAGCAAGAACACAACGGCCAGGAATTTGGCAGCACGAAAAGCCGCCAAAAAGATCACGGACCGGATTCCGCGCCCGAAGAAGAAGGTCACCTGGCCGCAGGCGAGGGCGTTCTCCGTCCACCTTTTGACCGCCTCGGGGTCGTTCCTGGCCTTCCTGTCGCTCGTGGCGGCAAGTGAAGAGCGCTGGACCGCAATGTTCTGGTGGCTCGGGCTGGCCCTGTTCGTCGACGGCATCGATGGGCCGATCGCCAGAAAACTCGAGGTCAAGGAGATCCTGCCGACATGGTCGGGCGAACTGCTCGACAACATCATCGACTACGTGACCTACGTGCTGATCCCGGCCTTCGCGCTCTATCAGCGCGGCTTCATGGGCGAGGGCCTGTCATTCCTGTCGGCGGCGATCATCGTCGTTTCCAGCGCCATCTACTATGCCGACACCGGCATGAAGACGAAGGAGAATTTCTTCAAGGGATTCCCGGTGGTCTGGAACATGGTGGTGTTCACCCTGTTCGTCATCGAGCCCGGACAATGGGTTTCGTTCGCGGTGGTGGTGGTGGCCGGCGTCCTGACTTTCGTGCCGATCAACTTCATCCACCCGGTGCGGGTGGTGCGGCTGCGGCGCATCAACCTTGGGATGACCCTGTTGTGGTGCGCTTTCGGCGCGCTTGCCCTGGCCCAAGCGGCGCTCGCCGCCTTCTACGATCAGATCGGCGTGCTGGGCGAGCAGGTCAGCACCTTCACCAAGATCGGCATCACCATCACCGGGCTTTATCTTGCCTGCATCGGTGGCATCATGCAGTTCTTTCCCAATCTCGGTGCCAAAAAGGCCTGATCGGCCACTCCCACAGGGAGCCTGGCCCCACAAGCCTAGCCCACAGGAAGCCTAGCAATGTCCAAAGCGATCCGCATTCATGCCAATGGCGGCCCGGAAGTTCTGACGTATGAGGACACTGATCCCGGCCAGCCGGGATCCGGGCAGATCCTGGTCCGGCACACCGCGATCGGCCTCAATTTCATCGATGTCTACCATCGCTCCGGTCTCTATCCGCCACCCGGCGGCTTCCCGCTCGTGCCAGGCAGCGAAGCCGCCGGCGTGGTGCTGGAGGTCGGCCATGGCGTCGACTGGCTGAATCCGGGCGATCGCATCGCCTATGCCGTGACGACGGGGGCTTACGCGCAAGAACGCGTCATCGATGCCAGCCACGTGGTCAAGGTTCCGGATGGCATCAGCGACGAACAGGCCGCAGCGATGATGCTGAAGGGCATGACCGCGGAATATCTGCTGCGGCGGACGTTCAAGGTGAAGGCCGGCGACACGATCCTGTTCCATGCCGCTGCAGGCGGCGTCGGCCTGATCCTCGGCCAATGGGCAAAACATCTCGGCGCCACCGTCATCGGCACCGCCAGCTCGTCCGACAAGATCGAGCTCGCCAGGGCGCATGGTTTCGATCACGTCATCAACTACAAGGAACAAGATTTCGTCGCCGGCGTCGCCGCCATCACCGGCGGCAAAAAATGCGATGTCGTCTACGATTCGGTCGGCAACGACACGTTTCCGGCTTCGCTCGACTGCCTGCGGCCGCTCGGCATGTTCGTCAGCTTTGGCCAGTCCTCGGGACCTATACCGCCGTTCAGCATGTCGTTGCTGGCACAGAAGGGCTCGTTGTTCGCAACAAGGCCGACACTGTTCGTCTACAACGCAAAACGCGAGGACCTCGACGCTTCTGCTGCCGCCCTGTTCGAGGTCGTGCTCAGCGGCGCGGTCGAGATCCAGATCAACCAGCGCTACGCGTTGAAGGACGCCGGCAAGGCGCATTCCGACCTCGAGGGCCGCAGGACCACAGGGACGACCATTCTCATCCCTTAGTTCGTTCTGCCTTGCTATCCCTTGAATTTCCGCTGAAATTCTTGAAGCTCTTTCAAGACGTGTGCCGCTTTCCGATGAGAGCCGGCCGCGCCTACCATGCCTGCGGGAACACAGAACATGTCTGGCTAACCAGATGGGAGGCACTGTGAGTGCAAATCAGGACGGCACGAACCTGCTTGAGGTGCGTGGCCTCACCAAGATATTCGGCACGCTGACGGCGTGCGATCATATCGATCTCGACATCGCCAGGGGTGAGATCCACGCCTTGCTCGGCGAAAACGGCGCCGGCAAGTCGACGCTGGTCAAGATGCTGTTCGGCTCGCTGGAGCCCAATGCCGGCGAGATCTTCTGGAACGGTCAGGCCGTCAGGATTTCCAGCCCGGGCGTCGCGAAAAAGCTCGGCATCGGCATGGTGTTCCAGCATTTTTCGCTGTTCGAGGCGCTGACCGCGGCCGAAAACATCGCGCTGTCGCTGGACGACGGCTCACCGATCAGCAGCATCGCTGCGAAGGCGAGGGCGCTTTCCTTCAGTTATGGCCTGCCGCTCGACCCTGAATCGCTGGTCGGCGACCTGTCGGTGGGCGAGCGCCAGCGCATCGAAATCATCCGCTGCCTGCTGCAGACGCCGCAGCTCATCATCCTGGACGAACCGACCTCGGTGTTGACGCCGCAGGAAGCCGACAAGCTGTTCGAGACGCTGGAGCGCCTGCGCTCGGAAGGCAAATCCATCCTCTACATCTCGCACCGGCTCGAAGAGGTCAAACGCATCTGCGACCGCGCCACCGTGCTGCGCCACGGCAAGGTGGTCGGCCATTGCAATCCGCGTGAGGAAACAGCCTCTTCGCTGGCTCGCATGATGGTCGGCAACGAGGTGCAGGCCGTGGTGCGCGCGCCGGTCGAGGGCATCGACAAGGCGCAGCCGCTGCTCGAAATCCGCAATCTCAGCCGCAAACCGGCAACGCCGTTCTCGATCCCGCTCAAGGGCATCAACCTGAACGTCCGCGCCGGGGAGGTGATCGGCATCGCCGGCGTCGCCGGCAATGGTCAGGGCGAGTTCTTCGAATCCGTTTCGGGCGAAGTGCTGCAGCAGGATGCCGCCTCGGTGCGCATTCGCGGCAAGGATTCGGGAAGCCTCACCATCACCGGACGGCGCCTGCTGGGCGCTGCCTTCGTGCCGGAGGAACGCCTCGGCCACGGTGCCGCACCGCGCATGAAGCTTTCCGAAAACCTGCTGCTGTCGCGCCATGCCACCGACGGCAAGGCGTTCGTCGGTTCCGGCGGAATGGTCAAGAGCGCCGCCATCCAGGCCGCGTCCCAACGCATCATCGAGGCGATGGATGTGCGCAAGAGTGCGCCGGATCCGGAGGCCGCGGCTCTTTCGGGCGGCAATCTGCAGAAATTCATCGTCGGCCGCGAACTCGACCGCCGGCCAAGCGTCATGGTGGTGAACCAGCCGACCTGGGGCGTCGATGCGGGCGCTGCCGCCCACATCCGCCAGGCCTTGATCGAGTTGTCGCGCAGCGGATCGGCAGTGCTGGTGATCAGCCAGGATCTCGACGAGCTGTTCGAGATCTCGGATGCGATCGCGGTCATGCACAATGGCGAGTTGTCGAAGCCGATGCCGATCGCCGAAGCGACCTTCGAGAAGGTCGGGTTGCTGATGGGTGGCGCCGAACCCGGTCACGCCGAACACACGTTGGAGACGGTATGATGCGCCTCGAACTCGTCAAACGCCCGCAGCGCTCCATGCTGTTTTCGGCCCTGTCGCCGTTCATCGCCTTCGCGCTGACCATCATTGCCGGGGCCGTCATGTTCGCGCTGCTCGGCGTCAATCCGCTGACTGCGTTCAACATCTATTTCATCGAGCCGATCAGCCAAATCTGGCAGTTGCATGAGCTGGCGATCAAGGCCGCGCCGCTCATCCTGATCGCCGTCGGCCTGTCGGTTTGCTACAAGGCCAACATCTGGAACATCGGCGCCGAAGGCCAGTTCATCCTCGGCGGCATCGTTGGCTCGATGCTTCCAGTACTGTTTCCGCAGTTCGAAGGCCCGCTGGTGCTGCCGTTGATGCTGTTGCTCGGCATGGTCGGAGGTGCGGCCTATGCGGCGATCCCGGCTCTGCTCAAGACGCGCTTCGGCACCAACGAGATCCTGACCAGCCTGATGCTGGTCTATGTCGCGCAACTTTTCCTTGACTGGCTTGTGCGCGGACCGTGGCGCGATCCGCAGGGCCATGGCTTCCCGCAGACCATCCAGTTCAACGATTCGGCCGTGTTGCCGGAACTGATGCCGGATGCCGGACGGGCAAACTGGGGTTTTGTCTTCGCGCTGGTCGCCGCGGTGCTGGTCTGGATCCTGATGAGCCGCATGCTGAAAGGTTTCGAGGTGCGCGTGCTGGGCTCGAGCCCGCGGGCAGGACGCTTCGCCGGCTTCGGCCTCAACCGGATGGTGTTCTTTGCCTTCCTGCTGTCGGGCGCGCTGGCGGGACTTGCCGGGATCTCGGAGGTCTCGGGCGCCATCGGCCAGCTGCAGCCCGTCATTTCGCCCGGCTACGGCTTCACCGCCATCATCGTGGCGTTCCTCGGCCGTCTCAACCCGCTTGGCATCGTTGCCGCCGGACTGGTGCTGGCACTGACCTATCTCGGCGGCGAAGCAGTGCAGAGCGCGCTCGGCATCTCCGACAAGGTGGCGCGGGTGTTCCAGGGTATGCTTTTGTTCTTCGTGCTCGGCTGCGACACGCTCATCCACTACCGCATACGCCTGGTCGGCCTGGCGCTGACCAAACCGGAAGGCGTGGCCAAACTCGAAGCCGCACCGAAGCTGAAGGAAGCCCGTTGATGGACATCACCGTAAACATCCTTCTGACCATCGCCACCGCGGCAACGCCGCTGCTGATCGCGGCAATCGGTGAGCTGGTGGTCGAGCGCTCCGGCGTACTCAATCTCGGCGTCGAAGGCATGATGATCATGGGCGCGGTCGGCGGCTTCGGCGCAACCTATCTCACCGGATCGCCCTGGATCGGCCTTTTGGCGGCCATTGCCATGGGCGCGGTGTTCTCGCTGCTGTTTGCCGTCATGACGCTGTCGCTGGCCACCAATCAGGTGGCGACCGGCCTGTCGCTGACGCTGCTCGGCCTTGGCCTGTCCGGCATGATGGGCACCAGCTTCGTCGGCCAGCCCGGCGAAAGGCTGCCCAACCTCGACATTCCCGGCTTGACGGAAATCCCTGTGGTCGGCAGGCTGCTGTTTGGCCAGGATCCGATCTTCTACATTTCGATCGCGCTGACCGCCGCCGTCATGTGGTTCCTGTTCAAGACCCGCACCGGGCTGACGCTGCGTTCGATCGGCGACAGCCACACCTCGGCGCATGCGCTTGGCATCAAGGTCATCCGCTACCGATACCTCGCGGTCATCTTCGGCGGCGCCTGTGCCGGTCTCGCCGGCGGCCATCTCTCGCTGGTCTACACGCCGCAATGGGTGGAGAACATGAGCGCCGGCCGCGGCTGGATCGCGCTGGCGCTGGTGGTGTTCGCCTCCTGGCGGCCATGGCGGGTGCTGGCCGGCGCCTACATCTTCGGCGCGGTGTGGATCGGCCAGCTTCATGCACAGGCTTTTGGCATTCCAGTGCCCTCACAGTTCCTTTCTTCGCTGCCCTATCTGGCAACCGTCGTGGTTCTCGTTCTAATCTCGCGCAACAAGCGTCTGACGATGATGAACACGCCGGCTTCCTTGGGGCAGCCATTCGTTCCGGATCGTTGACAACAAAAACAAACGGGAAGCTCCAAGGCTAACTCAGAGAGGTAACACGATGAAAAAACTGCTTATTGCCCTGATGACCACGACCGCCGCCATGTCGCTGGCAGCGACGGCCGAGGCCGCGGACAAGCTGAAGGCCTGCTGGGTCTACACCGGCCCGATCGGCGATTTTGGCTATTCCTACCAGCACGACCAGGGCCGTCTCGAAGTGGAGAAGGCGCTCGGCGACAAGGTCGAAACCGCCTATCTTGAAAACGTCTCGGAAGGCCCCGACGCCGACCGCGCTTTCGAGCGCCTGGCACGCGAAGGCTGCAAGATCATTTTCGGCACCTCCTTCGGCTTCATGGACCCGGAAGTGAAGGTCGCCAAGAAATTCCCGAAGGTGATGTTCGAGCACGCCACCGGCTACAAGACATCTGACAATCTCGGCATCTACAATGCGCGTTTCTATGAAGGCCGTTATGTGCTCGGCCAGATCGCCGCCAAGGAATCGAAGGCAGGCGTTGCCGGCTACATCGTTTCCTTCCCGATCCCGGAAGTGGTGATGGGCATCAACTCCTTCATGCTCGGCGCGCAGTCGATCAACCCGAACTTCAAGGCCAAGATCGTCTGGGTGAATTCCTGGTTCGATCCGGGCAAGGAAGCCGACGCCGCCAAGGCGCTGTTCGACCAGGGTGCCGACATTATCGTCCAGCACACCGATTCGACCGCTGCCCTGCAGGTGGCCGAGGAGCGCAAGCTGCACGGCTTCGGCCAGTCCTCCGACATGATCAAGTTCGCGCCGAACGCGCAGCTGACCTCGCTCACCGACGAATGGGGTCCCTATTACATCAGCCGGGTCCAGGCAGCCCTCGACGGCACCTGGAAGCCGGACAATGTCTGGCTTGGCATCAAGGACGGCGCGGTCAAGCTCGCCCCCTACACCAACATGCCCGACGACGTGAAGGCGATGGCGGAGGCCACCGAGAAGAAGATCGCCGGCGGCTGGAACCCCTTCACCGGGCCGATCGCCAAGCAAGACGGCACGCCGTGGCTGAAGGATGGCGAAGTCGCCGATGACGGCACGCTGCTCGGCATGAATTTTTATGTGAAGGGTGTCGACGACAAGCTGCCGCAGTAAGCAGCACAAGAGATCGAATTGAGGAGGGCGCCGCGAGGCGCCCTTTTTCATTCGGCGGGCTGCGCTCCGGCTGAGACGCGACGAAACCGTGCCAAGCCAGCATCGACCGCGCGGCCGAGCCAAATCCTCAGCAACCGCTGTGCGGGTCGTTCGCAGGCGCGCCAGATTGCCCACGAAACGAAAAGCATAAGTGCGCTGCAGCCAAAGGCGGCAAACCATTTGCCGATAAGGGGCGTTGCCGCATTGATGACGAGATAGCCGATGTCCTGGTGCAGCAAATAGAGCGGATAGGTCAGCCCGCCCAGCGCCAGGGTGAGCCCCGATGCCCTGATACGGCCGCGCAGCAGCACCGCACCGATCAAGGCCGCGTGCATGACGACGTTGGCGATGACCAGATTGGCCGACGAAACGGCAATGCCGTAGTGGCCAAGCATCCAGTGCTGCGTCACCGACAGCGTGCCGCAGGAGATCAGGAACGCGGCGGCAAGCAGCAGCATTGCAGGCAGTGAACGGCCATGCGCATGCAGGTGGTGGACCAGCACGCCGGCGGCGAAGAACGGTCCAAACTCGGTGATGAACAGCAGCCTGGCGGCGCCGCTGCCGATGAAGAACTCGTTCAAGGCCGAGATCGCCAGCCAGATCAAGATCAGCTCCAGCTTGCGTTTCTGAAACAGCCCGGTGAGCAGCGCCAGCGTCACCCAGCCGTAGAACACCAGCTCAAGAACGATCGACCAGTAGACGCCGTCCATGAAGGGCTGGCCGAACGCCGGCGCGAACATCGACAGATTGGCGGCATACTGAACGAAAGAGGCCGAAAGCAGCGGCGACCCGGCAAGGAAGACAATCGCGAAGGTGATCGTCATACAGAGCAGGAAGCCCGGATAGAGGCGAACGAACCGCGCGACCGCAAACTGGTCCCAACTGCGGTTTTCCGCCGACCAGGCAATGACGAAACCGCTGATCAGGAAGAACAGATTGACGCCGAGATAGCCGTAGAGGGCGAACGGTGCCGCAAGCGGATAACCCTCAGCCAGAATGCCCTCGGCAGCCGCGCCGCGAAAGAAATAGTGGAAGAACACGACAGCCATCGCCGCGACCAGCCTGAGCAGGTCCAGCGTCGCAATGTAATTTTGTTCCGCAGGTCTGGTGTTCATCCGCATTTCCCGCATCTACGGTCCGCAAACCATAGAGCGGATCGCGGCTGAGCGGGTTAAGAGGCCTAGATTATCGCCAGATGTAGTAAATTTACGCGGAACGAGGCGTCAGACCGCCGAACCATAGAGGTCATAGGCGTCGGCACGGTCGATCTTGACGGTGACGATATCGCCTTGGCGCAGCGGACGACGCGACTGGATGTGCACCGAGCCATCGATCTCGGGCGCGTCGTATTTGGTGCGGCCCTTTGCCGATGTGCCATGCGCCTCGTCGATCAGCACCGGGAGGCGCTTGCCGACTTTTCTGGCCAGCTGTGTCGCCGAAATCTTCTGCTGACGCTGCATGAAGCGGTGCCAGCGCGCCTCCTTGATTTCCTGTGGGACCTGTTCGAGACCGAGATCGTTGGAGCGGGCGCCGCGGACCGGCTCGTATTTGAAGCAGCCGGCGCGGTCGATCTTGGCTTCATCGAGCCAGTCGAGCAGCATCTCGAAATCGTCATCCGTCTCGCCGGGGAAGCCGACGATGAAGGTCGAGCGGATGGCCAGATCCGGACAGACCTCGCGCCAGCCGCGAATGCGCTCGAGCGTCTTTTCGCCATGCGCGGGCCGTCGCATGTTTTTCAGCACCTGCGGCGAGGCATGCTGGAACGGGATATCCAGGTAAGGGAGGATCTTGCCCTCCGCCATCAGCGGGATGACGTCGGCGACATGCGGGTAGGGGTAGACATAGTGCATGCGCACCCAGATGCCGAGCTTGCCCAGTTCCTCCGAAAGATCGAGGAATTTTGCGCGCACTTCACGGTCGCCGAACATCGACGTCTGGTACTTGATGTCGATGCCGTAGGCGCTGGTGTCCTGCGAGATGACCAGAAGTTCCTTGACGCCAGCCTTGGCCAGTTTCTCAGCCTCACGCAGCACATCTGCCGCCGGCCGCGAGACGAGGTCGCCACGCAGTGCGGGAATGATGCAGAAGGTGCAGCGGTTGTTGCAGCCTTCGGAAATCTTGAGATAGGCGTAGTGACGCGGCGTCAGCTTGACACCCTGCGGCGGCAGGAGATCGATATAGGGATCGTGCGACGGCGGTGCGGCCTCATGCACCGCGGCCATCACGCTCTCATAGGCCTGCGGCCCGGTGATCGCCAGCACGTTGGGGTGCTTTTCGCGAATGACGTCCGGCTCGGCGCCCAGGCAACCGGTGACGATCACTCGGCCGTTTTCCGAAAGCGCGGAGCCGATGGCGTTGAGCGACTCGTCGCGGGCGGAATCGAGAAAACCGCAGGTGTTGACGACGACGAGGTCGGCGCCGTCATGCTTGCGCGCGATTTCGTAACCTTCGGCGCGCAGGCGCGTGATGATGCGCTCCGAATCCACGAGGGCCTTCGGGCATCCAAGACTGACAAAACTCACGCGGGGAGCGGACATAGAGGGTTTCCGGGCTTTTCAGGATTGCCGGCGCAGTACCACACTTATTGCGGCATTGGTATGGGCAGGCCCGCGATGCGGCAAAACGCACGGCGGTCTTGCTTCGACGGAGTGAAGACGCGGATGTCCGCCAGCTTCAGCCGACCACGTTGTTCACATGTGGCCAGACCTCCACCGCGCCACGATAGACCATGTCCAGCGCGACATAGAGTATGATCAGCAGGCCGACATAGGCGATCCAGCGGTGGCGATGCAGCAGCTTGGCAATGAAGGTCGCAGCCAGCCCCATGAGCGCGATCGACAGCACAAGGCCGATGACCAGCACCGGAAAATGATCACGCGCCGCTCCAGCCACCGCCAGCACGTTGTCGAGCGACATCGACACATCGGCGACGACAATCTGCAAGGCAGCCTGGCCAAGGGTCTTGCGCTTCGACTTGCCGGCGACTGCCCGGTCACTGTTGAGGTCCGAATTCGACAGCGCCTCGGTCGCTTCCAGCTCATCGGCATGTGACGTGCGCAGCTCGCGGTACATTTTCCAGCAGACCCACAGCAGCAGGATGCCGCCGGCCAGCAGCAGGCCGACGATCGCCAGCAGCTTGACGGTAATTGCGGCGAAACCGATGCGCAGCACCGTTGCCGCAATCACGCCGATGAGGATCGCCTTCTTGCGTTGGTCAGCCGGCAGGCCGGCAGCGGCAAGGCCGATGACGATCGCATTGTCGCCGGCCAGCACGAGGTCGATGGCGATGACCTGGAGCAGGGCGGTCAGGCTGGCAGCGCTGAAAAAAATGTCCATCGACCGGAAGCCCTTGCTGATTTTGCCGAGTGTTCGTCGATTACCCAAAGGCCCTAACTTGGTGGTCCCTTGCCGTCAAGGGATCACGCGTGGCGCCATCACCGAAGCATCGTTACGTCAAGCCAGATCCAATGCTCGCGGCACTCGCCGACAGCCAGGCAAAACCATGGCCGATCGCAAATCAATCGTAGAGATTATATTTTGCCCAGTCGGCTTCCGGAATCTCGTCGCCGATCCGGTAGCGGAGTTGCAAGACTTCCATATGGTCCGGCCCGGTCTGGCACTTGAATTTCAGCCTGTACCACTGCCCCTTGCTGCGAAACGCAGCACCCGGGCTCTTGATGGCATCCGCGCCCATCTCGGGCGTGGCAAAGGCATAGGCGACGACGCGATCGGCTTTGAACTTGCGATCGTCATGGGTGATGCGGTCGAGCACTTCGGCGTCGCAACGCTGTTCAAGGCGAGTTTGGGGATCGAGTTTCATCAGTCCGGCGCGCAATGCATTGTCCATTGCGCTGGCTGGAAAACTCAGTGTCACTGACGCCAAGGCGGTCATGCAGAGCTTCTTCATGGGCGGGACAAGCAACATATTTTGTCGGAGAAATCAACCGAGCGGACCGCCTCGGACGCTGCGGGAATCTTCAATCATATGGCTGCTGCGTTCAAAATTGCGTGTCGGGATTCGTCGTGCGATGCCTGCGGCCAACGGACCAAAGAGGCACGGCCGGCATCGGTAAGATCGTAGAGGCCGCGGTCGACGCGCGCGAACCAGCCATAGACATTGTGCTGCAGGATCTTGGGCGCGATCGGCGTCACCGCCTTCAGATCTCGCGGCCGCCTGGGGCCATCCACCATGGCGGCAGCGCAGGCGAGGGCGCTTTGGCGATAGGCGGTCATGATCGGATTGCGCGATCCTCCTCCGGCAACGGGATCGCCGCGACGGCGCTGGTGCTCGTCGACCAGGCGGGAGCGCCGGCGGGCATTCTTGCGCGGCGCCAGCGCGATCGGGCTGAGAAGCACCTCGACCCGGTCCGTCGCGGTCACGCCAAGCAAGCCGAAGCCAAGCCGGCGGCAGAGATTGCGGAACCTGGCATCGCTTTCGCGTCCCTTGCCGCGAGCCGACATGCGCGCGGCCAGCCACACCTCGTCGCAGGCCGCCGCACGATCGACACCTTGCAGCACCAGTTCGAGATTGAACTGCAGCTTCAACTCGCAGATGACGACAACCGGCGGCTCCCCCTCGCGCAACGCAACAACATCGCAGCCGTCGATCTCGCCTTTGACGACAAAGTCGAGGCTTTCGAGGAACCGCTTCACCGGCGCATAGAGTGAGGTCTCGTTCATGGCACAAGGTTTAGCCGATTCGAGGCGAAAAGCCTTCCGGTGGTTCGGCGTCCTGCGGCTCGAAAGGGGACCGGTGTGGATACCGCAACGCCGGGCCAGCCGTCAGGCTTCGGCGTTCGGCACCGCCCGGTTCGGCAGCTTCCTGCGGCGCAGGAGCGGATAGCCGATCTGGCCGAAATAGGTGGAAGGGATCGGATCGTCGACGCCGTACTTCTCCGGCACCTTGTCACCGGTGGGATTGTAGGTGCCGAACAGCACGTCGAGGAAAGGCAACTGCCCGGCGAAGTTCTTGTCATAGGCTTCGCGCTGGTTGGCATGGTGCCAGCGATGGAACTGCGGGCTGGCGATCAGCCACTTCAAGGGGCCGAACGGAATCCGCACGTTTGAATGCACAAGCAGCGTATGTCCAAGGTAGAGAGTCGAAAAGACGGCGATCGACGCTTCCGAGAAGCCGAGGAAAAAGATCGGCGTCAGCGATATTGCCTTTGTGACGATGGCGTCGACGGGATGATTGTGGAAGGCCCCGAGCCAGTCGAGTTCTTCAATGCCGTGGTGAACGGCATGGAACTTCCAAAGCGCCGGGATTTTGTGAAAGGCCCGATGTGTCCAGTAGACGCCGACATCGGTGATCACGATGATTTCGGCAACCTGCAGCCAGACGGGCTGGCCGCTGACGGCATGCGTTATCGCTTGCGGGACCAGGAGTGCAGCGGCACCGAGCGCGCCTGCCGCCATCATGACGATGGCCAGCTTTATGATGAAGCCGTTGAACAGCAGATAAATCAGATCGACAGCGAAGCCCTTGCGAAAGATCTTCTGCGGCCGCTCGGCAAACAGATGTTCAAACGGAATGAAGATCAGGGCGCAGATCAGAAGTGCCTTGATGCCAAAGATATCCATCGATTCGCCTCAGCGCGCAGTCCGCGCCTCTGAGAGGAACCACATCTCCCTTTCCAAAGGCTAAAGGCTCTGCCTTTTGCGCAAGTGGCGGCGGCAAACGCGGATTGTGAATGGAACGCGGGCGGACGAGGAGACGCGAATGCGGGCTCGTCCTGCGGCGTGTGGCCCATCCCCCAACTAGAACCTGACCGCGAGATTGGCTTTCACGCTCTGGTCTGCGGCGCGACTGCCGAATTGTCCCCCATAGGTGAGGCCGAGCGTGGCATTGTGTGCGATGGCGATGTCGAACCCGACATCGAGTATCAGCCCGTCCTTGGCGATCGGCACGCCCGCGACGGTGAATGATGCGCCGCCGGCGAATGCGAAGCGCGACAGCGGTACGGTCTCGCCGAAGGCATGGCGCCAGCCGAGCGTGCCGCGAACCGTCGCCGCCATCTCGCCGACGGTGAACTCGCCTGAGGCATGTAGGCCGAGCGTGGTGAAGGTCGCATCGGTGATTGCCGAAGCGCTTGTCAGCGTCGCCGCGCCGCCTGTCTCGGTGAAGCCGTCAGTCCGGAGGTTCACATAGGCGAGATTGGCGAAGGGCTCAAAGCCTAAATTTCCAGCATGGATACCATAGCCCAGTTCGCCGAACACCTGCGCCGTTCCGGCGCGATAATCTGCCTTGAGGCTGTCATTGAAACCGGGGAAAGTGACGGAGCGGCTCGTCGCGATGTCGTGCCAAGTATAGGATGTACCGGTGCGCAAGCCGAGCGTGCCGCCCCCAACATCCCAAGTGGTGCCGCCATAGAGGCCGAGATGATAGTTGTCGCTCGAGCCCGACGAGGCGCGGTCTTTCACATCGAGGTTGGTGCGGCTGTATCCCGCCATGATACCCAATCGCCAGGTGTCGAAAATGGCGGCGTCACCGCCGGCCAGGAAACCGCCAGTCGAGCGGTCAACGCGGGCAGCATTGCCGTCGCTGCCAGTATGGCCCCATGAACCAAAGCCCTGACTCCAGAGGGCGAAGCGATCGGTGTCCGACGCCACTGCAGCGGTCGTATTGGGATCGAGCGAGACATAGGCGCCCGCAGCACCGCCATAGGTCTGATCGGCGTAGGCCATGACCGGAGCGGCCGATGCACCGACGATACCGAAAGCGGCCCGGATGCGGTTCGTCGCCGCGTCGCGCAGAAGACGGCTATCTTCGATGAGGGAAGTCTGCGCCGAGGGATACACCTCGCCCGAGAGCTGGTCGAAGGCATCACGTGCCTGCACGTCGGTCGCGAGGTTGAGGATGACGTTGTACAGGGATCCGGATGTCGGCAGGCTCTCGAGCCCCCCAGCGGTTGCGATCTGATTGCGGGTCAAGGCTGCGTCGGTGAAGTTGCGGTATTTCAGGATGTCGAGATAGGCGTTGTTGGTGTCATAGGTATCGACAAGCCTGAGGAAGGCGGTGTTGACAACTCCAGTCAAGGCAGCGAACTGCCCGGTCAGCCCGGCATCGGCGGTCAACACCGTATAGCGGGTGCCCGGCACCGCAATGCCGCCCGCGGCGTTCACGGTCAGCGTCGCGCCAGTGATCGTCGCGGTGCCGGAGGTGCTGAACCTGTCGGCCTGGCCGGCCGTGTTGATATCGATCGCCATGATGCTGCCAGTCGCGAAAGCGGTATTGCCGCCGGTTTGCCGGATCACATCGCCGGCGCCAGCGTCGGCCATTGTCAAGGTGCCTTGATTGGTGAACTGAAACAGATTGGTCCATTGCGTCGTCTCCGCGACGCCGGCGGAGTTTCCACCGACGGCGGTCCCGTCGTTGACCAGCCTGCTGGCGCCACCGCCGAAATCACTGGTTCCACCGGCGCCGTTCCAGTTCCCGTCGTTGGCGAATAGTGTCGCGCCGCCGGCAAACTGCGCTGTACCGACGATCGAACCGGCGTTTGTGAGCGCCATCGTCGCGGCATTGGTCTCGATCGCCGCATCGCTGGACAATCCGGAAAGACTACGGATCGCGCCCGACGAGGCGACGTTGATGGCGCCCGTCCCACCAGTCAAAGTCAGGCCACGCGTCGCGCCCATCACCGTGCCGGCGACTTGCACATCCACTACGCCGTTGCCCGTCGCGACGATGCCCTCGGCCGACGTTCCGGTCACCGCGCCATTGGCGATCACCGTGATCGCGCCCGTGCCAAGATTGGTTGCCTGGATACCTGTCGTACCCGAGACATTGCCATTCGTCGTCACATTGATCGTGCCAGCGCCCACCGGATTGTCCTGGAGCGCGAAGATGGCCGTAGCCGCAGTTGCGTTCACAGCACCCGTTATCA
The DNA here is from genome assembly GCF_055811095.1 of Mesorhizobium sp. WSM4833. Classification (NCBI taxonomy): domain Bacteria; kingdom Pseudomonadati; phylum Pseudomonadota; class Alphaproteobacteria; order Hyphomicrobiales; family Phyllobacteriaceae; genus Mesorhizobium; species Mesorhizobium sp. WSM4833. Next base: position 305,537 of record NZ_JBVVQG010000008.1, read on the forward strand.
CCGCGACATTGCCGGCCGAGCTTTCAGCGTCGATACCTCGGCCAGTCGTCGCGGTGAGCGGACCAACCGCCTTCACGGTCACCGAACCTGTACCGACAGTCCCTGCGACAATCCCGCTGCTCGCGTCGATCGCGCCGTTCGCCGTGACATCGACGTTGCCGTTTCCCGAGGAAAGGCCAGCGAAGATACCGGCGCCGCCCGCCTTCACATCGCCGTTCGCCACGATCGTCACATTGGCCGTCGCCGACAGCGTCTCAACGTCGATGCCGATCTTGCCGGCAGCCAGCGCCGTCACCGCGCCCGTCGTGACGCCGATGTTGCCGCCCGTCGCAGTGTCGCGCACCACGATGCCGCCGCCACTCGTCGAGCTGCTGGCGCCGGATATATCGACCGTGACCGTGCCCGGGCCATAGTTCTGAATATTCACCGCATCGTCGCTGCCGCCGACGAAGCCGCCCGCGCCCGTCACCGAGATGTTGCCCGTGCCGCCGCCGCCACCAATCAAGGTCAGGCCGGAACGCGCGCCCATCACCGTGCCGGCGACCTGCACGTCCACCGCGCCACCACCGTTCGCGACGATGCCGTCAAAGGATGTGCCGGTCACCTCACCATTGGCGATCACGCTGATCATGCCCGTGCCGGAGTTACCTGCGAGGATGCCTGCAGTGCCCGAGACATTGCCGTTGGTCGTCACATCGATTGTGCCTGTGCCTGTGCCGGTCCCTATTGCATAGACCGCCTGACCGCCCGTCGAGGTCACCGCACCCGTTGTTATCGAGACATCGCCCCGGCCCTGAGCGAAGACGCCAAGGCCCGACGCCATTGTCGCGGTGACCGGTCCCATCGCCTTCACCGTCGTCGAGCCGTTGCCCAAGTTCTGCGCGATAATGCCGTTGCCTGCGTCGATGGCGCCGTTCGCCGTGATATCGATGTTGCCAGTTCCTGTGGAGGAAACTCGACCCAAGATACCGGTATTGCCCGCCTTCACATCGCCGTTCGCCACGATCGTCACATTGGCCGTCGCCGACAGCGTCTCAACGTCGATGCCGATCCTGCCGGCAGCCAGCGCCGTCACCGCGCCCGTCGTGACGGCGATGTTGCCGCCTGTTGCTGTGTCGCCCACCACGATGCCTGAGCCCGCCGTCGAGTTGCTGGCGCCCGAGATATCGACCGTGACCGTGCCCGAACCATTGTTCTGAATGTTCACCGCATCGTCGCTGCCGCCGACGAAGCCGCCCGCGCCCGTCACCGAGATGTTGCCCGTGCCGCCGCCGCCACCAATCAAGGTCAGGCCGGAACGCGCGCCCATCACCGTGCCGGCGACCTGCACGTCCACCGCGCCACCACCGTTCGCGACGATGCCGTCAAAGGATGTGCCGGTCACCTCACCATTGGCGATCACGCTGATCATGCCCGTGCCGGAGTTACCTGCGAGGATGCCTGCAGTGCCCGAGACATTGCCGTTGGTCGTCACATCGATTGTGCCTGTGCCTGTGCCGGTCCCTATTGCATAGACCGCCTGACCGCCCGTCGAGGTCACCGCACCCGTTGTTATCGAGACATCGCCCCGGCCCTGAGCGAAGACGCCAAGGCCCGACGCCATTGTCGCGGTGACCGGTCCCATCGCCTTCACCGTCGTCGAGCCGTTGCCCAAGTTCTGCGCGATAATGCCGTTGCCTGCGTCGATGGCGCCGTTCGCCGTGATATCGATGTTGCCAGTTCCTGTGGAGGAAACTCGACCCAAGATACCGGTATTGCCCGCCTTCACATCGCCGTTCGCCACGATCGTGAGATTGCCTGTCGTCGAAGACGACTGGACGTCGATACCGAACATGCCAGCAGCCAGCGCCGTCACCGCGCCCGTGGTGACATCGATGGAGCCACTCGCCGCCGTGTTACGCACCACAATGCCTGAGCCGGCAGCCGCCGTGATATCGCCGGTGGCATCGACATCGATCGAGCCCAGGCCATTCTGCTTTATTGCGAAGGCATCGCCACTGCCGTTATTGGTGATCGCGCCGCTGCCTGTGTACGTGATCAGGTTGGAGGCGGCATCGATATTGAGTGCCGCGGTCCCGCCGGCTGTTGGCGTGTTGCCCGCATCGACACTGATCGTGCCGTTGTTGACGACCATGACGGCGCCATTGCCGGTATTCTCGATCGCGAGGCCAAATCCGCTGACCGTCGCCCCGGCATCGATCGCGAGGTGGGCCGTAAACGGTGAAGCAAATGAATAGCCCCGGTCGTTGGGAGGAGCAGCCGGATTGACGGCATTGACCGTGGAGGTGGTGCCGCACTGCACATCAGTTCCCAGAGTGACCGTACATGCCGCCTGCGCCTGCGGGGAAAAGAAAACAGCCGAGCCGGCGAAACCGGCCATGCCGATTGCGAAACGCAGTGCCGAGCGACTGGCCTGCGAGAGGAGTTGCGCGCGCAAGGAAACGAGTGGGTAGGCTTTGTCTGCCGAAAAACCGTAGAGTCTCATGATAGGCCCGCCCCATCGTCCAATAAATGCAATCTGCCGTCATCAGAACAGCCCAAGCAAAGCAATGCTTCGAGCAAATCAGTGCTTCAGATTCGCAATAACGGATGATGGGTGGGCGATATATATATCAAATGCCATAGACCGGCCAAAGAGTGGCGCACTGTCGCTGGCTCGCCACAGTCGCAACGCCCTGCACTCGAAGAACCTTAATGTGCTATTGCAGCTTGTTAGGGCAGAAGACGAAATGCATTCAGCAGCGCAATGAGCTGACTCTGCCTCTGCGTATCTGTCTTGCGAAAAATCTTGTCCAGATGAACGCGTGCGGTGCCGTAGGCCATGTTTTCCCTGATCGCTATTTCCTTCAAGGACAATCCGCTTGCGAGCGCGAGCGCGACGGAAGCTTCTTTCCCTGTCAGCCCAAAGGTTTTTCGCAGTTGATCGGCTAAGCTCGTCGACAGGGCCAAACGTGATTCGCGCGCCAGCACCACCGCGCAAGGTCCAGCCGACAGGCCGAACATCTCGCCGTCGGGCAACAATCCAATCGACAATACCAGTTGGTCGCCGCGCTCCGACCGCAAGATCAAATCGGCAGCCGAAATGGGAAACTCGCTCTCGTCCACCCGGCAGACTCGTGCGACCGCACGTTGCAGCATTTGGGTTTGCGTGGAATCGGAGGTGGCCAGATGGCCACCGTTCGCCGTCAGCAGAGTGATCGGCTGTACCAAAAGTCTTTGCGCGGCGTCATTCATGTCAAGGATGCGCAGGCGCGGATCGACGATAAAGCCGGCGAAGGGCAGGTGGCCGAGCAGCGATTGGAGCACAGGTCGCGCCTCGAAATGTCGGCCCAAACCCGCAGCGCGCTGCAGATGAGGCGTGATCAGGGCGAGCATCGCACGATCATCGGCGTCGAACGCCGGCTGCCCTCGGCCTCGCTGCACGTCGAAGAACCAGTAGTTCTTTTCCGACGCGCGCAGATTGCAGAACATGCCGTCATACATGTCCTGCGGCATCATCCATTCGTTCCAGACGGAGGTGCGTTCAATACGGTGCCGCCCAATCAACTGGGTGTCGCTAAAAACCCGGCCAAGCGGCGCGGCCACACGCGGCGCAAAGAGTTCGTTGGTCGCGAAATGGTCAAGGAAAATCCTGTCCCAATAGGGGTCGCGGCTCGGTGAGACGCAAAAGCTATCCTCGACATTGGCCCAGTCGATGCCCGAGAAACAGGCTCTGGAGCCATGAAACATGGCTTGCAACTGAAGGACCACGTCAAGCCAAATCGATTGATCGTAGGCGGCCTCATATATGCGACCGATCACTACCGACAGGCGCTCGTGAGAGATCGAATATCCCATAAGCCTTGCGAAATATACAACCAGAATGAAGTGTTAGCATACCTCTGATTGCGGTCGATGCAAGGGATAGAACGTCGAATGAGCAGGGGGGTTACCAGTGCTGACGCCCAAGGTCAGGAGAAAGCAGACATGATGTTTGACGCTTCGCCCTTACGTCCACGGAGGCGGAAATCGGCGTACTCAGTTCTGTATGCTCTGCATGCCCTTCTCGATCGAATGGCGGAGGAAGTGGGATTCGAACCCACGGTGAGCTTGCACCCACGCCGGTTTTCAAGACCGGTGCCTTAAACCGCTCGGCCATTCCTCCATCGTGGTTTTTCAACCATTTGGGCAGCGCGGGGCCAACTCGTTTGGCCTGTGGCACCGGATTGGCACCGAAGGCGCTCCCGGCTGGTTCACGCCTCATTCCTGTAAAGCGGCATTGAGGGCTGCGTCAACCACCACTGTGTCGGTTCCTGCCGTCCTGGCAGGCTCTGAGTTTGTCGGAATCGAGCACCGGAACTCGCTATCCCATTGATGCATGATGAAGAAGGAGCCCGCCGACTGGCGATGTACAGGTTTGCGCGCGAACACAAAAAGCCTGACGCTGGAGGGCTTTCGTGCAGGCCCAACCGAGGGCGCGACCTACCGACCAAGCCATCCTCGGAATTGGGCGGAGGGAATCCCTACGGGTCAGCCTCTTGGGACAGCTGCGGTATCCCGCAGAATTTAACTTTCGCCAAGGGAACAGCTACTGGTGAGGAAGGCCGAAGCTGCAAATCGGCTCCGGCCTGTACGGTCCTCAGTCTTTGCAATTTTCGTCCGCCTTTGCCGCCGCGGCCTTATCACCGTGCTGCTGCGCCTCGATGTCCTGCTGCGAGGTTGCAAGGTTTTTGTCGCCGCCGCCTTCAGCGCCCGCCAACGGCATCGTGGTGCCATCCTTGGCGGCTGGCTTGTTCGCGTTGCCCATGGCCTTCGGAGTCTCTAAAGGCGCGTGGGTTCCATCTTTCGAAATACCGGCGGTCTGTCCGGCATCGGTCCCGGTGTTCGAAGCTGACTTGTCCGGACATGCGGCGATCGCAGACCCGGCAGAAAGCGACATCGCGATCGCGACCATCAATGAAGTCATTTTCATCATGCTCGTCCTTCTGTTCGAGTGCCCTGCGGATGAAACTAGCGGCGCATTTCTTTGTTCCGGCGGTCGGTCCGCTGCCCGACAAAGCCCGGTCAACCGGCAGACACGGCGGGCAGGAGCGAAGCCAGGCTTTCTGTGGCAGAGGGCATCACATCTCTCGCGTGGAAGCACGAAAACCGTTACTTTTCAGAGAGCTCTTACGGTGGAGACGCCACAATCTTGCCCGGTTGCGGCCACAATCGGTTAATACCGTGATAAGCAATTCCTGCGCACAAAGGATCGGGGTTTTAAGCGTCGTTGGTATTGTCGGGTGAGTGTTTTGGCTCCTCTGGTGGTTGAACGCGACGCCTTGAGTTGAGACTGAAGGGGACATCAGGAAAATGCAGGCTGTGACGCCACCGCGTCTTCGTCGCGCTGCTACCGTCGCGTTGTTCGCCATGTCGGCCGCCTTGCTGGCTGCCTGCGCGTCGCAGCCTGAGCCGAAAGCGATGGTCAACAAGAAGACCCGCTCCAAGGAATATTTCGCCGAATCCGAATATGGCGTGAAGGCAAGCCCGCGTGTGATCTCCCGGAACGGGCGCATCCAACGTGGCGGCGGCAGGGATCAGCTTGGCAAACCCTATCAGGTCCGCGGCAAGTGGTATTACCCGAAGGAAGACAAGCGTTACGCCAAGGTCGGCTTGGCCTCCTGGTATGGCGATGCCTTCCACGGCCGGCTTACCGCCAATGGCGAAGTCTACGACATGACCCATCTGACGGCGGCGCACCCGACCATGCCGCTGCCAAGCTATGCCCGCGTCACCAATCTCAAGACCGGCAGTTCGGTCATCGTTCGCGTCAACGATCGCGGCCCATATCACGAAGGCCGCATCATCGACGTATCGGAGCGCGCTGCCCAGATGCTTGACTATGCCAACACCGGCACCGCTCAGGTAAAGGTCGAATATGTCGGCCGCGCGCCGCTCGACGGCGATGACGACCAGTATCTGATGGCCTCCTATCATCCCGGCAACAGGGCGCCAGACCCGTCGGATGGACTGCCGACCGGCGTCATGGTCGCCATGAACGGGCCGTCGCCAAGCCTGCCTGCCGGCACTGCTGCCGTGCCGTTTCCGGGCCAGTTGACCGATTCCGGTTCTGTCCAGCCGATCATGTCGACGCAGTCGTCGGCCTATGGCGATCTGGCGCTTCCGGATTTCGGCCCGATCGTGCCGGAGCGTCCGCAGATCAATCTGCCGCCGCAATCGCCGTTTGCCGTGGCCTCGCTGTCCTATGCCGACGAGCGGGTCGAACGCGGCGTCTCAAATGCCTTCGCCGCGATGGGTGGCGACGGCATGTCGCCGGCCGATGTGCTCCAATCATGGAAACGGCAGCCGCCAACGGCCGGTCCGTCCACTGACTACGTCGCGGCTGGTTCGTTCGAGGATGCAGCGGAGGCCAAGCGTGTTGCCGCTCAGCTTGCCGCATACGGCAAGATCGAGATCCAGCGTTCGGAACTCGATGGCGAGGATTGGTATTCGGTCAATCTCTATCCCGATGGCCACCGCAATCTCGATGATTTGCTGCAGGCTGCCTGGTCGCATGGCGCGCCCGATGCACTGGCTGTGCGCAACTGAGCGCAAGCCTGGTGGGATTTCCGCTGCGCGGTTGATCCGCCGCGCAAAAAGCCTGATACTTTTCGCGGGCTTGCCGGCGGTGCCGGCCAACGGGTCGAACATCATGCAATTTCGCTTGCTCCCGCCTCTCGCCGGGCTTCTGGTTTTAGGCTTGCTGCTGTTTTTCCAGGCTCCGGCCGGTGCACAGCTGTTCGAGACCAAGGCCGCGCAGGCCTTCATGATCGATGCCGAGACCGGGACGGTGCTGTTTTCCAAGGAGGCCGACAAGCCGATACCGCCGGCCTCGATGGCCAAGCTGATGACCATGGAAGTGGTTTTCAACGCCATCAAATCCGGCCGCCTGAAGCTCGACGATACGTTCGTGGTCAGCGAGAACGCCTGGCGCAAGGGTGGCGCGCCTTCGGGAACATCGACGATGTTCGCCAAGCTCAAGTCGTCGATCCGGCTCGAAGACCTGATTCAGGGCGTGACCGTGCAGGCGGCCAATGACGGCTGCATCGTCATCGCCGAAGGCATGTCGGGATCCGAAGACAATTTTGCCGCGCAGATGACCGAACGCGCCCGCCAGATCGGCCTCAAGACGTCGACTTTCGTCAATTCGACCGGCCTGCCGGCGGATGGTCAGCAGACGACCGTGCGCGAGCTGGCGCAGCTCGCCCTGCACCTGTGGCGCGATTATCCGGATTTCTATCGCTATTATGCCCAAAAGGATTTCACCTGGAACAAGATCTCACAGAGGAACCGCAATCCGCTGCTGGCGATGGACATCGGCGCCGACGGCCTGGCGGTCGGGGCGAGCGAGGCAGCCGGTTTCGGCATCGTCGGTTCGCTCAGCCACAATGGTACCCGCGTGATCGCGGCGATGAGCGGGCTGGCCTCGGACAAGGAGCGCGCCGAGGAAGCGCGAAAGCTGCTCGACTGGGGTGTCCGCTCCTTCGAGAAGACTGAAATTTTCGCCAGGGACGAGGTGGTTGGAGAAGCCCAGGTTTTCGGCGGCGCCAAATCCGGGGTGACGCTGAAGGCCAAGGGTCCGATCGACATCTTCCTGCCGATCACCAACCGCGACAAGCTGACGGCCAGGATCGTCTATGACGGCCCGGTTGCAGCACCGGTGGAGGAGGGGCAGCCGGTGGGTGCGCTGCGCGTCTGGATCGGCGATACGCTGAGCCAGGAGACGCCGCTTTTCGCAGCCGAATCGATCGGCGTCGGCACGCTGCCGCAGCGCGCGCTCGATGCCGTCAAGGAACTGGCGGTCGGCTGGCTGCGCTAACGCATGTCGCTCAAAACCAGCCATGATTTTGGGGAACGGCATGCATAAGGGCAAAAAATCGACGGCATGGACGTTTGGCCCAACGCGGACTATCTAGAGCGCTACAATCCCATTCAGCCATGGACAAGAAGGCCTCTCGGTTGGCACGCGGTTTTTTCATCACCTTCGAAGGCGGCGAGGGGGCAGGCAAGTCGACGCAGATCGAGCGGCTGGCCAGGAAGATGCGCGCCAAGAAATACGACGTGCTGCTTACCCGCGAACCCGGCGGCTCGCCGGGCGCCGAAGCGGTCAGGCACGTATTGCTTTCAGGCGCCGCCGAACCGTTCGGGCCGAAGATGGAAGCGCTGCTGTTCGCCGCCGCGCGGTCCGATCATGTCGAGCAGGTGATCCGGCCGGCGGTCGAGCGTGGCTCCATCGTGCTTTGCGACCGCTTCCTCGATTCCTCACGCGTCTATCAGGGCGTCACCGGCGGCATCGATCCGGCGTTCATGGATGCGCTGGAACAGGTCGCCATCAACGGCATGATGCCGGACATGACGCTGATCTTCGACATCGACCCAGCGGAAGGCCTGAGGCGCGCAACGCTGCGGCGCGGCGCCGAGGCAGTCGCCGACCGTTTCGAAAAGGAGACGCTGGCGATCCACCGGGCCCGCCGCGAGGCGTTTCTGGCGATCGCCAAGGCCGAGCCGGAGCGCTGCATCGTCGTTGACGCCGCCGCCGAGCCCGACGCGGTTGAGAACGTCGTCACCGCGGCGGTGTTCGCGGCACTGGCGGCGAGAACGCCGGCACGCGACAGGCAGGCGACGCCGGCATGATCTTCGAGCGCATCGCACCCGAACAGCATGACACGCTCGACGGCGTGCCGGAGCCCTCCGAAACGCCCCTTCTGGTCGGGCACGGCCAGGCTGCAGGCGTGCTCACCGCCGCCTATCGCGCCGGCAAGCTGCCGCATGCGCTGATCTTTTCCGGGCCAGTCGGCATCGGCAAGGCGACGCTCGCCTTCCACCTTGCGCATCATCTGCTGAAGCACCCGGATTTCGCGCAGGCGCCGGAAAGCCTTGCCGCTCCCGATCCGGCGTCGTCGCTGTTTCGCCAGATCGCCACCGGGGCGCATCCTTCCGTGCTGCATCTGACCCGGCCGCTGAACGACAAGAACAAGAGTTTCAAGACGGTCGTCACCGTCGATGAGATCCGCAAGGTCAGCCGCTTCCTGTCGCTGACCTCGCATGACGGCAGCTACCGGGTCGTCATCGTCGACCCCGCCGACGACATGAACACCAATGCCGCCAATGCCTTGCTGAAAAATCTTGAAGAGCCGCCGGCACGGACGCTGTTCATCCTGATTGTCCACGCGCCGGGCAGCCTGCTGCCGACGATCCGGTCGCGCTGTCAGGTGGTGCGATTGACCCCGCTCGACGCCGACGACCTGATGACGGTGCTGGAAACGACCGAGCCGGCGCCGCCTGAGGATCCGGCGGCGCGCGCGGCACTGGCCGAGCGGGCAGGGGGCAGCGCCCGCAACGCGATCCTCTTGACGCAGTATGGCGGGCTGGAGATCGCTTCGACGCTCGACGCTCTGGTCACCGGGAGAAAGAGCGATGTCGGCGGCGCGTTCCGCCTCGCCGAAGCCGTGGCCGGCCGCGATCAGGCGATCCAGTTCGATATCTTCAACCGCCGGGCGCTAGACCTGTTGTCGGACGCGGCAAGTCAGGCAGCACTGGCTGGCGATCTCGCACGAGCCAAAACGCTGTCGGACACTTGGCATGAGGCGCTGGACGCTATATCTGAGACCGATACTTACAATCTCGATAAGAAGCAGCACGCCTTGATCATGATCGACCGCCTGAATTCTGCAATGCGAATGTGACTGGGTTTCCTGGATCGGGATGGCAAATGCTGCCTCGATACGATATCCACCGCCACGCCTTTCCATCCAGACATTCATGACGGTTCATTCATGTCACGCGACAAATTCTACATCACCACCCCGATCTTTTATCCGAACGGCAAGCCGCATATCGGCCACGCCTATACGGTCATTGCAACCGACGCCCTGGCACGCTTCCAGCGCCTGGACGGCAAGGACGTCTTCTTCCTGACAGGAACCGACGAGCATGGCCTGAAGATGCAGCAAACGGCCGAGAAGGAAGGCATAACGCCACTGGCGCTGGCCGACCGCAATTCGGCGATTTTCCGCGCAATGACCGAGGCGATGGGCGGCTCGAATGACCAATACATTCGCACGACCGAACCGCGCCACTACGAATCCTGTCAGGCGATCTGGAAAGCGATGGCCGCCAATGGCGACATCTATCTCGACCGCTATAGCGGCTGGTATTCGGTGCGCCAGGAAGCCTATTTCGACGAGAGCGAGACGACGCTCGGCGACGACGGCGTGCGCCGCGAACCGCTTGGGTCGCCGGTCGAATGGAACGAGGAAGAAAGCTATTTCTTCCGGCTTTCCGCCTATCAGGACAAATTGCTGGCGCTTTATGAGAGCCAGCCCGACTTTGTCGGTCCGACCGAGCGCCGCAACGAGGTGCTCAGCTTCGTCAAGTCGGGGCTGAAGGATCTGTCGATCTCGCGCACTACCTTCAAATGGGGCGTGCCGGTGCCAGGCGACGACAAGCATGTGATGTATGTCTGGGTCGACGCCTTGACCAACTACATCACCGCCGCCGGCTATCCCGACACAAAGGCCGAGCAATGGCACTATTGGCCGGCCACGCACATCATCGGCAAGGACATTGTTCGCTTCCATGCGGTCTATTGGCCGGCATTTCTGATGTCGGCGGGCATCGAGTTGCCAAAGCGCGTTTTCGCGCATGGCTTCCTGTTCAACCGCGGCGAGAAGATGTCGAAATCTGTTGGCAACGTCGTCGATCCATTCGCGATGGTCGAGCACTACGGTCTCGACCAGGTGCGCTACTTCTTCCTGCGCGAGGTGCCGTTCGGTAACGATGGCAGCTACAGCCATGACGCGATCGTCAACCGCACCAATGCCGATCTTGCCAACGGCCTCGGCAACCTGGCGCAGCGCTCGCTGTCGATGATCGCCAAGAACTGCGGCGGCGTGGTGCCGCAGCGCGGCGAACTGACGGATGCAGACAGAGCGATCCTGGATCAGGCCGCCGCCGCGCTCGACACCGCGCGCAAGGCGGTCGCCGAGCAGGGCATCCATCTGGCGCTGACAGCGATCTTCGGCGTGGTGGCGGAAGCCGATCGCTACTTCGCCGGCGAGGCACCATGGGCGCTGAAGAAGACCAACCTGGCGCGCATGGAAACGGTGCTGTGGACAACCGCCGAAGTCGTGCGCCGCGTGGCGGTGCTGTGTCAGCCCTTCACTCCGGGCTCGGCCGCGAAACTGCTCGACCTGCTGGCGGTGCCGGCGGAGAGCCGCGATTTCGTGCATGTCCACGCGGATCACGCGCTTGTGCCCGGCACTGCGTTGCCGGTGCCGGAAGGCGTGTTTCCGCGTTACGTCGAACAGCCGGACGCGAACATCTGATGCTCGTCGACAGCCACTGCCATCTGGATTTTCCAGATTTCGCCGAGGAGCGCGCGGCCCTCGTCGCCCGCGCTTTAGCCGCCGGAGTTGGCCGTATGGTGACGATCTCGACACGCGTGAAGCGTTTTCCGCAAGCACTTGAGATCGCTGAAACTTTCGACGAAGTCTATTGCTCTGTCGGCACTCATCCGCACAATGCGGCCGAAGAACTGGATATCACGGTCGAGGAGCTTGTGCGGCTATCCGCGCACCCGAAAGTAGTGGCCATCGGCGAGGCCGGTCTCGACTATTTTTACGACAAGGCGCCACGCGATGCACAGGCGCAAGGCTTTCGCAATCACATCGCCGCCGCCCGTGAAACGGGGCTGCCGCTGGTCATCCATTCGCGCGATGCCGATGCCGACATGGCTGATATTCTCGAGGACGAAACAGGGAAGGGCGCCTTCCCCTTCATCCTGCATTGCTTTTCTTCCGGGCGCCGGCTTGCCGAGGTGGGCGTCGCTCTCGGTGGCTACGTGTCGTTCTCGGGCATCCTGACCTTCAAGAATTCAGCTGAGTTGCGTGCCATTGCCGCCGATGTCCCGCATGCCCGATTGCTGGTCGAAACCGATGCGCCCTATCTGGCGCCCGTGCCGTTTCGCGGCAAACGCAACGAGCCCGCCTATGTCGCCCATACCGCCAAGGTGCTGGCCGAAACGATCGGGGTAAGCGAAGCTGAAATCGCCGATCTGACCACAGATAATTTCTTCCGGCTGTTCGGCAAGATGCCGCGGCCTGCAGAGCAAAGTGCCTGAACGATGACTGACCGGCTGCGCCTCACCATTCTCGGCTGCGGCTCGTCCCCAGGTACGCCGCGCATCACCGGCGATTGGGGCAATTGCGACCCCGACAACCCCAGGAACCGGCGCACCCGTGCCGCCGCGCTCGTCGAGCGGATCGCGGCGAACGGCAGCCGAACGACTGTCGTCATCGATACGGGGCCGGATTTTCGGCAGCAGATGCTGCTGGCCGGCGTTAAACGTGTCGATGCGGTCATCTATACCCACCCGCATGCCGACCATATTCATGGCATCGACGATCTGCGCGGTTTCGTCCTCGATCAGCGCCAGCTCATCGACGTCCATGCCGACAGGGCGACGATGCTTCGGCTGCGGGAAGCGTTCGGATACTGTTTCGAGACGCCGCAAGGCAGTTCCTATCCGCCGATCGTCAGGCCGCATCTCATCGACCACACCAGGCCGGTGGTCGTTGAAGGAGAGGGGGGTACCCTCACCCTCGAGCCGCTGCCGCAGATCCACGGCGACATCGTATCGCTCGGTTTCCGCATTGGCGGTCTCGCCTATTGCCCCGACATCAGCGACTTTCCGGAACCCACCGCCGAACGGCTGGGCGACCTCGACGTGCTGATCATCGACGCGCTGCAGTACCGGACGCATCCAAGTCATCTGTCACTTGGCGAAGCGCTTGAATGGATCCAGCGGCTGGCGCCGATACATGCGGTGCTGACACATATGCACGTGCCGCTCGACTACGTCTCGGTGATGGCCGAGACACCAGCCAATGTCGAACCCGCCTATGACGGCATGGTTATAGAAATCCCTTATGAATCAGCAGGATGCGAATAGAGCTTCATGAGGGCTTTCGGCTCCTTGGTGCAAATATCAGCAGCGTTCCGATCCGCTCGTAGCCCATCCGGGGATAAAGCAGCGCCCCGGCATGGGTTGCTGCCAGCACCGAGTACCTTGACCCGCGCGCGCGATCGTCGTGCAACATTTTCGATATCAAAGCCTGACCAATGCCGCGACGCCGGTGCGACGGCTCGACATACATGCTCGAACACCAGGTGGCTCCCACGGCATCCAGGCTGCGAACGCGCCCAACGATGTCGGCGCCGTCGATTGCCACATACTGGCGGAACGGCGCGGTGTCGCCGAGCAAATCGTCTGGGATCGGCTGCCTGCGGATGATCTTTCCCAACTGTGCCGCCCGTTCGGCCGTCTGCACGCGTTCGACTGAAGCAACCGATGGCGGGTTCGGAATCCGGTGCAATCGGTGGACGAAAAAGCCTTCGGTCCGCAGCAGCCGGTAGCCGAGAGCTTTGTAGGCGGTTCGTGTCGGCCCGTCCGGATCGTCGTTCGCGATCACAACGGAAATGGCAAAGCCCGGCCGTGCATGCTGCCGCACGACGGCATCGGTCTCTTGAGCGGCGACGTCATGGACGACCCATTCTTCGCCGCGGTAATCGCGAGGATTCTTGCGTTCGGCATCGCGCATCAGCCACAATGGTCCAACGCGGCTGGCCTCGTAAGGAAAGGTGCGGCTCCTGTCAGCGCTGAAGCCATGCACGAACACTTCGATTGCCGCTTCGATCTCGCTGTTTGCCATCTTCATTTCGACAGCCTAGCGTTGGCGATCCGCTCAAGGCAATACGCCACAATCGGCTCAAGCCTGTGAGAATCAGCGGCAATTTACAGTTCTTGGCCCATGCGTTAGTTCCATAATCTATCTTATGCGACTTTTGGATCCGGCGAGCGGCATGGATGCGGCGGTCCCCGACTTCACTTTCCAGTTCCCTTGGAGGCTTCAGCCTGGAAACACGTGAGGCTTGGAAACATCCGCTCGATATTGTGAGCGCGCAGCCGTCGGCAGCGCGCTCGACTCTTTGTTCGAACGATCGGGTCAATCGGAGCGACTATTCCAGAATAACGGTGGCTTCCACCTCGAAAAGCATGGGATCGATTGCAAGCTTGGGAACGGGAACCAGAGTCTGCGCCGGCAGCGCCTCGCCGAACATGTCCTTGACGTTCCTGGTCAACACCTCGAGCTTGGACATGTCGTGGTCGACCACGAAGACCGTGAGCTTCGCCACCTGATCCGGCCTGGCGCCGATGCCCTCAAGCGCAGCATGCAAATTTGCGTAGGCCTGCTTCACCTGGACGGCGAAATCCGGTGACAAGGCTCCTGTGCTGTCTTGGCCGCCCTGCCCGGAGATGTAGGCGATCCGAACTCCGAGCGGTGCGATTACGGCGGTGCTGTAGCCATTCGGCGACGGGTCGTAGAGCGCCTGTGGATTGACAATAGTCAGCTTGAACTCGTTCGCCGGCGACGCAGTGGGGACTGCAATGGTCATGATGATTAGCCCTCCGATAAGCAGATGCTTGATTGCGCGTGACATGGTTTTTCGCTTGGCTCCGCAGCCTGCGAGCAACCTACCCTGGCGCCTGCAGATTGAACTTTAACCTAATCGCTACGTGAATCGTGCGATGTACGAGTCATCGTATGGTACGCCGTACGAGTCAATCGTTCAAGATCGACATTTGTCGCGTTGCCGGTCAAAATCGATGTTCTGAAAAAGCGAGGACGACGGATGGTAGCCAAACGCAGCGGCGCCCGGAGCAAAGGAGATCAACAGAGCGTGTCGCTCCAGCCCGTGCAGCAAGCGAGCAGCGAGCCGCCGCTGTCTCGAGAGCGTATCGTGGCGACCGCGGTGGAACTGCTGGACGCCCAGGGCATAGACGGATTGACAATGCGTCGGCTGGCCGATCGCCTCGGCTCGGGTGTGATGAGTCTATATTGGCACGTCGACAACAAGGAGGATGTCTTTGATCTAGCAGTCGATTCGGTGCTCGAAAATCGCGGATCGCCTGAAACAGGTGAGTTTCCGGACTGGCGCGGAGACGTCGTTCATATGCTCGAAGACTGGCGCGCCAGAATGTTGCGCCATCCTTGGTCGGCATCGCTGTTGCCGCGCCGGGCGCTCGGCCGGAACATTCTCGGTCGCCTGGAAATGCTGAGCAAGACCTTGTCCAGAGCCGGTGTTGCGGACGCGGATCTGAACGCCGCGATATGGTCGCTCTGGAACTATGTGATGGGCGCCACCCTCACCCGGGCAAGCTTCGATCTCTCGGAAGAAGACAGGGCAGCCGCACAGCAGCGTCTTACACATCTCAGCGAACACTACCCGACAATCGAACGCTCTCGTCTGCTGTTGGACAACGATTGGGATGGCGCCTTCCGAAGAGGCCTCGACTTCCTGCTCGACGGCCTCTCGCCAAGATAGAATTCCGGCGCTCCGCCCGGAGCAGACCGGATGGCGCTGCTTTGCGCACGCGACGCAAGAGCTTCCCAGTCCACATCATCACGTTTGGCTCGCCGCCAAGGCGGCGCAGGCAGCGGGCAAGCCCCAGATGCTCGATCCCATCGCGGCGGTGGCTGGTGCGGCTGCATTGCAGCTGAATTGTTGCAGTTGGCGATGTCGTCGCCACGCATTGCCAACCGCTGGTCGGAATCCTCTCTGCAGTCGATCTTTTGCGCAAACCTTTTTGGCCGACATGCGTTGTTTTCTCTCCAAGCCAAGGAGACGATCATGCAGATGAAGTCGGAAATAGCCGGTGAAGCGGCCAAGCAGCGCCATATCCAACGTGGCATCGATGCCAAGGACAAATCGAAAGGCGATGGGAAGCTTCAAGGCGCCATGCAGGCTGGCGCCCGCGAATATCCCGAGCCCCCCTTCCCTGAGCAACATCAGCCCAAACCGGGACATGAATGGGCCATAGAGCCGGCGCCGCTGTACGATGCGCCTTACTATCTCGGATCGAAAAAACTCAACCAAAAGGTAGCGCTCATCACGGGCGGCGATTCGGGCATCGGCCGCTCGGTGGCGGTGTTGTTCGCCCGCGAGGGCGCCGACGTCGCGATCGTCTATCTGGCCGAGGACAAGGACGCTGAAGAGACCAAATCCGCGGTGGAAAAGGAGGGACGACGCTGCCTCCTGGTCAAGGCCGATGTCAGCGAACGCAGCCACTGCCACAAGGCGGTCATGGAGACCGTTGAAAAATTCGGCCGCATCGACGTGCTGGTCAACAATGCTGCGTTCCAGATCCATTCCAGCGACTTCGGCGAGCTCACCGAAGAACATTTCGACACGACGTTGAAGACCAATCTTTACGGCTATTTTCATATGGCGCAGGAAGCGGTGCCGCACATGAAACCCGGTTCGGCGATCATCAACACCGGTTCGGTAACCGGTATCGACGGTTCAAAACAGCTGGTCGACTATTCGATGACCAAGGGCGGCATCCATGCTTTCACGCGGGCCCTGTCGGGCAATCTCATCGGCAGGGGCATAAGGGTGAATGCGGTAGCACCGGGTCCGGTGTGGACGCCGCTCAATCCGTCGGACAAGGAAGCTGACGACGTCTCGAAATTCGGCGCGGACACGCCAATGAAACGACCAGCGCAACCGGAAGAGCTCGCGCCGGCCTATGTGTTCCTCGCTTCGCCGCATTGCTCGAGCTACATCACCGGCGAAATCTTGCCCGTCGTCGGAGGGTACTGAGGATGGCCGAAACGAAGTCCGCAACGAAGGAGTAGGATGGATGGGCCGTCTGCTTTTCATGGTGGCGTTCGCTTGTGTAGCGTATCGCATCTACACGGAAACCGCAGGGTCTGCTCGGCATGTGCCGCAGGATGACGGTGAGGCGCTGCGCAAGCAATCAGCGGCACTGGGCGTCGACCCGTCTCGCTGACGGGATGGAACCTACCGGCAATCCGGCCGGCCGAGTTACCAGCCGGCCGGATTGCAGCCTTATTCGGCTGCCTGCAGGTTGATCTTGCTTTCCGCCATTTCGGTTAGCTTGCGATCTGTCGCCTGTTCTTCCTTGAGATTCTTGGCCAGCACATTGGCGCAGTCGGTGCGGCCAAGCTGCTTGGCCCAGGCGATGAGTGTGCCGTAGCGCGTCATCTCGTAGTGTTCGACGGCCTGCGCCGAAGCAATCAGCGCCGCGTCGAGAACCTCCTTGTCATCGACGTCACCGCTCACATCGTCGGCCTCCTCGAGAATGCCGTCGATTGCCGGACAGTTGACCTCCTTGGCCTTGACGCCATGCAACTCAAACACCTGTTCGACGCGCTCGACATGGCCTCTCGTCTGATCGAGGTGTTTTTCAAATCCGGCTTTCAATTGCGGGTCGGTTGCCTTGTCGATCATCTTCGGCAGCGCTTTCTCGATCTGCTTTTCGGCGTAATAGATGTCGCGCAGCGTGTGCACGAAGAGATCGTCGAGTGTCTTGATGTCCTTCGAAAAGAAGCCCATGGCCTTACCTTTCATTGCGCTTGGTGTGGATTTTGGCGACGGGGTTTGCGCCGCCAACAAAGACCGGGACGGTTCCCGGCTTCTCTGGTCAACGTGCCGGCACCGAAGGAGTTCCTGATTTCCGAGGGCGGACCGTTCCCCCTTCTCCAAGACCTCGATCCGGTCGGCGGGGAGCCTTTGTCTCGATCACACGTTCTAGCCGCAGAGCAATCGGAACCGAGAAGGGTTGGCGGAATGTATTTCATTGCATTGGCGACTGACTATGACGGCACGCTGGCTCATGATGGGGTCGTCGCCAAGAAAACGCTCACTGCGCTTGAGCGGTTCAAGAAAAGCGGCCGCAAGCTGGTTCTCGTCACCGGGCGTGAACTGCCCGATCTCAAGGGCGTCTTTCCCGAGCTTAGCCTCTTCGACAAGGTCGTCGCTGAGAATGGCGCGATGATCTACACGCCGGCCAGCGAGGAAGAGCGGGTGATCGCCCCGCCGCCCGAGCCCAAATTCGTCGCCAGGTTGAAGAGGCAGGGCGTCAAGCCGCTTTCGGTCGGACGATCGATCGTCGCGACCTGGGAACCGCATCAAGCGACCGTGCTTGAGGTCATCAAGAAGATGGGTCTCGAACTGGAAATCATCTTCAACAAGGGCGCGGTGATGATCCTGCCGAGCGGCATCAACAAAGCCACCGGGCTCGCCGCGGCCCTTCAGGACCTTCGACTTTCGCCGCACAACGTCGTCGGCGTCGGCGACGCCGAGAACGATCATGCGTTCCTGCAAGCCTGTGGCTGCAGCGTCGCCGTCGACAATGCAATTCCGGCGGTCAAGGATACAGCCAACCTGATCATGCCTGGCGCCCGAGGCAAAGGCGTGGAGCAACTGATCGCAAAGCTGATAAAGCGTGATCACGCGATAGTGCCGAAGCGCCATGACGGCATCGTTCTTGGATCATCTGGCGGCGACGATACCTACCTGTCGCCGAGCGACACGATCCTCATTGCCGGGAGTTCCGGTATCGGTAAATCCACCTTGGCCACCGCGCTGACCGAGCGCTTCGTCGAAAGCGGCTTTCAGTTTTGTGTCTTCGATCCCGAAGGCGACTATGATGGCCTCGAAGGCGCCGTTCGCCTGGGAGACGGCTCAAGCGCGCCGACAAAGGCGCAAGTGCTGGATCTGATCGCCAAGGCCGACAGCAACATAGTCGTCAATGGACTGGCCCTGCGGGTCGACGAGAGGCCGGATTTCTTTGCCGACCTGCTGCCTGGCCTCAGCAGTTTCCGCCGGCGCACCGCGAGACCGCACTGGCTCGTGATCGATGAAGCGCATCATCTTCTGCCCAAGCGGCGCGACGATACGCGGGCGGTTCTGTCATTGGAATTGCCTGGCACAATCCTGATCACCGTTCACCCCGAGGCGATCTCGACAGACGCCTTGCGCCTGGTGACAGCCATCATTGCGCTTGGCCCCAAGGCAAAGGACGTCGTGAAGGTCTTCTGCCGTGAAACCGGCATTGAGCCGCCGAAGGTCATCCCCAGCCCGAAAGGTGCGCGCGTGCTGTTCTGGCGGCCGCAGGCAGGCAAAAAAGTCAAGACGGTCAAAGTGGTCGAACCACGTCAGTCACTCAAGCGGCACAGCCGGAAATATGCCGAAGGCCAGCTCGACGAAGCCGGCAGCTTCTATTTCCATGGCCCTGAGAATGCGATGAATCTCAGGGCTCACAATCTGATGATCTTCGCTCAGATCGCCGAGGGCATAGATGATAAGACCTGGGAGTTTCATTTGCGCACCGGCGACTATTCCAAATGGTTTCGACATCAGATCAGGGACAAGGACCTGGCGCGCGAAACCGCCGAGGCGGAAGAGGACAAGACCCTGTCGGCGGAGGAGAGCCGCAAGCGGGTGCTTGATGCCGTGCGCCGCCGTTACACGGCTCCCGCCACAGCCCCGGAGTGACACGCGAGAGCCAAGGCAATCAAGCCAGCGCTGCATGCGAAATTCTTCAGTCAGGCAACGCCGCCACCGCGACAATTTCAACGACGATGTCGGCTTGCGCAAGTGCTGCAACTCCGATGACCTCCGAAGGCGGCGGGTTGTTATAGCTGCAGTGCTTCGGGCAATGCTCGGCAAAGAACTCGTCCAGTACGTCGAGACGAAAATTGGGTGAACTCAGAACGCCGCCATCGGGAAATGGCCCCTTGATGAAGAAGGTCAGCCGGATGAGATAGTCGAGCGCGCTGCCGAGTTCTTCCAGATCTGATTTGATGTTCGCCAGAATTGCGCGCCACTGTGCCGCAGCATCGCCAGTGAATCCCCCTCCTCTCTTTCCGGTCGGATCATAATTTTCGGCGGTTGCCGTATTTCCGCAAAGGTAGACAAATCCCCTTGCTCCGGAGACGACCGTGCCTTTTCCCCACGGCATCAACCTTCCGTTTTTGAATTTCTTATGGGTTACGAGTTCCATGCTTCGTCCAGAACTCTTGATCGTCAGCCTATCAAATCGTCTATTCTGATCGGCAGATCGCGAATGCGCTTGCCGGTGGCATGATAGACGGCACTCGCCACGGCAGCAGCCGTTCCGACATTGCCGAGTTCGCCCAAGCCCTTGGCGCCGGCAGGGTTGACCTGATGGTCGATTTCGGGGACCAGGATAACGTCGACCTGTTTGATGTCGGCGTTGACCGGCACGAGATAGTCCTGCAGGTCGCGGTTGACGTAGCGCGCGTGTCGCTGATCGATTTCCGTCGCCTCGTGCAACGCCTGGCCGATGCCCCAGATCATGCCACCCATCAGCTGGCTGCGCGCGGTGCGCGTGTTCATGATGCGCCCGGCGGCGAAGGCCCCGACGATGCGCGGGGCCCGGATTTCGCGTGTATAGCTGTTGATGCGCACTTCGACGAACTCGGCGCCAAAGGCATATTTGACCGAATCTTCGTCGTTCTCTCCACCATGAAATTCCGACTGTCCGGCATAGAGTTTGCTGAGGGCTTCAGGCGAAGAACCCTTCGGCGCAAACTCGGCATATTCCTCGATGGCGCCGACTTGCATAGCCTTGAAGACATCAGCCAGCTTTGCGGATTTGCCGGTCTCGGTGACGACCTCTTCGTCCTTCAAGTCCAGCTTCGCATTGCCCGAACCGGCCAGCGGAGCCCCCCTGCCCGCAGCGGCGGCGAACAGCTTTCCGCGTATCGCGTCGCAGGCTTTCATGACCGCCGAGCAGACACTGGCGGTCGAGATCGATCCGCCCGACACGGGAGCCGGCGGCAAGGCACTGTCGCCCATCTCGACGCTGATCTTGTCCATGCCGACCCCCAGTCTTTCGGCCGCCATCTGGCCGGCGATGGTGCGAACGCCGGTGCCGATTTCATGCGAGCCGCACTGGACTCGAACCTCGCCGTCGGCGGTGAGACGAACCCGGGCCGCGCAGGGCGCGGCGGCAGTCGGATAGATCGCCGTCGCACAGCCCATCCCGACCAGCCAGTCGCCGTCGCGCATCGAGCCGACCTTGGGATCGCGCTTCGACCAGCCAAAGGCCTCCGACGCCTGGTCGTAGCACTTGATGAGTGAGCGGCTGGAAAATGGCTTGCCTCCGATGGGCTCCTTCTCCGGTTCATTGATGCGACGAAACTCGACAGGATCCATGCCGAGGGCCACGGCCATTTCGTCCATGGCGTTTTCCAGCGCGTAGACATAAGGCGTCTCCGGCGGCGATCGCATGTAGCCAGGCGTGTTGCGGTCGGCATGAACCAGCGAAACATGCGTCAGAACGGCGCCGTAATTGTACATGCGCGCGGTGGCGGACGTGCCGCCGACGACATAAGGGTCAGGGCGTGACGTCACCTCCCAGGCCTCATGTCCGAACGCCGTGATGCGGCCGTCCTTGCCGGCGCCCATGCGGATCCGATGCCGCGTTTCGGCGCGATAGGTCTGCGTACCGAAGGCTTGCATGCGATTGACGACGCAGCGAACCGGGCGGCCAATGCGTCGCGCCGCGACGGCAACGATAGCGGTGCGTGCCGTCATCGGCCCCTTGGAGCCGAAGGCGCCGCCGATATAGGGACTGACGATCCGCACATTGGCCGGATCGAGCTTCAGCTGGCGTGCCAGTTCCACCTTCCAGCCGGTAACGTTCTGGCTGGGCTCGTGTATGGTCAACTGGTCGCCTTGCCATATTGCGGTGGTCGAAAACAGTTCGATCGGATTGTGATGCTGGGTCGGCGTCGAATATTTTTCGTCGATCTTTACCGTCGCATCCGCCCAGGCGGCATCGAAATCACCGGCCTTCGCATCCTCCTTGAACATAGGGTTTTTGCCGGCAGCCGGCTCCATCTTCACGCCCTTGGAATCAAAGCTGGCGGCGGGCCGTTGGTCCTCATAGTCGGCGCGGATCAACATTGCGGCTTCCTCCGCCGCCTCGAAGGTCTCGGCAACCACCAGAGCGATGATCTGACCGTCGTGAAAAACCGTCTTGTCGTGCAAAGGCCCGATCGAACTTGCGCCGGTGTTGCCGAATTTCGGCGTGTCGGTCTTGTCCATATCGTCATAGGTGACGATGTCCAGCACACCGGGTACGGCCCGGGCGTCTTTCGTGTGAAGTCCCGAAACCTTGCCCCGGGCAATGCTGCTGGTGGCAAGGGCACCGTAGGCGACGTTGGCCGTGACGATGTCGGCGGGATAGCCGGCCTGTCCGGTAACTTTTAGCCGGGCGTCAATGCGGACAACCGGATCGCCCTGGTTTTCCCTGGGGGCGGGTGCAGCTTGGTTCATGGCTCAGCCCTTCATATCCCGGGTTTCGAGCAGCGCCCGCACCAGCGTGCGCTTGCCGAGCGGTATCTTGAATGCGTTATGCTCGCGCGGTCTGGCATCGGCGAAGGCAGCCTCGGCAGCCTCTTGCGCCGCGGCTTCGTCAAGCACTTTGCCCTGTAGCGCGTCCTCTGCTTCGCGCGCCCGCCACGGCACCGTCGCCACACCACCAAGCGCAATGCGCGCACTCCTTACCGTCTCGCCATCCATGTCGAGCGCAACAGCCGCGGACGCCAACGCAAACGCGTAGGATTCGCGATCGCGAATCTTCAGATAGCGCGACCGGCTGCTCCACCGTTCGAGCCGCACTTCGATGGCGGTTATGAGCTCGTCGGCGGCGAGATCCGTCTCGATGTCGGGCGTGTCGCCCGGCCGTTTGTGCAGCTTGGCAAATGCAAGCGTGCGCCTTCCCCGCGGACCTTCGATCTCGACGGTGGCATCGAGCGCAACCAGCGCCTGCGCGAAATCGCCGTGATACGTGGCGATGCAGGCATCGCTCGTACCCAGCACGGCGTGCTGGCGATTGGACCCTTCCATCGCAGCGCAACCGGAGCCGGGTTCGCGCTTGTTGCACGGCCAGGAAATCTCTCGAAAATACTCGCAGCGCGTACGTTGCAGCACATTGCCGCCCAGGCTCGCCATGTTGCGAAGCTGACCGCTGGCGGCGAATTTCAGGCTGTCGGCAAGGGCCGGGCAACGCCGCCGGACGTCATCGTTGTCGGCTGCTTCACCCATGCGGACCAGTGCACCAAACCGGATCGTGTCATCGTTTATCCTGATCTGCCGCAAGGCTGGCTCGGCAAGAGTGTTGAGGTCAAGCAGTCGGTCCGGCCGCGTGACACCGAGCTTCATGTAGTCGGCCAGATTGGTGCCGCCGGCGATGAATTGCGTGTCGGCGCCGGTTGGCGGAACGCGCACGGCATCGACACGGGATGCCATGGCGATTGCAGCGGAGACGCTGGTTGGTCTTTCATAAACGAAGGGGCGCATCCTAAGCCCTCCTGATCTCGTCGCGCGCCTGGACGATCGCCGCAACGATGTTGGGATACGCCGCACAGCGACATAGATTGCCGCTCATATATTCGCGAATGTCATCTTCCGATCCAGCATGGCCTTCGTTGATGCAACCGATGGCGGACATGATCTGACCCGGTGTGCAATAGCCGCATTGAAAGGCATCGTGGTCGACGAAGGCCTGCTGGACCGGATGCAGTTCCCCGTCCGTCGAGGCCAGGCCTTCCACCGTTGTGATCTCCCGCCCCTGGTTCATGACGGCAAAGCTCAAGCAGGACAGTACCCGCTTTCCATCGATCAGAACCGTGCAGGCGCCGCACTGACCGTGATCGCAACCTTTCTTGGTGCCGGTCAGGCCGACGTGGTCGCGCAGAGCGTCAAGCAGGCTGGTTCGATTGTCGAGCGCGAGATTGTAGGTCTGTTTGTTGATACGCATTGAAACCGCCGACAAGTCGCGCGGTTCGGCTGGCTTTTCGGACGCTGGCTGGGCAGCTCTCGTCGGGGAATTCACAAGCGGCATCGCCGCCGCCGCCGAAACAGAGGCCGTCATGAACATGCGTCTGCTCAGGCCACTGGACATCTTGGCATCGGACATGGCTGGCTCCGGGCTGGCTGGGTCTCAAGCGGCCCAAACCAGTCGCGGAGGACAAAGTTCCCTCCTCACGAGCCTGTGATCCTTTTTTTCTGCGGGCGGGATCGATGTAACCGGAACCTCACCTGTCGAGCGATGGTTGTGTGCCAAGAGCCGGTGTGTGCCAAGGGCCGGAAGGAGGCGATCATGAGCGATGGTCGGCATGACAAGGACGATGACAATGGACCTGTGTTCTCTGCGGAGCAGGCGAGACAGGGCGAGATCATCCTGCGAACGCGCACGCGTCGGGTTATCTTCATAGCCGGCTTGGTCGGTATTGTGATCCTGGCCATCGCGGTCAGGTTGGCAATCGGCTGAACCAATTCCGCCAGGCGCGAAACCGTGCCCGGTCGCCAGGAACCTTTTACGACCAGTTGTCGTTGACTGGCCACGTCAAAACTCCTGGGAGTTCTCCCGTGGACGCGAAAACCCAAACCGAAGAACCTGAAACCGGCGACACGCACGCCGCGCCACGCAGGGCCACCTCAGAGGCGTCGCCAAAACACCGGAAAGACGCCGGTCAGGCCGACGGTCAGGAGCACAAGCAGGACAAGCAGGCCGGAGAACCAAAGCCCAGCCTGCTGAGCTTCCCTCGGCGGCACCCTTACATATCCATCGCCATCCTGCTCGCAGTGCTGCTGATTGCCGTAGGGCTGGTCTTGTGGTGGCTGGACGCGCGTCAGTATGAATCGACCGACGATGCTTTCATCGACGCCCGCACGGTGACGATCGGTGCCGAGATATCGGGTCGTATCACCGATGTCGCGGTCACCGACAACCAGTCTGTGAAAGCCGGCGACGTGCTCTTGCGCATCGACGACAGCGACTATCAGGCAAGCCTGGCGGAAGCCGACGCCGGTGTGGCCTCGGCGCAGGCCGAGATCGTCGATGTCGGCGCACAGATCGAAGCACAAAACGCCAAGATCGATGCGGCACAGAAGCAGGTGGCGCAGGCCCAGGCCGCGCTCGAGTTTGCCAAAGCGGAGGACAAGCGCAACCGTGAGCTGCTGGCCAAGGGAACCTCCACCCAACAGCAGGCGGAACAGGCCGCTTCTACCCTGCGCCAGGACCAGGCCGCCCTCGACAGCGCCGGAGCAAACGTCGCTGCCGCGAAAAGCCAGGTCACTGTTCTGCAGGCACAGACCAAGAGCGCGCAAGCAAAGCTCAATCAAGCCAAGGCCAGCCAGGAGCAGGCCCGCACCATGCTGTCGCGCACCATCATAACCGCGCCTGTCGCCGGTCGCGCCACCAGTATCACGGCCGCCAAGGGCACCTACGCCCAGCCTGGTCAGGTGCTGATGATGTTCGTTCCCGACGAGGTCTGGGTGAAGGCTAATTTCAAGGAGACCCAGCTTGATCTGATGCGGCCGGGACAGCCCGTCGACATCGATATCGACGCCTATCCCGAAAAGAACTTCCACGGCCGCGTCGACAGCATCCAGGCGGGCAGTGGCACCGCCTTCAGCCTGCTGCCGGCCGAGAATGCCACCGGCAACTTCGTCAAGGTGGTGCAGCGCGTGCCCGTGAAGATCGTCTTCGACCGACCGCCGGGCGTGCTGCTGGGTCCAGGCCTGTCGGTGGTGCCGACAGTCAAGGTGAGATGAGCGCCGTCGAAATGGCTGGTGAACGGAGCGAAACCCGGTCCGCCGCCGGCGGGCGCAATCCGTGGCTGATCGCAGTCGTCGTCTCGATCGCCACCTTCATGCTGGTGCTCGACACCTCGATCGCCAACGTGGCGCTGCGCAACATCGCCGGCAGCCTCGCGGCCGGGATGGACGAAAGCACCTGGGTGATCACCACCTATCTGGTCGCGAATTCCGTGATCATCCCGGTTAGCGGCTGGTTGGCCAGCGTCATCGGCCGCAAGCGTTACTACATGCTTTGCGTGGCGATCTTCACCATAGCGTCGCTGCTGTGCGGCCTGGCGCCCAATCTGGAAATGCTCATCGTCTTCAGGATCCTGCAAGGCCTCGGGGGCGGCGGCATGGCACCCAGCGAACAATCCATTCTCGCCGACACCTTTCCACCCGAAAAACGCTCCCAGGCATTTGCTCTTTACGGCATTGCCGTCATCGTCGCACCGACAGTCGGGCCGACCATCGGCGGTTGGCTGACCGACCATTTCTCCTGGCACTGGATATTCTTCATCAATGTCCCGTTCGGCATCATGTCGCTTGCCTTGGTGCAGTGGCTGGTGGTCGAGCCTGATGTGCTCGAGCGCGAACGGCAGGAACGGTTGAAGGGCGGCCTCAGAATAGACTGGGTCGGTTTCATCCTGGTCGCCACGGCACTTGGCTGCCTGGAGATCTTTCTCGATGAGGGCCAGCGCAACGACTGGTTCGCATCAGGTTTCATCGTGACCTTCGCGGCGATTTCGGCGGTCTCATTCCTGCTGCTGATCCCGTGGGAGTTCAGTCACCGCGATCCGATCGTCGACGTCCGACTGCTGTTCAGCCGTCAGTTCGGCACATCGTTCCTGGTGATGATGGCAGTGGGCGCCGTGCTGTTCAGCACCACCCAGTTGATGCCGCAACTGCAGCAGACCGCCTTCAACTATACGGCGACCCTGTCGGGCCTGTCGATGATGCCAGGTGGCATCGCAATGTTGATGCTTATGCCGATTTCCGGATTTGCCGGCGCCATCGTCCAGCCCAAATACCTGATCATGGCAGGCATGTCCGTCGTCGCTGTCGCGCTCTGGCATATGACATCGCTCACCCCGGACGTCAGTTTCGGCTTCTTTGCCTTCGCGCGCATCTTCCTGATGATCGGTTTACCGTTCCTGTTCATCCCCATCTCGACGGCGGCTTACGTCGGTCTTGCTCCGCAGCAGACGAACCAGGCGTCGGCACTCATCAACGTTGCCCGCAACATCGGCGGAAGCATCGGCGTGTCGCTGTCCAACACAGTGATAGCCCAGAACGCGCAAATCCATCAGGCGGACCTCGTCGGCCACACGGCACAGTCGTCACCGGCCTACCAGCAGGTTCTGCGTCAGGCGACCGAGCACTTCGTGGCTCAAGGCTCGCCGATGATCGACGCAAAACAGCAGGCGCTCGGCTGGATAGGACAGTTGATAGCGCGGCAGGCCTCATTACTCGCCTATATCGATGTCTTTCGGTATTGCGCGGTAGCGACCGCACTGCTCGTTCCCCTCGCCTTGCTGCTGCGCTCTCCCCGGCCCGAAAAGCGTTAGCTCGCGCCGCGGCGGTGTATGGCGCTGCCCCGCCATGCGGCTTCGGCTTCGCGAACTTCCGTTGGAACCAGCGCGTCGAGTCGACGTTCAGCCCTTGTTCAACAGGAGGAGCTGGCCATGCCACGAGGCGACAAATCGAAGTACACTGACAAGCAGGAGCGTAAAGCCGACCACATTGCCGAAGGTTATGAGAAGCGCGGGGTTTCCGACAAGGAGGCAGAGCGGCGCGCATGGGCAACCGTCAACAAGGACGATGGCGGTGGCAAGAAGGAAGGCGGTTCGGGCCGCGGCAAACACACGGGCCATCCGGCGGCGCACAAAGGCGGCAAAAGCGGCGGCAAGGCATCGGCATCACGGTCTGCCGCAAGCCGATCGGAATCGGCAAAGAAAGCTGCAGCGACTCGCAAGCGCAATGCGGAACACCGCGCCCATTGATCTGACGGCGGCGCTCAATGGGGCCGAACGATGGAAGGACAGGGATGAAATCGCAGCTCGTCAATGAGATCGGCGGACAAAGGACGTTTGTCCTGGTGCTCGACCCAGGCGAAGAAGCGTTCGCGGCACTGACCGCCTTCGCGGTCGACCAGAAGATCGGCAGCGCGTCCCTGACCGCCATAGGGGCTTTCGAAAAAGCCACCGTGGGCTGGTTTGATCCGGACGCGAAGACCTACCGCAAAATCCCTATCGACGAACAGTGCGAGGTTCTGAGCGCGATCGGCGATGTCGCACTGGGCGATGACGATAAGCCCAGCCTGCACGTCCATGCGGTGCTGGGATTGAGCGATGGCACCACCCGGGGTGGACATCTGCTTGACGGCATCGTTCGGCCAACGCTCGAAATCACCCTGGTGGAAGCGCCCGGCCATCTGCGCCGCAGCAAGCGCCCGGATCTCGGTGTCGCGCTCATCGATCTGGACGATTGATCTCCAGCCGCTCTAGCTCGTTCTCAGGCCTTCTTGCTCCGCTCAGCAGGTGCTGTGTCCGGGGCCGCTTCCCACCCGAACACGCTGCGCCCGCCAAGCAGATGCGACTGGTCGAATTCTCCCGCGACAATTTCCTTCAGGCTGGGGCCGGTTGCGTATCGTTCGACTTGCCGCGACTGATCGTCGAGCCGCCTCAAGGCACCGATTTCCTCATCGCGACCGAGCTTTGCCTTTTGCACGGCCGACTTCAGAACCCCGATCGTCTCATCATAGACCTTCAGCGGCACTGGAAATGGATGCCTGTCCTTGCCGCCATGCGCCAGCGAGAAGCGGCCGGGATCGGAAAAGCGGCAAGGCGCGCCATGCACCACCTCGGCAACGAGGGCCAGCGCGCGCACCGTGCGCGCGCCGACGCCGGGGACCAGAAGGAGCTCGGCGAAATCGGTGGGACCGCGGTCCGCGGCGGCGGCGATATTGCCGTGAAGACGATGCATGACGACATCGCTTTCGCGAACGTCATGATGGGCCGGCATGACCAAATGCGGCAGCAGCGGCTGCTCCGGTTCCTGCCGGCGCCTCGGCTCCGCGCAACGCTCCAATGCCGCAAGCTCGCCCAGGATGCGATCGGGTCCGAGCTCCTGCAAAAGGTTCAGTTGCCCTTGGCGCGACGCGTCGGCGCGCCTGTCGGTCAGGTTGACGATCTCGCCTTGATTGATGCCCTCGATGGCGGCATGCGGCTGGTCGACAAAACTCTTGAGCCCCTCGGAGAGCCAATGGTAGCGGCGCGCCACCTTGCTGTCACCGTTCATGCCTTGCTGCACCACGACCCAGCGACCGTCATCGGTGACGATGAAACCATGCAGGTAAAGATCGAAACCGTCCTGGACTGCGGCGCTGTCGACCTTGGCGACAAGACGGCTGACGGTGGCCAGGCCCGCTCCGTCAAAGCCGACGCGTTGGCCGATGGCTTCGAGTTCATGCGGGGTTTTTCGCGAATGCGCGCCGCGACCACCGCAGACATGAATGCCGAGCTCGCCGGAAAGCGGCGTGAGGCCACGCTTCAAAGCGCCCACGACGCTGGTCGTGATCCCCGACGAGTGCCAATCCATGCCCATGACAGCACCAAAGGACTGGAACCAGAACGGATGCGCCAGCCGCCGCAGCAGTTCGTCTCGACCATAGTGATGAATGATCGCTTCGCACATCACGGCGCCAAGACGCGTCATGCGGTCGCCGAGCCATTTTGGCACGCGCCCGCCATGGAGTGGAAGATCAGCACTTCCCGATCGTTGCGTCACGTCTGCTATCCGTTCTGGTGTCCGTTATTCTCTTAACAGATAGGCAGCCAAACCGCGCAAGGAAGCATGGACACTTTCCGCCGAGCCGAGTTGGCGAACGTCAAGTCCAGTTCGAGAGAACCGTTTCCATCTCAACCGTCTCGACCTGCTGCGCGAAACGTTGGTGGTAAACGGTCAGCAGTGCGTCGTGGGTTGCATCGGAAGAACTGCATAGCGCGTCCGTGACGAGAACCACGCGATAGCCGAAATCGATGGCTCCGAGCACCGTGGCCAGAACGCAAACATCCGTTTCGCCACCGGTGATGACGAGCGTATCGATGCCGCGCTCCACCAGGAAGGCTCTGAGGCGCCCTTCGAACCAGGGCGAGTAGATGTGCTTGTCGATGATCGCCGCTGGCGGGCAGTAGCCGGCTAAAGACGGCAACAGTTCGGTCATTTCAGGCCCGATCGTCTCGATCGTCTGTGAAGCCCAGCGCTCATAATAGCGCTTCCAGGTGCCGACGCCCTGCCCCGGCTTCTTGGCTGGCAGGAAGCGTGTAAAGACCGTCTGCGGCGCGCGTCTTTCGACCAGCGTCTCGATCTGCGGGAGAACCCGGGTGATCCAGGGTGTTGCCCATTGAGACGGCTCGGCAAACAGCCGCTGCATGTCCACGCAGACATGCATGCATCGATCGCCCAGGGACCGTATGCCAGCCCCGGCATCGACATCAGTGCGTCTCCGACCGGCCAAGCATTCCCTGACTCCTCATTTTGCCAGCAAAGACACGCAACGCCGCGCGCAAGCACTGGTTCCTGAGATAGCCAACAGGAACCGACGCAAATGACCGGCGTTTTCGCTGTGATGAATGGAGGTGCTCGCATGAGACCGCGCGAGAGGCGTTGGAGCCGCAAGTCAACCGGGGCGCCAAAATGGAACTGAGCGGAGGATGTCTCTGCGGCACGATCCGCTTCCGCGTTGGAAGCGAACCGAGAGTGCATTACTGCCATTGTGATATGTGCCGGCGAGCGACCGGCAGTGCGTTCGCGGTTCTGGCCTGGGTACCTTCCCAAAGCGTGACCTGGACCGATGCGACGCCGACCTATCGCAGGTCTTCGCCGATTGCCTGCAGGGGGTTTTGCTCCGCCTGCGGATCGCCGCTCAGCCTCGCCTATGACGCATCGCCGGGAGAGATCGCGCTTCATGTCGGAACGTTCGACGATCCGGCTCGCCTGGAGCCGCGCTACAATTATGGATCGAGGCAGCGACTTGGCTGGGTTTGCTGCGGAATGGACCTGCCGCACCACGACACCGAGGAGCGATGGTGAAACCATGTCTGAAGGGGAAGCCTGATGAGCATGTTTTACCGGGCGGCCAAGATTGCCGAAGAGGTCCACGCGGCACAGCGCGACAAGACCGGGCGACCTTATATCGAGCACTGTCGGCGTGTCGTTGACGCGGTCGAAACCAAGGATCAGAAGGTCGTCGCCTATCTCCATGACGTCCTGGAAAAGGGCGAAGGCTGGGACCGGACCAGGTTGGAAGAGGCCGGTTTTGGCCCGACGATCGCGTCGGCCGTCGATGCCATGTCGCGCAGGGACGGCGAGGATTACTTCGCGTTCGTGCGACGAGCGGCATCGAATCCATTGGCGCTGCCGGTGAAGCGCGCGGATCTGGCGGACAATATCTGGCAGGCACGACAGGCCGGGGCATCAACCGTCAGATACGAGGAGGCACTACGCATCCTTGATGAAGAGTTTCCACGCGGTTAGCAGCTGCCTTGAATTTCAGCTCGCGCCGATGAGAACGGGCAATCTACTCCGTGACGTGGGGCGTATGCCTTCTGTCCTCCGCGGGCTCGACATCGATGCGCGCCTTTTCCGGATCGAATGCACCATGACGTGCAATGGCCCGCGCCGCGGTTTCAGGCGTCTCGTACGCCCACATGAAATCGTCAGCCGAGCTGCCCACGGCATGGACGCGCCAGTAGCTCGCGGTACCTTTCAAAGGGGAGCGGCTGGTGGTGTTCGTTTTTTCGAAAAGGTCAAAATAGATGTCTTCGAAAGGGATATAGAACACGGGCTCATGTCCTTCTTCCTGAAGCACTTTCGCCCGTTCCGTGGCAGCGACTATGGCGTCGGAAAATCGTACCGTCACCGTGCCCGCAAACGGTTCTATGGCCAACTGGCCAGCATGGTGTCTTGAGATTGCGCCTGAAGCTTGCATCCAAATTCTCCCTGG
The DNA here is from genome assembly GCF_055811095.1 of Mesorhizobium sp. WSM4833. Taxonomy (NCBI): domain Bacteria; kingdom Pseudomonadati; phylum Pseudomonadota; class Alphaproteobacteria; order Hyphomicrobiales; family Phyllobacteriaceae; genus Mesorhizobium; species Mesorhizobium sp. WSM4833. The sequence continues at coordinate 337,047 of NZ_JBVVQG010000008.1, forward strand.
CTGCCGATTGATTGCGAGACCGCATTTCGGTTCGTCATGCATGGAGACGAAATGCGCGGCGATGCGTCAGGTTCCGGTCTTTACTATGGGGTCGATGGCGCCCCTCCTTCAGCGCGTGCCATGGCTATCGAGAAACGCAGCCAACATTCGCGAAACCTGATCAGAAGCCTCACGCGTCGGGAAGTGTCCGATGCCATCCAGCACCACCCGCCTGTAGAACGCGGTGAAATGCTCTTCGAGCCCCTCTGAAGACTGGGCAAACACAACGCGGTCGTCACCACCGTGAAGCGTCAGGATCGGCACCGTGATGATCTTGACCGTTGCTTGCCGGCGGGCGAGTTCGGCATAACGCGGATCGGGCTCGGCCTCTTCCCACCGGACCCGATAGGAATGCAACGTCACATCCGCCCAGTCAGGATTTTCGAACGAGCTCGCAACGCCATCGAAAATGGCGTCGTCGAACCAGCCTGATGGACCCCAGCTGTCCCACTGATACCTGGCGAATTCCTTGCCGTTCTTTCGTACGAACTCGGCGCCCCGTGCGGTCGCCATGAACCATTGATACCAAAATGCTTTCGCCTGTTCGGGCGTCGGCGTTGCTGGTTTGCCTGGTTGCCAGCCGAGGGACAGCGCAGCGCAGCACTTGATGCGGTCCGGAAAAACCGACGCGAGCAGATAGGATATCCGAGCGCCCCAGTCATGTCCGACAACTGCAAAGCGGCTGATGCCAAGCGCATCTGCAAAATCCAGCACATCCTGCGCCATCGCGGCAATCTCGCCCGAGCGCATGGTTTCTTTCGACAGGAACGATGTCGGCCCAAAGCCTCGCAACCAAGGGGAAAACGTCCGGAAGCCAGCTTCATGAAGCATCGGCGAAATACGAGCGTATGTCGTCGCGTCGTCGGGCCAGCCATGCAGCAGGATAACCGGGGCGCCGTCCTGCGGTCCACCATCGAGATAGGCGACGCGCAGCAGAGGTGTGTCGCAATGTGAGACGGAGTTCATTTGCTCTGAGGCACCGTAGCTGGCTGGTCGCCGCCAGTCGTGGGGCCTGGTCTGGCGGCCTGATCAACCTGTGGGTTCTTGTTGCCGGTGGCTTTCATCGGCTCGGTGTTGTTGTCGCAGGCGCCGAGCGCAAGGGCAGCGGCCAAGACCAGGAATGAAAAGAACCTCTTCATCGAAACCTCCTCTGGTTGATGCCGGCAAACGAGGTTCCGCCAATTTGGTTGCCCGACCGGGGTCCTCAAGACGCCATGGGATTGCCGATCAACGCTTCGAGCTATTGGAATCGGCCGCAACTGTCGGGTCAGGCAGAACCGGGCCACGTTCAGTCTCCGAACCCTCAGCTTCGATCTCCTGCACGGCCCGATCCCAGTGCTCCTGCTCGCGGCCTACCGGCCGGCCCTCTTGTTCCCAGATTTCATGGGCCCGTCGTTTGATCTTTTCTTCCCTGCTGTCCATGGCTAGATCCTCCAATTCGTCAGTCTCAATTCCGGGCCATATTTTTTGTTCCTCCTCTGTCGGCAACAGCCGCTGCCGGATTTCGGGAAGGCCCTTGTGGATTGCATGGGATGACCGGCTTGGTAAATTTCGTACCGATATTTTTTCGTGACACACCTATGCTCGCAGTTTTATGAATCAGGCTATCGGCCAGCGCCGAGCACGTCCCTCTCCGATCCACTGCCCGGCGCTCAAAGCCGGATCGCCCGTCGCATCGACATGGCGGGCTGTTGCTTCGATTGGAGGTGACGCTCATGCGGGAATTGCCGAAAGACATCGACGCCGATGTGGTCATCGAAATCAGCAAGCTGCTGGACGACAGCCCGCTTTTCGTCCCGGTGCGGGTTCATGAACTTGCGGCCAGGGTGAGGCAGAGGGTGAAGACCGGCCTGCCAGACCTTTCGATTGAAGAACTGATCGTGGAGATGGCCTCCGTACGTCAGCTAGCCATGGCCTTTGATCTGCCTGGATCGGAGAATGTCGTGCAAATCCCGGTGCGGTATCGCCGCTAGCACTGCGACATCAAACGCTCCATCCGGAGGTCAGAACAAGCGACGCCTCAAACATCTGCGCACCGATCTCATCGCGTACCTTGACGGTTATCTTGACGAAATCGCAGTCGGGCATTTCGTCTTGGGCGACATCCTGCAAAATACGAATTGCTTCCGCTCTGGCTTGTTCCCGGGATTCGAACAGCTGCCCGTCATCGTCGGGTACCGCGCCGTCACCGTTTTGAAGATCAAAATAGTACCGTTTCATTTTTCCTGCCGCGCTGGAACATCTGGCGTTTCAATGATTCCGCTTCATGGTGGTTCCTGCCCGCTGGCCGTGCTGGTGGCGACGTGGTCGTTCAACGCACCGCAGGGCGAAGCGCCGATATGAAAAGCACCAGCAACGCCAAGGCGTTGAGGCCTGCGGCGATGGCATGCGAATACTCCCATTGGCGCCGCAGCAGCTCCCAGTTTTCAGGGAGGACAGTCCAGTTCCGGGTCGCCTGATTAATTGGATAGGTCAGCGTCCAGAAGGCAAACTGCGTGGCGCCGATGCTTAGAAAGGCGACAACAACCAAGCCGAAAGATGCGCTCGCTCGATAGAGCAGGATCGCCAGGGCGGCCGTGGAGAGCAATGCTCCCAGCACCACGATGCCGAACAGGCTCCATCCATCATAGGCGCGCTGCGCAGCCAGATAGTTTGGCCCGTCGAGCTTCATCTTGTTGAACATAGCGAAGAAATGCGCGGCGGCCGGAGCGAAAGCCAGGGCAACGAAAATGAAGCTGACCACTCTCAGACTATAGATTGCCATGTCGGTCTCCTCTCCGGAGACAGCTAGGGCAATCGCCAAGGTTGAAAAGGTCGCTTTAACGGCGGCTTCCGCCCGCGATCGTATGATCTCAAGCGGGGTCGTTTTTTAGCACTCACGCATCTATCTCGGAACATTTTTTTTGGGTGCTGGTTCTACCCAGTGAAGGGACGAACCTTACCCAGGGAGATTTCCCATGAAACGTGTTCTCATTACCAGCATGCTGGCCATCGGGCTCGGCTGTGGAACGGCGGTGGCTCAGACACAACAGACCGAAAGCCAATCTGGCGCAGACGCCAACTGCGCTTCCGGGCAGGCTGACTGCCAGAACGGCTCCAAGATGGGCGAGCAGGCCCAGGGCAAAGCCAAGCTGAAGACCGACGAGCAGGCTCAGGGCAAGGCCGGCAGCACCACCGACCAGCAGGCCCAGGGCAAGGCCAAGCTGAAGACCGATGAGCAGGCTCAGGGCAAGGCCAGCACCACCGACCAGCAGGCCCAGGGCAAGGCCAAGCTGAAGACCGATGAGCAGGCTCAGGGCAAGGCCGGCACCACCACCGACCAGCAGGCCCAGGGCAAAGCCAAGCTGAAGACTGACGAGCAGGCTCAGGGCAAGGCCAGCACCACTACCGACCAGCAGGCCCAGGGCAAGACCAAGATGCAGACCGACGAGCAGGCTCAGGGCAAGACCGGCACCACCACCGACCAGCAGGCCCAGGGCAAGACCAAGATGCAGACCGACGAGCAGGCTCAGGGCAAGGCCGGCACCACCACCGACCAGCAGGCCCAGGGCAAGGCCTCGACACAGGATACGACGTCGACCGGTTCCATCAACAACGTGACGGTGGAGCAGAAAACCCAAGTCACTCAGATCATCCGGGAGACGAAGGTCGAGCCTGTGTCCAATGTCAATTTTGACATCAGCGTCGGCGTCGAAGTTCCGCGGCACAAGGTCAGGCTGCATCGGCTGCCGGCTCGTATCGTCAAGATCGTTCCCGCTTACGAAAGCTACGAGTATTTCGTGCTTGCGGACGGTCGGATCGTCATCGTTGATCCGGATACGTTCAAGATCGTGCTGATTTTGACCTGATATGTCCGACGAGTGGTCCGCCCTCCAGAGGGCGGACCGTCATTGCCGGACTGCTATGGATTCAAAGCAACTCCGAAGAGAACCGCAAGCGGCAGGTGATACAATCTGCCACCGCATGGCGGACTCGGCTAGAGACGCCCGAGCACGACCAGGATTATGACTATAAGCAGCAGAAGACCGAGGCCGCCGCCCCCGTAATAGCCGGTGCCGTAGAATGGCCCGCCACCAAGTCCACTAAAGCCGCCAAGCAATGCGATAATCAGAAGGATGATAAGAATTGTGCCGAGACCCATGACTTGCTCTCCTGTTTGCGGCTTCGCGCCGTGTAGACGGAGCGGCGGTCGCCGGCTGATGAGAATATGAACTCGCTACAAGCCTTCCTGTTCCCAATTGAGACCTCATCGACGCTGCAAGGTCTGGCCGCTCAAAGTTGTTTAGGCGAACAAAGGTCATCCCGAGACGCCCGAATAGCCCTGGTCTTTCAGCAATCCAGCGAGATGGGCGGCGTTTGAGGCTGCCATTTCGATCGCACCCGAGACTTTTTCCGGAGTTGCCGGCAGGTCGACATAGTTGACGTCCTCCATCGCCTCGCCAACCCAGTAGACCCCGCCATTGGCCGGGATGGTGAAGCCGACATCGTTCAATGCCTGAAAGCATTCCGCGTGGCAGTGATGCGCACCGTCCTCATTACCGACGATGGCCACCAGGGCCACCTTTCCTGCTGCCGGCATTCGCCCTCTGTCATCCGTCTCCTCGAGAAAGGCATCCATCCGCTCCAGGACGCGCTTGGCCACACTCGAGGGCTGGCCAAGCCAAATCGGAAGCCCGAGCACGAAGATGTCGGCCGCCAGTATCTTCTTTCTGAGTTTCGGCCAATCGTCGCCCTCGCCCATGTCGGAGAGCACGCCGGGCTTGATATCGTGGCTGAGCGCACGCACGATCTCGCCCTTCACATCGTATTGCATCAACGCCGCCAGGACATCGGCGAGCAACCGATCGGTGGAGGATTTTTCCCTGTCGTTCGAAGCTTTGAGCGAGCAATTGAGTGCGAAGGCCGTAAGCGGCATGTGAATCTCCCTGCATTGTCCTAATTGCAAACCGCCGCGACGACTTCGCGACTGCCCATTCGCCCGTTGCGGGATCGCCCGGCATTCTAACGCCAGGGTTAAATGCTTGTTCCGCAGGCGGACCAACAGGGCCGGTGGATGGCCCCCTCCTCCCACTTGGTGACGGTCGAGCCGGCTCAGAAAGCGGGCTGGGTCCTTGAGCACAGACGTTGGAGAACGGACAGCGGCGAGCGACGCAGACTGAACTGGTGGGGCAACCTATTCGTTCGCTCTTCGTTTTCTTCTGAGTTCCCGAAAATGGATAGACGATGCTCGTCCAGACCCTCGAAGCAGGCGATATGCAGCTGGCGGTATCCACGGCCGGCGATCCGCGCCGACCGGCCTTGATCCTTCTGCACGGCTGGCCCCATTCCAGGAAAATCTATGATGGCGTGATCGATGAACTCGGCACACGGTACTTTACGCTGGCTTTCGATCTTCCGGAGATCGGTGAATCGCGTGGCACTCCGCCGTCGGCGGAAAAGAAGGTTCTTGCCGGTATTGTGATTTCAGCCGCCGAGGCGCTTGGGGCCAAATCCATCGTCGTTGCAGGCTTCGATGTGGGCGGCATGATTGCCTTCGCTGCTGCTCGCCATCATGGCGGTCGCATCGTCGGCGCGGTGCCGATGAATACGGTTATCCCCGGCCTTCAACCATGGACGAAGGTAGTCGCAAACCCGGGCATCTGGCACTTTGCGTTTCATGCGGTGCCTGAGTTACCGGAGTTGCTGGTGACGGGCCATCAACGCGCCTACTTCGATTTTTTCTTCGATCTGCTCGCCGGCCGTCCCGAAGCATTGACCAATGAAATGCGGGAGACGTTGACGCAGGCCTATGCGAGGCCGGAGGCACTTAAGGCCGGCTTTGATTGGTATCGCGCGTTCAAGCAGGATGCCGAGGCCAATGCCCCGGCGCGCATCGAAGTTCCGATCCTCTATATCCGCGGCGACGCGGATTTTGGATCGATCGACGATTACCTCGAAGGTCTGAGGATGTCTGGCGCAAAGAACCTGCAAGGTCACATGATCGCCAACTGCGGCGAATTCCTGCCGATCGAGGCACCGGCAGAATTCGTCAAGGCGCTGGTGGAATTCGCACCGAGATAGTGAAGCGATCAGCGTTTATGCAGGTGCCTACTGGCTCGTGGAAGTTACGCGCCAGACCGTGTTCCCGACATCGTCGGCGATCAGCAGCGCGCCGGATTTGTCGACGGCAACGCCGACGGGCCGCCCGTGCGCCTTGTTGTCCTTGCCGAGGAAACCGGTGACGACGTCCTGCGGCTTGCCATCTGGATGACCGTCTTTGAACGGCACGAAAACGACCTTGTAGCCGTTGAAGCTCTTGCGGTTCCAGCTACCATGCTCGCCAACAAAGGCGCCGTTGCGATAGAGCTCCGGCAGGTTGGTTCCAGTGTAGAACGTCAAGCCCAGAGGTGCGACGTGGGAACTCAAGGCATAGTCGGGAGGGATCGCCTTGGCGACGAGGTCCGGCCGCTGCGGCATCACGCGCGGGTCGACATGCTGACCATAGTAGCTGTACGGCCAACCATAGAACGCGCCGTCCTTGACCGAGGTCATGTAGTCGGGAACCAGGTTAGGACCGAGCTCGTCGCGCTCGTTGATCACAGCCCACAGCGCGCCGCTCTGCGGCTCCCAACTCAGCCCGTTGGGATTGCGCAGGCCGCTCGCGAAAATACGATAGCGGCCAGTGGCCCTGTCGACTTCCCAGATGGCGGCCCGGTCCTTTTCCGCCTGGATGCCGTTCTCGGTGATGTTGCTGTTGGATCCGATGCCGACATACAGCCGAGACCCGTCGGGGCTGGCCACGAGAGACTTTGTCCAGTGGTGATCGATAGGTCCGCCGGGCAATGGCGTCAGCACGGCGCCCGGCGCGGTGATCTTGGTGTCGCCCGACGTGTAGGGATAACGCACGATGGCGTCGGTGTTGGCGACGTAGAGATCGTTGCCGACCAGGGCCACGCCAAAGGGCGAATTGAGATGATCGAGGAAGACCTCCTGGACATCGGGCAGACCATCGCCGTTCGTATCCCGCAGCAGGGTGATACGGTTGCTTCCTTCGGTGCCGCCGCCCGAGGTCGCCATCGACTCGATCCAGCCCATGATCAGGTCTTTCGGCCGCTTGATCGCGGCACCGGGCGGCGCCACGGATTCGACCACCAGAACGTCACCATTCGGCAATGTGTAAAGCGAGCGCGGATGCCTCAAGCCCTTGGCAAAGGCCTGGATTTGCAAACCCTTGGCGACGGTCGGCTTCTCGTCTTGTTTCCAACCGACGACCGACGCGACATGCATGGGCGGCACCAGGTACTGAATAGGTTCAGGCAGCGTCGGGTTTGCTCCGACCTGATCGGTGGGATCCGGTTCGTTATCGCTGCATGCGGGCAGCGCCAAAATCGATCCGAACAGCAGACCGAGGCTCGCGATACGCCGGATATGTCTGGCGGAGACATTCATTCGACCACCTCCACTTGAGTGTGGCCGGAACTCCATCGCAGCAGTCCCAGCAAGAGGATAACGATCACGGCGACGGCGGACAGGATGAGCCCCGTCGGCACGACCGAGGTCCAGGCATCACGGCTGTGCACCAGTGCGTTGAAGAGCGATATGGCGAGCACGACGAGGCTGCCAAGGAGATATGGCCATGCAGGCCCGGCTTGACGGGCAAGTCGGCCGGTAGACAAATCGACAAGTGCTGCAAGGACCGCGAGCACGCCTACAACCAGGCCGGCAAGGAGCAGCCAGGCGGAAAAATCTGCCCACATCATTTCAGCGCTTCGCCAATAGGCAACGTCGGTCAGCAATGTGCCGACGAAACATGCGTTTGCGACCGCCATCGGCGTTTTATGGAACGGACGCCTGGCTGCCACCAACACGGATCGGGCACGGGCCATGGACATTCTCCACCTTTGAAGCTGTACCTGTCCTCCAAACCAACTTGTGGTTGGGAGGTTCCCGGAACCGTTTTGCGTTCAAGAACTCGTGATGGCGCTGGCAATGCGACAGAACGGCTCGGCGCGCGATGCTCATGCGGAGTTGGCGCGCAATGTCCTCAAGGTGATCGAGTAGCGGTGCAGGTCAACCGCCGGAATGCTGTGCTCCCATTCCATGCGCGATGGTCCGGTCATGAGATACGCCGACCTTGGTTCGACGACGATGGTCCGGCGGTCCCATTTGGTGCCATTCTTCCGCCGGAGCCGGAAGCTGCAAGGCGCCAGCAACGAAACACCCGCAACGTCTTCGAAATGAGGCTTGTCTCGATGCCAGCCGATGCCGGCGCCGGGCCGGTATTCGTTGATCAACACTTGCGCGAAGGCGTTGGCGGGCCGGCCTGCCAACGCTGCGATCTTGTCGCGCAGGGACAGCAGGAAGTCAGGGATCGGCGGCGCCTCGACGACCTGGCGTCTGTCGTAGTCGTAACGCAGGCCAAAACCGACGACGCGCCGGTTTGCCAGATGGCCATGGAAATCGAACGCCTCGAACGGCAGGCCTTCCAGATGCCGGGCGAGTTCCGTTTCTTCTTGCGCCGTGATCAACTCGGGCTGATAGAAGAAACCTTCCGGTAGGTCGTCGGCAGCACCAAAGAGATCGTGCTGAAGCCCGGATGAGCCGGAGTCGAGTGTTTTCGATTTGGGTGTCGCCATCCCAGCTAAGATGGTGAAGGCCAGCCCGCCTGGCAATATCGGAACCTGGCCAGCCAATCTGCACCCACCCTGCGGACGTCACCACAACGACGGACAGGGCCTGCCAATCCGGATTTTATCGAGGGACTGTATTCAACTCAGGATTTCGCGAGCATGCCTTGAACGCGACCGAGGGAGTTTGCGTGCATGTACGTACGGTTCTTACCAAACCGTGAGCTTTCGTTGCCAGTTGCTTGTCGGCAACTAGATTGGCAACGCGGCATCCCCAAAACATGCCGCAGTGGCCGGCGCGGGTTTAGGCAACGGTGTCTCACCGGCATCATCGCGCCGGCCACTCGAAATGTCCGCTGGCGGCTCTGTGGCGGAGAAGCCTCTGTTGGCCCGGCGCGCTCAAACGAGAGGCCGCTCCTGCCTCGCGGGATGCTTCGAGCCCAAATCTCCGACCAGCCGGCGGTACTGGGTTTCGGGTGGACCGTAAGAATCTCGCGCCAACGTCATGAGACCGTCTCGATCGCGGATCGTAATCTCTCCGCGGCGCGCTCGGATATAACCATAACTTTCGATCATCTGGAGGCCGACGGTAACCCCCGGACGCCTCACACCAAGCATGATGGACAGAAATTCATGGGTTATCATAAGCCTGTCGCCGACAGTGCGGTCGCTGCACATCAAAAGCCATCTTGCCAGTCGAACTTCCAGGCTCTGTCGCGCGTTGATCGATGCCGTATAGCTTGTCTGAACATGGAAATATTGGACATAGCGCAACAGGAACGACCGCAATGTAGGGCTGTCCTCCAGGGCTTCGACGAAGGGGGCAGCCTCTATCCGGAGAGCCTCGCATGTCGACTGGACGTAACAATCAAAGTTGGCCTGGTCGTCCCCCATGACCAGGGCCGAACCGGTCATTCCTTCGAACCCGATGATTCCGACTTCGGCTTCGGTCGCAGGCGAAGTCCTCGCCACTACCGAGGCCAGCCCGCTTTCCAGAAAATAGACGGCTTCGATCTTCTGCCCCGCGGTCTCCAGCGGCGCGCGCAACTCAAGAAAAACACTCACCAGATGCGGACGTAGCCGCGCGAAATCGTCCGCGCTCATCCGGCGAAGCAATTCGCTCTTGGCTTGCAGTGTCTGGTAATCCACGAGACTCTTTTCCCTTGGGCAAGAGCACTGGGATCTCTTAGCCGGCCGCGCCCGTCGAACGAGCGGACGGTAACGAACCATAGACTTCGTCTCGCGCAGCACTAGACGGGCGGGCGCGTTGGTATGAAACCGACAGTTACTGCTGAAGACTCGAAGGCCTTGTTGGCTGACTATCTTTCGCCAGCAAACGAGCCTCCCGCAGAATAGAGGCGCGATCGAACCCGAGGAGCGATATGATTTCGCGTATCTGTTGTTCAGTGGCGCCTGTATCCCGCGCCAGCGCGGTCATCGCGCCCACTGGCAGACCGGGATGCTCGGGCTCCTTCGCCGTGCAACACCATGCCTCGTGATGGGCAAGAGCGATGGTCACTCCCAAGCGTCAGCGCCCCAACTGTGCTGCTGACGATTTCCTTTTGTACGCTTCCGTACGGAGCTTTGCGAGTCAATTCGGACGGAGGCTGAGTTGAGGCTTCTAGCGTCCTTGCGTCGTCCGTCCGTCGCCCCCGGAATTGTTCGGAACGATTGCTCGGCTGAGAGGTTCAAATATTCCACCCAACAGGAGTCTCGAAAGATGGATCACACCAACCACGTACGCCTCACAAGCACCGAACTGACACCAGACATTCTCGAAGACGCCACGATTTACGACGCAGACGACAACAAAGTCGGCAGCGTTTCGCATGTGCACGGCTCAGGAGCCGCCAGTCAGGTCGTCATCGATGTCGGCGGCTTTCTCGGCATCGGCGCCAAGCCGGTGGCCGTTCCCGCAAGCCAGTTGGAATTCATGCGCGATGAAGACGGCGACGTTCACGCGGTGACGAACTGGACCAAGGATCAGCTCAAGAGCATGCCCGAGCATCACGATGCATGATTTCAAGGACTTCACCTTGAACGGGAGCGGCCACTCGGCCGCTCTCTCTTAGGCGCAACAGGGTGGACAGACGATGCGGCGCGAAACCGGAGCCTGCTTCTGCGGAGGGATCGCCGCAGCCCTGGACGGAGAGCCTTTCTGGATATGCTACGATCACGACGACGATTGCCGCCGGGCCATCGGAAGTCCGCTGACGATCTGGGTTGGTTACCGGCCGAAGCAATTTCAGCTCCTTAGAGGGACGCCGAAGGCCTTTTCCCAAACGCCAGGCGTCACCCGCACGTTCTGCCCAGACTGTGGAAGCTCGATGGGCTATAGCGACGAAGGCCTGCCGGACGAGTTCTATGTGACGATCGGCTTCTTTGACAACCCTGAAGGGTTTCGGCCGCAAGCCCATGCCTATTGGGACCTGAGGCTGCCGTGGATCGAGTTTGATGACAGCCTGCCACGCATCGACCGATATTCAAGGAAGCGCGACCCGAAGTTCGGCAACCCGCGCGACCGGTAGTCGCGGTGCGTGACGCCAGGATCGGCGGAACCTGACGATCGCTAACGGGTTATTCGGGCAGACCTGTCGGGTGCGACCATGCCATCGACCGTGATCCGAAATGCGCAATACGATCCCGCCACCAGGATCCTGTCGGTCTGGTTTGTGCCGAGCGGCAGACGCTACGAATATGAGGATGTTGCACCGGCAACTTATGCCGCTTTCACCAAAGCTTCCTCAAAAGGCCGCTTCTTCAATGAGTTCATCCGCGACCGCCATCGGTACCGCCGCGTGGCGTGACAAGTTTGGACATGAGCAGGCGATGCACGGAACCTGACCGGCATCGTCTCGTTGACGTCTCGTCGTCGAAGCAAGCCAGGCAACGACAGTGTTCATCTGGACATGCTCAGGTGTTCGCACCGGCAAAGATCGATCGGAAAAGGCTTCAAGGGAGTTCAAGAGCCATGACGGCCAAGAAGCAGAAGACCGAAAGCAAGGACAAGAAGGCATTGCGCTTGGCAGAGACCACCGACGTCTCACCCAAGCAGGCCAAGGAGCTCATGCAAAAGCATGGCAAGGACAACCCCAAGGTCGAGAAGGAAGCCAGAAACTTCAAGGCGGAAGGATAGGATCCGCATGAGGCGACCTGTATGGCCCCTGCAGGTGATCGGCCAGGCAATTCGGGATTAAGGGGGTGCCCCGGCCTTTTCGGCCGCGAGCGCAAAAGGAAAGCGCAGCACCAGGTTGCGGTTCTCGTCAAAAATCTCGAAGGTCAATCCGGTACGCAGCGGCCTGCCATGCAGCAGCTCTTCGGCAAGGATTTCCTTCGCCGACGCCATCGCGTTTTCCTCAGCGCTCGCGAGATCAGAAAATTCCTGGCCCTCGGGATCCTCCTGCAAGCTTCCGCTCTCATCTCGAAGGTCGAAAAAGTACCTGGACATGCCGACTGAACTCCTGCTCATCGCGACGGTGGCATCGGAAGCGCCTGCCTCAGACTTCAGTGCCTGATGTCCCCGGATTGTCGAAGAGCACAGCGAGGCCATGCTCGATGGCGCAGGCCGCTATCAGATCATCGAAGGCCTTTCCGGAAACCGGGCAACTTGGCATCACCTCTCGAATTGCGGTCCCGGCCTTGGCGGTAGAGATCACATCGTGGCGTTTCTTGCGTGTCTCGACATATTGCTCGACCAGGATTTTCAGGCGCCTCACCGCAACGTCGTCCGTAAACATGGATTCCTGAGCCAATGCCTGAAGTAAGGCTGTCGGCCTGATCATCGGCCGACGATCTCGGGGTTAGCCGGGATTGCTCGCACAATATTTCTATGGGCAGTTGGTTCCCCCGACCGCTTGCTTGGTAATTTTCGTACAGGGAATACCCTTGCCCGGGCTTTCATCGGGCCGAACCGACAGCCGATTTTCCGATGCCGAGGCGAGCGTTCAGGCTTGCATCACCATGCGGCTGTGACGTGCAACGACACTTTCCTCATCGGTCGCAATCACGCGTACTTCCACCTTGCTCTCGGGACGACTGAGGATCTCGGCGTGGGTGTTGTTGGCGCGATCTTCAAGCACCACGCCAAGCCAGGTCAATTTTTCGCATATGGCCTTGCGGATGGTCGCGGACCGTTCGCCGATGCCGGCGGTGAACACCAGGCATTCAAGGCCACCCATCGTGTTTGCAAGCGCCGCGGCCTCTCTCGCGGCGCGAAAGGCGAAAAGCGCCATCGCCTCTTGCGCGCGAGGATCATTGCTCGCTTCGAGCGTCCTCATGTCGCCGGAAATACCGGATACGCCGAGCAGGCCCGACTTCTCGTAGAGCATCGCCTGCAGTTCTTCCGCCGCGATGCCTCTTTCCAGCAGGAAATACAACAGCACGCCGGGATCGATGGCGCCGCACCGCGTGCCCATGACGAGGCCATCCAGGGCCGAAAAACCCATCGTGGTATCGATGCTTTTGCCCCCGTGCAGGGCGCAAAGACTTGCCCCATTGCCGAGATGGGCGACGATCGTGTGTTTCGCCGCGCAAATTGGCGATATCTCGCTGAGCCGCCCGGCGATGTATTCATAGGAGAGACCGTGGAACCCGTAGCGGCGCAAGCCTTGCTCTTCATACTGGCGCGGAAGGGCAAAGCGCCGCACGAGCGGATCGATCGTCTGGTGGAAAGCGGTGTCGAAACAGCCAACCTGTGGCAGGTCCGGTTGCAAGGCGGCTATTGCACGGACGGGCGCGAGACTGCGAGGCTGATGCAGCGGAGCAAGCGGCGTAAGTTTGTCGATGGCGTCGATGATGTCTGGGGTCAGACGGACAGGTTCGATGAACTCGCTTCCGCCATGCACGATGCGATGGCCGGCGCAGATCAGGTTTCTTTCCCCAATTTCGCCCTGCACCCAATTCAGCATCTCGCCTATGGCCGCGTCACGCCGCTTGTCGGCGGTGAGCGGCCGATCGCACTGCACCGTTCCGTCGGCCGCTTTTGCGCGCAGTGTGGGTTTGTCGCCCAGGTCCAGCGTGCCGCGTGAAACGAGTTGCATATCCCGTGATGAGACAAGATCGTAAAGCGCGAACTTGATGCTGGACGAGCCGGCATTCAGCGCCAGGATCGACCGACGCATCATTGGCGCCCCTTTGTCGCGGCTTTGTCGGGCCAGCTCCATTTCTGGATTTCGGGCATGTCTTCGCCGTGCTCGCGCACATAGGCCTTGTGCTTCGCCAACCTGCCGTGGAGTTCGCCGGCAAGCCCTTCGGCCCTTTCGGCCAGTCCCGGCACGCGTTCGATGGCGGCGAGCGCGAGATGGTAGCGGTCGAGTTCATTGAGCACCACCATGTCGAATGGCGTCGTCGTGGTGCCCTCCTCGCGGAAGCCATGCACATGCATGTTGTCATGGTTGGCGCGGCGGTATGTCAGGCGATGAATGAGATAGGGATAGCCGTGATAGGCGAAGATGACGGGCCGTGTTTTCGTGAACAACGCGTCGAAGTCCCCGTCGGGCAGGCCGTGCGGATGCTCCGTGTTCGACTGCAATGTCATCAGGTCGACAACATTGACGACGCGGATTTTCAGGTCGGGGATCGCGGAGCGCAGAATGTCTGTCGCGGCCAGTGTTTCCAGGGTCGGCACATCGCCGGCGCAGGCCATGACCACATCGGGCTCCTCGTGCTGAGCAACCGTGCCGGCCCATTCCCAGATGCCCGCTCCAGCTTTGCAATGCGCTCCGGCTTCTTCAATGGACAGCCATTGCGGTCCCGGCTGCTTGCCGGCGGTGATGACATTGATGCGGTTATAGGTTCTCAGGCAATGATCGGTGATCCACAACAGGGTGTTGGCGTCCGGCGGGAAATAGAGCCTTACCGTGTCGGCCTTCTTGTTGGCGACCAGATCGGCAAAGCCCGGATCCTGATGGCTGAAACCATTGTGATCCTGCCGCCAGACATGCGAGGTCAAAAGGTAATTGAGCGAGGCGATCGGCTTGCGCCAAGCGAGCTCGCCGGAGGTCTTCAGCCATTTGGCATGCTGGTTGACCATCGAATCGACGATATGAATGAAGGCCTCATAGCATGAAAACAGGCCATGGCGGCCGGTGAGCAGATAGCCTTCAAGCCAGCCCTGGCAGAGATGCTCGCTCAGCACTTCCATGACGCGACCATCACGGGAAAGATGGACGTCATAGGGCTCGATGCGCTCCATCCAGATCCGATCGGTGACCTCGAACACGTCGTCGAGGCGGTTGGAGGATGTCTCGTCCGGCCCCATCAGGCGGAAGTTTCGCGCCTCGGCATTGAGGCGGAACACCTCGCGAAGATAGCTTCCGCAAATCCGCGTCGCCTCGGCAATGACGCCACCTGGACGCGGCACTTCCAGCGCCAGGCTTTTCCAATCTGGAAGCATCAGATCGCGCTTCAGCAGGCCGCCATTTGCGTACGGGCTTGCGCCCATGCGCCTTGTCCCTGTCGGGGCAAGTGCCGCAAGCTCCGGCAACAGGTGCCCGCTTTCGTCGAACAGCTCTCCCGGTTCGTAGCTTCGCATCCAGTTTTCGAGGATCTTGCGGTGCTCCTCATTCCCTCGAGCGTTCGATACCGGCACTTGATGCGAGCGCCAGAAACCCTCGACCTTCTCGCCATCGATCTCTTTCGGCCCGGTCCATCCCTTGGGGCTGCGCAGCACGATCATCGGCCATTTCGGGCGTTGACCATGCCATCCCGGAGCCCGTGCCTGCTCCTGAATGGAACGGATGCGATCGAGCACCGTGTCGAGCGTCGCGGCCATGGACCGGTGCATGGCAAGCGGCTCGTGGCCTTCGACGAAGAACGGTTCGTAGCCATAGCCGGCGAAAAGGTCTCGCAATTCCTGATCGTCCATGCGGCCGAGGATCGTCGGATTGGCGATCTTGTAGCCGTTTAGATGCAGGATCGGCAGGACGGCGCCGTCCGACGCTGGGTTCAGGAACTTGTTGGAATGCCATGCCGCCGCCAGCGGACCGGTCTCGGCTTCGCCGTCACCAACGACGCAGGCAACCACCAGACCCGGATTGTCGAAGGCCGCACCGAAGGCATGAACCAATGCATATCCCAATTCGCCGCCCTCATGGATGGAGCCTGGCGTCTCGGGCGCGGCATGGCTTGGCACGCCACCGGGAAAGGAAAACTGCCGGAACAGTTTCCTGAGGCCGTCTTCGCCCTGCCCGATATCGGGATAGATCTCGCTATAGGTGCCCTCGAGCCATGTGTTGGCGACCATTGCGGGACCGCCATGGCCCGGGCCGCAGATAAACAGAACATCGAGGTCGCGTTCGCGGATAACGCGGTTCAGATGCAGGTAGAGAAAATTCAGGCCCGGCGTCGTGCCCCAATGGCCAAGTAACCGAGGCTTGACGTGCTCGGCCTTCAACGGTTCGCGCAACAGCGGATTGTCGAGCAGATAGATCTGGCCGACCGAGATGTAATTCGCGGCGCGCCAGTAACGGTCCATGAGGTCGATCCGTTCGTGGCCGATAGCCTGCGGCGTCGCGGCAGCCTTGTCGTTCATCGACATCTCCAGCTTTCGGTTCGCTGGTGATAACTGGGGCATCTTTGCGCTTGAGCAACCCCCGACTGCCGCCGTCCGGGACAGTGTCGCGACCCGAGCGGCCAAGAGACCGGTCGCTATCCCGCTGGAGCGAGCGGCTCTGTCCGCAAATAGGCGGGAACCTTGAAGTCCTCCAGCGGTTAGAAACTGGAATCGCGAAGGCCAGGTTCAAGGCAGCTACCGCGAAGGACAACCTCGAAGCGTTGCACCAAAGGGAGCTAAAAAATGCTCGATCTTCCTCGTGCCCGTGATCGAATGGTCAATATCCACGTCGGCCGGCGTGGCATCCATGACCGTGAAATTCTGCAGGCGATGCGCGAAGTTCCACGCGAGGCCTTCGTAGAACCCGGTTTCGAGGAATTTGCTTATGAAGACACGCCGCTGCCGATCGCCGACGGCCAGACCATATCGCAACCCTACATCGTCGCATTCATGATCGAAATGGCGGACGTCAAACCGGGTGACCACGTGCTCGAAATCGGCACCGGCTCGGGTTACGCCGCCGCTGTGATGAGCCGGATCGTCGAACAGGTCTACACCATGGAGCGTCATCCCGGTTTGGCAGAAACGGCGAAACGGCGGTTTGAAAAACTCGGCTATCGAAACATCGAGGTCCGGACAGGCGATGGCACCAAGGGCTGGCCGCAGGCGGCGCCGTTCGATGCCATCGTGGTGACAGCCAGCGGTCCCGGCGCACCGCTCGCCCTTCAGGAGCAACTCGATGTCGGCGGCAGGCTCGTCATTCCGGTCGGCGACGACCCCGATTTGCAACGCCTGCTCAAAGTCACCCGGACAGGTGCCGCAACCTACAGCGAGGAGGATTTCGGCGGCGTGCGCTTCGTCCCTCTCATCGGCGAGCAGGGTTGGTCGGAAAACGGCACCGTCACCAAGGTCGGTCGTCCACTTCGACATCCGCATCCGATCAGCCTGCCCGATATGATCGCGGCCGCGGCTGAACCGCTGCCCGATTTCGACGATCCGGCCTTCGGCGCATTGTTCGACCGGTTCGCCGACCGGCGCGTCGTTCTGCTTGGCGAAGCAAGCCATGGCACATCCGAGTTCTACAGGGCGCGCGCGGCGATCACCCGCAGGCTTATCGAACGGCACGGCTTCACCATCGTCGCGGTCGAGGCGGACTGGCCCGATGCGGCGGCGATCGACCGCTACGTTCGCCATCGTCGGCCGCGAACAGGCGCCGGTGCGCCATTCCAGCGGTTTCCGACGTGGATGTGGCGCAACACCGATGTCGCGGCCTTCTCTGACTGGATGCGCCGTCGCAACGAGAAGCTAGAACCTTCGGAGCAAGCAGGGTTCTACGGCCTGGACATCTACAATATGAGCGGGTCCATAGGCGCGGTCCTCGACTATCTCGACCGGGTCGATCCCCCGGCAGCCAAGATTGCACGCGAACGGTATGGTTGCCTGACGCCCTGGCAACACGAACCGTCTACCTACGGCCGTGCGGTGCTCACCGCCGGCTATAAAAAATGCGAGAAAGCCGTGCTGGAACAATGCCGGGACTTGCTCGCCAGACAACTCGATTATGCAAAACAGGACGGAACCGACTTTCTCGACGCCAGTCAGAATGCTCGGCTGATCGCGTCCGCCGAACACTACTACCGGATCATGTACTATGGCGGTGCGGAGTCCTGGAACCTGCGCGACACCCACATGTTCGAGACCTTGGAACATTTGTTGGACGCCGGCGGCCCCAACTCCAAGGCGGTGGTGTGGGCGCACAATTCCCATATCGGCGATGCCCGCTTTACCGAGATGGGTGTCGTCAGGGACGAACTGAACATCGGTCAGCTCTGCCGGCAGCGTTTCCGCGATGAGGCAGCGCTAATCGGTATGGGCACGCATTCCGGCACTGTAGCGGCCGCAAGCGACTGGGATGGCGAAATGGAGGTGAAGCAGGTTCGCGCGTCGCACGCCGACAGCTACGAACGGCTTTGCCACGATTCTCTTGTGTTGCGGTTCCTGCTCGACCTCGGGCGCGACAAGACGCTGCGTGAGCGGCTGCTGGAACGCAGGCTGGAGCGATTCATCGGGGTAATCTACCGGCCGGAAACCGAGCTGGGCAGCCACTATGCGGACGCTTCCCTGCCCCAGCAGTTCGACGCGTTCCTATGGTTCGACAAAACCGCGGCAGTGACGCCGCTTGGCCCGGAGCATGCAAGAACCGGCGTTCCCGACACCTATCCTTTCGGACTCTAACCGGCGCGCGCGGCGAGCCGATGAAGCAGAGCCCTGGAACCGGAACGGTTATCTGGCTTGCATTTTTAAACTGAAATCCCGTCGAAGGAGTTTTCTCATGACCGGAACCAAACATCCGAAATGGAAAAAACCGAGCGATGCCGACTTGGCGAACAATCCTGGTATCGGGACTTCCAAGGGAACGATCAAGGAAGGCGAAGAGTTCGAGCTTGAAGGCGAGAACACGGTCGAAGGCGATGTCGAGAACGACACGACCGCTGCTGGCGGGATCGATCCAAGACAAAAGATGCGGACCAACAAATAGCATGCCGTTGGCATCGCTGCGATCAACTTCCCCGGAAGGAGTGAACCATGCCACTTGCCCTCAGCAGCGCCGCCTTTGCCGAAGGTGGACCAATTCCCGAAAGATATACACGAGACGGCAAAAACGTATCGCCGCCGCTGAAATGGTCTGGAGTACCGGACGACGCCAAAAGCCTCGTTCTCGTCGTTCAGGATCCTGATGCGCCGAGCGGAACGTTTGGTCATTGGGCGGTATTCAACATCTCCGCGGAGACAAGGGAACTTCCCGAGGCGGAAAGCGGCAAGCCAGGTCCCGGTGCCCTTAGGCAAGCAACAAATGATTTTGGCAACGCCTATTACGACGGCCCTGAACCCCCGGTCGGACATGGCGTCCACCATTACCATTTCCGGCTGGCCGCGCTCGACACGCCGAGCCTTGCCATTCCGGCCAGCGCAGGCGTCGAGCGCATCTGGCGGGAGGCGCAGAAACACTCGCTCGAGCATGCAGAACTCATCGGAACCTACGAACGCAATCCGTAAGTTGATGACCGAGGTGGCATTACCCTGCTGCTGCGCGGAACGGTTCTCCTCCTTGCCGGTTGTCTGGGAAAGGAGATGCCGCCATGTTTGGAGATATCATGTGGTTGGTCGTCGTTGCCGGCGGCCCATTGTTGCTGATCGTGCTGTTGGCCTATGCCGTCATCGCACGCCGCCGGCGTGGGCCCGCCGAACGAAGGGAAAGCGACCGGGCGACCGACCGGCTATACCATGACAAGCGTTGATCCGCATCGCAAGATATCCGATCGGAAGACATCCAATCGGCAAGACATCCAATCGGCAAGACAGGGGATCGTAAGCCGCAGCGGGCGACGACGATCCCCAACTGGGTCAGCGCATTATCCTTTGCCGCAACCACGCAAAGAACCTGCCGCTGACGGCTGAGCGGACTCGCGTCGCAGCCCAGCGCGCTTTCATGGTTGAGCCGACGTGGCAATCGCAGACGATGTCGTGCAACTGCCAGTCGTTCAGCTCGAAAAAGCGCTTTGCCTCGCCGTAGGTATCGTCTTTCAAACCCGATGCGCGCAGCACTGGATCTTCGAAAGCAACCGAAATTGCGGTTCCCTCGCCCCGCATCATTGCACGTGCTTCGGGGTGCAGATGTTCGGTGCCTGCAAACGCGCCAAGGCATCGCTCGGGATTACGCTCCAGCAGTTCAGCCCAGCGCTCTATGCGCTGATTTCGTGTCATTGCGGAATATGCAGCCGACGATTCAATCTTGGCGACGGCATGCAGTTGGTCGAGTGTTTGATGTTTCATGGCCAGCTCCTGTTGAGGCAGCGAAGCGCCCACGCCTTCAAGGGAATTACCGCGCCGTAATGCTTCGACAAGAGCGCCAGGCTGGAGAATTCGACACAACCGGATTGGGCCGACGGGATCATAAACACACGTGCTGCGTTCATCGGCGGGGGCTGCTTGTGACAAACCGCTGATCCGCGACGGGATGCATCCATGTTCATCCAGCCAATCGACTATTTCCTTGCTGTCTGGTTCGCTCTTGCCGCCGCCTCGACGCTCTATGTCGGCTTCGATCAATACCGCAACAATCCCGAACCGGTGGTGATGAAATGGGGTTTCATCCTGGTGACCCTCTATATGGGTCCATTGGGGCTGCTGCTTTATGTGCTTGCAGACAAGGAGCCACGACCGGGCGAGCATGAAGACTTCACCAGGCCGCTATGGAAGCAAGGCGTCGGTTCGACCATCCACTGCGTTGCCGGCGATGCAACCGGCATCATTCTCGCGGCGGTCATCACGGCAACGCTTGGCCTGCCGATGTGGCTCGACCTCATCGTCGAATATCTGGCGGGTTTCGCCTTCGGCCTGTTCATCTTCCAGTCGCTGTTCATGAAATCGATGATGGGCGGCACCTACTGGGAGAATGTGCGCAAGAGCTTCCTGCCCGAGTTCATCTCGATGAATTTCATGATGGCCGGCATGGCGCCCGTCATGAGCTTCCTGATGATGGGGCGCGACATGCGCGCGATGGAGCCGACCGAGTTCTTGTTCTGGGGCGTGATGTCGATCGGCGTCATTGCCGGCTTCACGCTTGCCTATCCCGCCAATGTCTGGCTGGTCGCTCGCGGACTGAAGCACGGGTTGATGACGCAGCGCCCGCAGGCGGCCGAAATGAGCAGTCGAGAGCCGACCGCCCAGCAACAGCACGCTACGCATCATGCCCGCGCCGGCGATGATCGACGACAAGGCCACGCCAACACATCCCACAAACCCAAACGCAGCGGCCATCAGATGGAGACGGACGCCACGACGCCGCAGATAGCAGCCCTCGGCATGGTCTCGGTGCTGGCGCTGGCGATTGGCATGGCCGCACCGGCGAACTGGCTGAACCTGACGCTTTCGGCACGTGACGTCGGCGGGGCGATCATGCCGCAAGGCATGATCATGGGCCGCGACACGCCGGCGGAAGCCATGCGTGACATGGCTGCAACCGATCCGCATCGCGTCACGGCATCCTATGGCCTTGCCGCCAAAGGCGACCAGGAACTGCCATTCCGCCTGGAGAACGGCGTCAAGGTGTTCGACCTCAGGCCCTCAGTGGTCCGCTGGCAGATCCTGCCCAATGTCGCGGTCGACGCCTATGCCTACAACGGCCAGATCCCCGGTCCGCGCATCCACATTCGCCAGGGCGATAAGGTTCGCATCGACGTCACCAACGACCTGCCTGAGGAGACCACGGTGCATTGGCACGGCATGATCCTGCCGAACCAGATGGATGGGCCCGCCGAGATCACCCAGCCGCCGATCGAGCCTGGGCAATCCTATTCCTACGAATTCACCGCGACCCAGCACGGGACCTATTTCTATCATCCGCATGCCAAGCCGGACCGTACCCAGGCGCTGGGGCTCTATGGGGCGCTGATCATCGACCCTGCCAATCCCGCCGACGAGGTTCAGGCTGACCACGACTATGTGATCGAACTTCAGGAATGGCTGGTGCGCGATGGACTGACCTATCCTTCGATGCCGATGGAAGGCGGTATGCCGAACTTCTTCACCATCAACGGCAAGGCCTATCCCGCAACCGACGCCATCCCCATGAAGGTGGGCGAGACGCTGAAGGTGCGTTTCATCGGCACCAATAATGGCTTCGTCCATCCCATGCATATCCATGGCGGACCCTTCGAGGTCGTCGCTCGTGACGGTGAGACGCTTCCTCCCTCGGCGCGCTTTCTGGCCGATACGATCAATGTCGGGCCAGGACAGCGCTATGACGTCGTCTGGAAGGCACGGCGTCCCGGCAAGTGGCTCATCCATTGCCACATCCCGCATCACACGACGAACAACAATGTCGAGGAAAAGGGCGGCGGCGGGCTGATGGTCGTGATCGACGTCGGTTAGATCTGCCACCCCCCTGTGGATTTACCTGTGTCATCGGGGGGCGCGTTGTTGCGCGCTACTTCTTGATAATGGTTCCGTTGCGCAAGTCGAATGCTTCGGTACCGCGAGCCTGGCGGTAGAAATCATCCTGCAATTCACCCCATTCGCCGAGAAAGGCGCCGCAATTGCTGCAATGAATTGGCGTCGACTCGTTGGCGTCGTCGGGAATGTCCATTTGGATGGTCCCACAAGCCTTGCAATCGAGTTTGTCGTCCAGCCGTCGTCCCATTTCCCAATGATTGCGCATTTTCGACCATGAGCCAATTGTCGATTTCGTACCAAATCGCATCGACCATGGCTCATCGGTCAATCGCGAGAGTCAAAAAGGACGGCCAGACCCAGTTCCCGTGCCAGCTCGATGATCGTCTCCATCAATTCATCATCTGTATCCTGCAAATAAGGCGCGTCCCTGCGAGCGGCCTCTATCGCCGCTTTGACCGAAACGATGTCGCCGTATCGCGCACTTCGAAGCTCTTCTGCCAGAAACGCCTTGGCGGTACCGACAGGTCTTATTGCCCATCTGGCGATGCTCATGCGGCTCCCTCCCATGGTCACCTCAGCTTCATTTTGATCCTGTCCAAGGTGCAGATCAATCGATGGTACGATTCCGTACGGAGCTGCCCAACCGGTTGGAGACAGCCGTGTGACGAACGCCTTGGCCAGGGTTTTCGGCGTCTCTCTGGGGTGAGTTGGGGCGAAATCGCCCGGTGGGACCGGCCTTGCGGAACCATCGCTCAGCATGGGTGTTTCTTCAAAATCTCCCTCGAAGAATGCAAGGAGCGACCATGCGCATGTCGACGATAGCTGTCGCGCTTTCCGGGGCGGTCACCATTCAGCCCGTCTACGCCCAAACTATCGGACCGCAGCTTCCCCAGGTGACGCCACCGCAGGGCGAAGCGCAGCCGGAGCTGGCGCCGCCCGATCCAGGCTCTGCCGGTTTGAATTTCACCGGCGTCGCCATTGTCGCCGTCGAGGATTTGCCGGACGAAATCAAGGCGCAGGCCGATGCCGTGATTAACCAGACCAGCGCCGAAGATTTGCTTCGCCTGCAAAGCTCCGTCGATGCCTCACCTCAGGCGACGTCGGCTTTGAGAGCGAATGGGCTCAATTCCTCGCAGGTTGTCGCTGCAAACATAGATGGCGATGGCACGCTGACGCTGATCATTCAGACGACGACTTGAGGCATCGAACCATACGCATCACTGAATCGACGAAATGCAGTCGCGGAGAGCAGCAATGGTCGAAGCCGCCGTTCGCAACTTCACCATCAATTTCGGGCCACAGCATCCCTCCGCCCATGGTGTTCTTCGGTTGGTGCTCGAACTGGACGGCGAGATCGTCGAGCGTGCCGATCCGCATATTGGCTTGCTCCATCGAGGCACCGAAAAACTCATAGAGCACAAGAACTATTTGCAAGCGCTGCCCTATTTCGATCGGCTCGACTATGTCGCGCCGATGAACCAGGAGCATGCGTTCTGCCTCGCCGCCGAAAAACTGCTCGACATAACAGTTCCAAAGCGTGGGCAGCTTGTCCGTGTTCTTTTTTGCGAAATTGGCCGGCTTCTGTCGCATCTCCTCAATGTCACGACCCAGGCCATGGATATCGGCGCCCTGACGCCGCCGCTTTGGGGATTTGCGGAGCGCGAGAAGCTGATGGTCTTTTACGAGCGCGCCTCCGGCGCTCGCATGCATGCGAATTACTTCAGAATCGGCGGCGTGCACCAGGATTTGCCTGCGAAGCTTCTCGACGACATCTGGGCTTTCTGCGATCCGTTCCTCAAAGTCTGTGACAACCTCGACGATCTGCTCACCGGCAGCCGCATCTTCAAGCAGCGCAATGTCGATGTTGGTGTGATCGGGCTGGATGATGCCTGGCGCTGGGGGTTTTCCGGCGTGATGGTACGCGGATCGGGCGCGGCATGGGATTTGCGCAAGGCACAGCCATACGAATGTTACCCTGACATGGATTTCGACATCCCCGTCGGCAAGAACGGAGACTGCTATGACCGTTATCTCGTCCGTATGGAGGAGATGCGCCAGTCGGTGCGGATCATGAAGCAATGCCTGGAAAAACTGCGGTCACCCGAAGGCCAGGGGCCGGTCGCGATTCCGAACCAGAAGATCACGCCGCCGCGGCGCGCCACGATGAAACGCTCTATGGAAGCGACCATCCAGCATTTCAAACTTTATACCGAGGGGCATCGCGTGCCGGCGGGAGAAGTCTACGCCGCGGTTGAAGCGCCAAAGGGAGAATTCGGCGTTTATCTGGTTTCTGACGGGGGCAACGTCCCTTACCGGTGCAAAATACGTGCGCCATCTTTCGCCCATCTGCAGGCGATGGATTTCCTGTCTCGAGGGCACATGATCGCCGACGTTGCCGCGATCATCGGGTCGCTCGACATCGTGTTTGGCGAGATAGATCGTTAGTCCTCGGCAGGTTGCGCGCTTGCCCCGCGATGCAGAAATTCCCTCTCATGCGTGGACGGGAGGCTCTTCATTCTCGTCGGGGTTGGGCAGCGGAGTCTCGTCCGGAAGCGTTTCCGGTTCGGGTTCCTCGATCGGCTCCGGCTTCCATGTTGGAGGCGGCACGGGCATATCGCGATTTGGGTCTGGCTGTCTTGGCTGTGGCATCTAACTATCTCCGTTCAGTCGGAACAACTCGTCCGCCGTGGCATGGTTCCTGGCAGAATCCAGCCATCGAGATCGTTGCGCCCTCAAGGCAGGCGCACGTTGGTCCGCCCACGGATGCCGGCGCAAAAGTTGCAGATCGTTCGGAACCGGTCGGATTTTCGAGCCGTTGTCGTCGAAATCGACCAAGGAGAAGCGTGATGAAGGACAAGTCAGGAGATATCGACCATACATTGCCGCAGGTCGCCATCGACGATCAGCAGGTGCGACAGCTGGCCGCCACGACCGATTTGCCGTCAAGGCAGGCACGCGAACTGGTGCGCCGTCACGGCAACGATCCCCGCAAGCTAGTCCAGGCCAATGGGCATCGACGGCGCAAGCCGTTGGCATCAGATTTCCAGCAAGGCGTAGGGGCGGCCGCCAGGCTTGGCCACATGCATGGCGACGTTGTAGACCTTGGCTCCGCCAGGCGTTTGGCCTTCGTAAGAACCGCGATGTGCATGACCGTGCACGACAGCACTGACCTGAAATCGATCGATCGTTTCGGCCAGACGTGAAGAGCCCAGAAACGGAAATATTTCCAGCGGTTCTCCCGCGACGGTGTCGGCAATCGGCGCGTAGTGAAGGATCACCAGCGTGCGCTTGGCCCGCACCTGGCGCATCGCATTTTCAAGTCGCATTGCCTCGTTCACGCTTTCCGCGACCATCGTCTTGATCGCCGGTTCCCCGAATGAGCCGAGCATGCGTGACCCGAAGCCGCCTATGAATCCCTTCACGCCGACAAAACCGACCTCCTCGATTTCGACTGTCTGCCCGTCGAGGAGGTGAACATGCGCCTGCCGCAGGATCTTCGTGACGTCTTCCACCGCACCGGACTCGTAGTCATGGTTGCCGAGCACCGCCACAACCGGGATCGAGCAGTTGCGCAGATCCTCGGCCAGCATCTCCGCTTCACGAGGCTTGCCGAGATTGGTCAGATCTCCCGTGAGAACGAGAATGTCCGCTTCGCTCGATATCTCGCCGAAGAGGTCTCGATACGAGTTTTGTGCATCTTCCCGCACATGGAGATCCCCGACCGCGGCAACTTTGAGCGCGCGTGCGCCGTCCTTGGGCGCGCTGCTCTTGACGGGATCAGCCATCACGGAATTCTCCCACACCACCGACGCCGGCGAAGCCCCATTCCTTGACGTCGATCTCGTAGTCGGTTTGCGAAAGCAGCCGCCCACGGCAGATCTTCATCCTTGGAGACGGCAATTGCCGTTGCTTGGCGAGGCGGTCGAGCAATTCATCGAGCAACCACGCCGGGATATGATCCCGCTCGCTCGGATAGATCCATCTGAAATTGATAAGCTGCATCAACAGAACCTCCCAATGAACCTCCAGATAAGAAAGCAGCCGGTGCCAATCGATCTGATCGCCCGCCTTGAGAATCGTATGAGCGATATCGGCGCCGTCGTGTCGCCCTCTGTCCTGGATAAAGCATTTGGACCAGATGAGTTCGGTCGGGCCGATGATCCGCACCCTGCTGCCCAACAGCTCGGTTTGGCGGGCGTGTTCCAGCCACAGGTCGCCAACAGGCACCGTGCCGTTGGCCGAGCCGAAGATGACGTCGAAGAAATGCGTGCCCTTGAACACCTTGCCGAGCCACCGGTCGTCCTCGATTTCGACGGCATATCCAAGCTGCTTGAAATGGGCGAGGATCCGCGCGTAGTCGCCTGCCTTGCAGAAGATATCGAGGTCCTTGGTCTGGCGGGTGACACCCGTATAGGCGCTTACCGCGTAGGTCCCGGCGACCAGAAAGGGAATGTCGGTGGCGGCAAGCTCGCGGATTGCTTCGGTATAAAATACCTCCGCCTCGGCATTTTTGAGCGTCGGCGCCGCCTTTGCGTCAATCATGGGAAGCGAGACCAGAACGTTTTCAGGCAATGGGCCATTGGTCATGAAACGATGACTCCGAATCCGGCAACCGGCAGTCGCCCGCTGTGGTAACAACGTGAACCCCGCCTGGTTCCGCTACCGGGCGGCCAGCCAAAGGTTCATTCTCGTCACGTACTGGAAATTTCGGGATCGCGCCTGCCGATCCAAGCCCGGCCCAACGTCATCGCCGGCGCGCAAGTCTCTATGTCGCCTCGGAACCGGCCCATGCCGCCGCCAATGTCCCATTGGCCCAAATTTGAAACACCCCGTGGGTGCTCGATCTCGATCGTTTTAGAGTTTATTGGGCTTACCCAATCGGGTACAAAGCTGAAGCCGAGGCGCTTGATCTAACCGCACCCCGATCGGCGTGCGCCAAGCCATCATCAGGACCATCAAGGCATGACCCCCTCGCCTCCCTTTCTCGGCTTTCCCGACCGTCTTGCAGATAGCCGCGTGCCTCGTGCGGTGATCTTCGGGGCCGGTCACGGCAGCACCTATCCCGGCAAGGACAGCAGCGGCTATGCCTTGGCCGCCAACGCCATCCGTGCTGCCAGCCAGGACGATGCCGCGTTCGTCGAGCACTGGGATTTCGATCTTGGCGGCCCGCTGTTCGACGGCAAGCCGGACTCTTGCGTCGACGCCGGCGATATCTTGACCACCATGCATGACAATGCCGGCAACCGGGCCAGGATCGAGGCAAAAACGCGCGAGATCCTGACGTTGCCGGCTGTGCCGATCCTGATCGGCGGCGACTGTTCCATGACCATTCCCTTCCTCGCCGGCTTTGCAGAGCACGGGCCGGTCTGGGTCCTGCAGATCGACGCCCATATAGACTGGCGCGACGAGGTTCATGGCGAACGCCACGGCTATTCGAGCCCGATGCGCAGGGCGAGCGAGATGCCGCATGTCGCCGGCATGGTGCAGGTCGGTCTGCGCAGCGTCGGCAGCGCGCGCATCGCCGAAATCGAAGCAGCCCGGCGCTATGGCAGCCGCTTCGTGACCGCCCGCGAGGTTCATGCCCAGGGCGTCGAGGCCGCGCTACGGCATATTCCGGAAGCCGCGCGGGTCGTCGTCACCCTCGACTGCGACAGCCTTGATCCAAGCATCATGCCGGGCGTGGCGGCGCGTACACCCGGCGGCCTCACCTACACGCAGGTAATCGACCTGATCGCCGGCCTCGGCAAACGGGCCAGGATCGCAGGATTCGACCTTGTCGAGTTCTATCCTCCGGCCGATATTGACGGCCTGTCAGCGCTGACCGCCGCGCGCCTTCTTGTCAATGTGGTCGGCACCGTCGTCCGGCAGGTTTGATGTCAAAACCCTGCTTTTCGCCGCAGACCGGCCCAAAAGCGCGTGAGCGAGCTTGCGGTTGAAATGCCCTTTTTGACACCTGGGTATTCGATCCTGCCTCGTCCGACCGGCTCGTCGCTCCAGACCAGGTTGAAAGCAATGCCCTTGAGCCCAAGCTCCCCGATCCGGCGTACGATCGTCTCCTGCAGATAAATATCGGATGTTCGCACCCCGTCGGCACGCTCGGGCAGCTTGAATATCTCGGTACCGCCGATTGCGTCCGCTCGAAGGACGAGGCTTTCGATCACCATGACGCCGCCATCGTCAAAGCGAACGATCTTTGAACGTTCCTCGTCCAGCGCATCGATCACGGTGGTGACATTGAAGAGCGATATTGGCTCGTCAGCAGGAAGCGGCAGGAATTCACCGTATGGTTGGAGGGTTGGCCGAAGCAACTTCGACGCCCTCGCTCGCAGGATGAGCACATGCTCGCCAAGCCATGGAAAATCTGAATATTGCCGGAGCGTACCGTCGTCGTGTTCGCGCAGGATCTCCATCCTGGGCGGATGCCATTGTGTCTGCTTCCGGCCGCAGAGCGTCGAAAACAGCTGGTAGTCGTCCGCCTGCCGAGGAAGGACCCATTCCTGTCCTTCGATCACGCTCAGGACATAGATATTCATCCGGTCCCCCGCACATCATCGCCTTGGTAGGCTCGGCCTGCTGCGCTGCTCTTCGCGCGCGTTCTCACCGCTGATCCGCGACGGCCATTTGCGGCACCGGCGGCAATTCGGGTGCATCCATCCCTTTGAAAGGGTCACGCCAGGCGTCGATGTCTTCAAGTCGACGGTACCAGCGGCTGACAGAGGGATAATCGTCGAGCGGCAGTCTGGCGGCGTCGTTGAACGGTAGGAAGGTCGCCATTCGAAAATCGGCATAGGAAACCGAATTGCCGACCAGCCACTGCCGCTCGGCAAGCACGGCGTCGAGTATTGCCGCAGCCGTATGGAATTGGTTCAGGCCCTCCTCCACCCGCTTCTGATCGATCGGGCCGATGCCGTACCGCTGTTTCGTCCCACGTTCGAAATGCACCGTGTCGCAAGCGAGTGCGAAGTGCTCCTTGCCCCAGCTGAGCCACCGGATCATCTCAGGTTCGTCATCGCCGGTGCGCCAGAAATCCGAATGCGCGTGGCGCGACAGCCTGCAGGCTATGGCGTCTGCCTCCCAGAGGCTCTTTCCCTCATCATCCACAAGGATGGGCAGTGAGAGGTTGGGATTTAACCGGCGAAATTTCTCCATTTGCCCGGCAGCGAATGGCGAGGCGAATTCGAAGTCCAGTTTCGTTTCGAGATAGCGTGCGACCGCGACCGCCAATCGAGGATTGGGATTGCGGCTGAAGTACAGCTTCATTGGGCACCGACGATCTGGGCGACCACGCAATAGTCGATCATGAGCAGCCTCTATGCAGCTTCGAAGTCAGCCCAAGCGCCCATGTATCCCAATGGATTGGGCTCGCCTTTCATCATCGTTTTTCGCCAAGCTTCCTGCTCGGCATTCATCAGAGCCAATTCCCAAACACAGGCAATAACAGGTCTCTTAACCGTGTCCATCGGTTCGGTTGCGGAATACAGCTTCCGATAGATGTGCTGACAAAGCACCGAACCCTGTATCCACCAGTGAGCTAAGATGGACACACCGAGCTCACCAGGATGAATGATCACAAAGCCCATGCCATTCTCGTCACCCTCGTCCGCCACACGCGGCAGAACCTCCTGTCGCACGAATGACTGCGCCAGAGTCGCCATGGGTTCGTCGATCTTTTTGTTGTCTGCGACGAGACCATAGACTTTGAGCTTGAGACCACCAATGTCCCATTGGCCCAAATTTGAAACACCACGTGGATGGTAGATCTCGATCGTTTCAGAATTCACTGAGCGCACTCCAATTGGCTATTGGCAGCAGACGTACCCGATAGCTCATCACGCGACTTGCACCCGGCGCGATCAGCATCAGGCCTGGTTTGTCGACAAAATCACCATCGAAATCCACCGGGCTTGCAAGGCCGTGCCAGGGTTCGATGCAAAGGAACGGCGCGCCGCCCGGCTTTGACCAGACGCCCAACTCCCGAACCCCTTGCCAGGATATTTCCAGAGCCGGGCCACGCTCGGGGGCATAACGCACGCTGGAGCTTGCGGGCTGGTCCATGATCATGGCGTCCTCCTCGAACAACCGCTCGGAGAGCGGGAGTATGTTGCCTTCGACAGGCGTCGGCTGCGGCGTTTTCAGCAGCAGTCCGTCCTTAAGGCGGCGGATCGGCGCCGGCTCATCATCGGCAAAGATCAGCCGGTAGTCCGTCTTGGCCTGATCCGGCTGCAAGGGCCAATTGAATGCCGGGTGCGCCCCGATCGATGCCGGCAGGAGCTCATCACCAGTGTTGGTGATGTCGAAAGTCACATCAAGCTGCTGGCGGACCAGCGTGTAGGTCACTTCAAGCCGAAAGGCGAACGGATAGCGCGCCCGGGTGTCGACATCGTCGGTGAGCACCAGCGTGCAGGATCGCGGCCCCTTCCGCGCCCAGGCAAACGGCTTGTCGCGCGCGAACCCGTGCTGCGTCATTGGATAGGTCCGGCCGCGATGGCGCAGATGATCGCCCGCCAGCCGCCCTACGATCGGGAACAGCACCGGCGAGTGACGCCGCCATTCCGGCCCCGCCTGCCACAGGAATTCGAATCCGTGCGCATCTTGCAGCGAAATCAGTTCGGCGCCCTGCGCAACGATGGTCGCCGAGATACCGTCGCCATGAAGCGTTTGGCTGTCCTGTGCCACATTTCCTCGCGGGTCGTTGTTAAAGGCCGGCGCGGTGGGCAGACTAGCAAAAGCGCTTCGGGACTCAAGGTGCAGCCTGGTTCTGCAGGAA
The DNA here is from genome assembly GCF_055811095.1 of Mesorhizobium sp. WSM4833. Classification (NCBI taxonomy): domain Bacteria; kingdom Pseudomonadati; phylum Pseudomonadota; class Alphaproteobacteria; order Hyphomicrobiales; family Phyllobacteriaceae; genus Mesorhizobium; species Mesorhizobium sp. WSM4833. The sequence goes on from NZ_JBVVQG010000008.1 coordinate 367,966, forward strand.
CGAATTGTGGCCGGAGGATCTCCCTCCGGCCACCTCTCCGCATCAAGAGCAATAACCCGCCCACAGCGGATAGTCGTTATTCGCGTTCGCCGGTGAAATTCAGCAGCAGCTGGAAGATGTTGATGAAGTTCAGATAGAGCGAGAAGGCGCCGAAGACGGCAAGTTTCTGGCGCGATTCCGCGTCGAAATTCTCGGCATACTGTTCCTTGATCGTCTGCGTGTCCCAGGCGGTCAGGCCGATGAACACGGCGATGCCGATCACCGAGATGGCGAACTGCAGCGCGGTCGAGCCGAGGAAGATGTTGACGATGCTGGCGATCACCACGCCGATCAGGCCCATGATCAGGAACGACGAGAACTGGGTCAGGTTGCGCTTTGTCGTGTAGCCGTACAGGCTGGTGGCGCCGAACATGGTGGCTGCGATGAAGAAGGTGCGCGCGATGCTGGTTCCGGTGAACACCAGGAACACCGAGGCGAGCGAGAGGCCCATGACCGCGCAGAAGGCCCAGAACATCGCCTGGGCACTCGCCGCGGACATGGTCTGCATCTTGAACGAGAACAGCATGACGAAGGCGAGCGGTGCCAGCATCACCACCCATTTCAGCGGGCTGGAGAAGATCGGCACGTAGAGCGCCGGCGTCGACGAGATCATGAAGGCGACGAGGCCGGTGACCACCAGGCCGACACCCATGTAGTTGTAGACGCGCAGCATATGCTGGCGCAGGCCCTCGTCGAAGACGGCTCCGGTTTGGGCGCCGGCGCCGACGCGATATCCCAGATTGGGGGTGTTCATTTGCGTTCTCCTTTGTGGATCGATCAGTAGAGCGTCTTGGCGAGCGTCTCTGCGGCGCGGTCGAGGTCGTGGACCTCGCTTCGTCCGACCACCGCATAAGCCACATCGCCGATCTGGAAATAGGCCGATGAAATGTCGCCCGAGGGCGCGATCGTTGGCTTGACGACGTCGAAGGTTCCAGGCCGGATCGCAAACAGCGACACCAGCCCCATGTCTTTCGTCTCGACCGCCATCTCGACGCTCGGACCAAAGCGGGACGGATAGATCTGCACATCGCGGACCTTCCAGTCCTTGGGCAGCGACGGCATGACGATGGCGGTCGCGGCGCGAATCTCGCCGGCGTTGTAATTGGGCGCCTCGGGCTGCGACGGCATGCTCTCGCGCACCAGCGTGGTCCTGTGGGCCCGCACTGCGTCGTCGACATAGGCGGGCGGCTGCGGCGAGGCGACGACCTTGGTCACCGACATCGGCCCGATGATACCGTTCGCCAGCCACCCGGCGGCGACGAAGACAGCAACCACCGCGGCGCGCTGCAGCACACCGAAGATGCGGCCGCGGGCAAGCCCCCTCTCCAGCCGCCGCGCGGCATCGGCGGTCGCGGGCCGTGCCATGCCTTTGGAGCCGGCAAGCGCCACGCGCAGTTCATCGCGGGTCCTGAGATCCGACATCACGCGCGCCGCCGCCTCCGGGCGAGCGGACAAGAATGCCTCCACCTCGATGCGGCGGGCGACGTCGATCTGGTCGTCGACATAGGCGTCGAGGTCGATATCCGTCACGGGATCGACAGTTGCGGTCATGAAGGGCCTCCAACGATCCTGAGGTGGTTTTTTGCCTTCGCCGGCTCCTCCATCTCGCGCAGTGCGGCGCGCGCCCTGCCGATGCGCGACATCAGCGTGCCGAGCGGCACGCCGCTGGCGTCGGCGGCCTGCTGGTAAGAGAGGCCTTCGATGGCGACGAGGTGCAGCGCTGAACGCTGTTCTTCGGGCAGGCTGAAAAAAGCCTGGCGCACCTGCGCCAGGCGCACCGAATGTTCCTGTGGTGCCGGCGTGCTGCCGTCGGCCAGGTATCCAGCCTGTTCGACGCGCGACGCCTCGGACTTGCGGGCCCGCATCCTGTCGATGAAGGTGTTGTGGACGATCGACAGCAGCCACGCGCGCAGGTTTCCGCCGGAGCGGAAGGTGCTGCGCCGCTCATAAGCGCGCACCAGCGCGTCATGGACAAGGTCCTCGGCGTCGGTGCTGTCGCGCGTCAGCGAGCGCGCATAGCGGCGCAGCGAACCGAGCTGTCCTATGATGTCAAAGCGTGGCATCGGCGGTTTCATGTCCTGTTTACGGAGCATGTGGGGATTTTAATCCCTGCCCTGCCAATTTTTTCCTTTGGAGGACATCGTTCGAATGCAACGATTGATGCCGGCATCAATCTTATCATCGGCATCGCCACGATGTGCCATGCCCGGTGGATCGTGCCTACTTCACACGCCTCTTCTCCAGCTTCCGCGCCAGCGTCCGGCGGTGCATGCCCAGCCGTCGTGCCGTCTCGGAAATGTTGAAGTCGGCTTCCACCAGCGTCTCGTGGATGCGCTCCCATTCGAGGTTCTTTATCGAGGTTGGCCGCTCGGCGAGCGGCACCGAAGCATTGCCCTCGACCTGGCCGAAAGCCGCTTCAATGTCGTCTGTATTGGCGGGCTTGGCGAGATACTGGCAGGCGCCGAGCTTGATCGCCTCGACAGCGGTGGCGATGCTGGCAAAGCCGGTCAACACGACGATCCGCATTTCAGGATCGTGTTCGTGCAGCGCCCTGACGCACTCAAGGCCCGAGCCGCTGGCAAGCTTGAGATCGACGACGGCATATTGGAAGGCAACGGTGCCGATCAGCGCCTGCACGCCGTCGACGCTCCGGCAGCTATGCGTTTCGTAATCACGCCGTTCGAAAGACCGGCGCAGTGCGTTGGCAAAGGCGATGTCGTCCTCGACGATCAGCAGCGTGCGTTTAGTCGGCATTGTGCCCTCGCGGAGACAGAGCAGCCAGCGGCAGATGCAACGTAACCGAAGCTCCCCCCTCGGTTCTGTTTCTTACGGTGACGCTGCCCCCCAACTTGCGGATGACATTGACGACCAGAAACAGGCCGAGCCCGCTACCTGGCCGGTTCTTGGTCGACGTGTAGGGCTTGCCGAATTCAGCAAGCATGGCTTCTTCAAATCCCGGTCCCGCGTCGACAACTTCGATGATGAGATCGTCCGCGTGGCGGCTGACGATCAAACCGACCCATAGAGGCGACGCTTCAAGTGCGTTGTCCAGTACATTGAACATCACCTGTTTGAGCGCGGGATCGGAGACGATCTCCTGGTTGGCGCCGAAACGCCTGGTGTATTCGAAACCTTGCGGCAGCCGTGTCGACTTCCATTCGGCCACCAGCTCCGCCAGAAAGGCATCGACGGAGGTGCGAACCGTGCCTTCGCCGCGCAATTCGCCCGACGACATCAGGATTCCCGAAACGATCTTCTTGCAACGGTCCAACTGGCCCTGCATCTCCCGGATTTCCTGCGCCAGATCCGGATCGGCCTCGAGAACCGGCATGCGCTGCCAGTCGTTGAGGATGACGGAAAGCGTAGCCAGCGGCGTGCCGAGCTCATGCGCGGCGCCAGAGGCGAGCAGGCCCATCCTGACGATGTGAGCCTCCTCCGCCGATTGCTGGCGCAAATCCGCAAGATGAGCGTCGCGGGTGCGAATGTTGTTCTGGACCCTGGTGATGAACAGCACCAGAAGCGTTGCCGCCAGGACGAAACAGATGAACATGCCCTGAATGTGCAGGCTGAACAGCCCGGCACCGTGTGCGGCGGGCAGGCTGATCTCACGGTAGAAGGTGGTTAGCGCGATGAAGCACGTGCTTGCAATGAGGACAAGCGCCCAGACCGACCATGTCTCCAGCAGTACCGCGCCCAGGATGACCTGGAGCAGGTAAAGCGAAATGAAGGGATTGGACGCGCCGCCGCTCAGGTAAAGCTGGACCGTCAACGCGGTGACGTCGAGCAGCAGTCCAAGAAACAGCTCGGTGTTGGTGATCGCGTCCTGGCTGCTGTGCCGGCGCAGGCTGGCGACGTTGAGAGCGATCAGCAGCAGGATCACCACTGCCATCGGCACCAGCGGCAGCCCGATGCCAAGCGCGTAGCGGACGAACAGGATCGTCACGATCTGACCGCCGACCGCGATCCAGCGCAGTTGGATCAGAAGCAGAAAATTCTGCTTGTTGGTCTTGTCGTGCAGCGTCATTGGGCCGGGAGGTCCCCAGCCCTGGCCAAGCAGGTCACTCAAGCGGGAGTCCGATCCAGGCGCTGGTTGAGCCGCAGCGCCAGCAGCGTGCATAGCGCTCCCGACAGCAGATAGGCGCCTGACGAGATCAGCCCGAAATGGGCGGACAGGAACAGGGCGACAATGGGGGCGAAGCCGGCGCCGAACAGCCAGGCGAGATCCGAGGTCAGCGCAGCACCTGTATAGCGGTAGTTCTTTGAAAAATTCGAGGCGAGTGCTCCCGAAGACTGGCCGAACGACAGGCCGAGCAGGACGAAGCCCAACACCATGAAGACGGACTCTCCGACGAAGCCGCCATCGAGCAGCTGTGGCGCGAAACCGCTGAACACGGCAATGGCCACCGCCGAGCCTCCAAGCAAGGGCCAGCGCCCGACCCGGTCGGCAACGACGCCCGAGATCGCGATTGCCGCCAGGCCGAAGAAGGCTCCGATCGTCTCGATGACCAGGAACCGTGCCGGTCCCTCGCGCGTGAACAGGAATATCCAGGACAGAGGAAACACCGTCACCATGTGGAACAGGGCGAAGCTCGCCAGCGGCGCGAAAGCGCCGAGCACGACAGTGCGCCCTTCGGCGCGCAACGTCTCGCGGACGGAAGTCGGCTCCAGTTCCTGGCCTTCGAACAGTTTGGTGTATTCCGGCGTCACCACGATGCGCAGCCGCGCGAACAGGGCGACGACGTTGATGGCGAAGGCGACGAAGAACGGGTAGCGCCAACCCCAGCTGAAGAAGTCTTCAGCCGACAGATTGCCGACGAAATATGCAAACAGGGCACTGGCGACGATGAGCCCGAGTGGCGCGCCCAGCTGCGGGATCATCGCATACCAGCCGCGACGCTTTTCGGGGGCATTCAACGCCAGCAGCGAGGCAAGTCCGTCCCATGTCCCGCCCAGCGCCAGTCCCTGACCGATCCGGAACATGGCCAGCAGCCAGGCCGAAGCCGGGCCGATCTGGTCGTAACCGGGCACGAAGGCGATCGACACGGTCGAGGTCCCCAGCAGGAACAGCGCGATGGTGAGCTTGGCGCTGCGTCCGTAGGCGCGGTCGAGCGCGGTGAAGATCGCCGTCCCGATCGGCCGCGCGATGAAGGCAAGCGCGAAGATGGCGAAGGAGTAGAGCGTGCCGGTCAACGGGTCGGCATATGGAAATACGAGCTTGGGGAAAACGATGACGGAAGCGATCGCGTAGACGAAGAAGTCGAAGAATTCCGACGTCCTGCCGATGATGACGCCAACGGCGATTTCGCCGGGCTTCACCTCATGATGCCGCGCATTGATCCGTCTTGCGTCGGCTTCGATCTTCGAAGTTGGGCTCACAGCATTCTCCGTCGCCCCGCCGCGGTCTCATACGATCGCTTGCCATGTGCGCGGGCCAGATGCTTTGATGACGCCTGCCGCGTCATTGCGGCATTGGACAAATTGTCCAATGCCTTCATCGCCGCGGTACGGTTAGCACTGGGGGGAACAACCGACAGGTCATACATTGAGCCGTCTTCGTACCCTTTTCCTGCTGCCCCTGCTGGCATCGCTCGGCTCCTGCAGCATGGTCGTCCTGAACCCTGCCGGCGACGTCGCCGAGCAGCAGCGCGACCTGCTGATGGTGTCCACGGCACTGATGCTGATCGTCATCATACCGGTGATGGCTCTCACCATATTCTTTGCCTGGCGATACCGCCAGTCCAACCGCGAGGCGCGTTACGAGCCGGATTGGGACCACTCGACCCATCTCGAACTCGTCATTTGGGCTGTGCCGCTTCTGATCATCATCTGCCTGGGCGCAGTGACCTGGATGGGCACCCACCTGCTCGACCCCTATCGTCCGATCGGACGTGTAGCGGCCGGCAAGCCGCTGCCGCCGGACGTGCGCCCGCTTGAGGTCGAAGTCGTCGCGCTCGACTGGAAATGGCTGTTCATTTATCCGGAATACGGCGTCGCCGTGGTCAACGAACTGGCTGCGCCGGTCGACCGGCCGATCAGCTTTCGCATCACCTCCGCATCGGTGATGAACTCCTTCTACATTCCAGCACTGGCCGGCCAGATCTATGCGATGCCGGGTATGGAAACCAGGCTGCACGCCGTCATCAACAAGTCCGGCGACTATGAAGGGTTCTCTGCCAATTACAGCGGCGCCGGCTTCTCGGGAATGCGCTTCGCGTTCCACGGCCTCGACGATGCCGGTTTCCAGGCATGGATCGCGAAGGCAAAGGACAGCGGCGGCAAGCTCGACCGAAACGGCTATCTGGAGCTCGAACAGCCCAGCGAGAACCAACCCGTGCGCCACTATGCGGCGGTGGATAGCGATCTCTACAAGGCGATCCTCAATATGTGCGTCGAGCCCGGCAAGATGTGCATGAGCGAGATGTCGCAGATCGATGCCAAGGGCGGTCTGGGAATGGCCGGCATCCGCAACACGCTTCCGCTGCTGTATGACAAGTTCGCCCGGCGCGGCACGATATTCGGCCCTGCCCCATCCTATGTCGCCAGCATATGCACGACCGAAGAAGCACTGGCCGCTTCGAAGGCTGATCAATCCGCCACGCCGATGACCTCGACGCCGATAGTCGGCGCTGGTCTGCAACGGCCACTGCCCCTGTCGATCCGACTGCCGTCACCTTCCGCAACCGGCACGCTTCGGTCGCCCTTCAACTCCTGAGGCGCCACGCAAGACATGTTCGACAATCCTGCTCTTCTCAAGGCGATCTTCGGCCGGCTTACGCTCGAGTCGCTGCCGCTGCACGAGCCCATCGTGGTCGCGACCTTCATAGTCGTCGCGCTGGGCGGCATCGCCCTCGTCGGCGCGCTGACCTATTTCAAGCTCTGGGGCTATCTGTGGCGCGAATGGTTCACCAGCGTCGACCACAAGCGCATCGGTGTGATGTACATGGTGCTCGGCATCGTCATGCTGCTGCGCGGCTTCAGCGACGCCATCATGATGCGGCTCCAGCAGGCGATGGCCTTCGGCGGTTCGGAAGGCTATCTCAATTCGCATCATTATGACCAGATCTTCACCGCGCACGGCGTCATCATGATCTTCTTCGTGGCGATGCCGCTGGTGACGGGCCTGATGAATTTCGTCGTCCCGCTGCAGATCGGCGCGCGCGACGTGTCGTTTCCGTTCCTCAACAATTTCAGCTTCTGGATGACGGTCGGCGGCGCGGTCATCGTCATGATGTCGCTGTTCGTCGGCGAATTCGCGCGCACCGGCTGGCTCGCCTACCCGCCGCTGTCGGGTATCGGCTACAGTCCCGATGTCGGTGTCGATTATTATATCTGGGCGCTGCAAGTGGCGGGCGTCGGCACGCTGCTGTCGGGCGTGAACCTGGTCTGCACCATCGTCAAGATGCGCGCGCCTGGCATGACCATGATGAGAATGCCGATCTTCACCTGGACCGCGCTCTGCACAAATGTGCTCATCGTCGCCGCCTTCCCGGTGCTGACGGCGGTGCTGGCCCTGCTGGCTCTCGACCGCTATGTCGGCACCAACTTCTTCACGAACGACTTCGGCGGCAATCCGATGATGTACGTGAACCTGATCTGGATCTGGGGCCACCCCGAGGTCTACATCCTGATCCTGCCGGCCTTCGGCATATTTTCCGAAGTGACCTCGGCCTTCTGCGGCAAGCGGCTCTTTGGCTACACCTCGATGGTCTACGCCACCATCGTCATCACCATCCTGTCCTATCTCGTCTGGCTGCATCACTTTTTCACCATGGGGTCGGGAGCGAGCGTCAACTCGTTCTTCGGCATCACCACGATGATCATTTCGATCCCGACAGGCGCCAAGATATTCAACTGGCTGTTCACCATGTACCGCGGCCGCATCCGCTTCGAACTGCCGATGATGTGGACAGTCGCCTTCATGCTGACCTTCACTGTCGGCGGCATGACCGGCGTGCTGCTCGCGGTTCCGCCGGCCGACTTCGTGCTCCACAACAGCCTGTTCCTGGTCGCGCATTTCCACAACGTCATCATCGGCGGCGTGCTGTTCGGCCTGTTTGCCGGTATCAGCTACTGGTTCCCCAAGGCATTCGGCTTCCGGCTCGATCCGTTCTGGGGAAAGATGTCCTTCTGGTTCTGGGTGGTCGGCTTCTGGTTCGCCTTCATGCCGCTGTACATCCTCGGCCTGATGGGCGTAACGCGCCGGCTACGCACCTTCGAGGATCCCTCGCTGCAGATCTGGTTCATCATCGCCGCTTTTGGCGCCTTCCTGATCCTGCTTGGTATCCTGTCCTTCCTCATCCAGATCTTCGTCAGCGTGCGCCGGCGCGAGCAGCTTCGCGACGACACCGGTGATCCGTGGGACGGGCGTACACTCGAATGGGCAACCTCGTCGCCGCCCCCGGCCTACAATTTCGCCTTTACGCCGGTCGTCCACGATCTCGACACCTGGGCGGACATGAAGAATCGCGGTTACCAGCGTCCGTTGACGGGCTTCCACGACATCCACATGCCGCGCAACACCGGAGCCGGCGTCATTCTGGCTGGGTTGAGCGTGGTGCTTGCCGTGGCGCTCATCTGGTACATCTGGTGGCTGGCGATCGTGAGCTTCGTTGCTCTGATCGGCTACGCCATCGCGCATACCTTCAATTACGACCGGGACTTCCACATTCCGTCCAGCGACGTCACCCGCGTCGAGGACGAGCGGACACGCCTGCTCGCAGCCACCAGCCAGGCGGGATGAGCACCATGGCACACGCCGACACCGTGATCGACGACACGATCTTCCACCTGGAAGACGACCACGGCCATGCCGAGAGCGGCAGCAGCACCATGCTCGGCTTCTGGATCTACCTGATGAGCGACTGCCTCATCTTTGCGATGCTGTTTGCAGTCTACGGCGTGCTCGGTGGCAACTACGCCGCCGGGCCCGCGCCGAAGGACCTGTTCGATCTTCCGCTGGTCGCGCTCAACACCACCATGCTGCTCCTGTCCTCCATCACCTACGGCTTCGCGATGCTGGAGATGGCGAAAGGGCGAGTGAGGCCGATGCAGGTGTGGCTGGTGATCACCGGCCTGTTCGGCCTCGCCTTTCTCGGCATCGAACTCTACGAATTCGCCCATTTCATCCACGAGGGGGCGACGCCGCAGCGCAGCGGCTTTCTTTCGTCGTTCTTCACGCTGGTCGGAACACATGGCCTGCACGTCACCTTCGGCCTGGTCTGGCTGGTGGTGCTGATGGTGCAGGTCTCCAGGCATGGGCTGATCGCCGCGAACCAGCGGCGCCTGATGTGCCTGAGCATGTTCTGGCACTTCCTCGACGTCATCTGGATCGGCGTCTTCACCTTCGTTTATCTGATGGGAATGTTGCGATGAGCGCCGGGCACCAAACAGACACCAGCAACCACAGCCACGCGCATCACGGCGTCAATCACGGCTCGCTGGCCGGCTATCTGACAGGCTTCGGCCTGTCCGTCGTGCTGACCGCCGTTCCCTTCTGGCTGGTCATGACCAACGCGCTCGGCAATCAGATGGCGTCGGCGATTGCCATCATGGCCTTCGCCGTCGTGCAAATCATCGTCCACATGGTGTTCTTCCTGCATATGAACACCAGGTCGGAGAGCGGCTGGACCATGATGGCGCTGATCTTCACCCTCATCCTGGTGATGATCGCGCTGACGGGCTCGCTCTGGGTCATGTACCATCTGAACGTCAACATGATGCCCGGCCATGACATGAGTCAGATACCCTGAGAGCGGGACCTGACTTTGGACGAACAGGCGCGGACGACACCGCATCCGACTACAGCCGACGGCCAAAGGGTTACGCGTTCGAGATGGACGCTATTGATGCTTTGCCTTTGCGGAGCCATCGGCATCGCAGGGTTCTCGGCGCTCGGTATCTGGCAGCTGGAGCGCCGCGTCTGGAAGCTCGACCTGATCGAGCGTGTCGACCAGCGTCTCAAGGCAGTACCCGTGGCCGCCCCGGCGCCTTCGGCCTGGCCAGCGATCAACGCCAGGGATGACGAGTATCGCCGCCTCGTCGTCACGGGCCGGTTTCTCGGTGATCGCGAGACCCTGGTCCAGGCGGTCACCGATCTCGGCGGTGGCTTCTGGGTAATGGCGCCGTTCCGAGCGGATGATGGCTTCACGATTCTGGTGAACAGGGGCTTCGTGCCGACGGACAAGCGCGATCCGGCAACCCGCCTCGCAGGCAAGCCCTCGGGCGATCACACCGGAATTCACGGCCTGTTGCGCATCAGCGAACCGAAAGGCGGCTTCCTGCGCACCAACGATCCGGCTGCCAACCGCTGGTATTCGCGCGATGTACAGGCGATCGCCGCCAAGCAAGGCGTCGGGCAGGTCGCTCCTTATTTCATCGATGCCGATGCCACGCCCAATCCGGGAGGGTGGCCGGTCGGCGGCCTGACGGTCGTTTCGTTCCACAACAACCATCTGGTCTATGCCCTGACATGGTTCGGACTGGCCTTGATGGTGCTGGGCGCGGTCGCCTGTCTGTTGCGGCAGGCTGTGAAAGACAGGCCCGGCGGGGGCTGACCGCTGGCCGAGGCAAAGCCGAAATTACACACGGAAGCGCTCATGCCGGCGCAGAGGATGGCGTGATCGCTCTGCTCGTGCCGGCTGGTCATTTCCGACGCGCATCAATGGGTTTCCCCTCAACCCTTATCCATGAGCGCGCAGGGCAGGCTTCCCAGCCGTCTCGGGCTGGAGCACCTAGCTAAAACCGCTGGCGAAACGCGACCGATTTGCGTATCACTCCGCCGCCATTGGAGCCCTATCGATGTTTGAGACCCTGCAGCCCGCCCCCGCCGACAAGATCCTCGCCCTGATCGGCCTTTATCGCGCCGACCCGCGTCCCGACAAAGTCGACCTCGGCGTCGGCGTCTACAAGGATCGCGACGGCAAGACGCCGGTTATGCGCGCCGTGCGCGAGGCGGAAAAGCGCCTGCTGCAGGCCCAGGACACCAAGACCTATCTCGGCCTTGCCGGCGATACCGGCTTCAACACGGTGATGGCCAAGCTCGCCTTCGGTCCGGGCGCCGACATGACGCGCATCCGCGCCGCACAGGCGCCTGGCGGCTCCGGCGCGCTGCGGCTGGTGGCGGAATTGCTGAAGCGGACGCGTTCGGACGCAACCATCTGGCTGTCGGACCCGACCTGGCCGAACCACATGCCGGTGATGCGCGCCGCCGGCCTGCAGATCCGTGAATACCCGTATTTCGACGCCGCGTCGGGTGCTGTTCGCTTCGACGACATGCTGGCGGCCCTGCGGACCGCAAAGAGCGGCGACGTCGTGCTGCTGCATGGCTGCTGCCACAACCCAACCGGCGCCAATCTGGATGCGGCACAGTGGGCAGCCGTTACCGATCTGGTCGTCGAGCGCGCGCTGCTGCCGTTCGTCGACATCGCTTATCAGGGCTTTGGCGATGGCCTTGAGGCCGACGCCCTCGGCTTGCGCCTGCTGGCGGCGAAAGTTCCGGAAATGGTCGTCGCGTCGAGCTGCTCGAAGAATTTCGCCGTCTACCGCGACCGCGTCGGCGCAGCAATGATCCTGGCCAAGGACGGCGCACAGGCAGATGTGGCGATGAGCCAGATGCTGTCGGCGGCGCGCGCCATGTATTCGATGCCGCCGGACCACGGGGCAGCAGCCGTACGCATCGTGCTGGAGGACGCCGCCTTGCGTGCAGACTGGGAAGCCGAGCTTGAAGAGATGCGGCTGCGCATGCTGAGACTCCGTGTCCAGTTCGCCGAAGCCCTGCGCCGGCAATCCAATTCCGACCGCTTCGATTTCGTCGCCAGCCATCGCGGCATGTTCTCCCGCCTTGGCCTCACCGAAGCGCAAGTCGAACGGCTGCGCGCCGAGCACGGCGTCTACATGGTCGGCGACAGCCGCATCAATGTCGCCGGCCTGCCCGAAGACGGCATGGACGAGCTCGCCAAGGCGATCGTTTCTGTGCTCGACTGACGTGGCTCGCCTGTGGACAAGGCACTCTCGCCGGCTGACAGCGTTGGCCGCGCGGCCGGCCGCGCGATAGCATCAGCCCTATGACGCCATCGAAAGACATTTCGCGCCTGATCGAGATCATGGCGGCGCTGCGGGCGCCGAAGACCGGCTGTCCCTGGGATATCGAACAGGATTTCTCGACCATCGCGCCCTACACGATCGAAGAGGCCTATGAGGTCGCGGATGCCATCGCGCGCGGCGACCTCGACGATCTGCGCGACGAACTCGGCGATCTGCTGCTGCAGGTCGTCTACCACGCGCAAATGGCCGAGGAGGCCGGCGAGTTTGCCTTCCCCGATGTGGTGCAAGCCATCACGACGAAAATGATCCGACGCCATCCGCATGTCTTCGGCGACGAAAAGGCCCGCAGCGCCGGCATGGCCAAGGGCATGTGGGAAAAGATCAAGGCAGAAGAGAAGGCAGAGAAACGAAGCGCCCGCCTCGCGCGCGGTCTCGATCCCGAAGACAATGGCAAGGGGTTTCTGGACAGCGTGCCGGTCGCCCTGCCCGCGCTGACCCGGGCGCTGAAACTTCAGGAGAAGGCCGCCCGCGTCGGCTTCGACTGGAGCGAGGCAGCGCCCATCCTCGACAAGATCGAGGAAGAGATCGGCGAATTGCGCGAGGCGCTGGCCAAGGGCGACACCGCCTCGATCAAGGACGAGTTCGGCGACATGCTGTTTGCCGTCGTCAATCTCGGTCGCCACCTCAAGCTCGATTCGGAAGCAGCGCTGAGCGGCACCAACGAGAAATTCCGCTCACGTTTCCATTATGTCGAGCAGGCTTTGGAGAAAGGCGGCAACACGCTGGACAAGGCTGATCTGGCCGAGATGGAAGCGCTCTGGCAGGAAGCAAAGACTGCGAAGTAGTCTCTCTTTTCGGGCAACTCCCGACGGAAAGCCGCTATACACTTTTCCTGGAACTGCTCCGGATTATCCGTTGTTTTTACGACGCAATCTGCTTTCGATCTCTTCGCGCGCGCTTTGCGTGGCCTTCAGCGAGATGGTGGCGCTGCCGTCGTCATTGTCGCTTCGCGAAACCACATCGCCATTGCGGTAAAGCCAGTCGACAAGGCCGAACTGTGCCGGCTCGATCGTCACGGTGAGGTCTTCGAGTTCGCCCGCCATGCGCGTTTCGATGATCGCCTTCAGCGCATCGATGCCCTCGCCGGTCACCGCCGACACCGCAATCGGCGGCGCCTTGTTGGCATCGGCGCCGTCTGCAAGCAGTCGGGTCCGGTTGCCTTCGTCGAGCCGGTCGATCTTGTTCCACACTTCGATCACCCGCTTGGCATCACCAGCGTCAACGCCAAGATCTGCAAGGATACGCTCGACATCCTCGGCCTGGGCGGCCGTGTCCGGATCGGAAATGTCGCGCAGATGAAGCACGAGATCGGCTTCGACCACCTCTTCCAGGGTGGCGCGGAAAGCCGCGATCAGATGTGTCGGCAGGTCCGAAATGAAGCCGACCGTGTCGGAGAGGATGATCGGCGTGCCATGTGGCAGGCGCACGCGGCGCAGCGTCGGGTCGAGCGTGGCGAACAGCATGTCCTGTGCCAGCACATCCGCCCCGGTCAGCCGGTTGAACAGCGTCGACTTCCCGGCATTGGTGTAGCCGACGATCGCCACCACCGGGAACGGCACCTTCCTGCGCTTGGCGCGGTGCAGGTCGCGCGTGCGCCGCACCGTTTCCAGCTCTTGCTTCAGCTTGATGATCTTTTCCTGCAACTGCCGCCGGTCGGATTCGATCTGTGTTTCGCCGGGGCCCCCAAGGAATCCGGCGCCGCCGCGCTGACGCTCCAAATGGGTCCAGCTACGCACGAGGCGGCCCTTCTGGTAGTTGAGATGGGCGAGCTCGACCTGCAGCGTGCCTTCCTTGGTGCGCGCGCGCTCGCCAAAGATTTCGAGGATCAGCCCGGTGCGGTCCAGCACCTTGGCGTTCAGCTCTTTCTCGAGATTGCGCTGCTGCACCGGGGTCAGCGGATGGTCGACGACGACCACTTCCGCATGTCCCTCTTTGACGATTTCCGCGAACTCGGCGACCTTGCCGCTGCCGACCAGCGTCGCCGGGCGCGGATCGTTGACGGTCACCACCGCGGTGTGAATCAGATCAAGGTTGATGGCGCGGGCAAGGCCAACGGCCTCGTCGTGACGCGCATCAGCCGAACGCATCAGCCGCGGGCGGTTGGTCTCGTCGTCGTTGCGCTGGTGGCGGGTAAGGACGGGCACAATGACCACGGCCCGGGTCGGGCCCTTGGCCTCAGTCCCGGGGTGATGCGCTGGTTTCCCGCGAACGGTGGCGTCCGCGTCTTTCTCACGTGCCAATCAGGCGCCCTGGCTTTCCTCGCCATCGAACATCTGAACCGGCTGGCTCGGCATGATCGTGGAAATGGCGTGCTTGTAGACGAGCTGGGAGTGACCATCGCGGCGCAGCAGGACACAGAAATTGTCGAACGAAGTGACCACGCCGGTCAGCTTCACGCCGTTGATGAGGAAGATGGTGAGCGGGTTCTTGCTCTTGCGAACTGAATTCAGGAACAGGTCCTGAAGGTTTTGCGATCGTTCCGCCATTGTTCTTGTCTTTCGCCGATCCCCTTCGGTTTGCAAGCCAATGCGCCAAATTAACGGGCGCATGTCAAGCTCGCAAACACCGTCTTGTCGTCAGTAACGACAAGCAGAACGAGATATATTGATGTTCATTCCACCTGTGCGGTTATCAGGCTGGACTTTTTTCCGCAATGTCAAAAAAGGCTTGCCGCAACGAAAGTGTTATTGAGCCGGGGTGCCCATTGGCGACCGTGTCGCCATCGATGGTCACCACCGGCATGGCGATCGTCGTTGCGGAACTGATGAACGCCTCGCGTGCCGTCTTGGCCTCGGCGACGGAAAAGCCGCGCTCCTCGATCTTCAGGCCAAGCTTGGCGGCCACTTCGAACATGGTCGTGCGGGTGATGCCGCGCAGGATGCCATGCTCGGCCGGCCTGGTGACCAGAACGCCGTCCCTGGTGACGATCCAGGCGTTGGACGAGCCGCCTTCCTTGACGTTACCTTCGGTGTCGACGAACCAGGCTTCCTGCGCACCGGCTTCCTTTGCCTTCTGCTTGGCCAAGACATTGGGCAGCAGCCCGACAGTCTTGATGTCGACCCTGTCCCAGCGGTTCTCCGGCACGGTAATGACCGCGATGCCTGTCTCGGCTCGCTTTGCACCAGCGGCAGGATCGGCCTTCCTGGCGGTTACCACCAGCGAAGGCTTGGTGTCGGCGGAAGGGAAGACGAAGTCGCGGCTGGCCACGCCGCGCGTCACCTGCACGTAGACCAGGCCATTGGCGACGTGGTTGCGATTGACCACCTCACGCAGAATGAGCGGCAGCACGTGAGAGGTGACCGGCCAGGCGATCGACAATTCGGTCAGCGAACGGTTCAGCCGGGCCAGGTGGCGCGGCATGTCGACGATGAAGCCACGCGCCACTTCGCAGACCTCATAGACACCGTCGGCGAACTGATAGCCGCGATCCTCGATATGCACGGCAGCGTCGGCGTGCGTGACATAGCGCCCGTTGACATAGGCAATGCGCGGCATTGGCGACCCCTCAGAAATTCTCGGGCTTTCTTATGCGATTCCACCGCGGGCGTAACCGGCAAATGGTTGGACCACGCGCGGCTGGTCGGACGTCGCGCTTAGACGCCCAGGGACTTCAGCTTGCGATGCAGAGCGGAGCGCTCCATGCCGATGAACTCGGCGGTCTTCGAGATGTTGCCGCCGAACCGGTTGATCTGGGCGATCAGGTAATCCTTCTCGAACTGCTCACGCGCTTCGCGGAGCGGCAGCGCCATGATGTGTTGGTCGGATTGATTCGGGGTGCGCGGCATGACATCGCCGATCTCGGCCGGCAACAGATCAGCGGTGATCGGCGCATCGACGTCGTCGCCGCGCGCCAGGATCATCAGGCGCTCGACATTATTGCGCAGCTGGCGAACGTTGCCCGGCCAGTTGTGAGCCTGCAGAACGGCCAGCGCGTCGTCGCCGATGCGGCGCGGCTTGATGCCGGCCTGGCGGGCGATCTGCTTCATGAAGTTGTCGACGAGGTAGGGAATATCCTCTCGCCGCTCGGCCAGTCCCGGGACGATGACCGGAACCACCGCCAGGCGATGGTAAAGATCCTCGCGGAAACGACCGTCGGCAATCATCGCTTCGAGGTTCTGCGAGGTCGAGGAGATGATGCGGACATCGACCTTGACCCGCTTGGTTCCCCCTACCCGCTCGAACTGTTGTTCGACCAGCACGCGCAGGATCTTGTTCTGCGTCTCGCGCGGCATGTCGGCCACCTCGTCGATGTAGAGGATGCCGCGATGGGCCTCCTCGAGCGCGCCGACCTTGCGCTCGACGCCATTCGATTCGGTGCCGAACAGTTCGATCTCCATACGCTCGGGCGTGATGTTGGCGGCGCTCAGCGTCACGAAAGGCGCGCCCTTGCGCGCCGACAGCGTGTGGATGGCGCGCGCGGCCAGTTCCTTGCCCGAGCCAGACGGGCCGATGATCATCACGCGGCTGTTGGTCGGCGCGACGCGTTCGATGGTCTGACGCAACTGGCTCATCGCCGACGACATGCCGATCAGATCGAAGGTTTCACCGCTGCGCAGCTTGAGGTCGGAAACCTCGCGCCGCAATTTCGAGGTCTCGAGCGCACGTTCGGCAATAAGGATCAGCCTGTCGGCCTTGAACGGTTTTTCGATGAAGTCATAGGCGCCGCGACGGATGGCGGAGACCGCCGTTTCGATGTTGCCGTGGCCGGAAATCATCACCACCGGCAAGGTCGGATGCATCGTCTTGATCTCGTCGAGCAGCGCCAGCCCGTCGAGACGCGAGCCCTGCAGCCAGATGTCGAGGAAAATCAGCCGCGGCGCGCGATCAGCTATAGCAGCGAGCGCACTGTCGGCATCGAATGCGGTGCGGGTTTCGTGACCTTCGTCGCTCAGTATGCCCGCGACGAGTTCACGGATGTCTTCCTCGTCATCGACGATGAGAATATCAGACGCCATTACCGACCTTTTCAGTTTCTCTTTCGTTTTCCGCCCTGCTTTCGCCGCGCGGAGCCGTTGCGGCCGCAGGCGGCAGGATGATGCTGATCATCGCGCCGCGCCCATCGTGGAAGTCCGCTGGAGCATCGTGTAGTTCCAGCCTGCCACCATGGTCCTCCACGATCTTCTTGACGATAGCGAGGCCAAGCCCGGTGCCCTTCTCGCGTGTGGTCATGTAGGGCTCGAGCAGCCGTTGGCGATTCTCGCGCGGCAGGCCTTTGCCATTGTCGATGACGTCGATTCGAATCGCACCATTCTGGCGCCCGGCCTGAATCCGGATTATGCCGTGCGAACCGTCCTTCTGTTCCAATCCGTCGATTGCCTCGGCGGCGTTCTTGATCACATTGCCGAAAGCCTGCGCCATCAGCCGGCTGTCGAACGTGCCCTTCAGCGGCTCGCTGCCGAAGATCCGCTCGAAAGTGATGTCGGCGCGGCTGACCTCGACCAGGAACGAGGCCTCGCGCAGCGATTCGCGCAGATCTATGGCCTTCATCTCGGGCTTCGGCATGCGCGCGAACGCCGAGAATTCGTCGACCATACGGCCGATATCCTCAACCTGACGAATGATGGTGTCGGTGCACTGGTCGAAAACCTCGCGGTCCTCGGTAATCACCTTGCCATAGCGGCGCTTGATGCGTTCGGCCGAGAGCTGGATCGGCGTCAGCGGGTTCTTGATCTCGTGGGCGATACGCCGCGCCACATCCGCCCAAGCCGACGAGCGCTGCGCCTGGACCAGGTCGGTGATGTCGTCAACCGTCACGACATAGGACTTTTCCTCCGAGCCGTCATCGCCGGCCTCGATGGTGATCTGAACGTTGAAGGTCCGCTCGGCGCCGGCGCGGTAGAAGGTCACCTGCTCGCGATAGACGGGTTTGCCGGACTTGCGGCCGATTTCGAAGACGCGGCCGACATGCGGCAGCACGGCGGAAAGGTTCTGCCCAAGGGCTGCGCTGGCGGATATGGCCAGCATCGCCTCGGCCGAGCGGTTGACGATGGTGACGATGCCGTAGGGATCGACGCCGATGACGCCGGCGGTAACGCCGGCAAGCACAGCTTCCGAGAAGCGGCGCCGTTCGTCGATCAGGTCCTTGGCCGACAGGATCTCGTTGCGCTGCGATTTCAGTTCGAGAAGCATCTTGTTGAACGTATCGCCGAGCGAGGCGACATCGCCATCCGAAGGCCTGACCGGAACCGCTACGTCGAGATTGCCGGTCGCCACTTCGTCGGCGGCGCCGATGAGCTGGCGAATGGGCCGCACCAGACGGTCGGCGACCGCAATGCCGGTCCAGATCGCGGACAGGATGATGATCAGCGTCAGCGAAAGATAGGGCAGCGCGAACGCCACCTGCGAGGTGCGGCGGTTGTCTTCCAGCCCCCGATATTCGTCGGTGTTGGACCTGACGATCTGCCGCGCCTTGATGACCTCGGGATCGACGAGGCGAATGGTATAGAGATAGAGCCCTTCGATCTCGCGCAGCTTGACGATGGCGCCCATGATGTTGCGCGTTTTCGGTTCGATCAGCACCGGTTTGCCGTCGGCAGCGCTGGCCACGGCGCCTTCCGGCGGCTCAGGCATGGCAAAATCCGTGTCGGTCTTGGCGCTCATGACGAAAGAGCCGTCAGGTTTGATCAGCGCCGCATGGGCCAGCGAACGGCCCACGGCTTCCTTGTTCATCAGGTCGAGAAAGCCGGTACGATCAAGGCCGTAGAGTGTGCGCGACGCATCGAGATCATAGGCCATGGACAGTGTCGTACCCTGCAGGTTGCGGGCATTTTCCTGAACATAGGCGTCGGCGATCGACAGCGACGAATTGACGATCGTCTTGGTGCGGATCTCGAACCAGCGGTCGAGGCCGATGTCGAGCGTGATCGACGCGATGATGGCCACCATGATGGCCGGAATGGCGGCAACCAGGGCGAACATGGCGACAATGCGCACATGCAGCCGCGAAGCGGCCTTGCCATGCCGGCGCGCCATCAGGATGCGGTGCACCTCACGCCCGACCAGCGCGATAAGAATCAGGACGAAAGCCGCGTTGAGGGCAATCAACGCCAGCGTCGTCGACTCGTTCGGTGTGATCGGCGTGGCGCCAACGAGAATGGTGAACGAGATCGCCGCCGTCATCAGCGCGCCGACGACCGCGATCACGCCTGGCAGCGCAAGCAGCCGGCGCCCGTCACGAGCGCCGGGTTCGCTGAAAAGCGGTTGGTTTGTTGTCGGTGCCTGCGGGGCCATGTCGCCGTCTAGTGCCATGATTGCGTCGGATGTATGCAACGCATTGTGGCGATTATGCAACAAGTGTGACCGAGACGGAAATCTTTCGCGAGCCGATCCCCTGAAAAGAGCGCGGCTCAGATCAAGGCTCAGCCCTGGCGCGACGATTTGTAGACGTTGACGCCGAGTTCGCGAATCTTCTTGCGCAGCGTGTTGCGGTTCAAGCCAAGCAGTTCCGCGGCCTTGATCTGGTTGCCGCGGGTTGCCGTCATCGAGGCCAGGACGAGTGGAAACTCGACCTCGGACAGGATGCGTTGATAAAGCCCGGCAGGTGGCAAATCGCCGGCAAACGAGGCGAAATAGCGTTGCAGGAAGTGCTCGACCGCCTGGCCGATCGACAAATCGTCGGGAATGAGGTTGCCGCCACCCGGCACCACGGGACGTTCGCCGGTCTTGAGCTCGGCCTCAATGACCTCGGCGGAAATCTCGTCCTGCGAATAGAGCGCGGCGAGCCTGCGAACCAGGTTTTCCAGTTCGCGCACATTGCCCGGCCACGGATAGCGCTTCATCAACTCGATGCCGCCGGAAGAAATGCGCTTGGTCTGCAGGCCTTCCATTTCGCCGAGCTTGAAGAAGTGACGGACAAGGTCGGGCACATCCTCGGAGCGCTCACGCAGCGCGGGCAGCCGGAGCGGCACCACGTTGAGGCGATAGAACAGATCCTCGCGAAAAAGCCCCTGGTTGATCAGGGTGCGCAGATCTTTGTTGGTGGCGGCGACGATGCGCACGTCGGTCTTGATCGGCGTGCGTCCGCCAACCGTCGTGTATTCGCCCTGTTGGAGCACGCGCAGCAGCCGCGTCTGCGCTTCCATCGGCATGTCGCCGATTTCATCGAGGAACAGCGTGCCGCCTTCAGCCTGCTCGAAGCGCCCGGTCGAGCGGTTCTGCGCGCCGGTGAAGGCGCCCTTCTCGTGACCGAACAGTTCCGATTCGATCAGGTCGCGCGGGATCGCCGCCATGTTGATGGCGACGAAGGGGCCGCCGCGGCGGCGGCCATATTCATGCAGCGCGCGCGCCACCAGTTCCTTGCCGGTGCCGGATTCGCCCGAGATCATCACCGTCAGGTCGGTCTGCATCATGCGCGCCAGCATGCGGTAGATGTCCTGCATGGCGGCTGAACGGCCGACCAGCGGCATTGCATCGGGCTGCTCTTCCGGCCGCGCATCGATCTTCGGCCGTCGCGGCTCGGAAAGCGCCCGGTTGACGATGTTGAGCAGTTCGGTCAGGTCGAACGGCTTGGGCAGATACTCATAGGCGCCGGTTTCAGACGCGCGGATCGCCGTCATGAAGGTGTTCTGGGCGCTCATGACGATGACCGGCAGTTCCGGCCTCGCCTTCTTGATGCGCGGCAGCATGTCGAAGGCGTTTTCGTCCGGCATCACCACATCGGTGATGACAAGATCGCCCTCGCCCGCCGCCACCCAGCGCCACAAAGTCGAAGCATTGGAGGTGACGCGCACCTCGTGGCCGACGCGCGAAAGCGCCTGGTTGAGGACAGTGCGGATCGCCGCATCGTCGTCGGCGACGAGAATATTGCCGCGAACG
This sequence comes from Mesorhizobium sp. WSM4833, assembly GCF_055811095.1. NCBI lineage: Bacteria > Pseudomonadati > Pseudomonadota > Alphaproteobacteria > Hyphomicrobiales > Phyllobacteriaceae > Mesorhizobium > Mesorhizobium sp. WSM4833. The sequence goes on from NZ_JBVVQG010000008.1 coordinate 388,921, forward strand.
GTCATTTGCGGTCTCCTTCACCGTCTTCATCGGCGCCGTATGGCGCTTCTTTCCAGGCCGGCATCAGGATGCGGAATGTGGTCCCGCGCGGCGTCGATTCGCATTCGATGATGCCGCCATGTTCGCCGACGATTTTGGCGACCAGCGCCAGCCCCAGCCCCGAGCCGTTCGGCTTGGTGGTGATGAACGGGTCGAACAGGATCGGCAGGATGTCTTCCGAGACGCCGGAGCCATTGTCACGCACGCAAAATTCCAGCGGCAGCGACACGCGGTCCTGCGTGCCCGGAACGGAAACACGGATGCCTGGCCGGAAGGCGGTCGACAGCACGATCTCGCCCTGCGGGTCACTGCCGATCGCCTCGGCGGCGTTCTTGACCAGGTTGAGGAACACCTGGATCAACTGGTCGCGGTTGGCAAACACCGGAGGCAACGAAGGATCATAGTCCTCCAATATCTTGATTCTCTTGGCAAAACCGTTCTTGGCAATGGCCTTCACATGGTCGAGCACGACATGGATGTTGACGGGGTAGCGGTCGATCGGCCGCTCGTCGGAAAACACCTCCATGCGATCGACCAGCGACACGATGCGGTCGGTCTCGTCGGTGATCAGCCGCGTCAGCGCACGGTCTTCGTCGGAAGCCGACAGTTCCAGCAACTGGGCAGCGCCGCGGATGCCGGAGAGCGGGTTCTTGATCTCATGGGCAAGCATCGCGGCCAGGCCGGTGACCGAGCGCGCTGCGCCGCGATGCGTCATCTGCCGGTCGATCTTGTCGGCCATCGACCGTTCCTGGAACATAACCACCACCGAGCCCGGAAATTCCGGTACCGGCGCCACATAGAGATCGACGACCTTCTCGATGCCGAGACGCGGCGACGACACGTCGACGCGATACTCGTTGACCGGTGCCAGGCGCTCGCGCACCTGGTCGACCAGCGTCAGCAGCGGGCTGCCGAAGGGAATGAGTTTTGACAGCGTGTTGCGGGCGAGCATGGTCGCGCTTGAACGAAAGAAGTCCTCCGCGTCGGCGTTGGCAAAGGTGATGAAGCCTTCCTCGCTGATCATGATCACCGGGCGGCGGATGGTGTTGAGCACGATCTGGGCGGCATCCGCCATTTCAGCGCCTTGGCCGGCGGCGGCGTTCATGCGGCACTCCGCAGGGTCAAAGGTTGCGGATCGCGCGAAAACACATCGCGCAGCAAGGCAATGACGCGCGCGGGCTCGAATGCGGTCAGTACGGCCTTTCGGCTGTCGTCGGCGACGCCGCCTGCATGCCGATCAAGATACCAGCCGAGATGCTTGCGCGCCTGGCGCAGGCCGCTTTCGGCGCCGTAGAGCGCCAGCATGTCCTCATAATGGGCCACGATGTAATCGGCGAGCGCCGTCGGGTTCTGTGGAATATTTGGCGTCGCTTCGCCTGTCGCTGCGGCCGCAATGCCACCTGCGATCCAGGGCGCGCCATAATGGGCACGGCCGATCATCACGGCGTCGGCACCCGATTGATCGAGAATGTCGGCCGCTTCCGCCGGCGAAGAGACGTCACCATTGGCGACGACCGGGATGGACACGGCTTCCTTGACGCGGGCGATGGCGCGCCAGTCGGCCTTGCCCTGATAGAACTGGCAGCGCGTTCGGCCGTGCACGGTCACCATGCTGACACCGGCCTGCTCGGCGCGCCGCGCCAGCATCGGCGCGTTGAGCGCGCCTTCGTCCCAGCCAAGCCGCATCTTGACCGTCACTGGCACCTCGACCGCGCCGACAACGGCGTGGATCAGCGACAGTGCGTGGTCGAGATCCAGCATCAATGCCGAACCAGCGTAGCCGCCAGTGACCTTCTTGGCCGGGCATCCCATGTTGATGTCGATAATGTCGGCGCCCTCGCCGGCGGCGATTCTGGCACCTTCGGCCATGTGCACCGCCTCGCGGCCTGCAAGCTGAACCATATGGACGGGCAGGCCGGAGTGGCGTATGCGCAGGTTGAAACCGGCCCTGCCCTTGGCGAGCTCGCCGCTGGCAACCATTTCGGACACGACCAGGCCCGCTCCATGCGCGTGGGCACGCTGCCGGAACGGCTCGTCCGTAATGCCCGACATCGGCGCGAGGAACACGCGATTGCGGAGTTTCACGCCGCCGACGTTAAGCGGCGCGGCCAATTTGGTCAAATTAACCATGCACAAAAACCAAGCATCTTCATTCGTTGCACATTCTCTAGCCATATCGGCCGCAATGTGCAACGCGGAATGACGCCACATTAAGGCGCAATTGGGAAAATGCTGGCCTTCGGGATCGGGTGTGGCCAAAGCGCCGCGCGCCCCGTGGGACGCGCAAAGGACGCTTTGGGATTCATATTTGACGCACGATCTTTGCCGAAAACCGATTACACTTTTCGGGATCGTGCGCTAAGCCAATCTGCAAATGACTGACGCAAGTGAAAATCACGTTTCGAGTGCGGATGGCAAGGTCGCGGTGGTAATCGTCGCGGCCGGCCGTGGCGCGCGCGCCGGACAGGCCAACGGACCGAAGCAATATCAACACATTGGCGGCTTTGCCGTTATCGCACACACGCTGGACATTTTTCTGGCCCACCCGCGGACCAGCGAGATCGTCGTCGCCATTCATGCCGACGACCATGAACTGTTCCGGCAGGCGGCGGGCACCAACGCCGAGCGCGTTAGCGCCGTTATCGGCGGGGCGACCAGGCAGGAATCCGTCCGGCTCGGCCTGCTTGCCCTTAGAGACCACGCGCCGGGGCAGGTTCTGATCCACGATGCCGTGCGTCCGTTTGTCGATGCGGACCTGATAGATCGCACCATCGCCGCCATCGGCGAGCGCGAGGGCGCATTGCCCGCTTTGCCCGTCGCCGACACGCTGAAGCGCGAGTCGGCCTCCGGCGTGGTTGGCGAAACCGTTTCGCGCAGCGGTCTTCACGCGGCGCAAACGCCGCAGGGCTTTCCGTTCTGGCCCATCCTTGCCGCGCACGAGAAAGCCCATCATCTGGGAAAAATGGATTTTACCGACGATGCCGCGATCGCCGAATGGGCGCATATTCCGGTCAAGATCGTTCCGGGCTCGCCGGATAATGTCAAACTCACCTGGGCACGGGATATTGCGATGGCGGACCAGCGGCTTTCCGGCGAGCGTGTGCGCTTTCCCGACATCCGAACCGGCAATGGCTACGACGTTCATGCTTTCGAGCCCGGCGACAATGTCACACTGTGTGGCGTCGCCATTGCACACGACAAGAAACTGTCCGGCCATTCCGACGCCGATGTCGGTCTGCATGCTCTGACCGATGCGTTGCTGGCGACCTGCGGCGCCGGCGACATCGGCACGCATTTTCCGCCGTCCGACCCGCAATGGAAAGGCGCTGCGTCGCGGATCTTCGTCGAGCATGCGGCAAGGCTGGTGCGCGAGCGCGGCGGCCGCATCGCCAATGCCGATATCACGTTGATCTGCGAAGCGCCGCGCGTCGGCCCGCACCGCGAGGCGATGACGGCAGCCCTGTCGCAGATGCTGGCAATTTCCGCGGATCGCATCTCGATCAAGGCGACAACCAACGAGAAGCTCGGCTTCGTCGGGCGCGAGGAAGGCATTGCGGCGATCGCCACTGCCAGCGTGGTGTTTCCCGGCGAGGTGCCGGAATGACCAACAGCGACCTGGCAAATGCCTTGCTGCAAGCCTGCCAGAAGCGCGGCATGATGCTGGCAACGGCGGAAAGCTGCACCGGCGGCATGATCATCGCGGCACTCACCGACATCGCCGGCTCGTCCGCCGTGGTCGATCGCGGCTTCATCACCTATTCCAACGAAGCCAAGATGGACATGCTCGGCGTTTCCGCCGCCACGCTCGATGCGCATGGCGCGGTTTCGCGCGAGACTGCGATCGAAATGGCGACAGGCGCGCTTACCCGTTCGCGCGCCGGGCTGACCCTGGCGGTTACCGGGATCGCCGGGCCTGGCGGCGGTTCCGCGGAAAAACCGGTCGGCCTGGTCTGGTTCGGGGTTGCGCTGGACGGACGACCGATTGTCGCCGAGCACCAACTCTTTGCAGACAAAGGCCGCGATTTCATCCGTCGCGAAACGGTCCGGCAAGCGCTGGAACTGGGCCTGCGAGCACTCGGATAGAATTATAAAACGTTGGGCGGGCGGACCCGAAAGCCGGATTTGCGGCTACGTTTTCGATTCCGGGCTGCTTTGCCCCAAGTGTGGCTCCGTCCCAGCCAGCAGCCGCTGAATGTTGGCACGATGGCGCATAACCACGTAGATGCTGCCCGCAATCACCAACAACCGATAGGCCAACGGTTGCTCCAGGCCACAGATGAGGGCGATCGCGGTCAACGCCGCTACCATCGAACTCAGGGAAACTATCCGAGACGTAGCCAGCACAGCACCAAAAGCCGCCGCAGCCCCCACACCTACCGGCCAAGACAGAGCCAGCAACACGCCAAGCCCCGTCGCAGCGGATTTGCCACCTGTAAAATTCAACCAGATCGAACGGCCATGTCCCAACAACACGGCAATTCCGGCCAGGCAAACAGCCCAAGGCACCCAGGCTTGCAGGTCAAGCGGGGTCGATGGCGTAACCAACGGCAACGTGATGAACCAGGGATAGAACCAGCGGGCAAAGACGATCGCCGCAGCACCTTTCAGCACATCCACCAGCAACACCACCAACGCCGGCCATTTTCCCAAGACCCGCAAGACGTTCGTTGCCCCGGTGGATTTGGAGCCATGCTCCCGGATATCGATGCCCTTGAGCAGCTTCCCCGCCAGATAACCCGTGGGCATGGAACCGAAGAGATAGGCGATCGCCAGTCCAACGGTGCTCGCTATCCAGAAAAGCATGCGCAAGCCTCAAGACGGTTTTGTACCGTAGATGACGTCGGCGCGCTTCTCAAAGGCTTCGGCGAACATGCGGAAGGCACGATCGAACATGGTTCCCATGACCGCGCCCAGAATGCGGCTCTTGAACTCGTAGTCGATGAAGAAGCGGACGGCGCAACCGGCGCCGTCGGGTTCGAAACGCCAGACATTGCTCAAATATTTGAACGGCCCGTCGATGTACTTCACGTCGATGGTGTTCTCGTCGGGCTTCAGCAGTACCTGCGTCGTGAAGGTTTCGCGGATCGCCTTGTAGCCGATGCTCATGTCGGCAAGGAGAACGGTACGCCCGTCACGCTCCTTGCGCGAGCGAACCGTCAGCGCTTCGCAAAGCGGCAGGAATTGCGGATAGGATTCAACATCGGCGACCAAAGCGAACATCTGCTCGGGTGTATGGGATACGCGTCGGGTGGCTTCGAATTTTGGCATGAAACCGGCTGATTAAGCTGATTTCTTGAGAATCGCTTCCCGTGCCGCACGCAGCTTGGCGAAATCGTCGCCGGCGTGATGCGATGAACGCGTCAGCGGGCTGGACGCCACCAGCAGGAAACCCTTGGTCCGGCCGATCGTCTCAAAGGATTTGAACTCCTCCGGCGTAACAAAGCGGATCACCGGGTGGTGCTTCTTCGACGGCTGCAGATACTGGCCTATGGTCATGAAGTCGACATTGGCCGAACGCAGATCGTCCATCAACTGCAGGATTTCATTCCGTTCTTCGCCCAGCCCCACCATGATGCCGGACTTGGTGAAGATCGACGGATCAAGCTCCTTGACCCGCTGCAACAGCCGGATCGAATGGAAATAGCGGGCGCCCGGACGAACCGTCAGATAGTTCGACGGAACGGTTTCGAGATTGTGGTTGAAGACGTCGGGTTTGGCCGCCACGACGATCTCCAGCGCGCCGTCCTTGCGCAGGAAGTCGGGCGTCAGGATTTCGATCGTCGTCAGCGGCGTCGCCGCCCGGATGGCGCGGATGACCTCGGCGAAATGCTGCGCACCGCCATCGGCGAGATCGTCGCGGTCGACCGAGGTGATGACGACATGGGTAAGGCCCATCTGCTTGACCGCATGCGCGACGCGGGCCGGTTCATCCGGGTCAAGAGCGGTTGGAATGCCCGTGGCGACGTTGCAGAAAGCGCAGGCGCGGGTGCAGATCTCGCCCATGATCATGAAGGTGGCGTGCTTCTTTTCCCAGCACTCGCCGATGTTGGGGCAGCCGGCCTCTTCGCAGACCGTCACCAGCTTGTGCGACTTCACGATTTCGCGCGTTTCGGCATAGCCCTTCGACATCGGCGCCTTGACGCGTATCCAGTCGGGCTTGCGCAGGACATCCTGATCAGGCTTGTGCGCCTTTTCGGGATGCCGCAGGCGCGGTGCGTTGGCGATCGTATCGAGGACAGTGACCATCGGGAAACCTGGTTCATTGGCGAGCGCCAGTCAGGCGTTCGTTGTGATAACGTCATCTAGGACTTTTCGGCGCAAAGAAAAAGGCCGCTGCGGCGCATGCCGCAACAGCCTTTTTCGCATGGCAGCTCTTCAGTGATGTCAGCGGCGCACCAGGCGTCCTGCCCAGATCAGCAGGCAGGCGCCGATAAAGCCGGTGATCAGATAGGCAATCCAGCCGACGCCGAACGGGCCAAAATTGAGAGCCTGCAGAATGGCGTTCAGCACGATCGCGCCGACGATGCCCATAACGATGTTCATAAGGATACCGGTGTTGCTCTTCATGAACATTTCGGCGAACCAGCCTGCCAGGCCGCCGATGATGATGGCTGCTATCCAGCCGACGCCATTCAGGTGCATATGCCTTCTCCTTGTGTGATGGATGAAAGTGCATCCGCAAACGATGTTCCTTGCCGCCGGGTTCCATCTGTAGCAGCGCTTTCAATCTATCACGCGTTGAGCGCGCGGCCATAGGCGTCGAGCACGCTTTCCTTCATCATCTCCGACAGCGTCGGGTGCGGGAAGATGGTGTGCATCAGCTCTTCCTCGGTCGTCTCCAGGTTCATCGCCACGACGAAGCCCTGGATCAGTTCGGTCACTTCGGCGCCGACCATGTGGGCGCCGAGCAATTGACCGGTCTTCTTGTCGAAGATGGTCTTGATGAAGCCCTGATCCTCACCGAGCGCGATCGCCTTGCCATTGGCGGCGAACTGGAAGCGCCCGACCCGGATATCCCAGCCCTCGGCCTTGGCCTTGGCTTCGGTCAGGCCAACCGAGGCGACCTGCGGATTGCAGTAGGTGCAGCCCGGAATCTTCAGCTTGTCGGTGGCATGTACGCCAGGAAAATCAGCGATCTTCTCGATGCACACGACACCCTCATGTTCGGCCTTGTGGGCGAGCATCGGCGGGCCGGCGACATCGCCAATGGCGTAGATGCCCGGCACATTGGTCTTGCCGTAACCATCGATGACGACGCAGCCGCGTTCGGTCTTCACGCCAAGCGCCTCAAGCCCGAGGCCCTCGATGTTGCCCTGCACGCCGACGGCCGAGATCATGCGGTCGGCGGTGATCTTCTCGACCTTGCCGTCCTTCATCTCGACATGCGCCGTGACCGAGTTCGTGCCCTTCTCGACCTTGGTCACCTTGGCTTCGAGGATGATCTTCATGCCTTGCTTCTCGAACTGCTTTTGCGCGAACTTCGAGACTTCGGCGTCCTCGACCGGCATCACCGCCGGCAGCAATTCGACCACCGTCACCTCGGCGCCCATGGTGCGGTAGAAGGAGGCGAATTCGATGCCGATGGCGCCCGACCCCATGACGAGCAACGACTTCGGCATCTCCTTCGGCACCATGGCCTCGAAATAGGTCCAGATCAGCTTTCCGTCCGGCTCGATGCCGGGCAGCGCGCGTGGCCGGGCGCCGGTCGCCAGGATGATGTGCTTGGCGGTATAGGTGCCCTCGCCCTTGACGCCTTTCGGCACCGGCGGCTGTGGCTCCATCGGCTTCTTGGCCGTCTTGGACACGACGATCTCGCCCGCCTTCGAAAGCTTGGCCTCGCCCCAGATGACGTCGACCTTGTTCTTCTTCATCAGGAAGGCAACGCCGCCATTGAGCCGCAGCGACACCTTGCGCGAGCGGTCAACGACGGCCGATGTGTCCACGCTGACCTTGCCGTCGAGCTTCAGCCCGTAATCCTTCAGGTGATCCGAATAGTGCATGATCTCGGCCGAGCGCAGCAGCGCCTTAGTCGGGATGCAGCCCCAGTTAAGGCAAATGCCGCCGAGATGCTCGCGCTCGACGATCGCCGTCTTGAAGCCGAGCTGCGCGGAACGCACCGCGGTGACATAGCCGCCGGGACCGGAGCCGATGATGATGACGTCATAGTTCTCAGCCACGGGTTTTCTCCTTCACAATTCCAGCATGACGCGCACGACTGGTGTCAGCGCCTCGCCGATGTTTCGCGTATTTTCGGCGTCAAGATGAACACCGTCGAGAGGTGTGGTTTGCGCCACGCTGCCGGCGTCGAAGAAGCCGCAGCCGGCCTCATCGGCGAGCGCGGCATATTGCGGTGCCAAAAACTTCGAGGCGTCGTCGCCGCCGGCAAACATTTCCTTGAATTCGGCATTTTCGGTGCGACTGACGACAGGCGGCGAAACGATGAGGATCTGCGGCGCCGGCCAGTCGAACGGATAGTCGTGACCGCGCACGATGTCGATCAGCCGCTGGATACCCTGCTTGGCCGCGACGGGATTGCCGTGGATCCACGGCTTCATGTCGTTGGCGCCGAGCATGATGACAATCAGGTCGATCGGCGCATGCGTCGTCAGCACCGTTGGCAGCAGCCTGGCGCCGTTGCGATCAGCACCGGCCAGGTGGTCGTCGAAGGCGGTGGTACGGCCATTGAGGCCTTCGGCGATAACTTCGACGCCACTGCCAAGGCCGGCCTGCAGCACGCTTGGCCAGCGGTCTTCCAGCGCATGGCGGCCACCTTCGGCATTGTAGCCCCAGGTCAGCGAGTCGCCGTAACAAAGAACCGTCTTCATGCACCCACCTGCGCGTCGATCAACCCACGCTTCACCCGCCATCCATGGGTTGTGACCGCCCGTTTCCGAGCAGCCAGTCCGGTGGCGAATCCGGAAATGACGAAAATGAAGAGGCTGGGGAAGACTATCCGCACCGCCCCCTCGCTTCCCTAGACCAGCATGCCCATCGGGTTTTCGATCAGGCGCTTGAAGGCGACCAGCAGTTCGGCACCCAGCGCACCGTCCACGGCGCGGTGGTCGGTCGACAGCGTCACCGACATCA
>NZ_JBVVQG010000009.1:0-335685 GCF_055811095.1 Mesorhizobium sp. WSM4833
GGCGCCCGCCCGGCCGGCGCCTAACGTCCCAACAAACCCGCCACAGGCGCCGGCCACCCCTCCAATCGCTTACCGAGATGTGGATTGTGGGGGATGCGCACCATGTGTCGGCGATGACCAGTCGATGCCCGTCCGCGTGAACGTCTGCGCCCGCCGTCCTCTCGAGTCAACCTGGGGAGAATTCGACCATGGAACACAGTTTGGCTGAAAATAGCGGGTGCAGTGAAGGCCTGTGTTCGGCTTGGGCTGCAATCGGCGGCTGCGGCTTGCAAATGTGAAAGGCTCTTTGCTCATCGGGGTTGGCAGCGGGAGGGCGATCGTCCGCACCCCCCGAATACGATAGCGCGAGTTGCCGGCGCAGCCCGTCCGTCATCTGGTCAACCGAGCCTCTCCTCCTCGTGAGCGCGTGGCAGATTGTTTGCTGCGGCGGCGTGATTGCCGCCGCAGAGAGTTTTAACGGTTAGTTCGTGTGCACTGCCAATCTTCGGCCCTGTCATCCAAGACGGCGCCAAGGGAACGTCTTCGATCACACCCACCCTGCGTGCCCAGGTCGCAAACGCCTTGTGCGCGGCCTCGACCGACTTGCGACCATCATACGCCGAGTAGCATGTATCACAGGCCGCTCCGTAGAGAAGGCCGCGCCTTTCGACCGGCCATTCTTCCAGAAATTCTATGGCATCCATGACGCAACCGATCTTTTTGAGGACGAAACTGTCATCTCGCACGAAAATCGGCTGTTTGAACGTAGCGCTCTCCATCGTGACCTCCCTTCAAGCCCTAAAGCGGCGCTTGTGTCTCTTCGGGTGACGCAGGATGATTCCTCGGCAAAACATGCCGGTCTGCGTGACGCCTTCGGCACAGAGAGGATATTGGAAATGCCTCTTTTCAGTTCAAGAGAGAATTGGCCGGCCGAGCCCAGCAGCCTCTTGGCAATTGGCACCTCATCCCGCTGCCAGCGCGTCTGTCCGCGAGGCCCTCGGCCCACCAACCTGCACGTCGGCGATTTGCCGTCGCGTAGCAAGGCTCTAACCGGCTATTTGGATTTGCGTCACGAGCTGCGTAGCTGGAAGAGCATCAGCGCAGCGAAGGCGGCGTTGTGTTTTCCTTTTTACTCATGTCCATTGCGGCCACTCCACACAGCGCGGGATATAGGTCGTCAAACCGGAGGGCATCGATTTTGGTCTCGCGAAAAAAAGAGCGGGCCCGGAAGGTTCGGACCCGCCAGCGGCTATGATCAGGCTGCAGAGAGCGGTCGGTCATTCGTGAGCCAAAGGCTGGCTGCTGCCAGGGCAGCAACCACAGCGCCAGCGATGGCGTGCGACCACATTGCTGCCGCCAGGCCGGCAAAGCCAAGCACCCAAGATGCGGCCACAATCCACAGGCCGACGACAAGGTTCGCCCATTCCTCATATTTGTGGAACGCCACCAAGGCGCGCGCTGCGATCAGAACGGTGATTACGCCCGCGATGAAGGCGTGCCAGACGGCAACAGCATCGGCAGCATAGCCAAGGAGCCAAGGCGAGAGCGCCAGCGCGATGCCGGCAAGGATGTTTACGACATCAAGCGCCCGCCTGCTGCTGTCGGAAGCGAGATTCTTCAACATCGTCATTCTCCTTTCCTGCGTTTCAGTACGTCAATGTACCGCCCTTGAGTCGAGGGCGGGTGCGGCAGCGGGCCTGTTCGGCCCGATGCCGCAAAGCTTCTTTGGTCCGGATTTGAAACGGACGCCGTCCTTCGGCGAGATCGGCTCAGTCAGGAGGAAGGGTTCGATCTGCCGAGGTTCGAACGCATTGCCGGCGATCTCACTCAATGCGAGATGCGGCCGGCTCTTCGGGCTGGCCGCCAGCCGGGGCGCTGCGCCGCGCGCCAGTGCGCGCGCCCGCCCTGCTGCCGCGACCGCAAGCGCGAAGGGGTTCGGGATGGTCCGTTGGGCGTCGAAGACGATCAGTGGGTCCATTCTTGCCTCCAATCATGCGGCTATCCGGGATCGTACCGGGCTGAGCCGAGTCTGGAATCTCTGGGTACTGCCTTCCAAGGCCAGCAGAGCGAGCTCAACCTCGCCCAATCGCGTCGGACGTGCATTTTCCGGCATGCCTTCAGCGGTGGCCAAGTCGATCAGGTACTCGTTCCAGGCCCAGTTCTTGAGCACGGCACGTTTCTCGTCGGGTGCGAGTACCGGGTCATCCACCACCTCCATCGGACAGGCGTAGAATGTCTCGGGCTCGGAAAGCGCCGTCTGTATGTGCGCTGCCTGTGCACCAGCGCCATAGTTGTTGCTTGCCTGGAGCCATGCCAATTGTAGCCGTTGCCAAACCACGTCGGAAAAGGCGTGCCTCTCCTCCGATGCTTGCCTGTTGCTGACCTTGGCCTGAGAGCCAGAAGATGGAGCCTGCACCACGTAGCTGAGGCCTTGGCGCTCCGCATAACGGATCGCCGCCTCCAGCGTCGGAAAATCAAGTTGAACCTGGGTCAGGGTGTCCCGGCCGCCCGTATAGCCCATCAGCGGCTCGATGAACGGGGCTGTGCGAGGTTCGAAGATCAATCGCCAGTCCTTGCGGGGCTTTGCCGAGGTCGTGGCCGAGCGGCATGGCTGGTAGATCCGTGCCGTCACGCCGTCCGGAAACACTGACCGCCCCATTGACAAAGCCGGCTCGTCGACACGAGGCCGATTGTCATTGTCCGGCCGGCCGGAGGTCCTGGTTGGGCTTCTGATGTCGCTGCTTTGAACTGTCTCCATTGTCTGTCCCTCCCATCATGAAGGGTGGTATGAGCAGCGGCCGTGACGGCCGCTGCTCATACTGCCGTGCGTCAGTTCTTGCCGTTGATTGCGATCCGCTTGGCCTTCGCCTGCGCCCGCTCGGTCTTGGGCAAGGTCACGGTCAGCACCCCGTTCTTGAAGGCGGCGTTGACCTTGTCTTCCTCGACCTCGTAGCCGAGCGGAATGAGGCGCTCGAAGCGACCGTAGAAGCGCTCGGAGAACTGCCGGTCTTTGTCCTCGGTCTCGGAACGCTTCTCGCCTTTAAGCTTGAGCGCCCCGTTGTCCAGCAGGACTTCTATGTCGCTCTCGTCCAGGCCGGGTATTTCCGCCGTGACGCGGACTTCCTTGTCCGTGTCGGAAATTTCGACGCTGGGCCAAGTGGCGGCAAAAGAGGGACTGAAGGCCGGCAGTCTGGCGCCGAAGCTGCGGAAGGCGTCATCGAACAGCCGGTTTACCTCCCGGTGGAGGGAGACGAAGGGGTCTCGATCTCCATCAGGGAAGAGACTGGGCGCCGAGTTTCCGTTGCCCCGGCCCCATGGGATCAAATCACGTACGCTCATTGTCTTTCTCCTTTCGTAGGTCTGTGAGCCGGGCCGGACGCCCGGCTCAAGCGATGCCTTCATCGTGGATTCTCAGGCCGCCAGCTTCTCGGTCTCGACCTTGGGGGCTTCGATCTTCGGCATGGGAGCCCCGCTGGAGATCTCGACCTTGCGCGGTTTCATCTCCTCGGGAACCTCGCGCTTGAGATCGATGCTCAGCAGCCCGTTCTCAAGGCTGGCGCCAGCAACTTTGACATGATCGGCCAGTTCGAACCGACGCTCGAAAGCGCGCCCGTTGATGCCGCGGTAGAGATACTGGCCGTTCTCATCGCCGGATTGCGACCCGCTCACGACCAGCATGTTGGGCTGGTGAGTGATGGTCAGCTGGTCCTGCGAGAAACCGGCGACCGCCATCGTGATGCGATAGTCATCATCATCAACCTTGGCGATATCGTAGGGCGGCCAGTTGTCGAACGAGGCCACACGGCTCGCATTTTCAAGCATGTCGACCATGCGGTCGAAGCCGATGCTGGACCGGTACAGGGGGGTAAAATCGAGGTTCATAACCACATCCTCCTTTGAGCAACATGGATCATAGGAGGCGCCAAGAGCCTTGCCGCCTCCTGGTCTTGCCGGCCCCATCAGGCGACCGGCGACCATCAATTTAGAATCGCGACTTGCACCTTCAAGAGGTATTAGGAAAATTTTCAGCGGCAATCCGGGCGAAACGCACCCATGCCACCCCCCGCCGGCGGGGTCACTCGCCGACGGGATGGTTCACGAACAATCAGGTCGCGCTTAAATCCGATCGATGAATGGCACGAACCCGGCCACCACCGCGCTGTCACTGCCATCAGGACCGGCAAGCTCGTCCGATTGATCCAATTGTTGCAAGGCATCCATGATCGCATCGAAGCTGACTGGTTCACCCGCCCCCGGCAGCATGCGAAGCGCTGGCACGGATTCTACCGCGCAGGCATCCGACGCCCATGACGAAAGGATGGCGCGCTTCTCCTGACCGTCCAGGGCAACGTCGGCCAAAACGTCGTGGGGATGTTTGAAATGCCGTGCCGGATGCAGCAAGCGGTCCAGAAAAACATCGGGGGCCACGGGTTCAATCGAGGCAAGATGGGTCGAAATGGCTGCTTCCATTGATGGTCCTCCGCTTCAGACAATCTCCTGCGTGTTTGAGTTTGGCGGCTCTCGCGATTCCCGCCAGACGAAATTTTGGGACGTCTCAAGCAAGTTTCAATGGCTTGGCACGGGTCACATTTCCCGTGGTCAACGCCTTAGAACCATTTTATCCAGCCGGTGAAACAATCGGCGAGAATCTCAGTTCTGACGTCGGGCGAAAATCAAGGACCCGAATCCGGCAGGAGAACCAGTCATGTCTTACCTCTCTAGGAACTTGTGCATTGGCTTGATCACAGGAGCCCTGATGCTCTCGACTGGCGGCCTTGCTCCGGCCACCGCACAGGAAATTCCGAACGACTTCAGCGCAATCGTGCGTCAGAAGCTGCCCGCGGTTGTCGCCATCACGACCAGGCAGATCATCCAGGATCAAACGACGCTCAACGACTTTCTCAATCCCTTCGACGGAGGAGGGCGTATCCAGCCCCAGGTGCGGGAAGCACTCGGCTCCGGCTTTGTGATCAGTCCCGAAGGCTACATCGTCACCAATAACCATGTCGTCGCCGACGCAACTGAGATTCACGTCGTGTTCTCCGACAAGGAGACGGCGCCCGCCCGGGTGGTGGGCCGCGATCCGGCAACCGACATCGCGGTATTGAAAGTCGATCCTCGGCCCAACATGACGGCGACGGCCTGGGGGGATTCGGACGCGATGCAACCAGGGGCCTGGACCATCGCCATCGGCAGTCCCTTCGGCCTCGGGGGCACGGTCACTGTCGGCGTCCTTTCTGCACGCTCTCGCGATATCCAGGCCGGTCCTTACGACGATTTCCTGCAGACTGACGCCTCGATCAACAGAGGTAACTCGGGAGGTCCTTTGTTCAACGCGCGCGGCGAAGTCATCGGAGTCAACACGGCAATCGTGTCGCCGTCAGGCGGTAGCATAGGCATTGGGTTCGCGGTGCCCTCGCGCACAGCTCGGACTATCGTCGACCAACTGATCAGCACTGGCCGCATCGAGCGCGGCTTCATCGGCGTGCGTCTTCAGGAGATCACGCCCTCCATCGCCGAGGCGCTCGGAATGCCGGGCGCCAAGGGCGCGCTGGTTGCCTCGGTCGAGGCTGGCAGCCCGGCGCAGAAAGCGGGAATCCAGGCCGGCGACGTGATAACCCGGTTCAACGACAAGGACATCCAAGGCGTCCATGACCTGACGCTGGCGGCAGCAAGCCAGAAGCCGGGATCGAAAGTGACCGTAACAACGAACCGGGGCGGCACAAACCAGGAATTGTCGCTGACTGTCGATCGACGCAGGGACCAGGAGGAACAGACCGGTGCCATTCCAAGCCTGGGGACTGAGGGCCAGCGCCTTGGTATGTCGCTGAGCGCCATTCCGGACGAAGCGCGCCAGCAACTCGGCCTGCAGGCCGACACCACGGGCGTGTTCGTCCAGGATGTCGCTCCCAACAGTCTTGCGGCCGAAAGCGGCATCCGGCCCGGCGACGTCATCGTGTCGGCCAACAACCGAAACATGACCCAGCCGTCTGACGTCCGCGAGGAATGGGCGAAATCCCGTCAGCAGAAAAAGCCAGTGCTGTTCCGTATCGACCGGCAGGGACAATCGCTTTTCGTTGCTGTGGCAAACTCCTGACTGACAGGCCAGAGACGGCGTCGCGATCTGTGCTGCTGGGCTGGCCCCCTACCGGAGCGCACCAGAGTTGTGAAGCCGATGAGCGGTATGTTTGAAGTGGCGGTCCGGCTCAACATGCGGCTGCGGGAACTGCTCTGCGGCTTTGCGCGCACGGTCGGCGACTCCGGTCGGCGAGGCGAAAGTCCTTGCGTTTCGGCGCATCCGGCGACCACACAGGTGGACAACAAAAGCCTGCGATCCGCTTCTGAGCGCGTGTGCTTTTATCGATGTAAGGAACTTCGCGCCGCAGGTTTAGACTAGCGATCTCTGGCGTGTCAACGCAAGAGAAGTCGGCGATCTCCGAAATCGGTTGAGTGATCAATGCTGTAGCGTTGTCCAGTGGCCGGCTGAGCCGCACGAGGCCTGTGATGCCTGCTACTCGGCTACGATGGTCGGGAGTCTGGAGCCCACGCGCAAGACCGACTGAACTGAAACGGGCACAAAAGTCGGTTTCACCGAGAAAGTGTCTGCAACGCTGCCGTGGATGACAGGGCCAAATTGCACATTCGATGGGTTTGCTGATTTATTCCAGACGGGTGCCCGGTTCAGCCGGGTCGTCTTCGTCGGGCTTAAGCAGGTCGATAAGCGCGGCCGCTCGTGTTCCCGGAAGCGGGCGCCCCTGTCCCATTAACGCCTCGTCAGCAAAAGCCCATGCCCATGCCTCTCTCAATTCCTCGATCGACGCACCCGTTGCGATGATCTCCGCAACCGTAATATCGTCGGCTGATCCAATGACGGAGAGAACTTCTTGCCGTGTCATCGTTTGACCGCGTTCTGACTACAACTGAACTAGATGGAGATTTCATGGAGCACTTGCAACCGATCTAATGAGGGCTGTCGCAGGATTCCCTTGCGCAAGATCAGGGGCTGCGCAATGGGCGCCATTCACCTAGCCAAACGCGCGCCACATAGGGCGCAGGGCGCAGAAATCGACGGAGCCCATGCGCTCGGCATTTGCGAAGACCCGGCAAGTCATCCAGATGATCGCCCATCACTGAGGCCATTTGGTGGAACTCCCCCTGTATCACCCACGCAGCCGGAATCGGCCATGGGTGTTCTGAACAACCCGGAAACTCGTTTCAGGGGATTATTCTCGAAATCGTAGTCTGCCGGGCGCGATGTGGAGATTACAGGGGAACCCTTCGTCTCGGTGGTCCAAAGTCCCTGAACTAACCTGTTATCGTCGACGCACGGGAAACCCCGTGATTCAGAAGAGCAGATCTCGGGCCACGCACGGCCTATGCCCCGAGGCTGCCCGGCCGAATGTGTTTGCGCGCGGATAACTCCGGTCTGTGAAGCAGCACCCTGTTGCGGCCCGTCTGCTTGGCAAGGTAAAGTGCGGCATCCGCTCGCTGCTGTAACTGCTCCGGCGAGATCGACTCAGAGGTCTGAACGGCAACTCCAATGCTCAGGGTGACCCAGCGCGACACACGGGATCCAGGGTTGGGCAAAGCGGCAGCCTCGACGCTCTTACGCATTCGTTCAGCCACAGCGGCGGCCTCTTCCTCGTTCACCCCGGGCAGGAGCACGAGGAATTCTTCGCCGCCATAACGGGCAACGTGATCGCGATCACGCCTCACGTTTTCCTTCAAGATAGTTGCGACCTTTACCAAACACCGATCTCCCTCCGCATGGCCGAGGTGGTCGTTTAGCTTCTTGAAGTTGTCAATGTCGCACATCAGCATCGCGGCACCGGCAAGGCAACGTTTGTCACGTCCCCATAGGCGCTCGAGTGTTTCCGTCATCCAGCGACGGTTGGAGATGCCGGTGAGTGGATCGGTCCTCGCCAGGAGTACCAGTCGATCATTCGCTTTCGCCAGTTCGGCGACCCTGCGTCGGTCGCGAAGCTCAAACAGGAAAGTCTTTTGAGCAAGAATTGTCATGATGCGCCGCGCGGCCACCGTTGCAAAGATACCGCTGGCGAAGAACCGCGTTCCAGCCACTGCACTCCCATGCGCGATGGCCGGGTTCTGCAGTTGAAGCATGAGATAGAGTCCGAGCGCCAGCGCAGCGATCGTCATCGTCCACGCCAGGGGGATCCCGAAGATTATGATGGCTGTGATGGCCACGAACAACATGACGTTCAATTGCCGTTCGTAGAACTCGCCACCAGCGCTTGCTCCGACCAATGCGACTGACAACAAGATCAGGAACATGCCTGCGATCAGCGAAGCTCCTTGGAGCCAAGGCGCCTGCGGTTTACGCCAGGCTAGGACCACGGCCAACGCGACGGGCGGGATGATGGCGCCGGGCAGGAGCATGGACTGCGCTACGCCCCATGGAAGCAACGCCGCGTTCAGTGCCAACGTCAGCACATCCAAAAATGCCACCCAGATCATCCACGCGCGGATGATTTTCGCCGTTTGCGACCAGACACGTGCTCGAAATAGGCGTTCGATCTCGCCACGCAGGCTGATTTCGCGCGTACGGCGCGCCAGAAGCCGGTCGACCTCAGCGGCTAGGGCAGGATCATCCTGCACATCGGGGGGCATCAGATCTGACAAGTCGATAGGCCCTACGCTGCTTTCTCCTGAACATCTATCCAAGCCATAGGCGGTCGGCGGTGGGCAAGCATGTCAACTTACCCTGAAGATTTGATTTATAGCTGCGATTTGCGAACACTCAGTCCCAAACCATCCGATGCTCGATGCGCGTACCCGAATTAACCTTTGTAATTGCGGTGGCGCTGCACCGCTGTTATCCACGCCCCGCCGCCGGGCTCGGCGAAATGTCCCGAGAGCTTCTGAAGTTGAGCACGTGAAGGAACGGGTGATGCCGATTCTTGTCATTGTCGACCTTTCGAGTATTGCCTGCAGACCAACAGGATGGATTTGGCCATGAAAGGAAGCCGACCGGTTATTTCGTTGTTGGATTTCGACATACTCTCCCGGGCTCTTACGTCAGCCATCAGGGAGAGCCCGGAATCCGATTCGACGGTCCAGGCCCGCGAGCTTGTGTGCCTATACACCGGGAAAAAGTCAGCCGACCAAAATTTGATCGCGGCCTTGCTTCACGCCAGTCGCGCCCAGCTGGACGTGGAAGCATCCAAGGCCAATCGCCCGGCCAGAATTGACTGAGTGCCTGCATCTGCTCGACGTGACCTCTCACCGGGTTGTCTCCTCGACGGAGCTACGTCCGAGACGAAGCCCAAAGGCGCGACCGACTGAGACGCAGAGCAGAATTCCCGCAGGCGACAGGACGAATATCCTGACCGCGACACGATAGCCAGCAGGTCACCGAATGGACCTTTGGAAGTCATGGCAGCGGGTTGGACTTCGATCGAGATAGCCGAGGCCATCGAGCATCCGGCCGTGGCCGACCGTCGTGGGCGCGAGGAAAACGCTGCTCTAGATCCTGCTGCTCGCACGAGCATTTTTACCCCAGGGCCATAAATTTTGCACTGACCTGAGGAACACGCATCTGCAGTCGAAGTTCGCGATGTGCTTGGTGAGGACGACTCCCTCCTTGAAACGACCAAGCTCTGGTGCGAGGGCCCGCCTCCGGTTCCGAGACCCGGTGGCGGGCCTGTGCAATGCAAGCAAGCGTTAAGTTTTTCTGCAGGCCTGGAACCTCTCTCTGAAATCGAAGTTGGGTCTGCAGCTTGGCTCCCGGGCCAGGTCTCAAAGCAGGGCCCGCCGCTGTTTGTGTCCTCAGTGGCCACTTCGTTTCCGCTCAACGCTACATTGCGATTGACTAAAGCAACGAACATCCAATGAACGCAATCTCACATGCATCGATCCATGGCCAGGTCGGCACGATCATTTTTTGGGTGACGGTGACCACGCCGACCAGTTGGTCACAAGGAGAACCAAACGACGAGACCTATAGCTACGGCACAACGGCAATCCGGCCCTCCGCGATTTGTCGCGTCGGGTGGTCTTTCCTCCCGATTGCCGCAGCGTCGCAGTGCGACGAGCCGGTGAGATTGGCCGAAGACCTGACGCCGGAAACGCGCGAGCGCGCCAAAACTACTGGGTCATGCGCGGTGATGGTGGGATTGCTATTTTTAACTATGCCGATTTGCGGCTCTTGGCCTTTGGCCGGTCTTTGCCGATGCCTTCCTTGGCGAGGCTCTTTCGAAGAACCGAGGCGAGGTCGACCACGTTCTCCTGGGGCTTTGGCGCCGGTTTCGGGGGCTTTTTGCCCTTGCGCTTGGCGTCGATCATGGCAATCAACGCATCCTCGTAAGTATCCTCGAATTTCGAAGGATCGAACTTTGTCACCTTCTTGTCGATGAGAAGCCCCGCGATTTCGAGCAGATCCAAATCATATTTTGGGCTTTTCACATCGTCGAAGACGGTGTCTTCCGACGTCATCTCATTGTGGGTGCGCAACTCGGTCAGCAGCATTCCTTTTTCAAGCGGCTGTATCAACACTTCGCGCCCGCGCTGATAGAGCACGACGCAGGATCGCGCCGCAACGCGCTTCTTGGCCATCGCATCGCGCAGGACAGAAAAGGCCTCCAACGAGGCGCCGTCAGCCGGGATTAGGTAGTATGGCTTCTCCAGGTAACGTGTGTCGATCTCGGCAACTGGAACAAAGGAATCGACATCAAGCGTATGCTGCGACGTCAGTTTCAGTTTCTTGATCTCGTCCGGCTCGACGTGGATGAAATCGCCCTTGTCCGCCTCATAGCCTTTGATCTGATCCTCGGCTTCGACAACATCGCCGGTGCCTTCGTCGACATAGGCACTCTTCACGGGTAAACCGTCGCTGCGGTTCAAAATCTTGAAGTGGATTTTCGATGCCTCGCTGGTGGCACCCACTATCTTGACCCCGCACGACACGGAACCGACCCTCAGAAAACCCTTCCAGACCGCGCGTGGCGCCACCATGCCGTTTCTCCTAGACGTCGACTTCCGCACAACGCCAGGCACACGGTTCTGTTCCGCGTCATGGGCAGCACGTTGTCGCAAGCTTATTCCTCACGGTAGTCCAGCAGCTTGGCGTGGCGGAGCCTTTCCTCGCCCTTCAGGAACCGCACGCGGCCGACCAGACCAGGCTTAAGCCATTCGGCCTTTTCTTGCTTGAGACCGATAGGCACTGGTCCGCCGACCTTCCCTTGCACGCGATCCCAAAGTCGCTGGCGCTTGTCAGCTTTAAACGCAACGAAAGCGCCGCCGGCATAGCGGCCCTTGTCGGCCATGAGCACCATTGCGGGCTTTCCAGCCTCGCGCTGCACGCCAATAATGTCCATTTCCTTTTCGGCATAGCATTTGATCTTTCGCCAGTTCATCGTCGGCCCGCTGCGATAGACGCTGTCCTTGCGCTTCGAGACCATGCCCTCCAACCCCGCCCTGTCGACCAGGTGATAAACCGCGTCACCGGTGCCGGGCATGGCTTTGCTGACCTGAATGCGGCCGACGGCTGGAATCAGTTCCTGCAGGATCTGGCGGCGGTCTTCCACCGGCATGTTGCGCAAATCATGCCCGTTCAGGTGCAGGAGGTCGAATGCCACCAAATACAGGTCGCGCGACGGCTTACGACGGGTGACGGCTGACTGCAGGGCCTGGAAGTCGGACAGGCCGGCCTCGTTGACCGTGATTGTCTCGCCGTCGATGATGAAACTTTCCGCCTCGATCGCCTCCGCCTCTCCGGCAAGTTCGATATAGCGGCCGGTCCAGTCGTAACCGTTCTTGGTGAACAGCCGGATCCCGTTTTCATCCTTGATGATTTGGGTCCGATACCCGTCGAACTTGATCTCATGGAGCCATTCGTCGCCCTGCGGTGGCGTTTCGACCAGCTCGGGCTCCATGGGCTTGATGAACTTCAGACGCATGCGCTGACTCGCATAGTGCGATTCAATTAGCGCTCGCTAAAATGGTTCCGGAACATTTTAGACGAATTGAATGTTTGATGGTTATGACGAAGCTATCCGACCTTGGACCGCCGATTCCCGGCACGCAGCACGGCGGCGAGCCTGCCGACGAGCGCGACAATTTCATGACCTGTCCGGTCTGCGGCCAGCCGTTCGACATGCGCGATTTCCGCCAGGTCGCTTGGCACAATCTGCCTCAGCATGAACCGCTGGAATCGGAGGTTGCCACGGGCCGGAACGCGAACTGGTTGCGGATCCGACCATTGAAATAGCGGCCCTTGGCAAAGGCAGATTTGAAATCGGCGACGATCTCCGGCGGTACATCCAGAAAGTCGTACTGCCTGCCACTCGCTACAAACCACACTGAGAGAACCCTGGTTTCCGGGTCGTATTCGAACTTGCGTATTGAGGTCGACGGCATGGTGCACCAGGTCATTGCCGGTGAGCGACCCGCGAGATGGCCCGCCCTGTGAGGAAGCAGAGAGCGGGCCGACCACGACTGTACGTCCATGGCCATCATCGCCTCCACGGAAGGACGGTGACAGCATTCCAACTCCCATTGGATTTCGGTGTTCCACACATAAACAAAAAGGCCCGCCACCTCTCGGCAGCGGGCAGTGTAGGTCGCTAGGATCACCCAGCGGTACCTAAAGTACACCCCGCCTCGCCAAAAGGGAAATGTTAGGTATCTCTAATGGATGATTCGGACCCTGGGGCTGACCGTGGGGTATCAAATCCGAGAATATCCTGCGGGCCAGGTCGATAGCGGAATACCGAGCTGGGGCCCCGACATCCTATTGGGCCGCCGCACAGGCAACGAAAATGCCCGTGACGCTACACCGATCCGGAAACTACTTTCTTGAGGTGACCGATGCGAGCACGGGAGGGTGTTCGCCTACCAATACACCGATTTGCTCTACTGAGTGGCTTTGAGCAGCGGCTGCTGCTTCACCTCCGGGCCAAACCGGCCGCTCCATTCATAGCCGCAGCGGGCTGTCCTAGGGATAGTTGGACTGGACGATGTGTTGATTCACCCCTGCTGGATGGCTGAGGTGCAAAACCATGCAAACCACAATGCCCCGATACGCGACAGAAAAGCCGTTGCATCGTCGACTTTATTCAAGCCGGAATTCAACCGCATGCTTGTCGGACTCACGAATGAGGCCACTGTCCATGGCGGCTTCGAACGCCTTGGTGAAATACTGATCATCGGAGGCCTCGTGATCCTGCTGCGCAAGATCGATCGGCAGCGCTCCGATCACGCGGCCCGTTGTCTTCTCGATAACCGTGACGGTCCTCTGCATCATGGTTTGTTGACCGTGTCGTCGACTGCGTTGGCCGTTGCCTTGACGTCCCGGCCGACGCCTCGGACGGTGTTGGCGCAGGCCGCAAGGGCAAAGGCACAGGCAAGAATGACAATCGGTGTGATGCGTAGCAGTTTCATGGACGGGTTCTCCTATTTGTGATTATCAAGTCCGCTTTGCCGTATCGCACCTGTAACCGCCATCACCTTGTTGTGGGCGGCCGCTTCATCTGCGGTGTCAAAGGGCGTTGCGATGGTCGTCCCATCCAGAGCCAGTATCACAGCCAGGAACGGAAGGCCGATCAGCGGTGGTGCGTAGACAACGTACGCTGGGCGGGCATTCTTCATCGCCCATGTAGCACCATTTGTCGGTCAGGACCTAATCCACCTTAAAATGCCGAAGCGCCTCTATTCTTCACATCGCCGACTTCCTGCACCACCGTGGCAAGCGATTCCTTCTATAGGAAACAGCCATGATTTTTCCTTCCGGGTAGTGATTGGGGTATGGTCGTGGAGAAATCTGCTGACAGCAAGTCGGCGACCTGGCCCCAAGTCATATGCGTGCGAGGATGGCCATGGATCAGAAGCAGAGGCGGCCCAGATCCGCCATGCCGAAGCCTTATCGGCCCGCCCTCGGTTTTTTTCCAACATTTCAAGCACGAAGTTGTCGAACATCTGCCATCCTCAAAAAATGGGCGGTTGTCGGCTTGAAGAACTCCATGAGCATGGATTGGTTCGGGACGTGCCAATCGCGACTGCAGATCGTTTCGGCTCCCAGTTAGCTTTCGCTCAGGGCTCATTCTGGACGCGAATGGCTAGACGGATTTAACGGAGCAGGCCCTCGTCGTCGAACGCGTTCCAGCCCTTCAACTTGGGCCGGGGAGCGTCATCTCTGGGGTTATTCCCGGCACCGCGACCCTTCTCGCTACCCTTTCCCGCCCGCGTCAGGGCAGCCTTGCCGGCGCCACGTCGCCTGTTCTCTGTAACTTGCTGCGCGTCCTCTTCACGCCAAAGGCTTGGCAGATCACGATCAAGGATGTCTTCGATGTGCTTGGGATCGAACACGTGGAAGGTGACGGCCTTGGATCGACCGCGCATCTTCACGGTGCGGGTGCCAATGCTTTGCAGCCGTCCGTTTTTCAGCCACTTGTGACGCTCACGCGAAGAGATCGCAAGGATGTCTTCGGCCTCGCGCGGCAGGACCGGGAGTACTGCGATGGTTTCCAGTGCCTTGGCGATCTTGTTCGAGGCGGCCTCGAACTCTTCGGCATCGTCTTCGCGCATCCGCAATGTCATGCGACCAGTCTCGGCTTTGACGTACTTCCTCACCGCCCAAGGCAGGCGGGCACGTATTTCACGCTCGATACCTTTCGTGCGCACCGACGAGCCAAGCGTCGCTGATGGCGGAAGGGGCCACTCGGTAATCAGTGACAACGAGGTGCTGACGCTTTGGCGAGAGCCGCGATCTCGAGGGGCCACAATTGCCGCAGCCAAGCCGCCAAGAATCTTTCGTGTTTGCGCAAAACGCACCGGCATCTGAGCTAGTCGCTTCCTTGTCGCACGGTTTCTACCGCCAGCGACCCGGCCGGCAGGGCCTTCAACAGCTCCACCTCGGGTTTCGTGAGGTGGATCCATGCCGCCCAATCATCCGGGCGCAGAACCACAATCTGGCGATTGTGGATGGGCGCCACGTCCAGGCCGGGTTCCGTCGTCAGCATTGCGAATGTCGGGGGCTTGTTGCCTTCGCCATCGCGCCACAGGCCGGCGATCGCCATGAACGAGGCGCCGTTGAGCGTGAAGCGATGCTTAGCCTTTGGAGACTTCTTTCCCGTGAATTCGAAGAAAGCCGACGCCGGAATAAGGCAGCGCTTGCTGTTGGAGAAGTTCCGTCCTTCCGAGCGGAAGTTGAAGATCGGCCCGCCTTTAGGCCCGGAGGGCGGAAAGGCAAAGGTCATGCGCGTGAGTTCGATCGTGTCGCCGGCGGCGCGCATGATCGGGGCGGGATCACTGATGCGGATGTCATCCGCCTGCGGCAGATCCAGTTCGGTTTGATAAGTGGGAATGTCGAGCGCCAGCAATTGCCTCATCCTGCAATATTCGGCCCAGGCGATATGCTGCTCATAGTCGTTGCACATAGCTGCCCACGCTTTCAGTCAGTTGACGACTTATAACAGATAACGCGGCTTGGCTGCGGCGCCACCATCCGGAGATTTTCCGCTATGCCCGAAATCTCGCGATCTGCTTGAGCATCGCGCAGTTTGTCCGTGATGACATCGCCGTGGCTCACAATGATGCGCTCAAGGTCCGGTTCATCAGACCATCTGCGGAAAGCCGCGCCCAGCGCCTACCGCCGCCAGGCCAGCGGGCAGTTCTCATGGGGAAAGCACTGAATGGGAACAGTGCAACGGCCGAAGTTTGACAGCGCGATTTTGTTCCACCGTCCGTGATCAGCTTCGCGCCATTTTGGAAAACCATACAGCAACCCTTTCTGGTCTGTTCGACTTCATGTGGTATGGCTCGCTATGTCTTGGACCTTTCCGAGACCGCAGTGCTGACCGAGATTCTGGCAGAGGCCCGTTCTGGTGCTGGCTCCCGTCTCGATCTGATATGCAAGGTCTGCGATGCCAAGGGCAACGAATCCAGCAATTCAGGGTAGCGTTACGGGTCCTGAGAACCGCGACGTGATGCTTCACCGGCCAACCTGCCATTGAAAAACCCGCCACTGAGGGAGCAGTAACGGGCCTTCCGGTGTATGCTCGGCCAGGGAAACCGAGCGCAATCCAAACTTCATTTTCGGAGCCATGTTGCAGTGGGTCCGCCCCTGCTGGCGGGCAGAGGCGGACCCGGCCAAGGCTTGGGACCTAGGCCCGGCAGCGGGGGACGCTGCCGCCGTTTCCAACCTGCGTCGACATATCAGGTTCCACTAATGCACAAAAAGCCCGCCACCTTTGAGCAGCGGGCGTTCCAAAGCTGCAATTCTCTTGATTAATCGATAATCCCGGAGAGCCCGGATGAGTTGGGCGAAGCCGTGAAGGCACGGGTCACGCCGGCGATGGATCCGCAGCAGAGATCGCCGAACGAAACGACTGCGGGAAACGCGGTCGCTGATTTGCTCAGGCCTGGTAGATGTGGCCTTCGTCGACGGTGGTCAAACGGCGCGTATCTCGACTGCGGCCGGACGGCGACCTCGCCGAACCGCTCGGCAACACGATCGAGGCCCCGCGGCATGCGGGAGCGCCGTGCTCGGTGACGACAAGCTCGGCTGCAATGCCGCAAGTTGCCACCGAAGTCGCCGACGATGCATTTCGAAGCCGTGCACGGGCGACGTGGATAGACGTGTCGTCGGCAATCAAAGTCCCGTCAGCCTCCCGCCACAGAGGTGCTCGGGCGATGGCCGGGAACCTGTGCAACCATAGCCAGCCGGTATGTAGGAACGGAACGAGGCAGTCTGCGGCTGGCTCCATCGCCGCCCATTTGTTAGGCGCAACGATGTTGCAGACCGTGACGAGGGAGACGAAGTCCGGTGCTACAAGGCGAACCAGTCGATCGAAGGTCGCGAAATCATCAGCCAGAAGATGGCGAGCACTGCCGCGAAGGCAGGAAAGCCAAAGGCGAACCAGAGCCGAAACAAGGTGTCATAGCGCTGTGGTGGAGGTTGCTTCTCTGCCGTGGCCTGCATAGCGAGATTGCGCATCTCGATCTGCATCCACACGACTGGAAGCCAGAACAGGCCGGTGATGAGGTAGAGCAGGATCGAAAGCACAATCCACCCCTCGGTCAGCGGATAGCCGGAATGCCAGGCGAGGAATGCACCGGTGACAGGTTGGGCGACGACGGCGGTTGCAGTGAAGATGAAATCGGCGATCACGACGATGCGTGCGACCGCCGCGATGGTCGCGGAATTTCCGGTCCGGTGAGCGAGCAGCATGAAGAAGGCGATGCCGGCGCCGGTGCCCAGCAGCACGGCCGCGCCGACGACATGCAGGAACTTGAGCATGAAGTAGGTCATCAGCGTTCCTCCAGGACCGCCAGCGCGACAAAATGCAGAACCAGGATCGGCAGGATCTTCAGGAATGGGCCGAGCGGCTCGTTCCACAGTTCTGGTCGCAGCATGGTCCCCACGATCGCATAGAAAAGAGCCACCGCAATCGCCCCGAACAGCCCCAGCCGACTGGTCGGTCGCCAGGCGATCAACGCGCCGACCGCCATGTCGGCCAGCGCTCCGGCGATGACTGCCGGTTCCGCCAGCGGACCGATGGCCGTGCCGACCAGCAAGTCGACCCCGCGGCGCCAGCCGGTGGTCAGGGAAATGATGCCGGTCATGATCCAGAAGAAGGGCAGGACAGTAAAGATCGCCGGCTTGACGAAATAGAGACGGGCGAACCATCGCTCCTGCACCGTCGCGGGATTGAGCTTTAGCGCCGCTTCGAGGCTGGATGGTTGGATCCCTGTCGCTGTGATCCACGCCTGCGGGTCGCCGACAGCGCCCCGCACGATTTCCTTGGCCGCATTGCTGCGCATCGGCGGGCGCCAGCCGAGCAGAGCCGCCGCATCGCCGACCCGGTACAGGCCGGCCGCGACGCTACCGGGCAGAGTGAACTCTCCAGCCGGTCTCGACCCGAGCCAGCGGCGGTAGAGGCCGACCACCTTCCTCATAGGCAGCGCTTCAGGTCCGGCAAGGTCAAGCGCAAGGTGCGATGCGCTATTGGGCCGGAGAAAATGCAGGACAGTGGCGATCACGTCATCCAACTGTACGACCTGAAGCCGACCCGTGCTGGGCATCACCGGCAACAGTGGCAATGCGGCCAGTCCGCGAAACAGCGCACTGGCGCCGAACGCCGGCCGGCCCAGCACGACCGACGGGCGCAGGATGACCCAGTCCAAATCGCGCGCCATCAACGCCTGGTCGCCAGCCAGCTTGGTGGCCGAGAAGGCGGACGGCTGCAGCCGATCGACCCCGATTGCCGAGAAGTGAATGACTTTTCTCACGCCCGCCTGCTCACAGGCGGCAAAGAGTGCCGATGCGCCACCCGCATGCACACCGCCAGTGCTTTCTTGCGCGCTGTCCTGCAGCACGCCGGCGCAGTTGACGACCGCGTCGATGCCTATCAGATGCGGGCTCCAGTCCTGCGTCTGCAGCGCCTTTGCCATGTCGAGCAAGACAGGCGGCAAGCCTCTGAAGGGAGCGGCGCCGGCACGATGCAGCACGCGAACGATTTCATATCCATCGGCGGCCAGGCGCGCACAAAGAGAAGCTCCGATCAGACCCGACGCGCCGGTGACGAGGACCCTCACCTGGCACCTGAAAACTGCAGTGACAGTCGCGCCTCATCCTGTCTGCACGCGGAGCCGGACGAAACAGCGGTGTCGCTGCGATCGGGCCGCACGATCGAGCGATTCCGCGCGCCTCGCCGAGGGCAGATGGAAGCGAGCGTCGCGGCGCTGCTGGCGCGTCCGGCCAGAGCTCCGACAGTTTCGAGCAACGATATCGAGCGGAAGCTCGGGTTGATTGTTCCTTTGGTTTCTACCATGGGCGCTGATCCCAAGCTGCCACGGATGTTCCTGCAACCATTCATGGGCAAGGCGAGTTGTTCGCGCAGGAATGATCGCCTCGGACGGTTCGGTGC
The DNA here is from genome assembly GCF_055811095.1 of Mesorhizobium sp. WSM4833. Classification (NCBI taxonomy): domain Bacteria; kingdom Pseudomonadati; phylum Pseudomonadota; class Alphaproteobacteria; order Hyphomicrobiales; family Phyllobacteriaceae; genus Mesorhizobium; species Mesorhizobium sp. WSM4833. Next base: position 18,864 of record NZ_JBVVQG010000009.1, read on the forward strand.
AACGACCGTATCAACTATTTGCTCATGCACGCAGCGCCAGCCAACCTGATCGACGGTGTCGATGGACTCGATCTCCCTCCCGCCCAACGCGTTCAGCTAGATCTAAGCGGCATCTTGCAGCGCCCTTTCATTTACGTTGGTTTCTCCAAGCTGCGTCAACGCCTCGTCCGTTGCCTTCTCTTCGTCGAGCGTCTGCTGCAGCAGCGGAACCGCGTCATTCAAGCCGAGCAGCCTTGCCCAGGTTACCAATGTCCTATAACGGGCGATCTCATAATGCTCGACGGCCTGGGCAGCGGCAACAAGCCCGGCGTCGAGGGCCGGCGCCGCCTGGAACTCCTCCAGTATCTCCCCGCCCTCCTCAATGATGCCGTCGATCGCGGGACAGGTCTTGCCCTGCGCGCGCTTGCCGAAAATCTCGAACACCTGCTGCAGCCGCTCAACCTGACCCTCAGTCTCGTCGCGGTGCTTCTCGAACGCGGCGGTCAACTCTTGCGATTCGGGACCCCTGGCCATTTTCTTGAGGGCACTTAAGATCTTACGCTCCGCGTAGTATATGTCCTTCAAGGCTTCGTAAAATAGATCTTCCAGGCCCTTTGTGCTGCTCTGGGCGCTTTTCTTCGTCGCCATCTCCATGTCCCACTTCGAGTTCAATGCTTCGCGGCATATGCAGCTCTAACAACCAAGGCCATCGGTTGTTCCTCGCCCTCAAAGACATGGTGGGAACACGAGCAAGGACCGTGATCTCGCTCCGTTCTGGTCGGCACAACCGGCGCCATGTCGCCTCTGCGCCTGGCTAGCCTCGCGGCCGCTTGTCAAGCCGCCTGCCGCGCCTTAACCGGCGTTCTCGCCTATCGAAGTCGATTGCTGGTCACGCTTTCGCCGATCAATGTTGATAAGACGGCGGTCGGGGCCCGCGGCGCCGGAACGACCTCTTCAGCGTTTTGTGGGCAAGCTGCTGTGAGACCAGATCGCGCGCTTTTCGGCACATATTGCAAGCCACAATGGTCGCTCGGCTGCCTCTGCCGGTCTAAACGGGACCCGGCCCGCGGCATGCCCGGATGGTTGAAGCGGATTGTTGAAAAGGTGTGTCGGGGTGAACTAGATCATCCGCGGCCATCGGTTGCGACGATCGAGCGACGATTGCTCCTACCGGCCGCCCGACCGCCGTTTCGCTTCTTCATCGATCCTGCGACCTGAGAATCTTGAGTGCCTCGTCCTTGGTGAGGCCGCACTTTCGGGCAAAGTAGTTCGCTTCGATGGCCCTTTCGCGATCCGTCCGAGACGCGGTGTTCTGCTTGGCCTTCTTGCCCATCGATGCTATCGCCTCGATTATATCGCCTGCTGGTGATCAAGCGCCTACGCCGTGGGAGGGCTCACGCGGGGATCGGGTCACCAATCTTGCAGCTCCGCTGCCTGGCTCGAACTGTGGTTTGGCGCCTGGCGCCGGACTTTGCTGTGGCCATTCGGGATCTGTCATCCCATCGCTGTGACCTGCAGACGAATGCAGAGCCTCAGCAGTTTTTTCGCCGCTTTCATCGTGGGTTAGTCCCGACAACATGTTCGTTCCAGTACCCGGAGGAAAACGTGCGCGACCAGTCTTTTTCCCATCTGGAGGCGCTCATTGATGTGCGTCCCGACACGAATTTCACCCCTAGCGCGCCATGGCCTCGCGGATCGGCCACTGCGTCACTCGATGCAATATGGAACAATCCTCGCAGGCGGATGTTGGGCAACCCAACCCCCTGGAGGATTGCCAATGTTCATGCACAACAAGCGCCTGCAATACACCGTCCGCGTTTCGGAGCCTAATCCCCGCCTGGCCTGCATGATCATGGAACAATTCGGTGGCGCCGATGGTGAGCTTGCCGCGGCGATGCGCTATTTCACGCAAGGCCTCGGCGAGGATGATCTTGGCCGTCGCGACATGTTGCTCGACATAGCCACTGAAGAACTCAGCCACCTTGAGGTGGTGGGATCGATCGTCACCATGCTGAACAAGGGGCTCAAGGCACAACTTGCCGAAGGCCAGATGAAAGAAGCGGACCTTTATGTGATGATCGGCGCCAGCGGTACGACAGCCAAGGAATCCATCCTGTTTGGCGGTGCTCCCGCGCTGTGCGACTCAGCCGGCGTTCCCTGGACCGCGGCCTATGTCGACTCACGCGGTGAACCTACCGTGGATTTGCGGTCGAACATCGCCGCTGAAGCGCGCGCCAAGATCGTTTACGAACGCCTCATCCACATCACCGATGATCCGGGCATCAAGGACGCGCTCGGCTTCCTGATGACACGCGAGATCGCTCATCAAAAGTCATTTGAGAAAGCACTCTACGCCATCGAAAACAATTTCCCGTCAGGCAAGCTCCCGGGCATCGAGAGGTACGCCAGCATGTACGTCAACACCTCTCAAGGTGACGGCGATACCAATGGTCCATGGAATTCCGGCGAAGAGTGGGATCGGATCGATGACCTTGAAGAGGTGATGCCCGTCGACGGCGGAGACGGCTTGGCAACCGTCAAAATGGGCGCCAGAGACATGAAGGTGGTGGCCAAGATGGCCGACCGTACTCTTTCTGATCCGGCGTCCGATCCGATCACGGGCGCTGATCTAGGTGCCGGTCCGGGAGCTGGCCGAACCAAGAACGCGGATTTTGGCGGCGCGGCAAGCATTCAGGAGGCCCCGGCCGTGGCCGAGGCTGCTGTCAAACGCGCACGTAAGCGTTAGTTTGGACTGACCTCATTGCGGGCAACTATGTTCGGGTCAGGAAGCTAACGACGAAAGCAGGGCATCCGACTGGCAGCAGCGGACTGGCCGGAGTGCTCGCTATTTGTTGAGTGGGTGAAGCACATATGGCCACCGCCGCACCACGATCAGAGTCGGAACATGCGGGGCAGTCGGAGAAGGTCCGTGCCTACGGTTGCGAGAACCGGTGCATTGTCGCAATCGGAGCCTCGGCGGGGGGCCTCGACGCGCTGAAGAGACTTGTCAGGGATATTTCGCCGGACATTCCGGCGGCCCTCCTCATCGTACAGCACGTCGGTCTCACGAGTTACCTCGGCGACATTCTCGGTCGCGCTGCCAACATGCCGGTAGCGAATGCCGCCAGCGGCACGAAGGTCAGAAACGGGCACATCTTCGTTGCACCGCCCGGAGCTCACCTGCTTTTACATGATGATCACATGCTGCTGCGGCGCGGGCCGCGGGAGAATTTGGCGCGCCCTGCCATCGATCCCCTTTTTCGATCAGCGGCCTGCAGCTTTGGCGGCAGCGTGATTGGTGTCGTGCTCACGGGCAGCCTCTCCGACGGGACCGCCGGCTTGCGCGCCATCAAGATTTGCGGAGGGGTCAGCGTGGTCCAAGATCCCGACGACGCTGCAGTACCCGATATGCCGCTGAGCGCCTTGCAGAATGTGGAAGTCGACCATTGCGTCGCCCTGTCCGAAATGGCTGGCCTGTTGCGCAGGCTTGCGTCCGAACTCGCAGGGCCGACACCAGAAATCCCGCCTGTCATCCGCCTTGAGGCTGCGATTGCTGCTCAGGAGCACAGCACAATGGAACAGACAGAACGCCAGCTTGGCATCCCCTCGATATTTGTCTGCCCCGAATGTCACGGACCGCTTTGGGAGATCGAAGACGGGCCGATTACCCGTTACCGTTGTCACACCGGACATGCATTCGGAGCGGACGTTTTGATGCAGGCCCAGGCGGACGATGCGGAACAGGCCCTTTGGAGCCTTCTAAGAGCGCACCAGCAGCGGGCCGAGTTGGCGAAACGGACGGCGAAACGAGAAGCCGCTCGGGAAAGACATAGCTTGGCCAGCCAAATGGCTACGCGGGCCGCGGAACACGAAGCCGACGCGAAGCTTATTGAAGAAATTATCCATCGTCGAAGGCCGTGACAAAACATACGCCCCGACAACCATGAACTTATTTCGGTCCGGGGCTCACGGTTACCGGGTTGGCGGCGTCACTTGCCGGAGACCATGATCCCACAGAGACAGCAAGGGTGTCGGCAAAGAACGATATTAGGTCACATCAGCGTCAGGCGGACGTCGCGCAGGGCATTCAACAGAAATTCCGAACCATCTCCACCCCGCTCCAAAACGCCAACTTCAGCAGAAATGCTGGGAATTGCCAAGCCTCGGCTATCCGGAACAAAATACCCGACAGCAGCTTTGGCCACGAGCTAACGCTCGTGTCGCGGGTTCACCAATTGAAGTATGGCGCCGCCGACGAATGCGGCCTCGGCCGCCTGGAGAAACCCGATGTTTACAGATAAGATTGCTGCAAGAGGTCTGCAATGCTGGTCGAGCAATATGTCGAATCCAGAAAAAGGCGACATGACGTCATTTCTACCTCGACGGCAGAAGCCGCCATTCGGGAGGGTGCTCCCGAATGGGCAGATTTCCGGAAGAGCCTTTCAGATAATTGCGGGAAACCGTGTGCAAAAATCGCACACGAAAGTTTCTTTTTTCGTTCCCACGACACTGCAGCCGACAGTCATTCGGACATACTTTTGCCGACGACATTGGCCGCTTTTTCGCCGACGTTCGCTGCGTTATCCGTGGGGCCGCAATGTCGCCGCCAATTCCCCTGGGGTTCCTGGAAGCTTTTCGAACTTTCTGGGTCGCGCGGCAGCCCAAATTGCGGGTGCTCATGGACAAAGTAGGATTGATTCGGCTTTCCATGGCTTTGAAGGATCAACCCCCTGGCACGTCGCGCCCGATAGCGCAACGCCATTACTTCCACCCGCTCGCGCTCGACGCTGCCCGCTCGCCGCTCCGTCTGAAGTAAGTCCTCACCTCTAAACAGCTACGGCATGTCTTCGCTGTTTCGGCCATGCATGTTGGAGCCGTGCATGAAGGACTGGATTTCGTCCAGATCGATCTTGCCATCACCATTCTCGTCGATGTTGCTGAAGATCCTGCCGACCCCGCCTTCAACCTCGTTCTGGGACAATGAACCGTCGCCATCCGTGTCCAACAGTCCAAACACCAGTCGCATGCCGGCACCGCGCATCATTTGGTGACCACGGTGTCGAGCCATTCTGTGTCCTCTGCCCCAGTCGCCACGATTTAGCCAATGGTCGCCATGACGGCTAGCTTCATCGGGGCGGTCAGCATCCTTGATGCGGCCGTCCTGGTTCATGTAGCGATCTTCCTCATCGCGGAAACCTTCCTCAGAACCGCGATCCTGCTTCATTCTCTCCCGGACCGCTTGCTCAACCATCTGGCGGATCATTTCGCGTGTTGGTCCGTCCGCTTGTCGGTTGATATCCGGCAACTGCCCGCCGACCGGCTGTTCGGTGGCCGGAGGGGGTGCGGGTGTCGAGGGGGCCGGTGTTCCGCTTGTCTGGGCCAACGCGGGGAAGGTCAGAGCTATGAAAGCGGCCGCGGCCGTCGTGACGTGTGAATGTCTCATGGCGTGCTCCATCTATCGCGCCTGCTTGCTTGGAAGGCCAAACTGGAGCTCGATCTGTTTGTTCCCTGAGGGGACTAGGTTCCGGCGAAGGCAAGCTGCTCGTGAGCCCTTGGGCCAAGCCTCGAATGCCTGTGATTAATGAAGCGGCTAGTTCGGCTTCCGCAATGCGTCAAACGATTGCCCCGGCGATCGCCGCGATTGGGCGGTCAAGGGAATTCAGCACCGGGGCCCCAAAGCAGATGATCCCGTCCGCAACCTGCTGGTCGTCGCAGCTGAAGCCATTCGTGCGGATATCGCGCATTTCAGCAATGAGGTCGTCAATAGTTTGCACGCTTTCTGTGTTCGAGGCTCGGGAAGACCATCGGCATAGAGCCGCCGTACTTCGAAATCGCTCATCTGGCTGAGAAAGGCTTTGCCGGTGGCCGTAAAGGCTGCGGGCAAACGCATTCCTGGACGGAACTGGATCAGCGAATGGCTAACGCTCGAATTGCGTGCGGCGAGATAGAAGACCTCTCTCCCTTCGAGCACCGAAAGGATAATTGTTGCCCCCGGGCAACTCCGTCTCGCCAACTCCGTCGCCACGTCGGATTGCTGGGCAAAGGCGTTCGACCATCGCATGACGGGGGGCCTAACTGGAAGGTCTGGTCGCCGCGGCGTATCAAGAGCTCCAAGTGTACGAGCGTCGAACATAGCGCATGCGCAGAAGAACGCGCGATTCCAAGCTCGCGAGCCAGATCCGATAGCGTTGGGGAAGTTCGTGATCTCGCGACGATGTCCAAGATACGCACCCCACGGTTCAGGGCAGGGGGAAGGGCCGCTTTCGCGCCTCGTTTTGATTGATCTCGGTGTCAGCCATGGCCCCTCCCAAGCGCGTCACGCCTAAACCTTGAGGTGACAGGGCCGCAGATAGCGAGCCATCGGGCAAAAATCGAAAGGCCGGAAGGGTTGCCGTACGGTTTTACAAGGCAACGACGCTAGGTCGTTCGAACAAAAACCGCGCTGTCGAGATTGGGTCATTGCACTGTTCCCATTCGGTGCTTTCCCCATGAGAACTGCCCACTGGCCTGACGGCTGGCGGGCTTTTTTGTATCGGCGGAACCTTATTACTCATGCTCAGTTCTTGGCGGCAGCGCCCCGCACGCTGCTGGCCAAGGAAAGGCAACCCTTGGCCGGGCCCGCATCGGTCCTCACCCAAGCGGTGCGGGCCCACTGTCGATGCTGCCGAGCCCGTCTTCACACCCTTGGGCGTATCTTTCGAACAGTTCCACCTTTTCTGGATAAGGAAGGCGGTGTAAACGCTGGCAACCTTCGCACCGATAGTGGGCGGCAACGATGAACCAACGCCCTGGCTCAACCGAAGATAGTTTCTGGGAGAGCGGCATCAGGTCGCGTAACTCAAACTGCCGACGCCAGAATCAGCGTTATCCCCACCACCGGCGAACTTGTCGGACGTGTGAAGACCTTGAAGCGAGAGGACAAGCTAGGCCACGCGACTTTGCGGGCGATCCGTGAGGCGAAATCGTGAGGTTAAATGAAGTAAGCCCGCCGCTGAGCACACAACAACAGCGACGGGCCTTGCTCGCCTACGCTTGGTGGGGATTGAAACCAAGCTGAACTTAACTTGGATTTCAGAAACAGGTTCCAGCGCTACCAAAAGATTTGATCGCAGGTGGCCCGGCACCGGGTCTCGAAATCGGTGGCGGGGCCTTGCTCGGCTGTTTCAAGGAGATTTCCGTACCAATCGCGTCCCGAACTTCCATTTCAGAGACATGTTCCCTGGTCGTGGGACAGACACTTCAGCCTTTACAGGACGGCTTGATTTGGGGGGCCTTGGGCGTCGCTAGTGCTTGAAGCGAAGCTTCTGCAAAGTCCGACCGTAGATGGTAGCGAACAGCAGAGGCGTCCCTGACTTCCATGCGGACGCAAGCAAGCTCGTCAAGCAAGACACGCCCGCTGGCGCATAAGGTTGGCACGGATCGCACGCGAAAGCTCGATGTCGCTGAGGCGTTGGGAATGGGAAAAGTCAGCCCGATGTAGCACGTTCGTTTATTGATCACCTAATTGCCCACTGCTGCGGGCGTAGGCGGAGATCGATCAGGTCCCCGCAGATCTGACAATGCCCGCTATGCGGATAGCGACGGCATCAAGTCCGCCCTGGCAATCTCGTCAGGACGTGTGCCGCCGCTTCGGCCGTGTGGGCAGTGCACCCGAGAAGGTCGCCACCGCCTAACCTTGCCGGGTATTGACGACGCCGGCCTATTGGCGACGCAATCCCAAACTCCCCACGATCCGTCGCTCAATATGACAGTTGAATCTGTGCTGGTGATTTTCCATGCAACCTCGAGGGGAGAGATGGTTCTGCTTGGAATGGGAAGCGTGGTGGGCTGGGTGGCGTAAGGCCAAGGTATAGTATGCCAACGACGTTGATCTCCCTGAAGGATGTCGATCTGAAGCGCCGGATTGCGAGATGATCTCTAATGGCAACCGGTTGTGCTCCCCAATGATCTAAGTCAGGTCTGGAGACGAGCGGATGTCTCCAAGCAGCCTCACGTAGTCTGCCTCCGGCTGGCCGTAGGTGCCATTTGCAGATGCCAGAAGGCCGCTGCGGTCCCGGATACGCACTTCGCCACGTCGGGAATAGATGAACCCGCGTCCTTCCAGCACCTGAAGCCCAACGGTAACTCCCGGACGCCTCGAGCCCAGCATGATGGCTAGAAACTCATGGGTGATCACAACGCGTCCACCGTGGACCCGATCATCACACATTAGAAGCCATCGCGCCAAACGCTCTTCAAGGTTTGCGCGCGCGTTGATCAGCGCCGTATAGCTGGTCTGGATGTGGAGATACTGGACATAGCGCAAGAGTAAGAGGCGCAGCGTCGGGCTGTTCGCGAGTGCCGCCTTGAATGGCTCAGCTCCGATCCTGAAAGCGTTGCCGGGCAGCTGGACAAAACATTCATGCGCGGCATAGTCAGCCCCCATCACGAGCGCCGCACCAGTCATTCCCTCAAAACCGATAAGCGCAACCTCGGCTTCCCTCCCCAAGGTCCTCGCAACCACAGAACCGATGCCGTCCTCCAGGAAGTACACCGTAGTGATCTCCGAAGCGGCTTGCTCCAGATTCATTCTCAAATTGAGGGCACATGGCTCAAGGTGTGGCTGCAGAAGCGCTAGGTCATCGGGGTTGAGCCGACACAGCAATCCGTTTTTATAGGAATTGTTCTTTGGATTGGTCATGGCTCAATCCCGCCTGGGGCAAGAGCTTTCCAATCTCCTTGCCGTCCGCGCCCGTAAAAACGTGCAGACGATCTTGTGACGCTACACCTCTTGGCGCGACAATCATAGGAGAATGCGAATCGATGCACGGCGAGCCCCCGCCACCGTGATTACAAAAGACTTGGAAGAAATGTCAGAGTTGGAAACGTACCGAGCTCGGGTTTGTACTAAACCGACATTCTGACGCCCCGGCCTGCCCGTCTTCATTTTGCCTGACCAGCGGAAGCGGCAACGGCCTAGTCTTGGCTTCTGACAGCAACGATGCGAGGCATGGCCGAGCCTCGCTTCGACTCCCGTGCCCGTCTCACCATCTTGTACCTTCGTCGCGACCTGACTGCTTCCTCCGCCTGCTCGCGCGACATCTCCCCCGCGCGGCCAAACGGCTTCTTTTCTGGCATTCGATTGTCGTTGGCACGTTGGGTCACTGCCATGTCCGTCTCCGTTCGGAGCCGAACTTCGATTTGCCGGAACTATTCCATGCCGCTGGTGCTGAGCGTGTTTTGAGCTGAGGTGAGGCGTTGTGAGGTCAAATTCCGTCGCGCTGCATTTCTAGCCTTGCATTAGAAACGCCATCCAGAATCCGGTGATAAAGCACGTCGAGCAAGTGGAGGTATTCAATCAATCTTGCCGGGCCGACCGGCCTTGGATTCCTCCAAGTCCAACTGGGCGCGACTGGCATGAACCAATGCTGCGATCAAATTTTCGTCGGCTGACTTTTTGCCGGTGTAGAGGCGCACAAGCTCGCGCGCCTGGACCTTCCAATTGGAGTCCGGGCTATCCCGGATGGCTGACGTAAGAGCCCGGGAGAGTATGTCGAAATCCAACAACGAAATACTCGGTCGGCTTCCTTTCACGATCAAATCCATCCTGTTGATCTGCGGCGTTCGCGACACTCGAAAGGTGGACAATGACCAGCATCGGCATCACCCAAAATAGGTCCATTCCTTCACGTGCTCAAGTTTCGGAAGCTCTCGCTGACCGATCATAGGACGCAGCGGCGCAGCGTAAATACCGCAGGGCAGCACCACTGCAATAACAAAGGTTAAGCGGTAGGCACAAAGCCGACTAGCTGCGGTTTTCTTGTCCAGCTTGCCTCTTCGGCAGCCCTGCCGATGACCGAACGCGTCAAAGATAAGCGGAACCTAATCTCCCGGCGTAGCTTGTCTCGATATGAGCGATCATGCCGAGAAACTAGTACCTCGCCCTCCACCAAGGTGGCAGAACCCGAAAGGAATTCTGATCTCGGCCGCTGTCGCTGTGCTTGCGTTCTGTGCTCTTCGCGGCTGGTGGAACTTTAGATGAGCACACGCGGCATCAACTTTCTGCACAAGTGGATTGCTAACGACATCCCAGAGACGGCGCCTCCCGACGCGGTCTCAATCGGTGAACTCACCCACAAGCTCCTGGCCGACGCCAAAGCGGTCGGCATCAAGAGAATAGAGCTGGATGAGGATGTGGATAGCCTTTACCGTATTTTCGTCGAAGCCATCGCTCACTTCGACGCCGGAATTCCAGAGTAGGTCCGCGGAGCTACGGTCTCATTCAAAAAGCGGATGCATCCGCTGGTGGGATTTTTATCAGATGGCGATGCCGTTCGAACAACACCAGCTTGTCTGAGTAGCCGAGACGAATCCTGGCATTGCAGGCCTCGCAACGAAACATGGATATTACCTTGAACCATGATCCTCGCCTTACAATAGGATGGCAGCATTTGGGGCAGTCGAAAACGAGCTCCGCATCTCCCAACTCGTCAGGTATGGGCATTGAAAGTCCTTTGTGGGGAGTTTGATCCATCCGGCAAACTGCGGTCAGGGTAAGCCCCATGACCGTTGTAGAAGATTGGGTAGTCATAGGTCCATCCCACGCTACAATCCCTTTCAAGGCTAGGGTTCGCCCCCCGTGCGAACCGACGACCGCGGGGAGGGACGTAGCTGTGGCTGCCCACGCAACATCGATCTCCCGAGACAGTTCCTTACCGGAAGCCAAGCTCGGACCAATGCGTTTTGGCGGCGGGACTTAGGTCCGGCCCGTGAACTCCGCCACGTTTGTATCTGGCTTGGTCTTCAGCGAGCTACCCATCCGGTAATGCTGCCCCCGCAGGTGTCGACGGGGTGGCGGGCTAGTCTGTCTTTTCATGAGCAGCTCGGAACTGCCCCCTCGAAGCACCTCCGCGCCTCTTGAGCCGTCGCCTCACCAGCCATAGCGGCCATGCAGGCGCGGACAGCTTGGTTCCACTTAGGGCCACGCTTTGTCCATTTCACCAGATATTCGGAAGCGGCCTCCACGCTGTTGACGTTGTAGGTCATGCCGGGTCGCTTCCCGATGACGGGAACCGGAGGGGTGGACCAGTGGGTTGCCATCATACGACCCTCCCTCGCGACAATCGACGCTTGAGGTCTTCGGCATTCAGTATGCCTACCAGATCTTCGGCGTATTCCTGATCCAAATATTCCGCCGGTGCCCCCCATGCATTGGCTGGCTGTCCGGTAAACACGTCGAATACCGTCCAGCTCTCGTCCGAGTCTTGCCTTAAGCCGTATCGCAGTTGCACCACGAGGCTAATTTAGGAGATCGGAATGTCTGATGCAAATGTCTGAGCGAGGGGATCGTGTGACTGGGGGGCACGTCAGCCAGGAGCTGCCAGCCCTGCTTGTGAATTGAGAAGGTTTGCGAGGCCCGTGATGATCTGGGGCATAACGAACGGCTTGGTTATCATGAGGCTGTTTGGCACTCCAAGTGACGGCCAGTCCTCCGCACCATCGCCACTCATGTAAATGACTGGCAAACTGGGGTTGACGGTCCGCATGTGACGGGCGACGTCCCAGCCAGTGGGGCCTTCTCCGATCCTTATATCGGTCAGGAGGGCTGCGACACCATCCGGGTTACGATCAAAGGTCGCGATGGCATTGTCCCCTTTATAGACGGCAATCACCTCGAACCCGGCTTCACGCAGCGAGTGTTCGATATCCAGGAGGATAAGGCTCTCATCCTCCACGACCAGGACGGCACCTGAGTTCATTCGACGCCAGCTTCGCTCGTTGGTATCCGGGCATGCAACGGTGGCCGGCTGCGAATGTTCCTCGACGCCCCTAACATTGCTAATCGGGCAGCAGCATTTCCTCCTCCTCAGCCGCATCCTCGAAGAGTACACGGAAGTCGTTGGTCGGCATCTTGCCATCCATCGCCGTCAGGCAGGCCTCCGCCGCCAGTCGCCATTTGGGGCCACGGTTGGACCACTTCAGTAGTTCCTCGGCGGCAGTGTCGATACGGCTGATCCCAAGGCGGAATCCCGGTCTGTCGGTCTTGACGTAGACAGGCGGGTTGAACCAACGAAGGGGCATCAGGATTCGCGCACGTCGAACGCAACGAAAAGCTCCCGTTTCGTGGCACAATCGACGATCATCGCGACCAACTGGCAGTCCGTCTCATGGAGATAAAGGCCGCGCTCGCGCACTGCTGTAATGGTTGCTTTCACGGAAATGATGGCGCCCGGTTGAGGGCCCAAAAGGATCTCTCGAACCAGCTCCTTGGCCGTCGTCTGCGCAGGCCGGACAGGTGTTTGAATGTCCATCCCATCCTCCCCAGAGAGACAGAACCTCAATCGTCTATTCTGTGGCGCACTTTCTGAAAAAGACAAGTACCAGAAGCGTACAAAGCGGGTAGTAACGGGCGCGACCTTCTTGGGTCTGTGCGCTGTCATCAGACCATCCATGGGCGCTCATGGTCATCCAAACACAGCGCGGAAGGTCGGCCACCCCGAAGGAAGAATGTGCCTGTTCGGACATACATCGTCCGGAAGATGGTGGGATTACGGTCGCAGGAGCGCGCCGCCAAACTGCGCCCATAAGCGTTCGCACTCTCTCGCCCTTAGGCTCGGCGTCGCCGGTTCGCCGTAGAAGACCATGGCTCGGCGAACGTCGTATCCAGCACCGATGCGTTCGCCACGAATTGAATGGCCATTCCCAAGGTGATGGGAGCGATTTTGGCACCCGCTTTGGTCGTGAGGTCAACCACACCGAACACTTCCGCACTGGCACGCCTGCCAGCCAAAACGGCCCTCGAGATGGCACTCTTCACGGCGAGGAGCATTTCGGTCAGTCGTCCGCTGAAACGGCTCTACAAACTCTCAAAAGCAAGGTTTGTTCCCGGTCACGCGGCATCTCCCCAAGTGCCGGCTGCAAAAACCAAACTGGATCACGCGGCCTTTCTCATACCTGTGTAGTTGATATCAATCTGCTCGACCGGAAGGTCAGGCCGCCTAGCCCAGTTCCTCTCAGCGTCAAGCAGTTCATTCGGCCCAGTCAAGCCGTTCATGAACAGCCTGAGCACGTGCGCAGCTATGCGCTCTCCTCTCTCCGAAGCGAGAGGTACGCCGCGCTCGTTGCAGACCGTGTGACAAACGTGGGCCAGCATCTCAACATCGCTCGGCTCCAAAAATCGGCCCGGATACAACATACCATTTCCTTGTTAGACGATTGCGATGGATGTCCCTTACGCAAGGTCAGCGGCAGCCACAATCAACTATGATAGTGACGTCTCGACGCTGGCAAGAAAGCAGGTCGGTCGCGCTGGCTGGCCACGGGCCGTCTGCTCTGGGCAGCCCGGCGGAACATTAGCGCCCGCTGTAAGTTGGGCGCCAACCCCAACAGGTTCTTCATGGCGCAGGTTCCTTCCTCGAACATTTTGATCCGCAAGCTCCAGACCATCTCGGAACTCGCAGAACCAGATATTGCAATTTTGGGAAATGCCCGGATTGAGGAGAAGCAATATCAGGCCAACGCAGACATTCTGCGCGATGGCGACCAGCCGACGCTTTCGTTTGTTGTTCTTGACGGCATGATAGGCTCGACCAAAATGACAGGCGACGGCAAACGCCAAATCACCTCCTTTTTTGTTCCCGGCGACATTCCCGACCTTCATGGACTGCATCTGTCGGTCATGGATTGCACCTTTACGGCTCTAATGCCCTCTCGGGTGGGCTTCATGCGGCACGACGCTCTTCGCTCTATTTGCGACCAGCACCCTTCGATAACCACAGTGTTTTGGCGCTCGACGCTTGTCGATGCGGCGATCTATCGAGAGTGGGTCACCAACGTCGGAAGACGCGACGCCTATACTCGCATGGCTCATATTTTGTGCGAACTTATTGTCCGCCTCCGCGCAGTCGGCCGCATAGAAGATCATGTGGCCCGCCTTCCGATAACGCAGGCTGCGCTTGGTGATGCGCTCGGCCTTTCCACCGTACACGTGAACCGAGTTCTTCAGGATCTTAGACGCGACGGCTTGATATCCACCGTGGGCTCGCATTTTCATGCAACCGACTGGTCAGGGCTCGTTCGCGCCGGGGATTTTGATGGGATGTATCTGCACCAAAGGGCCGCTGACGTGTTGCGCCAATAGAGGTGTTCCATGGCGAGATATTTCTTTGACAGCAGTGTCCGCGACGAGCTCATAAAAGACGATGAGGGGATCGAATGTGATGGGATCGAGGAAGCATGCCGAGAGGGCATGGACGGGCTCAGAGATTTGGCGCTTGAATTCTTCAAGGACCCCGATGGGCAGCAATTGGCGATCTATGTCAGGGACGAGGCTGGTGAAAGGCTGCTGAGCTTGAGCATCACCCTTCAGGGAAGCTGAGTGGCTTTGAGCTTACCCGGTTTCGCTGTGTAGCCGCGCAGGGGCTCCAGCGTGCGAACCCGCCGTACGCATCGGCGGGGCCTTACGACAGACCGCCGGGACCGTTGTGCCGCAACCAATGAGCCGGTCGGTTTGCGAACGTCAATAGCGCCGAGGAAGGCTAATCGGCGGGTCGCGCGGGACTCATGGTGGTGCGCGGTCTCAGCGCCCAGAAGACCTCGATCACGAGTAGACGCGCGTCTTGCATGGGCCTGGCCTGCGCGAGGCTGTTCTTTGGGCAAGAAAGTGTTAAGACCGGAACATCCGTGCGCGCCCAGGGTTGGATTGCAATCGGGTCGCATCGCGGCTTCCGCAGCCGTTTCGTGTCACCGGCAATGTGGGCGGGACGGGCTGTATTGCTGGCGCGAGGCGCAGGTGCTTGGATCACTGCGGTCTACGTCCGGCATGCTTGGAGCGCTATAATCGAACTTAGAGCGCTATAATCGAACTAGCCGAACGTAATCGGCTTCTGGCTTGCCGTAGGTGCCGTTTGCGCAGGGCGCAAGTCCGCTGCGGTCCCTGATGTGCACTTCGCCACGTCGAGAGTAGATGAAACCACGTCCTTCCAGCACTTGCAGCCCAACGGTAACGCCTGGGCGTCTTGCTCCAAGCATGACGGCAAGAAACTCATGGGTGATCGCAAGACGCTCGCCGTGGACCCGATCGTCACACATTAGAAGCCAGCGCGCCAACCGCTCTTCAAGGTTTAATTTTGCGTTGATCAGGGCCGTATAGCTGGTCTGGATGTGGAAGTAGTGGACATAGCGCAACAGGATACGCCCTCTGGCGCGCGATTGACAGTGAAATGCAACCTGATGCACGGCGGCCCCTCGGCCGCCCAATTAAATCAGGGGTGTACAAAGTTAAAGGGTTGGAATCGTACAGACTCTGCTCCGTACGAATCTGACTATTTCCTGATCGAGGCAAAAGCGGGCATGATGTGCATCTTGGAAGGATGTCGACATTATCCGGTGGAATAAGGAACCAGCTCTCCCCTTAGGGCTGGATAGCGCCTGCCTTCTCGACTAGCCGCTGTAGCAGCTAGTGGGACTCAGCAATAATGCGGCGCGTTGACGTGATGTTCGGAAAGGATGATGTCAGCCTCAGCGACCGCATGCCGCTGGCGTTGGTGCGCAGCCATAATGAATAGCTAGGGCCGCGTCTTCATCTATCGGGCGGCTCACGCACCAACTCGACCGTGACCTTCACGGTGAATAGGAGCTTGCTGGTGTGATCGCGGACATGGATGGCAACCTCTCTGAAAGTGCCGTCCGGCATCCGGTCTTTGGCCATTTCAAGCAACGCTCTTGCTGCCTCATCTTCAGCGGCTTCCCGGCTCGCAATTTCTGTTCCTTCAGGATCGGGAAAGACTTCGCCATCGTCGGTTAAATCAAAGAAGAAGCGGGCCATGCGACCCTAATTCCGAACCCCCAAAAAGGTTTCCTTGTAGCGCTACTTGCTGGTGATCCAATCCACCAGGCCAGTTTCCATTCGCTCGCACCCGGCGAATTCATGTGCCAGGCTCGTGGCCAGATCACGCCATTGATACTCAGGCACACCCGTTTGCCTGACCAACTCTCGGAATGCCGAGCGGAGAATGTCGGCGTCAAAGGCGGAGACGGCGACGCTTGCCACGCCCGGATCTTCCCACCCTCGCGCCATGTCATCGTGGTGACGTTGGCGAAGGCGTTTGAGCAGTTCGCGCGATGTCTCGATTGCGCGCCTTGAACGATCCACGTCTTGGCGAAACTTGGCAGTTCCGATCATGGAATTATGCCGAACAAGATAGCCGGTTGCGATTACGGCTTGTGCAACTTCTAAATGCGTTCGAACCATCGCGGCCTCCCTTCCAGCGAAAGGAATTGTTTACCCCGTTGTCCAGCATAACCCCAACGGATTCGCTGTACGTTTTCAACCAATCGGCTATTCGGCGATTGTCGGCCAATTGCTGGGTTCTAGCTCCGGTGAGCGGCACTTCACCTCAAAGTGCCGTGGCGGCCGGCGCAGAGGTGCGCGAACCCTGGCGCCGACCAACAGAATCTGAGCGGTCATGCCTCGCGCTGGTGGAGTATATCGGCCCTTCGGGAACCACAGGGACGCCAAACACAACGACCCGGAGAAGTCGGTGCGCACAGTCACCATTCATTTACAATATTAGCGCAGGCTGAAAATCGGACATGCAGGGTAGCTCGTACATGGCCCTTAGCCCCGGTGAAGACCCAGCGCCAGCGCTTCTGTTTCGCTGCTGGGTAGGCCCTGTCCGCACTCCTGCTTGACTGCGCGACTGCGAGAACAACGCCTCGCGGGTTCCCAATTCCTTGCAAACAGTTAGATCCGGGAGCTAAGTGCGGCATAGGCTGGTAGGGCAGGCGACCAGAGCGATCTTTCGAAGAACGAAGTCGTCCTCTCGCACGAATCGGCTGCTTGAACGTACACTTTCCATAGAAAACTCCCTTCTGACCGCCGAGCAGGTTGCCGCTTCGCAAGTACTCTCAGAGAAAAATATTGGAGGGTCTTGTCCCAGCTTGACGCATCAAGGAACTCAAAGGGGGTGGTCTCTAAGGCGACCCTACGCGACATTAGCGGCTGCTATTGCGTTCGCCAATTCTTCTTCAGTAAACGGCTTGCTGAGAATTTTGATGTCGCGAGTCCCCGGGAGTTCGGCGTAGCCCGTTGCTATAATGACGGGTACGTTCGGCCACTGGCCTTTGATCGTATTCGATAGCTGCAGGCCCGTCATCTTCGGCATAGCATGATCCGTTATGACGAGGTCGAACGGCTGCTCCTCCAGCAACCTGAGGGCTGCCGCCGCAGAATGCGCCTCCGCGACAGTATGGCCGAGATCCTCGAGCATTGCCGCGGTATTCAAAAGGACCAGCGCATCGTCATCCACTGCCAGAATCCGCAGCGACGCCGTCTCAATGGCTTCCTCGGCAAGAACATCCGGCCCGCGCGCGACTTCCGAGCTCGCGGTTGCGATCGGCAGCCATAGTTCCGCTGTGGTTCCGGTTCCCCTGGAGCTCTTGAGCACTAGGCGCCCGCCCATTTGTTCTGTCATCCCATGGACCATAGACAGACCGAGACCCGTGCCTTTGCCTACGCCTTTTGTGGTGAAGAACGGTTCTGTCGCCCGAGCTAGTGTTTCTTCGTCCATTCCTTCGCCAGCGTCTGCTACCGAGAGGCAGACGTAGGGGCCCGGGGCCAAGCCAGCCTCTTTGCTTTCGCCGACCTGTTCCATCCGAGTGGAGATGACGATCGTTCCGCCGCCAGGCATCGCGTCCCTGGCATTGACGCACAGATTGAGCAATGCGAGTTCGATTTGACTTTCATCAACCATCACACGATCAAGCGAGAGCGGAAATTTCGTCTCTATGATCGCCCTTGAGCCCAGCGATCGTTCCAAGAGATCCTTCATTCCGTGTATGAGCCCTATCAAATCGACAGGCTTTGGATCGAGTTGCTGCCGCCGGGCAAAGGCCAGCATGCGCTGCGTCAAGGACGCTCCCCGTCGCGCGCCGAGCACCGCGTTGTCGAGAAGACGCAGCAATTGTGGATCGTCGGGAAGCCGTTTGCGGAGCAGCTCAAGACTACCCAGAATCGCCATCAGCAAATTATTGAAATCGTGAGCGACGCCGCCCGTCAGTTTGCCGATCGCATCCATTTTTTGGGAGTGGAAAAGGGCCTCACGTGCCTGATCCAAGGACTCCTGCGCCTTCTTCCGCTCCGTAATGTCGCGTGTGATCTTCGCGAACCCCAGGAGTTCGCCATCCTCGTGCCGAATGGCGTCGATGACCACGTGCGACCAGAACGCAGTGCCGTCTTTGCGTATACGCCAGCCTTCGCGCTCAACTCGCCCTTCACGGGCCGCGATCTCCAGGGCACTTTGCGGACTGCCTCGCTCGCGATCCTCGGGCGTGTAGAATTGAGAAAAGTGCTTGCCGATTATTTCGTCGGCCGAGTAACCTTTGATGCGTTCTGCACCCGAGTTCCAGCTCGTGATTACGCCTTCAGGATCAAGCATGTAGATCGCGTAGTCCGTCACGCCCTGAACCAGACGCTGGAACTGCTCCTGATTTTTCCGGATTTCCTCCTCCGCTTTCTTGCGCTCGGTAAGATCACGGGTGACTTTGGCGAAGCCGGTTAGTTTGCCGCTTGGATCGAGTATAGGATCCACCACAACGTGAGCCCAGAAAGGAGTCCCGTCGCGACGAACCCTCCAGCCCTCGGTCACAAATTTGCCATCGCGGACTGCTGTCTCCAGAGTCCGCGATGGAAGACCAGCTTCGCGATCCTCCTCCGTGTAGAAGCACGAGAAATGCTGACCGATGATCTCGCTGGCGGAATAGCCTTTGAACCGCTCGGCCCCCGCGTTCCAACTCGTCACGGTTCCCGAACGGTCCAACATATAGATCGCATAATCAGTAACGGCCTCGACGAGAACGCGGTAGCGATCCTCATCGGCTTTATCGACGGTTCCTTGAATCATACCCCATCCGTTCATTTGTTAACTCTGTGAAACTGCTGGCGTCTTGGATGGTTCCACAGACGATGGGAAGGCGTGCGCGCTGTGGCACAGGCCGTGACTGCCGTGGCCTGCAACGAGCTACTTGCCTGACGGGGGCGCGGCCATTACAGAAATTGGAATTTCAGATACCGGGCCGGGCCGCCGATCGCTCCACCCAGTTCTACTTCGAACCTGTGATACTGGCGGCTTGCGATTCCTGTTTGGAGACGATGGCGGAATGACCGAGCGAAAGAAGCAGCCCGTTGTAAGTTCCGGCATTGCCGGCTTGGACGAAATTCTTCGCGGTGGATTGCCCGCTTCAAATTTCTATATCGTGCAAGGCGATCCAGGCGCAGGCAAGACGACGGCGGCGTTGCAATTCCTGCGCGCTGGTGTGGCAGCCGGTGAACGCTGCATCTATGTCAGCCTTTCGCAAACCGCCGCCGAACTGCAAGCGATTGCGTCCTCACACGGCTGGACGCTTGATGGCATCCGCGTTGAGGAATTGTCCGCTTCGGAGACCCTGAGCGGAGCGGCCGATCAGACGATTTTCCAGACTGCGGACCTTCGATTGGATGAGACGCGCAAGGCGATTGAACGCGCGATTGAAGAACACAAGCCACACAGGCTTGTTTATGACTCGCTGCTCGAGATCCGGCTGATTACCGGCGACACACCGAGGTTCCGGCGCGAGCTGATTGGTTTCAAGGCCTTCCTGGCCAAGCGGGGCATTGTGGCGGTGTTGCTCGACACCCAGACCAGCGGAGGCGATCACAATGGCGAGGAAATAGAGGGCATTGCCCACGGCGTGATCCGGCTTGATAAATCTCTCGAGGACTACGGCGGCGTGCGGCGGCGTGTTGAAGTCAGCAAACTGCGCGGTGTGCCGTTTGCAGACGGTTATCACGATATGGCCATTCGCGAAGGCGAAGGCGTTGTGGTTTTTCCGAGGATTGTGCCCGGGTCGCCTGCCGAAGTGACCAAGCCGCAGCTGATCAAGTCAGGGGTAGACGCTCTCGACGAGATGTTCGGCGGCGGCCAGGAATCGGGAACCATAACGCTCGTGATTGGTCAGTCGGGGACAGGCAAGTCGACGATGTCGTCGCTTTACGCCACTGCCGCGCTTCAGCGGGGCGAAAGCGTGGCCCTGTTCCTGTTTGAGGAGCGGCTGGAGACTTTCTTTCGCCGGTCCGAAGGCCTTGGGATGGATCTTCGGCAGTTCTACAAGGACGGCCAACTCGTCATCTACGATTTTAGTCCGAACGAAATCTCGCCCGGAGAGTTCGGCCAGATTGTGCAGCAAGTCGTCAGTCGCAACAATACCCGCGTAGTCGTGATTGACAGCTTCACCGGCTATCTGAATTCTCTTCCCCACCGGGAAAAGGCGGTGCTGGACATCCAGTCTCTCCTGAAACATCTCGCTCGCGCTGACGTGCTAACCATGCTCATTGTCGCCCAGCATGGTTTGCTCGGGCAGAATGTTGGGATCGACGTGGACGTCAGTTTTCTCGGCGACACCGTGCTTCTGCTGCGCATGTCCGAGCATGAAGGCCGCCTTAGGCGCAATATCACGGTTGTCAAGAAACGCCACGGTCCCCACGATCTCGATGTCCGGGAACTTTTCATCGCGAGTTCCGGCGTTTCCGTGGTTGCCTACAATCCTCTGCCCGAGACGTGAGCGACGTCGAGCGAAACGGGCTGGGAACACTGGATTGGGTGCTCATTTTGGCGCCTTACCGCAAGGATGCTGGTTACACCGCCTCCCTGCTGCAGGAACGTGGTTTACGGGCTCGAGCGGCGAGCCCCGAGGACTTAGAGGGATTGCTTGCACTGTCTCCTGGAGTGCTGGTTGTCACCCACGAAGCCTTGAATCCTCAGGCGATCGCAACAGTTGAAGGTTTCCTTCAGGCGCAGCCCAATTGGTCGGAAATTCCAATCGTTGTTTTGTTGGACCGTGGGGCACAGCAGTCACGCATCCAAGCGGCGCTGAGTGCTGCCTGGCCACGTTCGCGCCAGATATACTATCAGCGTCCAGTGGCTGCGCTCGAACTGATAAGCGGAATCCAGTCGGCACTCCTCACCAGAATTCGCCAGCGCGACGTGCGTGACTATCTTGAGCGGGAGACGGAACTCCGCCTTGAGCTAAATCATCGAGTGAAAAACATCCTGGCGACCGTCATATCCATCTTCGATATGACCAGGCGCGGCGCGATCTCGGCAGAAGGACTTGCAGAAGACTTCAAAGGGCGATTGAGAGCCTTGTCGGATGTTCATTCTGCAGTTT
Source organism: Mesorhizobium sp. WSM4833 (assembly GCF_055811095.1). Lineage (NCBI taxonomy): Bacteria > Pseudomonadati > Pseudomonadota > Alphaproteobacteria > Hyphomicrobiales > Phyllobacteriaceae > Mesorhizobium > Mesorhizobium sp. WSM4833. The sequence goes on from NZ_JBVVQG010000009.1 coordinate 40,026, forward strand.
TTGCTGCCGGTGGCGAGACCGTGGCCTTAACGGATGTGGCAAAATCGGTCCTCGCGCCATACCTTTCCAAGCAACAAACTGCCATCACGATCGACGGACCCGAGGTGCTGCTTTCGCGCGATGCCGGTACAACTCTCGCCCTCTCGCTTCATGAACTAGCAACAAACGCCATTAAATATGGCGGCTTGTCCCGCCCCGAAGGCAGGATACGATTGGAATGGAATATAACGGCGAGTTCGGAACCAGTGCTGACGCTGAGATGGATCGAATCAGGAGGACCGTCGGTAGTTCAACCCTCGCGAGTAGGGTATGGAACACGCTATATGCGCGCCGCATTGACCAGCCTATTTGGAGAGGCTCCAGATCTTGTTTTCGCGTCGGATGGCCTGCGTTTCTCTATTCGCGGCCTACTGTCCCGCCTTGCACCCGATGAACGGCTAGGCTGATCGCGGCAGCGCCTACAATTTGGGCAGCGGAAATTCTAAGGTCGGTTGAGACCGGTGACCACTCCCTTGGCATTCAACGACCGCGCAATCTGAAGCTCGGTCCGACCAGCCTTCACGTATTCATGGTAGATCCAGCGCACCGTCGCAATTTCATCAGGTGGTCCAGGCACGAGGATGACCCGATCCGTCTGGAGGCTCTTGTACTCTTTGAGAGCGAGCATGGTCTTTGTGCGCCCATGCTGGTCGACGAGCCGGCGCCTCAGGCCCAGGCCGGACGACCCTCCTTGCCGGTATCCCATTCGAATGAGCCTGCACTGGCCGGCAAACACCTTGACTGACAACACCCGGCTGTGCTCGGCCGCCATGCTGCGCTTTATCGCCTTGAGCAGGTCTGATCCGATGCTGCCATCGTTTGCAAACTGTTCGCCAAAATATTCAATTCAACGCCGGCAACGCGACACCGATACTCGTACGACGCACTCTCATCGGGGTTCGGAAATCGGCCCCAGCGGCTCACGTCGTAGACGATGACGATTCCAAATCCGCGTTCTTCGTTTCGACATCCGCCAAAGCCTTTCAGGCCGGCGCGACCTTCAAGGTTCAAGCCGCTGCGACCGGCGTCCTCGCATGTGCCAGGATGTCGTAGTTCATCGCATCCGCGAATTCACGGATTGCATCCTTCTGATTGTCGATCGAATAGCTCTGGTGGTCGGTGGACATTCGCACGCATTGAGCTGCGCGCACGCGCTGTGCGTTCTCAGCAGATCGACGGACCGGGTGCGCCTGTTCCATCATTTAGCGCCTGGAGGCAGATTGAACGTCCGCTTGAACCGGACGATCCTAGCGGTATGAGGCTTCAATCTCGTTACACATTGATCGACACTTTGTATCGAATGGGACTCGTTGCCATAAAACGAGAAGCGCGGAGAATAGCAGGCAGGCTTCTATCAACACCCGAGAAACCATGTCTTTTATCGTGAGGGCTCGTGCCCCCGTTCCGCCGCATTGCAGCCGCAGGTGGCAAGCCATAGGGATATCAGGCCTTCAAGGGAGATTTGCATGAACGTTCACAAAGTCATAGCCGCCGTGCTGATGATTGCAGCACTGGCGGGGTGCGCGCAGACCGAAGGCCAGCAGCGGGCCGGAACTGGCGCTCTGATCGGCGGCGCTGGCGGCGCCCTCGTCGGTCAGGCCATCGGCGGAAACACCGAAAGCACGCTCATCGGCGCTGCCGGCGGCGCCCTGCTCGGCGCCGTCGTCGGCTCGGCCACTACGCCGCAGCGTCGCGGCGAACAGATGTGCCGCTACCAGGACCGCCGCGGCCGCATCTACACGGCGCCGTGCGACGACAGGTACTACAACGGCGATTATTAAGCAGAGTTAGTCTGCTCATCCGTTGTCTGAGTGGGAAATGGGAACGGAAGCTCCACTGTGGGGCGGTGGCCCTGCTGGTACATTGTTTCTGATCGCGCCGCCGGCGGCGGCGCTGCGTTGTCATCTTTTGCCCATAACATAGTGCTACCAGCAAGGACGGCGGGTCTCTGGAGGTCGTGATGACTGAGAGCCTTGCCGGCACCCTGAAGAGCCGTGGCAAACAGGCAGCCAAGCGGCTGCTTGGCTATGATTCCCGCAACTGGCTGCGTATCCGCCAGATCGAGGCTTTCAGCCTCTTTCTCGAAGCCAGCAACCGTAAATCCTCCGACGTGATCGAGATCTCGCCCGGCTGGAACCGCTATTGGCGCACGATGTGCTCCAACTACCGCTCTGTCGATTTCCCCGCCTTCGACATCTGCAACGACCGCACCGATGAGCAGTATTCGATCGTCATCGCCGACCAGGTGCTGGAACACGTGCAGCGTCCGCAGGCGGCGGTGCGGAACATCCACGCCATGACCCGGCCCGGCGGTTGGGCGATGGTGGCAACGCCCTTCCTGTTTCGCGTGCACGCCAGACCGCACGACTACAACAGATGGACGCCCGCCGGCCTCAAACAGCTGATGGTGGACGGCGGCTTCCCCGAAGCCAACGTCAAGGTCCACGGCTGGGGCAACAAGGCCTGTGCCAGGGCCCATATCGGTGGCCCTGTTCGCGCCTACGGCCTGTGGCGGGATCTCAGTAACGACGAGGAATACCCGCTGATGGTCTGGGCGCTCGCTAAGAAGGGGTGAGTGGCGGAAGCCGCGCTCCATCCCGGTCAGAGCCAGGGTGTCTGGCTGGACACTTGACCGGATCCGCCGCCAGTGACCTACTTCGAAATTCGAGGAGCCGTTCGCGAATGGACATTCGAGCCACATTGACGGAGCTTTGCGAGGCCTTCAATGCGCACGATCTGGATCGCATCATGGCGTTCTTTGCCGACGACTGCGTTCTGGAGATGCCAAGGGGGGCCGAGCCTTGGGGAACGCGCTGCGAGGGCAAGCGCAGCGTACGAGACGCGCTTGCCACACGCTTTGAGGGTTTGCCCGATGTGCATTACGGCAGTGGACAGCACTTTGCGGACGAGGCTGCCAATACCGGCATGTCGAAATGGACCCTCACAGGCACCACCCGCGAGGGCGTCAAAAAGGAAGTTCGAGGTTGCGATTTCTACACATTTCGTGACGGAAAGGTGATCCGCAAGGACTCATACTGGAAGATCGTGGAGTAGGGGTTGCCAATTCCTGTCTGATCTTTTCGTCTTCCCGCATCCACCGCCATATTCACCCACCAAGGGTTAGCCTCGCGCGACCACGCAATGACGCCAGCATGCTTGTCCGCCAGTGTCTTGGCAGTGCGCATCGCTCTGTCCACTCGGCAGCTCTGCCCGGCCCGACGATGGGTTGGAGGTCGCCGGTCTCATTGTCGAAGGCCGTGGTTGCGATCAGCCTGGGTGCTTTGGGTTGGGAGAGCAATTATTTGACATGCAGGGTGTCTTTCACCAACAGCCGGTGAAAGTTGGGTGGCGCAGGGGGAAGAATCTCTGTCATCTCGAACAGAGGCACAGGGACTTCCGGCTCCGGTGCTTTCTGCTTGGCCTTCAGGTCCGTGATCTCCTCGTCGCGCCGCGCAATCCGGCTTTCCAGATTGGCAATTCGCTCCGCAAGGAAATAGCGCCCAACGGCAAAGCCGCCGCCGCCGAACAATACGGCAGACGTAGCAAAGGCCAGCGGGTTAGCCGCCACCAGCGCAGAGTTGCTTTGAATGAAAGCGATAAGGTCATGCATGGCCAAAAAGCTCTCCTGTCACGCCGGGAACGATTCAACCTGCTGAGGTCGCGCGAGGGGTCGCAATACCAAGTCTCCTCCGATCAGTTATGGGCAACTTCGTTTCCCGGCCTCGCCCTGCCGTGCGGAGCGCCGCGAGTGCGTCAGCACAAGCTGCCTCAGAGGTCGTTCCGTTCATCCGCGCTATCCTAGCCGTAGGGCGGGACTTCGCAATCCCCGCGCCGGTCATCCTACAACAGGGGGCGTATCGTCGTAGCCAATGGAACCTATCCCCGGATGCCTGGGCTATGGCGAGTATCTGAGTCTCTGGCTCGCGGTTGTAGGCCATCAGCGCCTTCACGGTCTCAAGCGGGCTTTCGTAGCGGGCGACAAGCTTCACGGCTTCAGAGTGCAACTCGGCTTTGACCTCGGCATCGATGTACATCGTTCCCATCGCGGTTCCTCCTAGCGTGTCGCACGCGTGATGGAGGGAGCACATCAAGTCGCTCCTAAGTTGGCCGTTGAGCAGGTTCATCCCGTTGAGGGCCTTACGTGATGATCGGCATGAGCATGGCAGTTGGCCTTTCCGGCAGGCACGGTAAGTGAACAGAACGAGAACATAAATGTCAAGCAAGAATTGACTCGGGCGAGGGATAAATTCCTATTTTTGGCCATGCCGGACGCGGCAGAACTCGGTCGGCTATGTCCTGGCATGCTGCAGCCACCCTCAAGGCGCGGCTTCACTCGGTACTTAACCCCTAGGCTGGTTGAGCATTGAAGCCAACGTGCCCGCGTTCGACGTCCCAATGCCTTTTACCTCGGAGGCGGCCAGTGGATCGAGCCCAGCAGGGAGTCGTCGAGGATCAATAAACCGAAAGCAGCATTCTGCCAATTTCCCAGCCGATGAATGCTCGCGGCGGGAAGCGGTCGGTCGCTGCAGCCCAGGCGCGCTTCACTCCTCCCGGAATGCTCGCTGAATCTGATCGGCCAGGGGCTTGACGACATAGGACAGCATCGTGCGGCTGCTGGTCGTGAAAAACACCTCGACCGGCATGCCGGGCGCCAGGGTCAGTCTTTTGAGTCTGGCAAGTTCCGTGCGCGGCAAAACGATATGCACGGTGTAATAACCGGCGCCGGTGCGCTCGTCGGTGCTGAGATCGGCGGAGATCTTGCTGACGGTTCCGTTGAGTTCAGGCGTGGTCCGCTGATTGAAGGCCGAAAGCCGCAGCGTCGCCTCCTGCCCCTGTTTCAGCTGATCGATGTCCTGTGGAGCCACACGGGCTTCGACGGTCAGTCGGTCCGCGACCGGCACGATGAGCATGACCGGTTCGCCCGCAGTGATGACACCCCCAATCGTATGTACGGCAAGCTGAAGGACGACGCCGGCCTGCGGGCTTCGAATGTCGATGCGCTTGAGCTGGTCCTCGGCCGATACCTTGCGTTCGACTAGCTCCGAGAGTTTTGCGTGGACCTCACGCAGCTCCGTGGCGACTTCGCTGCGCAGATCCTGATCGATCTGGATGATCTGCAGGCGGATTTCCGACGTGTGACCTTTCGACTGCGCTATCGCCGCGATCAACTGCCCGTGTTCAGCCTCCAGCCGCACGGCCTCGCGCTCGAGCGCGGTGATGCGATCGATCGAGACCAGCTTGCGCTCCCATAATGTGCGCATGCCCGCGAGCTCGGTTCCGATCAGCTTGATTTCCTGGCTCTTGGCGTCCTTTTGCTCGGTCAGGCCGGAGACCTCTTCGGCGAGCTGGGAGATACGTTCCGCCAACTGCGCCTTCTGGCCAGCGCGTGCCTGCCGGCGGAACTCGAAGAGCGACTGCTCTCCGGCCATTGTTCCGCTGACATCCGGATCGTCCCGCCGAGACATCAGCGACGGCGGAAAACCGATGGCGTCCGCACCATCGCGCTCGGCCTTGAGACGTGCCAGGCGGGCATCGAGTTCATCCGCGCTCTTGGTGACAATGGCCAGATTGGCGCGGGTGACGGTTTCATCGAGATGAATCAAAACCTGTCCCGCTTGCACGGCATCGCCTTCGCGCACGAAGATTTGGCCGACCACGCCGCCCGTCGGATGCTGCACCTTTTTGACGCTGGAATCGACAACCAGCTTTCCCGATCCAATGACCGCGCCAGAGAGGTCGATCACGGCGGCAAGGCTGCCCGCTCCACCGACCAGTAGGATGGAGGTCGCAATGCCGCCAAGCAGATAACGTCGAATGGCCCGGTCGATCACCGATGTCGCCCTCTCCGGCATCAGAGCGCCGCCTCTTCAGGACTTGGGACAACTTTCAACGGAACGCTGATGGGACGGGTCACCTTGGTCATGATCTCATTCTTCGGGCCAAAGGCCTGAATGCTGCCGTTCGTCATGACAAGGATCTGGTCAAGACTTTGCAATGCACTCGGGCGATGCGCCACCACGATGGCCATGCCGCCTCTGTCGCGCACGCCCTGGATCGCCGCCGTCAAGGCGGCTTCGCCATCGGCATCGAGATTGGAATTCGGCTCGTCGAGTATGACAAGAAACGGATCGCCATAGAGAGCACGCGCCAAAGCGACCCTCTGTCGCTGGCCCGCCGAAAGCGCCGACCCGGCCTCGCCGATACGCGTTTCATAACCTTCAGGCAGGTGAACCACCAGATCATGAACACCGGCGGCGCGCGCAGCGGTCAGTATTTTGTCCGAGGGGGGCTGGGGTTCGAAGCGAGCTATGTTCTCGGCAATGGTGCCGTCGAACAGCTCGACATCCTGCGGCAGATATCCGACATGCTTGCCGAGGTCGTCCGACGACCACTGGTCGAGCGTCGCACCGTCGAGCCTGACGGTACCGCGCACTGGCAGCCAGACGCCGGCGATGGCTCTGACGAGCGAGGATTTTCCCGAAGCGCTCGGACCGATGATGCCGAGGCCGGCGCCCTTCTCCAGCACGAAGCCCGCATCCTGGACGACAAGGCGGCGCTCGCCCGGCGGCGCCACACTGATGCCCTCTACCGAGAGGCGAAACGACGGCGGCGGCAGCGAGACAGTTGTTGCAGCCTCGGGCAGCAGCCCCAGAAGGTGGGTGAGGCGGGCCCAGGCCTGGCGGGCGCTGACGAAGCTCTTCCAATGCACGATCGCGAGTTCAATCGGTGCCAGCCCCCGGCTCATCATGATCGAGCTGGCAATCATGATGCCTCCTGTTGCCTCCTGATGGATGACGAGCCAGGCGCCGATCGCCAGGATGCCGGATTGAAGCATCATGCGCACGACTTTCGAAATCGTTCCGAGCGTCCCCGCCAAATCGCTCGCCTTGGCATTCGTCTTGAGATAGTCGGCGTTGACGGCAGACCAGCGATCGGCAATGCGTGGGCCAAAACCCATTGCCTGAAGCACCTCGACGTTGCGGCGTGTCGCTTCCGCCAGCGTGTTGCGCGAAGCGGCCTGGCTGTTAGCACGTTTCGCCGTCTCCCTCGTGCGCAGTTCCGCCAGTAAGGTCAGGGCAAACAGAATGATGGCGCCCAAGAGCGCGGTCATGCCGATCCAGAAATGGAACAGGAAACAGATTGCGAGATAAAGCGGCATCCAGGGCAGGTCGAACAGCGCGGTCGGCCCAGCGCTCGACAGGAACGATCGGACCTGATCGAGGTCCCGCAATGACTGCAAGCCATCGCCGGGAAGCTTCGTGCGCAACGGCAGACGCATCAGTGCGGTGTAGACCTGCCCGCTGAGCCGCGCATCGAGCGCCATGCCGATACGCACCAGCAGCCGCGATCGGATCAGCTCAAGAACGCCCTGGAAGAGGAACAGCGTGCCCGCAAACAAGCAAAGGCCGACAAGCGTCGGCACGCTGCGGCCGGGGATGACGCGATCGTAGACCTGCAGCATGAAGAACGAGCCGGTCAGCGCCAGGACATTGACGACCCCGCTCATCAACGCGATGCCGGCGAATGCCCGGCGAAAGGAAGCCAATACCGTCGTGAGCGTCGTTCGCGGCGGCTCAGATGGATGGATGTGAGACATCTTCCTTCACCTCGGGTCCAGCGCGGGCGCAAGCGGCAATGAACGCGTTCGAGACCAGTTGGTGAAGGATGTCGGTTTCACTCCATCTTCCAGCATGGCACCTAGATGAACCAGTCATTCAGCGCGTAGGCATGAACATAGTCGACGTGCATTTCAGAAGGGGTGGCAAGCCCGTCGGCGGGCGCTCCCGCCATGCCGCCGACAGCCTGGTCGACCAACATATACATTGGCTTGTGCATGTCGGCAGGCGTTGGTGCGCGGGCAACTTCTACATCGTCGAAATACCAGACCAGTTCGCTTGGGGTCCAAAGCACCCCATATTTGTGGAACCCTTCGGTATCCGCTGCATATACGGTCGAGGTCACTTTCGTATGCGACCCCGTGGCATTCGAGTGGCTGGTCAGGGTGAGCTTGTTGGGATCCTGGCCGACCATCTCCACGGCGTCCAGTTCCGGCGGCCAGGATCCATCCGCCGGAAGAAGCCAGAAGGCCGGCCATGCACCCTGCTTTTCGGGCATGTCGGCTCGAATTTCGAAATAGCCGTAGGTCTGTGCGAAGGAATGGTAGGTCGTCAGCAGACCTGACGTGTAATCATAGTTGTTTATGTAGGGCTTGATCGCATCGGGAGCCCGGGCGGCCGTAATGGTGAGAACACCGTCCTGTACGCTGAACGGGTTGACCGAACTCGTGGGGGCGTAGCTGGTGTCGATATACCACTGAAGCTCGCTGTTGGTGGTGAGCGAGCTGCCGTTCGGAGCACCCCACCAGAAGTTCGTATCCCAGGTCCCGCTAGAACCGCTGTGCAGGTTCAACGTATTGAACTCGTCCGAGAAGGTGAGCGTCAGATGCGGCTTGTCCAGGGCGAGATCGAACTGGTTGGCGCTGAACTGGTCGATGGTCTTGTTCTCGAAGACGAGAAACTCGGTTGGCGACAGGGTAAGTCGGACGTTCGATCCCGACTGCACCATGTTGGCGTGCACCTGGTCGAAAGAGAGGAAGCCGTAGCCTCCGACGCGCACGGTGTCGTCGGCGCCGAAGTCGAGAATAAGGTCGCTGCCATTGCCTGGTTTGACGACGAAAATGTCAGCGCCGGAGCCACCCTTGAGAACGTCGTCGCCCTTCAAGCCGTCGAGCGTCTGCTGGCCGGAACCGCCGACGACGATATTGTTCAATGCGTTTCCGAAGGCATATTGTTTATCGCCGGTGACCGTCAGATTCTCAAAATTCGCCGGCAGCCTGTAGCTCATCCAGGTCGAGATCGTATCGATGCCCTCGTTGAGCAGCTCCGCCGCTTTGTTTTTCGCGGAGTACAGGTAGTAGATATCGTCGCCCTGGCCGCCATACATCGTAACGCTGACGCTGCCGTCGCCATACAGCGAATCGTTGTAGATGCTGCCGTAGAGGGCCGGGCCCGAATTCGTCGCCGAGTACCACCTTGCGGAGGACCCACTATAGGGGAGCGGAACGCCCTTGGCATTGATTACGGTGGCCATTTTGCTTGCAGCTCCGTTGGTTTGTTCCAAGCCCTAACACGATGCAAGGCAAAAGGAGCCGATAGGTTTTGTCTTCAAACTCAGGAGGGTTATCAAAAGGTAAATGCCCGAGGGGCAAGACGCGTCCGTCAGGCGAAAGCTGGCTTGAGCGTGAAGTGGGGCGACTGGGGCCGGTTGGGCGAAGAGCGCGCACCAACGACAATGCTGCCGAAACGTGGCAGGCTTCTGAGCGGAACCTTGGACCCGAATCGCAAGTTTGGCGGGACACCCGCGAGAGCCCTGCCGATCGGGCGCGGATGCGGGACCACGTTCCCCCTAGCCGCCGAACGCTTGCGGCCATTCCTCGCAGATCAGAGGCCGAGGGTCTGACCCGTTTCCATCTGAAGGAAATCTGCCGACGAATTCCGCAACACCGAGTTCTGGAACGCGTCGAGGGCAGAGCCGTGGGTGATATCGACCAGCACGGCCGCTGCGGCTTCAACCTTATCGGCCGCTTCGTCTACCTTGTCGAAACGCATCAGCATTCGATCGTGGAGCATCGACAACCGCGTGGCGTGGTAAAGCACGCTGCGCTTATGGTAATCCGAGTCCAGCGGCTCAAACAGTATTGTCATGACGGCAACTCCTCGCCATTTCATGTCCATTCGGGGGTGATTTGGAGGCCGCCCGCGTATAGATATTGGTCTGGCGCTCCCGAGGCCTCCGTCACGCGCTGTTGAGCTGCCCGGACCCTGCAGCACAGGGCGATATTCACCACGCCATTTTTCCTGTCCGTTTCTTCCTTTGCGCGCCTCAACGATTTCTCAGCACGTTTGAAGCGCAACCTTGAACTGCCAAGTTTCAAGAATTTCAGCCATCGTTCCGCTTCCTATGCGGTTGCTTCCCTCGGCTGATAATTACGGCTGTTCTGTTTGGTTCCGGCCAATCGCGACCGGCTCCCAGATTTTACAGAGCCAGGCCGATCTGGCGCTGCCGATTTAAATCTCTCCGGCAATGGGCTTGAGCGCATCTTCTGTCGCAAGCTCCAGCGGGACGCCGGCGACGTTCCGGAGCATCAAAGCGGCGCGCTGAAGGACGGACTGCAAATCCGCCCCGGATATATCCGCGATGCGATCGACCGCGCTTCAACCTCTTCCGCGATAAATAGGCGCGCCGATGATCATTCCTTCGACCATGTCCCCTCCGAGGAGGTTTCAGCTTGTTTGGGAATGGCATGTGCTGGCCAAGTGGTCTATCTCACGCACCACCAGAACCTGTGCGAAATTGCCAGGACGGTTGTGCACGGCGTGACGGCCACGAACTCGGATAGCGATCCAGGGGCCGCTGGAGGTCAAAAAATTGCGCCGTTCGCAACCGCGGTGGAGGTAGGTCCGGAGAGCCAAAAACGTCGGCTGCGGTCGAATGAACAGCCGCCTTGTGTGCATGCGTTATGAACCATCGGATCGATCTTTGAATGAGCAAACTGGCCAAAAGGCGCGCATTGCTGCTCCTCAATCCAAAGGCGCGGCGCGGCCAGGAGCTGATCGCCCCGATTGTGGAGCGGCTGGAGCGCGGCCGGCTTTCTGTCACTGTCGAAAAGTTCGAGGCGTTGCCGGAGATCGCTCGTGACATCGTTCGCTTGCGCCAAACGGCGGACCTTGTGGTCGTGTGCGGTGGCGATGGTTCGTTGTCGGCGGCGGCGATGGCTGTAGTGGAAAGCCGCCTGCCGATGGGCATTATTCCTATGGGAACGGCTAATGACCTCGCTCGCACACTCGACATCCCTATGGATCTTCTGCAGGCCGCTGACGTGATCGTGCGGGGCCGACTCCGGCAGATCGATATCGGCACGGTCAATGGCAATGCCTTCTTCAACGTTGCGAGTATCGGACTCAGCACTGAATTGGCGAAGGGTCTGGATCCCACTTTGAAGAAGCGTTTCGGCAGGCTCGGCTATGCGCTGGCGGCGGTGAAAGTGTTGACGCGGGCCACGCGATTCCACGCGAAGATTATTGAGAAAGGCGCGTCGACCGACGTCGAAACCTACCAGATTGCGGTGGGAAACGGTCGCCATTACGGCGGCGGCAACGTGGTGGAAGAGACGGCCGAGATCGATGACGGACATCTCGATCTTTATAGCTTGGAAATGACGAACCTCTGGAAGCTGGCACTGATGCTCCGCTCCTTCCGGTCTGGAAGGCATGGCGCCTGGCGAGAGGTGCGCACGGCTAGGTGCGTCGAGTTCGACATCGAGACGGAGAAGCCGATGCCGGTCAACACCGATGGTGAGATCGTCACCTCAACACCAGCCCATTTCAAGGTCCATCCAAAGGCGATCTCGGTCTTCGCGCCTCCGCCCGTCGACGACGCTGACCTCCACTAGGCAAGCAATTTGGCCCCACGATCGTCCCGAGGTCATCAAAACGGCGACAACGACCGGTCCATACGAGAAGCGGCGAGCTCGACAAATTATGATTTCCTTGGTCTGTTGCTAGCAGGTCGACATGCGCGACTTGGGGCCGTGGCCGCTTGGCACGACCGGCCTGAAAAGAGTCCTTGGCCGGAGCTTTGCGTCATGAGCCGGAATGCAAACGGTTGCTGCGGCTCGTTACAACGCGCCTTGGCAAAGGTGCCGAACGCGGCCCTTAGGCGTTCCCGAAGGCTGGTTCAAAATGAACTGATATGTGATGCAGGCAAAGGATTGTTGCCCTTTGCCGTTCGAATATTAGCAACCTCTTGACGACCGCCGGCCGCGCTCCAGAATCTCTCACATGGCGCAGAGACAGACTGGCATCGACTTTGGGCTCGAGGTGACGGCAGGCGGCGTCACTCATCTGGAACTGCGCGACGACCGTCGGGCAAGCAACGCGCCGGAGAAGGCAAAGGCGCCGGGCCACGCCACGCCGGTCGACTATGAAGCTGGCAAGGCCACGGTCGGCGGTTTGGTCACAGTCGAAGCGGGCTCCCATCAGGGGATGGAAACGCGCCGCGCCGGTGCTTCGCGATGAGAAAATCCGGGACTGACAATCTCGTCCCGGCCATCAAGAGCCCCGGCGATGCGCCGTCGATGAAGGGCGCAGAGCAGTTCGAGATTTTCCCCGACTACGGCCCGACGATCAACAGGCGCCACATGGTAGCGGCAGCGGTGGTGGCAGTCCCGCTCCTGTTCGGTTTCACTGGCCTTGCCATCCGTTATGCCGCTGTTGCTTCAACATTGGCAGAGCCAGGCTTCGAGTCTTATGCTCGTGCGCTCTGCCGATGGGATTGCCACTGGTATGTGGACATTTCCGAACGCGGCTACGAGCGCTTTCCCATCCCGAACCAAAGCAATGTCGGACGATGGGGCTTCTTTCCATTCTACCCGTTGCTGGTAGCGGTGATCCGAGCGATTTTTCCTTTCCCCACGATAGTGGTCGCAACCGTCGCTTCACTTGCATGCAGCTACGCCGCATGTCTGGTGGCATGGCCGCTGCTGAAGAAGAACATGCAGGCCTATGTGCTGTACTGCGCTTTTTTGCTTAGTGGCCCGTTCTCCTTCCACTTTACCACTTTCCTTTCCGAACCTCTTTTCGTGCTCCTGACCTCGAGCGTTTTCCTGGCACTCAAACGCTCCAGCTATCCCGCCGCTGGCATCTCGTCAGCGCTCCTCTCGGCAACGCGGCTTGTTGGGGTCCTTGTCGTCTTTGCGACCGTCATTGAAATGTTCCAACAGCATCGGAAAGGGGGCGGCTCACCACTCTCCTTTCCTCGTTGGGTGCTCGGTCGGCCGGATCTGCTCGTCGCTATCTTGATCTCGCCTGCCGGCTTGTTCGCTTACATCCTGTTTTTGTATGTCACTGTCGGCGACGGCTTTGCGTTCCTGCACGTCCAACGCGCCTTTGGACGAGTGGCTGGGAACCCGATCCTGTTTCTGTGGGACGGCCTCTCAGCGTTTCCCAAGACCGGGTGGCTGCCCACGGCGCCGCAATGGAGTGCGCTCGCGGCAATCGCCGGGCTGGCGCTATCAGTCGTGCTGATGGCTCGCAAGCAATATGGCGCTGGTATCTTTTGCGCGATCAGCATTGTCGTGCCATTGATTACGAATCTGGCCTCCATGGTCAGATACGTCATTGGGCTTGCGCCTCTGATACTGTTGATGGCGTTCTTGCTGTCGGCATCGAAACTGACCTGGATAGCCGCTTTCTTTCTCTTTCTGGTCGCCTGCTATTTCATGACAGTGGCATGGATTGGGGGCTACCTTGCTTTGGTCTGACGTCGGCAACCCCTACGCACGCGCGATCTCGCTTGGGTGTTACGCGCTCGCCGCGGCTTTGGCCGTGTCAGAAATCCTCATCCTTGCGCTGGCTCTCCATCCGAATGTCCACCCCGACTATCGGGCCTATTACATCGACCGCACGACAACCTGCCTCAACCGCGATACCGTTGGCATCTACTGACTCGGCCAGACAGTGTCCTTCCGGTCCGACGGCGCCAAACGGGCTTCCGGCATGAAAGTTTGTGGCTGGTCGGGGCCAGCAGCCGACGGCACGCATTCGCTGGGTGAAACCTCGCGGCTCCGCCTGCAGATACCGCCGCTTCGCGACGGCCTAAAGGCAACGCTACAAATGGCCGCTGTCGTTCGTCCGCCACAGATGACCCAGAGGGTGATTATCTCAGTCCATGGCGTATCCGTGCATAAGGTTACGCTGTCGGGCAAGCTACCCATGACCGTCTCGTTCTTCATTCCGCACGCAGCTTTTTCGAACGCCAGCACGTTCGAGATGACGTTTGACTATCTCGACGGGATCCCGCCCAGCAAGGCCGCCAGCAGCATTTACAAACGCTCCATCAAATTGGTGTCGTTTCGACTGGACGCCGTTTAAGTATTATCGCCGCTGGCGGGAGCGGTTGCCCTGCCGACCGGGACAGCGATCGGCAAAAACCCACCGGTCAAGGACGAAGAAATTGATGGTGGGAACGAGCAGGCACGTAATCAGGACGGGAACGACGAGCGGCAAGCCCAGCTTCACCGTCATAAGTGCCGGCGCGCCATAGGCAATGGCAAAGCCTGTTGCCGCCAGCAGGAGAAAACGTGGCGCTGCGGTTCGATGCGACCGGCCCGACACGAACGTCAGGTATTTGTGCGCGAGATACGAAAACAAGGCGGCTGCGGCATATGCCCCAAGCGAAGCCTGGATGGGCGTGAAACCGAGCAGTTGCGATTTGGAAAAAGCGGCAACCAAAGCGGCATACAGAATTGTGGCAGAGATGCCGACCATGCCGAAGCGTGCCAGCAGCGTGAGCGCGTCGCCGGGAGGCAGGTGCTCAGGCACGCGCACTAGACACATACTGTGCTCCCAACGGCACGCGGGCGAGCATGCGCTCGACGTTTCGGGCAAACGGTCTGCCTGACGGCAGCAGCAGGAAGTGCTCGGACCGGATGTTCGTGAAGCCTGTCATCTGCAAGAGTGACGCTGTTTTGGCTGCGCTGAGCAGCACGGCATCTCGGTCGAAGGGACACCGGAACACAGCCAGACGCGTCAGCGGGTTATAGGGATTATGCTCGATGATGCAGGCGACACCGCCCGGGCGAAGGACGCGCCGCATCTCGCGTACGAACTCAAGCCAGGAAGCTGGCGGTACATGATGGACGACGCAGCTGGCGAAGGCCAGATCGAAGACGCCGTTGTCGTATGGCAGGGTCAGGCTGGAGCAGACCTTGTACATGACGCCAGGATTTTCCTCCCTGGCACGCAGGATGGAGTCCGGCGAGATGTCGCAGCCGTCCAGGGACGCGAAGGCGCCTTTGAGAAATGGATGGAGAACGCCTACGCCGCAGCCGACATCAAGCGCCCGCACACCCGAGCCATCAGGGCCCAGCCCTCGTTCAACCACAACGCGTCGCAGAAACTCGGCCTTGGCCTTAAGAAAGAAGTCGTGCTTAAGCCCTGAAAATCGGATCGATCCCTGGACTGTCTCGTCATAGATCGATCTATAACTGTCGAAGAGTTCGGACATTGGCCGGCACTCCAATCGGGGATTTTCGAGACGATCGTCGGTTCTTGACGGGAACGGCAGGCATCGCCCGGTCGAAGCCGGTGAGGCGATCGATCACGTAAAGTGGGCGCCGTTTCACTTCAGCGTGGATGCTTCCGACATACATCCCGACTACGCCGGTCATGAAAAGGTTGATGCCGCACAGGAGCGATACAATCATCACGGTCGAGGTCCAGCCGGCAACAACGCCGGTTTCAAAAGCCCAGGCATAAATTGCAAACGCACCAAAGGCGACGGCCAGCGCAGAAATGGCCAAGCCACCCCAGAGCGCCAGGCGCAGCGGCCGTTCCGAGAAGCTGACGATGGCGTGAGCAGCAAGATGCACCATCTTCCAGAATGGATATTTGGTCTGGCCAAGGGCTCGTGCTGGACGTTCGAACGGCACCGCCGCCTGCTTGAATCCCATCCAGCCAAACATGCCCCTGACGAAGCGATCCTGTTCGGGCATCTGTCTGAAAGTTCTCAGCGCTTTGGGGCCGACCAACCGGAAATCTCCAACGTCGCGCGGAATGTCGACGGTCGTCATCTTTTCCAGTAAGCGATAAAAGAGACTTGCCGTGAAGCGCTTGAACAAAGATTCGCCTTCGCGTTTAACGCGCCGGGCATAGACAATCTCGAAACCTTCCTTCCACTTCGCCACCAGATCGAGGACCACCTCGGGTGGGTCTTGGAGGTCGGCATCCATGACGATGACAGCATCCCCCTGGGCGGCGTCCATACCGGCTGTAATTGCTATCTGGTGCCCAAAATTGCGCGAAAGCTCGATCAGCCGAAAACGAGGCTCGGCGGCAACCACGCACCGAAGGTATCTGACGCTGCCGTCGCGGCTTCCGTCATCAACGAAAATAGCCTCGGTCTCACCGTCCAGCTGGTGGATTAGCAACCTGATGCGCTCGACCAGGCGAGGCAGCACTTGTTCTTCGTTGTATATCGGCAGAACCAGTGAGTAGCGCAGCGACACGTTCGCTCCGGTCCCGGTACCTTGGATCACAGTGGCCTCCATGCCGATGAAATGAAACGCCAGCCCCAAAGTTCCATAAGACGTTACTAATTTAATGGTTGTCGTAGGCGGGTGGCGAACTGTACGTTCTGAACGTCTTCGGTCTGATTAGGAGTGAGATATCGTTTCGCGCACCGGCGGAGCAATGCGCTGTTTTCGTCATTTCGCAATCAATTGGGTAAGGCCGCCTTGCCAGCTCTTGTCAGCGCGTCGGCGCGCGATAATTTTTGTGGGGAAGGGACTTCGATCAAAAGGAGCCGACGATGGAACACCAAACTCTCAGCCAACTGCAGACAATTGCAGATGTAGAACCCCTGTCGACATACCCGATCATGACCCGCCAACAGCGCATCGAGCGCTGGGCAGAGTTGCTGGAACAAAGTCCCGAGCGACGCCTGAGAGCGCTTACTGGCACTGAGTATTTGAAGCGCGAAGCTCGCGACGCGGCGCGCGGTGAGGGCTCGCCGATTACAGTGGCCTTCGAGGACCCGCTACTGCGTGCGTTAGGCCTGAAGGATGACACCTATGGGGAAGCAAAGCGCTTCTTCGAACTGTCCGACGGGGAATTGCATGACATCGTCTGCAGTTGCCATGTCGGAACCACGTTCAGAGGGCAGTGGGCTGCCGCTCGAGTCCGCCGGTCAATCGGGGGGAACAGGCTTCTCAAGTGGCTTAGAGAGAGAATGTGGCATTGAGGTCGCCAAGGACGGCGATTGAAGCTCGTTCAGAGCGAGGTGGATGAACGATTGGCGCGCCAGCGCTCCGCCGTGGTGACGACGGGGTTCGGCCCCAAAGGTTGTCACGCAAACGGGTGGGCGCTCTACTTGCGGTGCGTTCCAGGCAAGGCTGCATTCCCAGGGGCAGGATTCTGGGCTTCTCTTTGCGGCTGGCATCACGACGTGAAGACGTCGATCGCTCGGCCCTCTGTTGCGCTAACCTCGGCGGCGCCTGGCCTGAATGGCAGCAAAAGTCACTGGGCGAAAATCCCAGGCGTCGACCCCGACATCGTGCTGGCGCGTCATTGGCTTCAGCCGGCCATGAGAATGGCCGTGCAGGTTTATTGATTTCTTGCCGATCTGGTTCCAGGTGCGGAACGGGTAGTGGCAAAGAACCAGGAAACTGCCCTCGACAGTTAGCTCCTTGTAGTGTTGCACGCTAGCCCAAGCCGAAGCGCCGAGCGTTACCACGCCGTCGTTGTTGCCGATGATCAGGTGCTTCGTGCCGTGGAGACGGGACAGCAGCGAAGACACTGTCTCGGCAGATCCCTTGGCGAAGTCGCCGAGGTGCCAAACCTCGTCGCTTGGAGCAACAGTCTCGTTCCAAAGTTCAATCAGTGCTTGGTCATGCCCCGCCAATGAACTGAAGGGGCGGGGGCCGAGCCGCAGAATGCGGGGATCGTTGAAATGCGTGTCGGAGGTGAAGAAGATCATGCCGCCGCTGGCTGTGACGAGCGGTCGACGATCGCTTCTAAGTTCGGTTGCCGGAGCTTTTTTTGGGTCCATCATCGATCCTGATTTGGGCTTCCCTGAGCATCTTGAGTGCCTCCTCCTTGGTGAGGCCGCACTTGCGCGCAAAGTAGAGCGCTTCGATCGCCTGTTCACGATCCGCCGTGGCTTCTGAGGGCTGTTTGGGCTTCTTACCCATCGTTCCCAATCACCTTTTGATGCCACCGAACCATCACCGTGCCGGGTTTGTTCCCCCCTCGGATCTGCTAACTTGCCGAGCGTCGCCGCCTGATACGCCGATGAAACAACATCCGAGCCCTGCAACCGGCATCATCTCCAACAACGAGCGAGCAGGTCGGCCCTTACGTGTATAAATTCCACGCCGGCGTGGGGAGGGACCGGCGGTGCGCTTTATGGGTGAGCCAGTCTACAGGCGCTTCTAAGCGCCACGCCACCAAGCCGGCGGGGGCGGAGCATTGTCGTTGGTTCAAAGATCCGTTCTGGTCCGCCCTCGCTCAAAAACCGGAACGTCTTCATCATCTCCTTCGCTTCGTCCGGTAGGGATGTCTTCAGCGAAGCTGCGGGTCATCTCTTCGGTGTCGCTCAACCCGTCGACCGTTTCATTTGCGCCGGCCCCCTCGTCGTGACGGCCCGTGATCTCGCTTCGAGGCTGCGCGCCGATCGGCTGCTCGATGTCGTCGGACCCCAAAACGCTCGGTTCCGCACCGTGTCTATCCTCGTGGCCTGCGATGCTCTCCAGTACGGCCGCATCCTCCTCGGGGATGGGCTTGTCATTGGCAAAGTCGCTCTTTTGCTTCCGGGTTGTTATCGGCATGTTGTGAACTCCTACGCAGTGAATCGCACAACGTACGACTACGGCCGAAGTTGCGAGGCGGCTGCTTTGATTTTAAGGAACCCCGACTTCGGGCAAGCGGTCGCAAAAATGGAGACAGCGGCGCACGTGCTGAAATGGAACAATCAAGCGCGCAAGTTGGCACGATGGCGGGATTTTGAACGAAGCACTCCTCTCCTCGCTGTCGACTCCAGTCGGGTAAGGCCTGCTCCCAGCCACGGTTCTTGCACGGCGCTTTGCAAAAGGCGCCAATCGAGGCCGAACGAACTGCGCTCGGATGCTTTACAGCCGCCAACAGGCTGCGCGGTCGCGTCGTTTTTCGCCGCTTAATGGCACAGCGATGGCGAAGGTGGCGGACGAGCCTTAAGCACCAGCTTACGAGTATGCGTGCCTCGCTGGCGAGCTTGCCCACATTCGCGCGGCGCGAACTAGAGACGCTGCCGCGATACGTTCGGGCAGCAGATAGCCTGACACACAGGAAGCGGCCTCCGAATGTGATGAAGCAGCCCACGTTAGGCGCGAGTTGGGCGCAGTCACTCAGCAGCTGCCGGTGTGATCATCACCGGCGAAGCCTGTCGGCGAGACGGAGCCCAAGGGCCAAAATCGTCAAGGTGGGATTCGCCTGGCTGGATGTTGCCAGAACCGAGCCGCCCGCGATGTGCAGGTTCATCAGTCCATGGACTCGGCATTCAGCATCAACAACCCCGTCGGTCGGGCTCGCAGACATTCGCGTGGTACCGAGATGATGACCGTCCATGGCGCCTGATTTGCCTGCCATTTCGATCACATGGCCAGGTTCAAATCCTGAAATGGTAGCTCCGATCTTCTCCAGCTTCCAACCGAGCAGTCGATAGGCGCGCGCGATGCTTTGGAGATCGTTGCTCGTGGTTTTCCAATCGACGCGCAGCTTCGGCATACCCAATCGGTCGCGTTCGCTCACCAACGTCAGTCTGCTTGCGGGGTTCGGCTCCTGTTCCGAATGAAACTCAAGATTGACCACATTGGCGCGCGGCCCCAATACGATGGAGGGCAGCTTTCGCCGTGCGAACGTTCTGTTCGCCATCCAGCGCAAACGGAAGCGCCCGAGGCGCACTGGCGAGGATACGACGTTCTGAACGTGCGCGAGCTTTTCGTCCAGCGTCATTGAATGTTGCAGCCGACCTCTGAGGTGTTTCGGGAGAAATGTCCTTTTCACGAGATACATCGCCGAGAGGATCGGGTCGTTGTGGCTGGGATCGGCTGGATCTGGGAGATGGGTGCGGAAGATCTGGTTGAGCAAGCAATGCTCCCGCTGCGCTCGCTCCGTGAGCGACAGCCGCCTTCGGCAGTAGATGCCGGCCGCGTCCCGCTCGTAGCCAAAAGCAACCGCCTGCTGGGCGTTCGGCAACTTTAGTGCTCCGACTGTGCCTCCCAGATGGGCCATATAGAAACGACCGAGCTGATCTCGGGCGTTGCCGATACCAGCTGGCATCACATCATTCGAGGCAAGTAGCAATCGGGTGGTCTCAAAGCCGCCGGCGGCTACAATGTAATGGCAAGCCGTGACCTCACGCTTTGTGCCCTTCAAGTCAACACAGTCGATGTGGTGGACGCAACGCCCGTTCGGCGCCAGGCGAATTCCCGTCGCCGCAGCGTTTAACCAGATGTGGATATGACGCGAAGTCCGCAGCAACCCGGAAAGCCGTTTCCACACGTTGGTTGGTCGACTAAACCGCTCCAGGCGGGTCCTGAACAAATCGCCGTCGACGCCCCTCGAATAGTTCAACGCGAGAACCAGGCAACGCGCTTGTTGGATCGTAGTCGTAAGACCCGACCTCGATCACCTCGTGCGCCCGACGGTAGTAGGGCAGCAGGGTTTCATAGGTGATCGGCCAGCCCGAATTGCACACCCATTCCCGCTTCTGGAAGTCGATGCTATCGAACGGCACGCAGCGGCCACCCCATGCTCGGCTCGATCCTCCCAGCGCTCGTATCCGGAAATTCTGGACAGGCGGGTGGACGAGGGGATCTGCGACAATGCCGTGGTAGAGCTCCTGCGATCTCTTGGTCTGCCACCTGCCGCCCGCTTCCAGAACGCAGACGCGTAGCTTTGCATTTTCGAGCGCCGCGGCAATGGCCAGGCCGACAGTGCCACCTCCGACAATGCAGATGTCGTAGGCAAGTCCGTCGCCCGCTGCGGTGAATTGAGCGATCAACGTTCACTCCGGATTTGTTCGATCCCCGAAGGCACGCTCCCACCCTTCGCGCCCGGCTTGGGCGAAGCAGGTAGCGCGCGAGGAGCAGTTGGCAACCACCCGATTGATCGCATTTGAAGCGCCGGCCCAAAAGAGGTGGCTTTGGTGGCGAGGTCCGTGACGACTTCAAGGGGCCCGAACCGGAAGAGTTTTTGTTGCGACCACCCTCAAAGGGCATGGTTATGGTGAACGCTACTTCTCAGCCTGAGTTCGGTGGTGGTATTCCGGTTGCATTCGCGAGATTTCCCGCCCATGGCTCGCCGACAGACACGCTGTTGGCTCCGGCTGAAGCCTTGCCTCTGCTTGCGAGGTTGCCATGGCGATCCGGAACCTCGAGGCATGTGGAGAGTTGTCCAGCAGCCCAGCGGAGATCCAAGCCATGGCGCTACCAGATGCCAGTTCCGGCGCGGCCGCGCAGCCGAAACGCTCTAGCAAGCCGGCAATCCCATCGCCGCACGCCACAAGGCTTCCGGAGCAGGATTATCGATAGACGGGCGCCCAACGATATGAAGGACAATGGCCCATGAACGTCGCCAACCTGCAATTGGAAGGTTTGCTTATGGCGGTCGCTGCCGTCAATAACGCCTTGGTCCGGAGGGGCCTTCTTTCGGTTGATGATATCGATATGGCTTTGAAAACCGCGGAGGCCTCGTTCACGGCTGATGAGCGCCTCTTCGAGGACATGTCGCCCGCCAACCGGGACGCAGTCTGTTTTCCTTTGCGGCTTTTGCGGTTGGCTAACACCAAACAGTTCGAAGCGGGTGTGCCACCGTTTGCCGAGCTGGCCAGGCAAGTCGGGATAACCAAGCAGCCCTACAACGATCAGATGTGAAGGGAGGAAGACAGGCAGGTGCAGGAAATCGTCGTGGTCAACAAGGTGGTCGAATTCCGGGGAGAGGCGGTGACCGCATACCGTGACGGTCACGCACACTGCTGCATGCCACCGCTTTCGGCGAGGCGGGCCGCGACCCTGGACGCGAGACCATTCCCGCATTGAACCCGTAGCTCTGGCGAAGGCACCACATGGAATATTTTCGAGCACAAGGAACATGTCAGCCCACGGGTGTTTAGGCCGGAATGACAATCATCGCCGTCACGACAATGAACTACCCTCTCGCCGTCTTCCCTGGCCCGAAGCGACGCAGGCTCTCAGCAATTGCGCGACTGGAACGAAGCCGCGGCAAGTGGCTGGCGCAGAACCGGATCCACATGACCGGTAAGCAGAAACAGGAGCCGGTCGCTGGCAGCGAACCACAATGCGGCTGCCATGAGCCGTGTGGTTCCAGATGGTTGGCTGCATTCCAAGATCGACAGCAACCGAAACAACAAGCGCCTTTAGGGTCTGCCTGCGCGCGTGGCCTCGAAAGCCTTGGCCATGAACGATGACCCTGTAGATTCGCTCGCCAACGCAATTCACCACCGCAGCGCAATTCTGTTTGTTGGGGCAGGGGTGTCGATCAGTGTTGGACTCCCTTCTTGGGAGAAGCTGATAGAGCGAATGGCAAAGGAGCTCGGTGTCGACGACGAATTTTCCATGCGACGCGATCGTTTTCAAACCCTGGCCGAGTACTATCGGATCAAGCATGGCAGCATCGGGCCACTTCGCAGTTGGATGGACCGAAATTGGTCTGTCCCCAAGGACCGGATCGAGAAATCCGAGTTGCATCGTCTCATCGTGAAGCTCGATTTCCCTGTCATCTACACAACCAATTATGACCGTAACCTGGAACTGGCTTATGAAATATACGGTCGGGACTACGTGAAAGTGGCCAATGCACGCGATGTAGCGCAGGCCCGCCAGGGCGTTACCCACATCGTCAAATTCCATGGTGATTTCGACGAGGATTCTTCCCTCGTCCTCACCGAAACGGACTACCTTGATCGTCTCTCCTTCAATTCTCCGCTGGACGTGCGTTTTCGCTCGGATGCACTCGGCAGCACGATCCTCTTCATTGGCTATAGCCTTTCCGACCCAAACATTCGGTTGTTGCTGCACCGTCTCTGGCAGACGTGGCATCGGTCCGGCTATGAGAAAGATCGCCCGCCGTCGTTCATCTTCATGACCAGCCGAAACCCTGTGGAGGAGGCCGTGCTTGGACGTTGGGGCATTTCGGTCGTCGTCGGCGAAATCGACGAGCCGCAAGCTGCTTTGGTGGACTTCCTCAGCCGGCTGGCGGAGATGGTTGGGGACGGAGCCGAGCCTGGAGAGACGACCCATGAGGGAACCGTCGTCAGACAAAGAGCGATTGAAACAGTCAGGTCAAGGGGCAGCTAGGCGGGCTCTCAAGGAACGCCCTACGGCAGAGAACGTCGTTCCAGAGGCGATCATAGCCAGTTTGTGTGGCCAGTTTGAAAATCGCATCCCATAGAGCATGCGATCTCCCATGTGAGCTTTCAACTATTCTGGCGGACGCGCTGGAACATTCTCGCATCAACAAGCTTCGAAGGGGGCACTGTTCCCGTTCAGTGTGTTTTCCCCCTGTGAGACTGCCCGCCGCCGAAAGGTGGCGGGCTTTTTTGTTGGGACGCAACCTTGGACATTATAGCGACCTTGGCCGGACACGCGCAGCGTCGCTTCCCATCATCGGTGCCCGAAGTTGGCGACAGCTTCGAAGTCCTCCCGATGCGATCGCAATTTTTGGGATAGATGTTCGTGTGGTGCCTGTCGGCGACCTGGACGCTGCCTACCAGAACCGGCCTCCTCCGGTCCGAACCACGGCGCTGGAACCCTTGTGAAAAGATCGATGTTCGGCATGCAGCTTGGCCTGCACAGCCAAGCGGTCTGGTGCGGCCCGTCGCCGCCTGGTCCGTTCAGCGGCGGGCCTTTGTGTGGTGATGACGCCACCGGCATTATTTGGCCAAGCTGGGAACCTGTGTCGCGAATCAAAGTTTGGGTGGCAGCTTGGCTTACAACCCCGGGCCAAGTGGTCTCAAAGCAAGACCCGTCATTGCTGATCAATGACGGGTCTTCGCTGTGCATCGATCGATTGACCAACATCCCGAAGCTCAGCGCCGCGCCCCGTCCTTCGCACAGAGCGTTGGCGTCACACGCCTGTCATGGGACGAGCTTATTCGCTGAAGAACCGGCCTGCGGCCAGCGACCTGCGTTTTTAGGATGGCTCGACGCCGAGGTCGGTCCGCTCCTGCCTACCTGGCTGCCGTTGCCGGTCGGAGGGCGGGAGAGGAATGACCTCCTGCTCACTGCGCCCGGCAGCTTCGCCGAGTTTGTATGCCGCATATAAGGCGCCGATTCTGACTAGCCAACGGATCATCGCGATCTCCTTTGGCGCCAGAACACAGCGGCTTTCGATATGTTCCACATGCTGGAAGCGCCACCCTCCGCATCGTGCAGAATGGCGAGTGCTACAGACCATCGCGGCATGCCGACGTTTGGCATGTCTATCAGTGTCGATGCTCTCATCAACGCCTCGGCAATCTTTATCATTTCATCTCGGCCATCGTAATCTGTGCGCCGCGGCAAGGTGCTTGCAGCGGATGAAGGCCGCTCGATCATGTGGCGGCCGCTACGGGACGCCGTCCTAAACGTGAAGCCAGGCTCAAACGAACCTCCTCGGTTTTATGAACCAAAGCTCTGCCGTCGTCGCTGTCATGATATTCCGCACGTCAACGAGATGGTCAGAAAACGAGTAATCGAACCAAGCATCAGGCGGTGTAAACGCTGGCAACCTTCGCACCGATAGTGGGCGGCAGCGATGAACCAACGCCCCGGTTTGATGAAAGCCGTTCCGCATGCCGGACATTCGAGCGTCATCTCAATCGAAGACAGTGTCTGGGGGAGCGGCATCAGGTCCCGTGGCTCAAACCGCCGCCGCCAGAAGCAGCGTTATACCCACGACCGTCGACCCACAGATGGTCGCTAGAAGCACAATCGGCCGCGGATACTCGGTGGGTGCTGCGCTGGTGAGGTCGGAACCTCGAAATCTCACGGCGCTGGGCGACTGGACGTGGGCAGCGGTAGACTTGTCATTGCACGCTAGCACAGAAAGACGCTGGGCGATATCGGCGGCGATGAGAGGATCGTCCGCCACCAACTTCGACCAGTCCGAAACAGTGCCGATTTCGTGATGCAACATCGTTCCCTCCCAGGTGATCGCACAACTGCGAGATCTGACCTTTGTTCCTTTGATTTTTGCGAGGGGGGAAGTCGCGCCCGCTGTCTCGATGGACGGCGGGTCACATGCGACTGATCGCTATTTCCGGGGCTCCGGGAACTTGATTATCGTCGCGCTGTCTTCCGGCTCCAGCGGCTCGTGGCCAGGCCGTTCGTGCCACATGACTTGCCGCAAATCGGTCTGATCGACTTTCTGGCCGCAAGATGGACACGCGTAGAAGCGGTCCTTTTCGCGAATGCAATTACCCCCGTTGCGGGGGATGCGAGGTCCAAGGTCAGACAGTTTTGTCATGGCGACGAAAATCACCGCCGGAGGAAAAAGTTCCCGCCATTTCAGCAAAAACCAACGGAACACTCTTTGGCGCCCGAGGTTCGATGAGCTGAAAGCATCGTGACTGCATGGACGCTTCCGCCAGCCCATCGACAGCCTCTATGGCACGATCCACGATGCCATCTCCACTACGATCCTGGTTTGACCGGATGATGCTCGCGGCCGCAGGTTCCTCGACGATTGGATCGCGAGCCATCTGCCGTTTCCAGAACCGGCTCCCCCCATGGCTGCCAGCGACCTTGCGGACCAGCCGCCGGTGATGCCGGTACCAAGCCTGACGAGGGCAATGAAGAAGTCAGGAGCGTATCGGAAGTAATGTTCAAACGATGCATATAGCAACGACGCCTCACCGGCTTGACCGGTTTCTTGGCTCGCGCCTTTAGGTGGGCTGTGGGTCAAGTGGATTGCTAATACGAGGCTCAAGGACCTTTATCGTTATGCTTGTCTCTGCCGGCTGCGCCACATTCTATTGGTGGTGGAGAGACTGCTATGCCCTTCAGGGCGGGCTAGCGATGGAGCGCCTTCGAAGGTGAAAGCAATTCCCGCGTCCTCAAACGCCTGACGCATGGCCGCGATCTTGTGGGGACGCGGATTTCGAATACCGTTCTCAAAATCTCTGATCGTCATTTCGCTAACGCTCGCTTTTGCGGCAAGCCGTACTCGCGGCCAGTTCAGCAGGGCGCGTGCTGCTCTCGATTGAGCTGGTGAAAGTTGGGTTCGGCTGTCCATAGGATTTGAACATTCGATACGTCTAAAATGTTCCTTCGATCTATCGACGATCGAAAGATCGAGCAATTCCCGCGCGGGGGACGGTCGTCACGAGCGATGTCTCAGCAATGCATGCGTCAGGCAATAGGCCGGCACTGGGACGAGGGGGCAAGCAGTGGGCGCCTGAAGCGAGCGCTGAGGGTTGGCGGGCGTCCGCCCGCTATCGCAACCAACCCTGTTGCGGCTCGTTGACCTATGCTGGTCGGTCCCAGCACACTCCAGAACCTGCCCGCCACCACTTCGCGGTGGCCGGCTTTTTGTGAATCAGAGGAACCTGATATGCCACGGCAGGTTGGAAGAGCGGCAGCGTCCCCCGCTGCCGGTCGAGGTCCCCAAGCCTCGCCCGGGTCCGCCTCTACCCGCAAGTGGGGGCGGACCCACTAAATATGTTGCGGATCCAGGCAACCTGGTTTGTTGCTGTGACGGGCCTTCGCGCTGGCGCTGCTACACACCTCATTGCAAGCACTCTACCGTGTCTGGGCCCGACCAAAGCCCGACATGGAATCGCAAAGGTCTGACCTATGAAACAAGGAAGCCTTTTCCACATTTGGAATGTGACCGTCGATCATCGTCCCTTCATCGTCGGTTGGTTGATTACCCGCCACGGCTCGCTTGGCGTGGCGGGTACTCATTCATGGAGAGTGTATGCAGCCTGGTGAGATCATCGCGAACGTGTTTGCAGCGGGGTTGGTCAGTGTCCTGGTAGCAGTCGTTTTTCTGATTTTCGGGAACCCGCTCTGGCCTGAACGACACGTCCGGATGGTCATCATCCCGCCTGTCCATCGAATGACAACTACCGCCATCAAAAATGCCTGGCCAGACCTGCCGGACAAAATTGATTTGAACGTTTCGCGCCCGAGGCCTGCCACCAATGAGCGGATCTGAAGCGTCCTTCGAAGCGCACTCTTAGATGCGCGCAGAGGCTTCGGATCATGGCGCGTCGGTTCACCGCCTGGCCCAGGAGAAACGGAGGGCTCTGCCCAATTCGCTTCATCGACCTAGATGTAGAAGCTGACCTAGAGCGTTATGGCGCGCGCCCTATGGCAGGGTGGCCGGTCAGCTTTCCGGTCTAGACTGAAGTGCATTGTGGATATGTGTTGCTGCGGTGGCGGCATGGCCAAACGCAACGGCAATTTGATTGAGGCCCTCAGCCACGTCTCCAATGGCATAGAGACCCGCAGTCGACGTTTCGAGGTGTCGGCTGACCAGAACATATCCTTGCGCGTCACACTCTGCACCGAGTGCGACGGCAAGTTCAGAGCGCACATCAGACCCCATTGCGGGGTACACCACATCCAATTCCCGCATTGGCGCACCTTCGGCCATGACAACGTCGAACCCAGTTGCCCGAGCGACCAGATCCTCGACGGTGTCCCAGATGTCAATGCCGCCTGCCGAGGCCATGCCGCGGGCGGCATCCGAAATATCCTCCGGATAGTTGGCGAGCAAGGTAACCTGACCGCTGTACTCCTTCAAAAACAGGGCTTCCTTGAGCGCCAGATGCTCTGGGCCGACGACGCCGATGCGCTTGCCCACGGCCTCATAGGCGTCGCAGACCGGACACAGTCGGACAGTGCCGGCCGCGACGGCCTCCTCCAGCCCTTCTATTGCCGGGGCCTTGTCCACGATCCCGGTTGCAAGAACCACGCGCTTTGCTCGGATGGTCCCGAAGGTGGTCGTCAGCACAAAGGTCCCGTCGCGCTTCTTGGCGCCCGCTACACGACCGTCCACTACGCCTGCACCGTATCTCTGTGCCTGGGCTTTGAGACGGCCGAGCAACTCTGACCCGCTTACGCCGTCCGGGAAGCCAGGACAGTTATGCGATTTTGGAATGAGCTTGGCTCGTGCGTCGCCGGCGTCGACCACGATCACCGAATGCAGGAATCTGGCCAGATACATGCCTGCCGCAAGTCCTGCGGGGCCGCCGCCGACAATAGCCACGTCGAATTCATGACCGCGGGAAGAAATTGGCATTTCGCCCAACATTGCAAACAGGATCTTGTTCCCTGCTTTGGCAGAGGGGATGAGCAGGCGACGGTCAGGCCTCCAAACGTGATTTACGCGGCAACTCGTCGAGGTCCCTTTCACCGGGCGATGGCGCGCGCCTCAATCTGATTTGCGCAGTCTTCGCCATCAAGCGATTCCAGCTTCTGCAAATCAGGCTTCAATTCGAGGTGCCCGAAAATGCCGACATGGCATTTCACAGGCCAACTTGCCATTAGACCTGCGACCGTGCGCATTTCCCAAGCCCACGCGATTCGAATCGGATCGACCTGCCGGGAAAACCCACCTGATAGCCCCGTCCTTCCGATCCGGAGGGGCGCAATGCTGATCGTCTGAAGGGCCGCTCAAATTTACTGACCCAGTCGAGGTGCAGACTATCATAGTTGATTGTTGCTGCCGGTGACCTCGCGTAATCAAAGGCTCACGAGGCTTTCCAACAGAGGACGGTATGTTGTATCCAGGTCGATTTTTGGAACCGAGCGATATTGTGATGCTTGCCCGTGTTTGTGCGACGGTCTGCGAACAGCGCGGCGTACCTGTTGCTTCGCGGGCCGGAGAACGGACAGCTGCGCACGTACTCAGGCTGTTTCTGAACGGCTTGACTGGGGAGAATGAGCTGATCGATGCTGAGAAGAACTGGGCTCGCGGGAGTGATCTGGCTTTCGAGGGGGCTCCTGTCAGCTACGAAAACAAAAGAGAGGCCGCGTGATTCAAGCTTCCTGAGAATCGAATGTAGCCAAGAAAACTGCTCGCCCACGGGCCGGGCACCAGAGGCACCCTCCCTGCAATCGGGGGCGTTGCTGTGGCACTTCAGGTGAGAAAAGGATCTCCGCACGCCGCCCGATCCGTGGTGTCCGGGCGATTTTCCAGGTGGACTCGACATGAGGCAAGCGCATGCTTTTTGATCCCGGCTCGGGCCTTCCTGGTTTGGGGCTGAAGCGTCGGATTGGTCGGGGCACATCGATGTCTGTCAAAGTCCGAAGACCGCTTCGTAAGATCCGTTTCTAAACGCTGCCGATCCGCTCCTGGCCAAACGCCGCCGGACCGCTTTGGCCCCCGCAATGAGCGAGGCAACAAAAGGGGCGGTTTGGGGTTTCTCATTAGTCGCATTGGCGGCCGGGGCATTCGAAGACATGACTACGCCGCAAATTTTGTCGTTTGCCGTAACCTTCGTGATGATGGCAGCGTTCGTGTGGGGTCGCTATCGATATGATCTGGTCGCGGCTGTGGCACTGTTGCTTGCTGTCGCGGTTGGCATTGTGCCTTTTGACGAAGCCTTCAGCGGGTTCAGCGACGATATCGTGGTTATTGTCGGCAGTGCTCTGCTGGTGAGCGCAGGGATAGCACGCTCGGGAATCATGGAGGCAGCGATCAAGCGCTTTGCTCCGAAATTATCGGGAGTTCGGTCGCAACTGGCGCTGCTGGTGATCGTGGTCACGATCCTCTCTGCCTTTGTAAAGAATATCGGGGCGCTCGCTATCATGATTCCGATCGCCTTCCAGTTCGCGCGCCGGTCTAACATTTCACCCTCGATATTCCTGATGCCCATGGCATTCGGGTCGCTGCTCGGCGGACTAATGACGCAGGTGGGAACATCACCCAACATCGTAGTGTCCCGAGTGCGAGAGGAGCTGATCGGAACCGCCTTCACAATGTTCGACTTCACACCTGTTGGAGCTGCCATAGCCGCTGCCGGAACGATCTTCCTGCTGTTTTTCTATTGGTTGTTGCCGGTGCGCGAAAAGCTTGGCGGGTCGCTGAATGAAGCCCTCGACATCAAGAATTACCTTACAGAGGCTCGAATTGTCGCCGACTCCACGGTGCTCGGGAAAACCGTCGCAGACCTCATGAAGCTCGCCGGCGGCGATGCAATCGTGACGTCGATCCTGCGCAATCGCACGATGCGGATGACGCCACTGCCCGACGTGGTCCTCAAGGTGGATGACATCCTGTTGCTCGAGGGCGACCCAGAAGCGCTGGATCGCCTTGTCTCCCAGGGCAGGCTCAGCGTGACCGGGGATAGGGGCGGTGGTGACGACACCACCAACGAAATGGTCGCTATCGAAGCCGTAATCGGTGAAAGCTCCTCTTTGATCGGCTGGACCGCCCAGCGCCTTGCCCTTTACGATCGCTTCAATGTCAACCTCCTGGCCGTCAGCCGTCGTGGGGAGCGCCTCGACCGCAGGCTGGCCGCAGTCGAGCTGAGGCTCGGGGACGTTGTCGTCTTGCGGGGCAGTGCAGCGAGGATGCCCGAGATACTTCGTGAACTCGGCTGCTTACCGCTGGCAGAAAGGGCTATCCTTCTTGGCAGCGTCCGCAAGGGTATCGTGCCGGTAGTGGTCCTTGCTCTCGCCATGGTGGCGACGGCGTTTGGGCTGCTGCCAGTCTCCGTCGCTTTTTTCGCGGCCGCGGTCGCGATTGTGCTTTTCAAGGTCATTCCGCTCCGCGATGTTTACCAATCGCTCGATGGGCCTATCCTCGTCATGCTCGCCGTTCTCATTCCAGTGAGCGATTCACTACGCAGTACAGGAGCTACGGGAGTAGTTGCCGGCGAGCTTGCCAGACTGGGGACCCTCCTTCCGGCGTCCGGCGCACTGACGCTCATCCTTGTCGCCGCCATGGCCGTTACGCCATTCCTCAACAATGCCGCCACCGTCCTTGTCATGGCGCCTATCGCCGCCGAATTTGCTGGTGATCTGGGCTACAGGCCCGAACCGTTCTTGATGGCTGTCGCCATTGGCGCCGGCTGTGATTTTCTCACCCCGATCGGACACCAGTGCAACACGCTTGTCATGGGGCCGGGTGGCTACCGCTTCAGCGACTATCCGCGTCTGGGACTGCCCCTGTCTTTCCTCGTAGTCATTGTTGCTGTGCCGATGCTTATGATCGTCTGGCCAATGAACTGACATCCGATATTCGGATGTCTTCTTGGAAATCCCACACGACACCACATTCGTGAATGAGGTCGCCGCGCAAGCCTGACGCGGGCTGGCCAACCTGCGGTCAGTGTCGCCAGCAGTTCCCCTCTCGTCCCGCCCGCGGCAACAGAAACTGTGTTCCGGCCGCTCTATCGGGGCAAAGGGAAAGCCAGCAAACAAACCTTAGGCCATGGACTATACACCGCAGCGAGATTGTCAGGGGCTTGGCGGAGTATTGACGTCGTTTCTCACCTAGGAAAAGCCGGTTCACCTTCGTGATGACGACAGGCCGATAACTCTTTCTTCGAGAATACGAGGCCCTTTCGGGCTGCGATCAGCATCACAAGTCGTGTGTTGCTCAGCGGCAGGGCCCTGGTGAACTGCAAGTCGTCGCGACGACCATTCGACCTTGGTGCTACCTGAGATACCAGCGTTGCACATCGCGCAGGAAGGACGAGGGCGGCTGTTAGCCGCCCAGTCATTTCATCTCACACGTTGCGACGACCTCTGGCGCTTTCCAGGTCATCACCTGTGTAGACTTCATCCGTTGGATCGAAGCCGGTCCAACCGCCTGCTTCGTATTCGGTTCGCCGATGGGCTATGTCGACGGAATTATATTGCTTCAGTATCTGTTCCGCGTCGGGGACAAGGTCGTCTTCGACCCTGGCTATAACCATTGTTCCCCCGCGCCGAACGCCTTCGGCATAAACATGTGCGTCGCTTTCCGGCACACCGGACTCTGTCATCGCGCCGATGATGCCGCCAGCTGCGCCACCGACCACGGCACCGCCGACAGCGCCGACCGCAGTCGCTGCCAGCCAGCCCGCGGCAACCACGGGGCCGAGGCCAGGTATGGCCATCAGGCCAAGGCCGGTGAGCAGGCCGCCGGCCCCGCCGACTACGGCGCCGACACCAGCCCCTGCTGCCGCATCCTCGCCAGCCTCCGACGCTTCGCCCGTAAGCCGGCCGCCCGAATTACCCGCCACGATGCTAATATCGTCGTGCGGAACGCCCGTGGCTTCAAGCTCGCCCACAGCGTCGCTTGCTTGATCATAATTGTCGAAGAGGCCTGTTACGGTTTTCATCTGATTTGTCCTTGGTTGGTGATCAATTCTTGCCGGCAACGACGTTGCCTTGAAAGTCGAGGGCGATGGGTGCTGCTTTGCCGTCCTTGCTCGCCGTTCCACGCCAGATGCCCTTGTCATCCTTCGTCAGGGCGGAGACGTCCGAGTAGCCCGCCTTCTCGATGGCGTTCTTGGCCTGGTCCTCGGTGAAGCTGTTGGCGCCAGGCACCGGTGCCACAGAATTTGTGGCGTCCGCATCGGACGCGGCTGGCGCGGAACTGTCGGGGGCAGGAGCGACAGCCGCGACCTTGCCAATCATCTCCTGATGCATCTTGAGTGTCGGCAACGTCTCGCTTGCAAACGACTTGAGAGCGGAATTGTCGCCTTCCTTGGCGTAGCTTTCAAACATGCTTACAGCATCGGCATGCGCCGTCTTCTGCATATCGGCATAGGTTGCATCGACTGGCGCCGCAGCTGACTGCAACTTGTCGACTTCGTTCTTGTGGGCAGCGTCGAGGTCGGCGGGCACCTGCAATTTCTGTTCGCCGGCAATACTCTCGAGTTTGGCGTTCGCAGCACCGTGGTCGGAGATCATCTTCTGCGCGAAATCCTTAAGGGTCGGATCCTGGAGCTTGCTTTGAGCGACCTTGCTGGACTGCACTTCGAACATCCCGCCGATCGCGGCCTTCGTGACGAAGTCCTGGGCCGTCTCTGCTGACAAGGCAGGCAGTACAGCGGTCATTGCGGTCGCGATCGACAGCGATGCCATGCGTAGTTTGGTTCTCATGCTTAGGTTCCTTGTTGAGGAGGACGATGAACTCCAATCTCCCGGCGCCATCTTTGTTCCGGGCCTTGATAAATGTCGGATATTTTCGGGGCGCCATTCCCGCCGTCACGAGCTGGGCGGAGTGACACCGATCCCAGATTGTCCAGGAACCCCAGACCCATCGAAGAGTTGCCATTGCTCGCAGAGGGGACCTGATGGCGGAAAAAATCCAACGGTGAGTTTGGTATGCTTGCCGGCAAAGAGCCTGAAGCAGACGGGACGGCCGACCAGAAGATCACCACACGGCGGAAAGACGTCGGTAGCGCCACAGATTGCGCTTACCCAGGCATCCCGGCGGCGTCAGCAGGTCGACATGCGTGACCTTCGCCAAGTAAATTGCCGGCCAAGGCTCGTTTCTGAGGGTTAGCTTATGAAAGCCCGCCGCCCCATTTGCGAAGCGGCGGGCTTCATCCGCCCCAACTTGTCAATGCAACTTTGATGCCAAACCTTTTTGGCTCTTGATAGGACAGTGGCCCCTCCGACAGCGATCAAACAGACATCCAAAATGCCAGCAGCAGGGCGCATAAGGACGAGACGAGGGCAGCGGTGGCAAAAAACACGCCCTGCCAATCTGGCGGTGGCTCGGATATCAACTTGTCGGGGGGCGGCTGATTGTCATTCATGAAAGCAATTTGCGACGCCAAGTGTAGTTCCCCCTGATCCTTCAGGTTGTCGGCGGAAATGCTCGTCGCCTACCGAAGACCAAAAAAACTCAAAATCGCCAAGACGACGACCACCGCACCAACGAGCCAAATGAGATTGTTCATGATCTCTCTCCTGTTGCTTTCGAAAGTTCGCGCCTGGCAGCCCCGACTGTTCGGGACGCTTCTTCTTCGAGTTTTACAAGCTTCTCCCTGATCTCGTCCGGCTCGGCATGCTCCAATCCGACAACGTCGTTCCTGGTTTCGTTCAGTGAAACGATGATCTCGTCGAGTTTTGCGTGAATGGCGGCGGTATCGCGATAGCCTTGTAAAAGGACAACACCGGTGATCACGATGGCGGCAACCGACAGGGCATAGGTGACCGCATTTGTCAGTCCAAAAGGCACCAGGGCGGTGCACAAAACCATTGCCACGAGCATGACATAGAAGCCTGGCGGCCGAGATAGGAAGTCGGAGGCTGCGAAAAGGAACCGATTCATATGCTGGCCAAGGTCATCAAGGCGACCAGTGCGGTAATCGCCACACAAACAGGCACCGCCGCCAGCAGGCCTGCCTCTAAGATCCGACTCTCCTTGTCGCGCAACATCAGGTCACCTACTGCAGGTTAAAGATACAGGGGTTCGGCGTCGGAAGGGACGTTGCTGCGCCATCCACCACATGCCAGCTTAGAACGAGTGCCATCACGAGAAAGGGAACAGCCGCGAATAACCAGCGTGCTTGGTCCACACTTTATCCATCTGCATTCTTCCAAATTCGAGAGACAACAGCCGCGGAAGCCAAGCGTTCCAGCCGCTGCCGCTGACAGGACCAATGCGGTTTCCAGAACCAGACTTAGGTCCCAAGGGGACTAGACCTAAGTACCTAGGGCGGAACGTTTAGGGCGGCTCCATGTTCAACTTGCCGGGCGGCGCGGGACGATGATCGTGTTGCGCCCGTCCCTACAGGAGTGCAGATATGAACATGCTTCTAAAGAACACCGCAGCAGCGATGTTGCTATTGGCTGGGATCGGCTCAGCCGCCGCGGACGACATCATCATCCAGCCGGAACAGGACACCGTCATCCGCGAATATGTGAAGAAGCAGCCCCTGGCGTCGGTCAAGCTCCCCGGCGTGGAACTGAATGTCGGGACAGCCCTGCCGGAAACGGTTGAGATCCATGAGGTCCCCAACGTCAAATATCGCTACGTTGTGGTCGACAACCGCACGGTGCTGGTGGACCCGGGCACCCGGAAAATCATCAAGGTTTATGACTGAACGAACCATCCAACCCCGCCGCCATCGCTGGCGGCGGGGTCGAAGCTTACAAATCTCCACAATCCGGTGACGAGCCTTGAGTCCCGACATCGCAACCTTCCAAAGGTCCGGCTTCATGGATGATGGTCGCGGCCAGGCAGAGTTTTCCGCTCAACAAGCCAGTCCAGGAGCTCAAGGACTTTCAGGGCAAGATCTGTGCACGAGTAATACGCTTTATGGCGCTCCTGCCTCCGGGTGACCAGACCAGATTCTCGCATCATGCCGAGATGCTGGGAGAGTGCTGAGTTGCTAAGCCCCAATCGCGGCGCCAGATCAGAAACGGACATTTCTCCGTCAGCAAGAATCATTAGAGCGAGAAGGCGCTTTTCATTAGCCATGGCAGCGAGCAGCTCGGCGGATGGCGCATAAATGCTGGGCTTTTCGGGATTCATGATGTTGCCCTCGCTCACGCGTCGAGCGCGCCTTGCGCCGGCCTCCCTTAACGGCAGCGGCGGGCGCCCCAATGAGGATGTGCCGGGAACGTCGCGTGCCCGGCGCGCTAGAACTATTAGCGTGGTGTATGTTCCATCAGAAGGGCGTCGCTGTCTCACGGCCAGCCTCGGCGGCTAAGCGCCTTAGCTCCTGGATCGGCCTTTCTTCGAAGCCTGGGGACCCTTGGCTTCGGCAGCAAGGCGTTGTTCTCGAAGTCGCGCAGTTTTCAAATAACGCGCCTCTCTCTCGGCCGCGTTAGCAACTTTTGCCTCGCGGTCTGCGCGCTCCAATCGGTCTTTGTCGACGCTTCGCTGGGACACTTTTGCCTCCTACCAGAAGACCGTTGAATTTACTGTTCGCTAAATTGTTCCCGTCAATCGGCGACTGCCTTCCTGACGCATGCCGACCCAGCCGCCGTCCGCAGCACCGATGGCCACGACGATCTCGTCGGCAGCCGGGCCGTCGGCGATCTGAAAATTGGCGGTGATGAAGTGTGAGCGGCGACCGTTCTCGCTCTTGTGCATCATCTGAAGCGACAGCAGCGCGCCAGGCGCGCTGCGTGTGTTGCAGAATTCGAGATAGGTCGTGCCGCCCACGAGGTGAAGGAAATTGCTTCTCGCCTCATTAACATGGGCTAATGCGAGAGACCCTCCGAGAGGGTAATGGAGAGCTTAGCGAAAGGGCTGAACGATGACGATAGTCGAACTGGCTTTCGATTTGCTTGCGAAGAAGCTCGCCGCCCGCACCGGCATTTCCAGCGAAGAAGCTAGTGACCTCGTCGCCACTATGGGAGCTGATTGGTCGTCACTCGTGCGAGCAGCAAGGGTAATGAAAAAATACTCCGGTGTTGCCTGACCCGCTCGGCCTGGAAGGACTTCCTCCTCGCATGAGGGCACAAACGACCAGCTTGATGGGACGAATCGTCAGGCCATAACGGAGGCCGCGTGGCATGCGCATTTCCCAGAACGCACTCGATCACCTGCCAAGAAAACATGGCGGTGCGGGTCGCCCCAAACTCCCGACACAACGCCCGACCGCTGCCGAATGTTTCGTGGCCCGGCCCGACGGAGGTTCTCACTTCAGTGGCCTAACGATGCTTCTTGCGACTGCGTCTTGACGCAAGATGCCGCTCTCTCAGTTCCTGTTTTCAATCGGAATGACGCTCCACGCCGCATGAGGAACTGCCGTCATCAGACCAGGTCGTTGGTTTGTCGTTGCCGCCCAAACAGGACGGTCACCCCCAAGACCGATACGAATATTACCTGGTCAAGGTAGTTGCTATGTGGGCCCGCGCCACGGCGGTCAGCGCGGGTCCGTACGCTGCGCTGACCGGCGCTCACTTATCGCCTGCGAGCCACGATCCTAGATCAGCGCTTGGCGTTGTCATTCTCCGAGTCGGCCCGCGCGAGGAACTGCTCGGCTGTCGCTGGAATATGGCTTTTCAACCAGTCCGCCATCGCAACTTCCTCACGCAGATTCTCTTCGCAGAGCTGGGCGACCTCTGCTTCGCCTAGCGATTTGGCGGCGGCGATCAGGATTGTGTAGGAGGCGATTTCCATGTGCTCGAACGTGTAGCTTGCAAGCGATCCCTTCATCACTTCGTCCCCGGCGAACACCCCACTGAGCGACTGCGCCATTGCCGTCAGCTTGCCGCCGGCATCCTTCAGTGTGGAAGATCCTTGTCCGATGCGGTCAAGACAGGTTTCCAGCCGAGCAGCCTGCTGTCTGGTCTCCTGGATGTGCTGGCGAATCCGCTCGCTGAGCTCAGGATAGTTCTCTATCCGGTTCAGTTGCCCATTCAACATGGTTTCGGCCTGCTCCTCCATGGCGTGAGCATCCCTGAGCCATTGGACAAGCCATTCGCGTGATTCTGACATTTCATACCTCCTTCATGGGTCGGCCAGAACTTTCAAAGGGAGATATTGTTCCTCATCGGTTGCTGCCGAGTCAGCCTGTATTGCAGGCTCCTCGAGGTAGGCGCTGCAAGCGGGCGCTTGGCACCAGGAGAGAGTGGCGGGCGACGGGCATGGTCGCGGTGTCGGCGTTGGCAAAACGCATTCCTGCAGAAATGACGAAGCTGCTGCCTGCCGCGGGTTCCGTGATGGATGATCTCAATGAAGCGTTTCGCGTCGGCTCGCATTCCAATACCCGCGCCGCGATGTGTCAGGCTGTGTCTTGCCCGAGCGCCTTGGCCGTTGCCATTCGTCTTGCAAAATCAGCCCATTGCCGGTGCGCCCCAGCGAGGCCTCCAGGTTCAACAACGGAGCTCTTATCACGATGGAACGTCACGGCGTTTCGCAGGTTGGTATTGGGGTTTTCGCGCTAGGGAAAGAGCCATGACTTCTTCAGACAAGTCTTCAACTAACATATCACACCGCCCCGAGAAATCGAGCGGCAGGACCCCGTCAAAGCCGGCGACACCTTCACCGGCCCCAGAGAAAATATCCGGAGCAGGCCCTGCGGTCGCCGAGCATTCGAAAGACGCCAAGGCGCCCAGAGGCGGGCGTCAACCTGGGGCCTATGTCAAGGATTAGATAGCCGAGCTGGGTTGCGTTTGTCTGGCCAATGCAGGAAGCGACGAGGAGGTTTTTATGCAGATGATGGGAGTTGTCGTCAGCCGAGACCAGGCTCCGGTCGTGGAATTTCGGGGCGAGGGAGGCGAGTGTATTACAGTTACCCTGCAGGCCGGGCATACTCTTCCCGACGATGAACTCATTGCAAAGGCCAGGGCCATGATGGTTCAGGTCGCTCAGTTCGGGACGGACCAGATCAACAATGCGGCGATGTCTGACGGGTCGTCGGCCGATGGGGTGATACAATCCGGAATGTCGGGATAGATATCTTCGCTCGATGCAGGCCTGCTGCAAGGCCACGAGTCGGCAGCGGACGTGCAGTCATCAGCCAGAAGATGGCGAGAACGGTACGCAGGCAAGGCACGCAGATCGCACCCTCCAAAGCAGCGACACCGGTGATCATCGAAAAGCCGAGCGTGAGCGTTGGGGCTATCAAAGCTATGGAACAAAGCTTGCGCGCACTGGTTGGGGCCAAATTCAACGCTGTGGGGAGGGGATATGTCGCGTATCTTCAATCTTGGTTTGCCGGTCCTGCTTGGCGCTGCAACGTTCACGCTCAATGTTGCTTCGGACCCGCTGCCGCCGGATCTGACGTATCGTCCATTGCCAAGCTTGCCTTTTTCTGCGGTCAAGGAAACTGACGAGGCGCAAAAGCCGGCTGTGACACAACGGCAACGCGGCCTGCTCGAGAGCCGTTACGATCTGGCCGACCGGCCGATGCCCGGCGTCATGATGTCGGGCGGGCGCAAGGCTGTACAAGAAGGCTCGCGAGTGAAACTGCCGGCAGGCGAAACCTGGAGCAGCCTGGCAGCGAAAACCCCTCAGGAAATTCGTGATCGTGGTCTGTTGCCGCAAGGCTTCCTACCGTTGCCGCACGTCAAGCAGGCCGCCGGAGGTCAGGTCTTTCCTGAAAGTGAGATTAGAGAGATCGGCGCTGATGAAGGACGCGATCTGCGCCGCTTCGACGTCGATTTCGATCTACCGGATCACCTTACCCCGGAGTTTCCACCTCCAATATTTCTGACCACGCACCCGGAGCTTGGAGATGTGTCGCGAGGGGATCTGCTGACGATACGCAACTTCTACGAATACATGAACGGCATCATCACGCCCGTGCAGATGGAAGGACTTCGTCTGCTGCTGACGCCATTTCCGCAGGAGGAATTCAACCAGACCGAGGACAGGAAGGTAGCGATGCAAAGCACGGGTGTCGCTTGCCTCGATTGCCATTCCAATTTCCACACCAACGGGGCGTTTCACCTCACCCCGGACGTGCGGCCGCAAGCCGAGCGCTTCCGGCTCGACACAACCAGCCTGCGCGGCTTGTTCAACCAGCAGATCCACGGATCCAAGCGCTCGCTGCGTTCCGTGGAAGACTTTACGGAGTTCGAACAGCGCACCGCCTATTTCAACGGCGATCACGTGAGCGCCACCCGCAAGGGCGTGAACCTGCCGGATCGGCCCAACCAGGTCGCGATGATGGCGCAGATGCAGAACATCATCGATTTTCCTCCGGCACCCAAGCTCGATCCCTTTGGACGACTTGACCCGGCTACCGCCAGTGCGCTGGAGATCAAGGGCGAGCAGGTGTTCATGGGAAAGGGCCGCTGCGGCGAATGTCATGTTCCAGCCCAGTCCTTCATGGACAACAATATGCACGACCTGAAGCTCGAGCGATTCTACAAAGTTGGTCAGACGTTCAACGACCAGGTTGCCATTCCAGATGGACCCATCAAGACCTTCACGTTGCGCGGGATCAAGGATTCTCCGCCCTATCTTCATGACGGCCGTCTGATGACGCTGGGCGATACCGTTGAGTTCTTCAACCTGGTGCTCGGAACGAAGCTCGACCAATCGGAAAAGGAAGCATTGGTGGCCTATTTGCTCACGCTCTAGACATCATCCGGGAAAAACCGTGGCCGACAATTAACTAGGTATTGAATGGAGGACAGTTCATGCGTGCCGCCATAATGACAGTAGTCCTGGCAGTGTCGCCCTGCTGTGCGCTGGCGCAAATCGGCAATCCAGCCGGTCTTGCCCCCGATACCAGTATGGAGAAGCCTGGAGTTCCAGCACCGCACCAGACGAATTATCAGGATCGGCTTTTCGTACAGCTAATTACGGCAGGCGGCAGGGCCGAGATAGAGTTCGGGCGACTCGCGGCTGGAAAGACAAGCCACGAAGACCTCCGTGAATTTGCAAATCGGATGGTCGATGATCACAACAAGGCCAATGAGCAGCTGAAATCCGTGGCCGATAAAAGCAAGATTCCACTTCCCGAAGGGCTCGATCCAGATCACAAGAAAATCCGTTCCGATCTCGAAAAGCTCGACGGCGCCGCGTTTGAGCTGGCGTACCTGAGGGCGCAGATCGTCGATCACCAAAGGACGGCGCAGCTCCTGGCTTGGGAGATAGGCTCGGGCGAGGATGCAGCGCTTCAGCGCTTCGCCTCCGAAAAGCTGCCGACGGTGCTTGAACATCTTGACCTGGCCCGCACGTTGCACGCGAAGCTGGCAGGCCAAGCCCTGTTCGCGCCGGATACGCAAAAGGCCAAATGAAGCGGCGGTCATGTGGCACCTGAAAGTTCAGCTGCCTTCCGTGAATGTCAGCGCACGCGCTTCTGTTCGTCTGATTGAGAAAGTGACGCCATGGCGGAACTTCGGATCGCCGCCGCGCTTAATCCGGTGGAGGAGTTATCCGATGAACGCGACCAAAGAGTTTTTTGAAAGCTGGCTGCAGGAGAATGTCGGCACTCTTGCCGGCCAAGAGGAAGTGAGCTTCGCCGTGCTGGCTCAGCAATTCGAGCAGGATGCCGAAGCGGCCGGTTATGGTCGCGAGGTGCGTGAGGACGAGCTCGGAAACATTGAAGATGCGATCGAGCAAGCGCTCAAGAAAGCGCGAACTGGCGTGCATGGTGACGCCGCTGGCGAACCCAGCGATGTGGCAGCCCTCATGGATGCGCTGGAGGTCGAAGATGCCAAAAGCGGGCCGTAGGCCATACCAGATCAGCTCTTTTCGTTTGTCGAAGTTGCCGGGGTAGCCCCATGGAGCAGTTTCGCAAGGACATGGCCGCCTTGGCAGAGCCGGCTTTCTGGGTGACGATAGGTTTGCTTCTGGTCCCTTATGCGCTTGGAACGGTGCTGCTCGTTTGGACCTGCGGCTGCCTGTAAGGTGCTACTGACACACCCCGGTGGTGGTTCAACGGCCCTAACGCCATACAATACCCAGCTAATGCGCTCGCGGGGGGATCCTGCGCTGCAGCAATGTCCGAACGATCTCGTCGCCAGGAAGTTCATCGTCGACACCAAGCTCCTTTGCTGCCGGTAATCGCACCGCCGCGGCTGACAGCTTTTGGGAGAGGGCCGCCGTGTGCAGGCGCCGACGCTATCTGCGCTCTCAAAGTTCCAGCTACGGCCCCCTGTCACGGTTCCCCGATCACGCGCCTGAAGCGCGTTTCCTTGCCTCGAAAATAGCCCAGCAGCTTGCGCGTTGCCTTGGAACACTTGTGTCATATCGAAGTTCGGCCCGCATAGGAGAACCGAGATGGCCATCCCACAAGCGGACAACGACAACCACCTGCGCATGAAGCCGGCTCATCGAGGCAAAATCTCGCCCAAGGGGGCGATACACCAGGTTAGAGCACGACCCAGGTACAAAATGGCTCTGCGGGCGACAAGAATTAAGGCGAGGCGCTGAGATGCCGCGGACCAATAATGACGCTCGCAACGAGAAGACCACATCAGCTGCAGCAATCATTGTCGACAAGGAACGTGCTGAGCGCGCCGCCAAGACGGCGCGGTTGAAGGAAGCGCGCCTCGCACAGGCCATCACGCCGTCTCCCATAGAACGCAAGCAGCGTGTCACCAAAAAGGTTCGCAGGATTTTTGTTGCTGGCTAGGAGGTGTCCGTGACGCGCAATCATGACAAGGAAAGATACGACCGCGCCAAACGCATCAGCCAAGAGACGCTGGACGCTGAACGCGCACAACGCGCCGAGAAGACGGCGCGGCTGAGACAAGCAAGGCTTGCACAGCGTCCGGTGGAGTCGTCGCCGGCGCAGCCGCAAACTCGCCGCAAACCCATCCAGGCTCTCAAAAAGAGAAGCCGTAAGGTGATCGAAGTCTTTTAGGCTCTCCACATCCGTGCGGAACACTGGGAGAGTCCAGCGGCGAGCGCGGCTGGGAGGGAGGGCTTCCGCGACCTGATCCAGCAAGGCTGCGAAATACCTGGCGAGCAATCGCGGGGACTTTGGATCTCCGCCTCCTCGCCATTATCAGAGCTGGGAGCGAAACCTGCTCGCAAAGTAGTCGGTGACCTTTTCGCTTAGCGGACGCGCTTGCCATTCTTCCAGACTGACCTGCCTTGATCGCTTCAGGTCCTCGTTGAAAACGTCTATTTGCGTCCGCCCGAATTCCAAGCCGTAGACGTTCAGACTGGCCTCATCGTTGAGGCGCAAGGATCGCTCATCCAGATTAGCCGAGCCAAAGCTCACCCAGACATCGTCGACGATCAAAAGCTTGGGATGGTACATTGTGGGTTGAAACTCAAAGATGCGCACACCGGCCTTGAGCAATTCGCCCCAGAAAAAGCGCGAGCCCTTTCGCACCACAGGCACATCCGTGAGCCAATTGGGAACGATGACATCGACCGAGACGCCTCGCTTCCTTGCATCAAGAATCTGCTGCAGCGCGATGTCGTCCGGCACGAAGTAGGCCATGCCGATGCGCAGATGATCCTTGGCCGCGGCTATTGCCGCCAACATCATCAGCTCCATGTTCTCCGAGCCGTTTGGCTGCGAAGAAAGTATCAACTGCGCATCGAGACCGCCAGCGGCCGCAACTGCAGGGTAGAACTTCCCGCCCTGCAATGTCTCGCCGGTCGTCTCAAGCCAGTTTTCGGCGAACGCCGCCTGGAATGCGGACACGGCTGGTCCTTCGATCCGGTAATGGGTGTCGCGCCATTCATTTGAGTTGCGTGCGTTCCCGCGCCAATCATCGGCAATGCCGACCCCGCCAGTGAAAGCGATCCGGCCATCAACGATCAGCAGCTTGCGATGAGTTCGGTTGTTTACACGGTCCAACGTATACCAGCGTAGCGGCCGATAGCGTTCGAACCGCACACCTGCCGTCGTCATGATGCGGATCAGGTCCTCGTCGAAGGGAAGGCTGCCAACCCAGTCGACGTTCACGCGGACTTCCACGCCTTCGCGGGCCTTCGTCGCCAATGCGATCGCGAACTCGTAGCCGATGGCTCCTGACCAATAAATATACGTTTCCATGTTGACGCTGGATCGAGCCGCCCCGATTGCTTGCAGCATTGAGGGAAATATTTCGTCTCCGTTGACGAGAGTTTGGACCGCGTTGGAACCGAACATCTGCCCTTGCGAATAGCTGCTCATCGTCTTGGAAAATTGGGGATCCGTAGCGTCGAACCGGTGGGGGACGATAGATCGTAGAACGCGCGGCTGCGGAGTGAGGTTTATGATCAACACCGTGAGCAGGCTGCCGATGGCGGCAATGGCCAGATAGATGAGCACCTTTCGCCAAGGCGCAATGCGGGAGGTCTTCTTGCGGGCGCCTGACGCAACGGGACCGAAAGGCTGCACGTCAATCGCCCTGTTGCTGGCGATGGCGATGTTTTTCGATCTCCTCGGGCTCTTCATCGTCGATCCGGGTGATGTTTGAAGCCGCGTGATCTGACCGCAGGATCTCGTCCAGCTTGGCATGGATCGCTTGAGTGTCGCGGTGCTCCGCACGCTGGATGAACAGCGTCATCGCCCAGGTGAACAATGTTGCGGCTCCATGCCAATCCAAGCTCTGTCGCTCGAAAATCATCCAAAGAATTGCGTAGGCCAACAAGACCAGGAACGCAGCGGGACGGGAAGTCAGTGTGCCGATTGAGGTAAGGGCGCTGGTGATCGGATGATTTGCCATTCCAGAGAACTCGCGGCAGTCCCCCTGGTTCCGGCGAGACATCATACCGCCCCGCCGTGCCTGCAGTGGATTTGGGTCGGCCGCTTGAGTACATCGCCTCTGGCCGATCGTTACTTTCGATCGAGCACCTTTCGGACCTTCTCGGCCAGCTCGTCGATCGTGTAGGGTTTGGTCAAAAGCTCCGTTCCAAAATCGAGCGTGCCATTGTGAACAATCGCGTTTCGCGTGTAGCCGGTGGTGTAGAGCACCTTTAGTGACGGGTGCGATGTCCTGACCTTGTCCACCAGTTCGCGGCCTGACATTTCCGGCATGACCACATCGGTGAACAGAAGCGAAGGCACATGCCCGCTCTCCACGGCGGCAAGTGCATCTCGTGGCCCCGACATTTCCAGGACGGAATAGCCCAGTTCTCGCAGCGCTTCTGCGGCCATCAGGCGTACACGATCTTCATCCTCGACGATCATGATGACCTCGTCTGAATGTCCCGGATGCTCGCCCGCCAAGGCGGCGGCCGGGCTGTCGGGAATGCCGCCATGCGACCGCGGTAGATAGATCTTCAAGGTGGTTCCGACACCGAGTTCGGAATAGATCTTGACGCTGCCGCCGGACTGACGAACAAACCCATACACTTGGCTAAGTCCCAATCCGGTACCCTTGCCGACTCCCTTTGTGGTGAAGAACGGATCGAAGGCTCTTGCCAGCACGTCCGCAGTCATGCCCGTTCCGGAATCGGTGACCGCTATCATCACATACTGGCCCGAGGAGATCGCGTTTTCTCTCGCATACCGATCGTCAATATGGGCGTTAGACGTTTCAATCGTGAGCTTTCCGCCGCCGGGCATGGCATCGCGTGCGTTGACGCAAAGGTTGAGCAATGCGCTTTCCAATTGCCCTGCATCGGCCTCCACATGCCACAGCCCAGCGGCGAGCACCGTCTCGATTGCTATGGTCTCTCCAAGCGTTCGGCTCAGCAGTTCGCTCATGCCGGAGACGAGTCGATTAGGATTCAGGCGCGTCGGTGCCAAGGGCTGCTGGCGAGAGAAGGCAAGCAGCCGCTTGGTAAGTTCCGCAGCGCGTTGTGCCCCATCGATTGCACCGGTGACGAAGTGGTTCACGTTCGTGTCGCCGTTTCTGAGCTTG
Organism: Mesorhizobium sp. WSM4833; assembly: GCF_055811095.1. Lineage (NCBI taxonomy): Bacteria > Pseudomonadati > Pseudomonadota > Alphaproteobacteria > Hyphomicrobiales > Phyllobacteriaceae > Mesorhizobium > Mesorhizobium sp. WSM4833. The sequence continues at coordinate 84,778 of NZ_JBVVQG010000009.1, forward strand.
CGCTGCACGAGATTCAAACCGCCAATGATGACAGCCAGCATATTGTTGAAGTCGTGGGCGATGCCACCGGTAAGCTGTCCCACGGCCTCCATCTTCTGCGCCTGGCGCAGGTGCTCTTCTGCTCGGACGCGTTCGGCAACTTCCTCAGCCACACGCTGCTCAAGAGTGGCGTTGAGCGTCTGCAGCGCTTTGAACAGTCGGGAGTTGTCGATTGCCGTGGCGGCATGACCGGCCAGCCCCAGCAAGGCTGTCTCATGCTCTGCGGCAAAGACACCGCAACCGGAATGTCCGAAGAACAGCCCACCCAGCACTTCGCCCGATCGCGAAATGACCGGCACGGCAAGATAGGATCGCACGGGAAGATGGCCTTCCGGCATTCCCTTCCTCGGCGAATTTTTTCCATAGCGCACATCCATGAGGATATCATCGGAACGCACCACGCCCGTCCCGCGAAAAGTAGGCTCGAACACGGCCGTGTTGCGTGGCATGGGAAAATTTTCGAAAGCGGAGCGTGGCGCTCCCGACAGGGCGTAGAGCACATAGCTGTCCCCCGTGTCATCGAGGACATTGTAGAAAAAAGCTCCGAATTGCGCGCCTGACAGCGCGACGCCAGCGTCGGTGACAATCTGGACAATGCGCTCCACGTCCAGCTCGGCTGCCACGGCGGCGGCAGTCGCATTCATCATCTGAAGCTGGTTCTCCACCCGCTTTCGCGCGGTAATATCCATGACGGTGCCGATGAAACGCACCGCGCGTCCGGACCGGAAAAGAGATTCGCCCGTTGCAGCTATCCAACGCTCCTTTCCGTCGCGCAGCCCGATCGTCCGATATTCGATGTCGTAGCGGGAAGACTCGCCCGGCGCGAGCGCCCGGCGTACGGCCTCATCCGCCCGTTCACGGTCTTCTGGATGGAGACCGGCCAGGAACGCGCTCTCATATGTCACCTCCGCCTCAGGTGGCAGACCGAAGAGAGCTTTGCATCGGTCGTCCCAACGCAGCACCCTTGTGATGGGATCATAGTCCCACGTTCCGATAGCGGCTGCATCGGTCGCTAGCCTTAGCCGCTCCTCGCTCGCTCGGGCAGCCTGTTCCGAGCGGACGCGCTCGATGTGAGCCCATGACCGCTCTGTCACCTCCGCCAGCAAGGACAGTTCGCGCTGCGACCAGACGCGGCGCTGCGTGTCGTGAACGGCCATTAGCGCAGCCAGCCGGCCTTGCTTGACCAAGGGCATGCAGATCGTTGCCGTTATGCCGATATCCTGAAAGGTCTTTGCTTCCTCGGGCGCAATTTCCTCGAGATTGTCGTTGATGACGAGCGGCCGATTGGCGGTCAGATTGCCAACAGCGAGGCGACCGAAATCGGCAAGACTGTAGTATCCCCTGATGCTAGGCGAGCCAGGAGCGCTCCAGTCGCCGCGAATGGTGAAGTGGTCCTGGTCCGGCTCCATGTCAGCGTAGGCGCAAATCGAAACGCCTAGATGTTCGCCAAGTAGACGGGTGGTGACCTCCATGACAGCGTCGGCATCTGTCGCCGGGGATATCTCTCTGCCGAGGCGATCCAGAAAGGCCAGGCGCTCGGCATTTTCACGCAGGGCCTTCTCCGCACGAAGCCGTTCAATTGCGGTGCGCGTCCGGTCAGCCACTTCCGAAACCAGAGCAACCTCGGCCGGCGTCCAGTGTCTTGGCTCGGAGTGATTGAGGTACAATAACGCAACCAACCCGCCGCGCTCCGTAACCGGCATGTTGATGACGGATTGGGCGCTGATTGCTTTGAGAGCCTCGGCATGGTCGTGGGTTCGCGGGTCTGTCTCGGCATTCTCGAAGACGACCGTCTCGCCTCGTTTCAAATCATCGACATAGGAGCCGTAGTCCCTGAAGTTCAGAGTTCCGGCCAGACTTCGGATTCCCGGCGCGTTCCAGTCTCTGTCGATGACTATCGTTTCTTTCTCGAGATCGATCGTGCCATATCCGGCTCGACTGATGCCAAAATGCTTCCCAAGCAATTCCGCTGCCGCAAATGCCAGTTCGGCAGGATCATCGATCTCCCGAATCCTGTCACCCAACCCCGCCAGAAGCTGGAAGCGCTGCACTTCAGACGAACGTTCGCGTGACGGGACTCCCATTTCGCCCCCGGTTGGTCGGACTAGATAATGCCGTCAGTCGCGAAGAGTTCCAGGCGCCGGACAACAGGTCGGGGCTAGGCCGCCGACGCATTGCGAAGAAACTTGCGTCACGACAGCCAAGGACAACTCCATATGCGCCCTCAACGGGCGAACGACGCGCCGTGCATCATAGTTTAATGACACCTGCTGGGCTGTGCCGCATAAAGCCATTGTCAGCGGCTGTGTAACGGGCGCCGCTGCTTGGGAGCAATCCCACTGTAGCCGAATAGGAGCGCCTGATGCTTAGCCGACCAACCCGCACGAATACGGAAGCTCTCTACCCCAGTGACCTGAACATCCTTCGCGACGCGTTCGACGCGCTGTGCCAGGAATTTGCTATCTTGCCCGACACGGCGGCGGCCAACGCCGTAGCGAGAGAGCTGATCAGGTTGTTTGAAACAGGAATGACGGAAGCGGCCACACTGATGATCGCCGTGCGCGCACGTTGGCAAGGCGACTGGGAGATGGGAGGCAGCAATGCTGCCTGAGGTTTGATGATCAAGCGCAATCAACCCGCTGCATCCTTTTCGACACCGCCGCGTTGAGCGTCAAACCTGCCAGAAATGTCCGATGCGCTGGCACAATGACTGGAGCGACCGATGCCGAAATTCCGCTTCGAGTTTATCGAAGGCATGGCCCAGCCTGCAATCTTTGCCGATATGGCTGATCGAGATGAGGCTGTCAGAGAGGCGAAGCGTGCAGCCAAGGAGGCCATGCTCGACGGAATTATCGATGGCGTGGACCCGACCAGTTGGGTGACGAAGGTTTACGACGAAGCAGGCTATCTCGTCGCCACTCTCGGATTCCAGGATCTGGTCGCCGCGCCCAGGGATACGGAAGAGTTCAAGGAAACAGAGGAGCCAGGCGTCTTGCGATCGGGTTGAAGCCGGTTTCTCCGCTGTCGCCCTCGAGCCAGATGTTGCGGCCGCCGGGCAGATCACGCCGTGAACCCGAAAAAGACCGTTTCTGGCTGGTGCGGACAGCCTTTTTGTTTAATCTCCGAAAGACGCGCAGAGGCTGCAACACGGCTTCAGCCCACCTCGACGCTCTCGAGACGGGCGCGCGGGAGTTGAGATGCGATGCATAGAGACGCCTTCACCCCATCAGAACTTGCCCTGCTCAGTCGCGTCTTCGCACGCAGCAAAATCAAAAACGAAACCGCAACCGAGAAGGAGCGGCGCGCATCACGTATTCTGGCTTACTACCAGGCTGGGGTCACGGATGAGGATGAGCTAGAACTGCTTTCTCGCCAACCGCTCGGAAGGTGACGATTAGTCTTCCTTCTTCAGAGCTTCCGCCTCGTCTTTGAGCTTCGGCCAATCGGCGCCATGCCTGCGAAGCAGCGTTCGTGCCTGCTTGGGGTCAATTTCCGTGAGCTCGACCAGATGTTCGACCTCAAGGTCCTGGCCTTTCGCAACCCGGCTTGCCTCGTTCGCTTTTCGTTGCATCTCGACGACCCTCTGCTGAGACAACATGAACGAGCGCTGAGAGTGCGCGTTCCAGAACTTCATACAAAAATCGCGACATCGATTAAATCAGTCGGATTGCGCCACTGAGGCGGGCATGCCCTTCTGCTGCGGCTTTCCGATTTGTCCAATGTGGAGAACCCGAGCTGGTCGCAAATGGCGGCGGCATCTTCGTGCGTCAGTCCGGCCACGCGGCATTCGGTTTCGTCGCCGCTCCGTTTGGTGTGCCGGCGTTCGGCAGCATTCTGTCGCAGCAAGTCCTATCGCACGTTATCTCATCAGCTTGATCTGAAGCGAGATGCTCAGCCTCAGAATCCTGTCGCCATTTTCGTTCCGCACTTCAACAAATACTTGCTGCCCGTCCACCTCGGTCAGTGCATCTCTCGTAAGGTCGATAAGGCCTTCGAAGCCTACGCGGCGCACCTCCTCCAGACCGGCACATTCGATGCCGATTTCGTCCTGGATGACCACATCGTGATCGCCACTATCAAAGAAAAATCGTGCCATCCGAAAGCTTCCGTCACCACTAAGCTGCGGGGTTCCTTTGGTGCAGGTAGGTCGTTTCGAAATCACCTGCACGAGTGAGGCCGGGCCAATCAAGAGCCTGCACCCTTGGGCCTGTGGTGGCGATGAGGCCTCTACGTCGAAGTTCCTGAAGCATTCGGTTGACGTGGACTGTAGACAAGCCCAATGCATCGCCAAGTGCTGCCTGGGTAATGGGAAGATCCGCGACGTGATCCTGGATGCGTCCAACCGAGCGCAAGCGAAAGATCAGTTCGCACAAGATGTGAGCCATGCGCGTATAGGCCTCTCGTCGTCCCACATTCGTTACCCATTCCCTGTAAATCGCTGCATCGATCAGCGTCGAGCGCCAAAAAGCCGTCGCGATTCGGGGATGCTGTTCGCAAATGGCTCGAAGAGCGTCATGTCGCATGAAGCCCAGTCTGGCTGCTGTCAGGGTCGTGAAATTGCAATCCATGACCGACAGATGCAGTCCATGCAGATCGGGAATGTCCCCAGCCACAAAGAAGGATGTAATCTGCCGTTTGCCATCGCCGGTAAGTTTGGTGGAACCGAGCAGGCCATCCAAAACCACGAACGAATTGACAGGGCGGTCACCCTCACGCACCAGGTCGTAATTGGCAAGAAAATCCTTCTCCTGAATTTGGATGTCTTTCAAAACATCAATATCGCCCTCTCGGAGATCCGAGATGCTCTGGAGCTTGCGGATAAGTACATCCGAGGATGAAGTGGGTGACAAAGTGGCTACCTAGCTGATGTTGGTTATCGAACTTGCATCCGCGTCAAAAGTTCCGGATAGCCGTAACGAGGCGCCGGACTGCTGGTCGGGAACTGGGAATTCAGGATGCCGAGGCAGGTCCTTGGCCGGGACTTCATTGCACGGGGCACAGGAGTGCTGCACACCCATAATCGAGCCCCTCGAGCAGCGCATTAACCTATGACATAGGCTGCGCTCGCAATGGTCGCTGCGACATCACATGAGGTGGTTGATCCGCCAAGGCCTGACGCTGCAACCTCACCTATGAGGGCCAGATGGCTCCGGCCAGGCATCAGGCAAAAGGCGTCTCACCTGAAGCGAGAAATCCGGCCTTGCAAATGGGCATCTCAACGAGCCCGCTTGAGGTGCGGCCGCGCGATGTCGCTACACGGTTGACGAGCGGCTATCTATTGGGGTCACTCATGGTTCATCAGGCGTCTCCAAAATCCGGCCTGGTGGGGAATGGAACTTTCTGCCGATCAGTGGGCTTTCGGATATGTCCTTCGGAAACGATGTGGAGAAATTGATGCGGAACCTTATACTGGCCTTCGCAGCACTTGCCCTACCCGCGTGCCAATCGGCTCCTGAACCGCTGCAATCCGCCGCTATCGAACCTGCTGCCATTCCCTCCCAATCCGCCTTGGATCCTGCCGTTGTTCCCCCCGGCCCGGCAATAATGGATCAATCCGTGGCAATCATTCCTCCTTCAAAGGGCGTTCCAACAAAGTACGCCGCTTTTTCGGGCAATTGGGTCGGGCGATTGGAAGGCACATATGAAGGTAAACTGTCTGTTCAATCTGTTTCTTCAAACGGAAAGGTGACCGTAACCTACGCATGGGGAATTCTGAGCGATGACAATCCGGGTGAGGCCGCGGGCGAAGGAAAAATTGTAGGGAATACGTTGAAGCTGGGGCGCCTCCCGAATGGCGCGGACGTCAGTTTTAGGATGATGCCCGACGGCACGCTGTCCGCAACCCATACGCTCGCCGGCCAGACCTATACGGGCATGTTCATCAGGCAGTGATCAAAGAAGATACGGCCGCGTTCCCGCGGTTTTTGATCGGAGCGATCCCGCGCCCTTGGACCATCTCCCATAGCGGCCCCTGAAATACCAGTCCCTGGCGTCAAAGTCGCTACGTTCGAGGACCGTGGCGGCCCCGGACCGAAGCATTTCCTCAATGGGGGTCAGGAGACCCGCCTGACCACCCACGTCCCAAAACACACCACCGATGCCAATCCCCATTAATTCTGAGGGGCTGCGGGGCGTTTCGGCGCGGCTTGCATGGGTTTCGCGCAGGTTCTGTTGGGACCGGTTTGCGTACGTTATCGAAGGTGTGTGGTGTTGGATCGCCCCAGGTGGACCTGCTTTGCACCGCCTGCGACAGTCCCTAGCGAATGGCGCTATCCTCGCTGCCGCGAATCGGACGCGGGCTTTTTTCTTGTTTCGTGAAACGAAAGGTCATTCCGCAAGTTGGCTTCCCAAAGGAGGAACCCAATGAAAAAGGATGGCGATGGCCGAGTCGAAAAGGGCAATCAGCAATTGCTTGCCCGACGTCTGTCTGAAGAAGTCGGTATTTCAGAGCCGGATGCGCGCGGTCTGATCAAGCTTATCGGCACGGATTGGAATTCGCTGCTTCGTGAAGCCCGATTTCTGAAAGAGAGGCACTAGAACGCTTCTGCCGGTCACATGATCTCGACTGAAAATATTATTGCTCTCGCGGCGGTAGTTTCTGGGCTCCGCCGGCTGTGAGCGAAGAACATGCTTCCGCCCCATCGGAGGGTGTCATGACTGCTCCCGCTACCACGCGCCTTTAGAAGGCAGCGTCGACGACAAAACCCGTGTGATGTGGCTGCTCCAGCACTCCGGAGCGCACTTCGAAGAAGCCACTTTAAAGACATGCTACGGGGTAGAGGCTGTTGAGCCGCGCACCTTATGGCTGGATCATCTCATTGCCAGAACAGGACCGTCCAAGGGAACTGCTGCAGGTGGCGCCTGGTGGGATATTGTCACTGGCATCCGACGAAGGCTAGTGGGTCATACCTCGGCCGGGCCGCGCTATTGGTCCCTCCATGGCACGGCCTTCTTGGGAGAAGAGATTGACCCGTGGGTACGGGTTGGCTCACGCGCGACTGTGCCGCATAGCGTCGCAGGCGGACCGAAGCGATGGCGCGATGAAGAGGCGCAGGGCCAACCGTCGTTGATCTTCAGGCCGTAAGCCCGGCCCGACACCTCAAACGTTGAAGCCGTTCGCTCGGCATTCGACGCCGTGCGTGGTGCCCGTCAGAGGCGTGAGCCTTGACCGTGGATTCATCTGCAGTGACTGGCAAAGGTAAGATCATCCGAGCCGGCGCCGTATCCCTCCATACAGCTTGCGGCTTGCTCAACTGCGACTGATTTATGCCGATCGTCGGCGCGTTGCGATGGCACCTCGCAGGAAGGGTCTGCCCGGATAACCGGCTCCAGATCGTGGGGGAAGTTCGGCGCATGGACAGGCAGTGCTTCGGCCGAATTGTCGCCCTTTTGAGCCATCGCTGGAAGGATTTCAGCGATCTCGACCAGGATTTCCTTGAGCAGATGTCTCATCTGCGCGCCCGCCCTGCGGCCCCTTGCTATGGCGATCAAACTTGCTGACGTAGCCAATGTTCCCGCTTGAGCTGAATGGCGCGCGCTCTGCCGGCAAAGATCGAAGGAGCGGCTTGACGCGACGGGCCTCGTCCCTCTCGCCTGCATGATCGATATTGGAAAGTCGAAATTTGAACGGACTGTTGCCTGCCTTCGCCGGAGCGTTGGATGATCCGATCACGGCATGTGCCTGACCCCCGACTTGCCTCGCGCAGCTTCTTCCCTGGCTGCTGTCTGCCTCTGACGGGGTCGACGGGAACAAAGGCTCGATCATCCGGTTTGGAACCATCCCGTTAAGCACAGGACGAAAGTGCAGCCTGGCGGATGAGATACGGCAGCCGGATTGCTCATGGCTGCTTCGATCTGCATTCGGCAGCCGAGACTGAGCCCAAATGCCTGCAGGAGACTTCGTATGAGCGAAGCACGACACAGCGAAGGCAATGAGGTGACTTCGATTGCGGGCACGTCGCCCTTCGCCAGTTTTTTCATGGCTGGTTTTGAGTGCTCGTCGCACCGGCGCAAGGACGGCGTCCGCCTCGATCTTATCCGTGCGACCTCGCATTATTTGCACGCCCTGGGCGACTACCGCGGTTGCGCCGAACTCGGTCTTCGTACCGTCCGCGACGGGTTGCGCTGGCACCTGATCGAAACCGCTCCTGGAAACTATGACTGGTCAAGCTGGACGCCGATGGTCGAAGCAGCGCAATCGGCAGGTGTCCAGGTCATCTGGGACATCTTCCACTACGGATGTCCAGACCACGTTGATCAAGGGTCGATGCATTTCGTCGATGCCTATGCCTCGTTCGCTGCAGAAGCTGTGAGGGTTCATCGTTCAATCGCCGGTACAGCGCCATTGTTGTGCCCGATCAACGAAATCTCGTTTTTCGCCTGGGCTGTTGAGGTTGGCTATTTCCCGCGCGTTGGCCCGAAGAAGCGGGGATGGTTCAAGAGGCACCTCGTGAGAACTGCAATAGCTGGCGTTCGCGCGATGCGCGAGGTCGATCCCGCTTGCAGATTTGTCTGGGCCGAGCCGCTTATCCACATTGCCCCTCGCGACCGGACGCGGACCGAACGGCGTCGGGCCGAAAATGCCCGTCTCGGACAGTTCGAAGCTTACGACATGCTGCTGGGCCGGGCAGAGCCTGAGTTGGGGGGCAGCGACGATGTTGTCGATGTCGTTGGCCTGAATTTCTACCCGCACAATCAGTGGTACCTCAACGGGCCGACGATTCCCATGGGGCACCACGAGTACCGTGCCCTATCCGAGATGCTGATCGAGGTCGCGCATCGATATGGCAAGTCGATGTTCATCGCCGAGACCGGCTCCGAGGGATCAGGCGGGGCGGCGTGGCTCCATTATGTCTGCGACGAGGTGCGTGCCGCAATTGACCTCGAAGCGCCGATCGAAGGTATTTGCCTATACCCGATAACCGCCTATCCGGGCTGGGACAATTCGCGGCATGCGGAGGTGGGATTGTTTTCGGTCGTCCAGGCGGACGGCAGTCGGCACGTCCGCAAGCCCATCGCGGAGGAATTGGCCCGCCAGCGAGCTTTGTTCGCGGCGAACCTGACGCGTTAATACATGAGCGGCACGAGGGATGTTGCGAGCGCCTGTCGGCGCCGCCTTGCCACGCTCGATGCTCCCAGGTACGTCCGGGTGGGCGAGCTACAGCGCCCCTTCGGCCAACGACGCCTTCCCCGCGCTCGCCCATTCCGGGACGCTCTTCTGGATGCGGGCGAAGGTTGCCAGGGCCTGCCCGACCACCTGATCCATGTTGTAGTAGCGGTAGGTTGCCAGTCGACCGACAAACCACACGTCGGGACAGGTTGCGCCAAGCGCTTCGTAGCGCTTGAAGAGCTCTTCGTTTTCGGCCCGCGGCACCGGATAGTACGGGTCCCCGATATCGGTGGGATATTCGTAGGTCAGACTGGTCCGCGCGTTCTGCTGGCCGGTCAGATGTTTGTACTCGGTGATGCGGGTGTAATCTTCCGTCTGGGGATAGTTGACGACGGCAACCGGCTGAAACTGCTCTTGGTCGAGGGTGACGTGCTCGAAGCGGAGCGAACGATAAGGAAGACGCCCCAGCTGCCAGCCGAAGTACTCGTCGATCGGGCCGGTATAGATCAGGCGGTTGAACGGTATCTCGTCACGAATTTCGCGGAAGTCGGTCTGCAGCATGATCTTGATGTTCGGATGGTCGAGCATGCGCTCGAACATCCTCGTGTATCCGCCGGCAGGCATCTTCTGGAAGCTGTCGCTGAAATATCGGTCATCGCGGTTGGTCCTGGTCGGCACTCGTGCCGTCACCGATTTGCTCAGCTGGTTCGGATCCACGCCCCATTGCTTTCTGGTGTAGCCACGGAAGAATTTTTCGTAGAGTTCGCGTCCCACGGTGCTGACGACAACATCCTCGGCCGTTCGCACGTCCTCTACCGTTTCGCGTCGCGACGCGAAGAACTCCTCCAACTGTGCAGAATTCAGTTCGAGGCCATAAAGGCGGTTTATCGTGTCCAGATTGATCGGGATGGGGAGCAGTATCCCATCCACCGCCGCCAGAACCCTATGCTCGTATGTGCGCCATTGGGTGAACTGCGAGAGGTAGTCCACGATCGACTGGCTGTTGGTGTGAAAAATATGTGGCCCATAGCGGTGGATGAGGATGCCGGCTTCATTATAGCAATCATAGGCGTTGCCGCCGACATGGCTGCGGCGATCGACCAAGAGAACGCTTTCATGACGCTGCGAGGCTATTCTTTCGGCAAGCACGCTGCCGGCAAACCCCGCGCCGACGATCAGCCAATCGAACATGGCTATGCGCTCCTGCGCAACGGGACGACCTTCTTGCGTCGGTAGGCGCCCTCAATGTGAGCTGCCATGGCCTTCCATGTTCTTTCCCACGACATGTCAGCCAGATAGGCATCGACTTGCGGCAGCAGCATCTCACGCGGTCGCAAAAGCATGGAGCGCAGCTTGCTCTCCAAGTCGTCACTGTCGGCGATTTCCACCAGTCCAGCAGCGCCGTAGCTGCGCACGACGTCAACGATTGCCGTCGAGATTACGGGCAGGCCCGCAGCCAGGAACTCTGGCGTCTTGGTTGGGCTGATGAACCGGGTCGCTTCGTTGAGTGCAAACGGCATCCACCCGGCATCCCAATGGCGCAGATAATCGGGCAGGTCGCAGTAGGCCTTGGCACCCAACCAATGCAGGTTGTCGGCCTTCGGCAGGATTGCAGGATCGATTTTGACCACGGGGCCAATCATGACGAAATGCACGTCCGGCATCGTCCGCGCCGCTAGCGCCACGAGTCCGGCGTCCAGCCGCTCGTCGATGACGCCGAAATACCCCACCCTCGGGTGAGGAATGCCGGCCTGATCGACTGGGTCCTTTCCTGGCAGCCTTGCCTTGTGAAAGTGCTTCACGTCGATGCTGCTCGGAAAGGGGTAAATAGCCTGATGCAGGCGGCGCTTGGTCTCGAACAGGCTCAGACCACCGGTGAAAACGAGATCGGCGCGGCGCAGAAGTGCCTTTTCCATCTGCGCCAGTTCGGGCGGCGCGTTCTTGAAGGCGGAGAGTTCGTCCATGCAGTCGTAGACGCATATGTCTGGGTCAAGGAACTCCGTGAAGCGGAGAGCCATCGGCGTGTAATACCAGGCGATCAGCCGGCTGTGCGGCATAGAAGCTATGATCTGCTGAACAAACCTCCGCTGCACGGCATCTGATTTCGCGGCCGACGCGCCGAGCGGCAGCACTGGTGTCACGATCAGGATGTTTGGCGATGCCTCGCTCGTCCGCATCTGCGGCTGTGGCAGTTCTTCGAAAACAGGCTCCTCAAAGTAGACCACTCTCTGCTGCTCTGATGCGAGGGTGAGGATATGCTGCGGCCGTTGATGAACGAAATTCCATCGCAAGTGGGAGAAGCAAACCAGTAGATTTTCCCTGCCAGTGTGTTTACTGGCGGATACCCTGCCCAAGGCTGCTTCCATTGAGATGTTCCTTCCCGTAATCTTTAGTTTATGTTACGACTAACATTTGTTAAGCGCGGATCGAGGAGAAATAGACTTCGATGCCAGGTCCTAACTTTCCAGCGCGTGAGTTGTTCCAAGGTGAAGTGAAGAGCTCTCGGTCACCGCTCGGATGACGAATGCGACCATATTTCCGCGAAGCTGAGAACGCCCGCCGCGCATCGCCGGGCTTTGAAAGCGTGAGCGACGGGGGAATGTCGGTGGAGAACGGACCTGCCGTATTTGCGTTGAAGTCGCTGGCTATAAAATGCGCAGGACATCAAGTTGATTCGCCCGCATCGCTGGCGAGTCCGTGCCAGGCGAATTCCGGGGCTGATATGAAGATCGACTTTGCTACCAACGTTTTTCCGCTGTTTCATCCGCAAAGCGTGGATGATCTCAAGGACCCTTGCCCCGTCTTTGATGGCAGCCTGTGGCACGTCTTCGGCTCGAGCGGCACGGTGACCACCGAGACGTGGACGATACTGCACGCCACGGCGCCGGACCTTTATGGGCCGTGGACCGAGCATCAGTCGATCGAGCTTCCAATCAATGGGAGTGGTGTTGCGGCTCCGGGGGTCATCCACGAAAGCGGCGTCTTTCACATGTTCATCCAGACCGAGTTCATGAAGTCTGGCGGCCGCTGCGAGCATGCGGTTTCCAATGACGGGTTCCAGTGGGTGGTTCTTAGCCCCGCCATCCTCGCCATCCCGGACACGGAGGAAGATGGCATTTACGATCCGCATCCCGCACTTATTGGCGGCAAGCGCTACCTCGTCTATTCCGCCATGCCAAAATTCACCAGGGTGCCGCAGCCCGACATCTATCTCGCACGCAGCCAATCCGACTCATGGTTCGGTCCTTGGAAGCGGATCGGCAAGATCCTCGACCACAATGATGTGCCTCACCACAACACGAGAGAGGATCCCGACTATGAATGGGGCATTGAGGGCGCACAACTGGTCGAATTGCCGGACGGTCGCGTGCTTCTCAATGCCACTTGCTTTCTGCCCAATGGCCTTCGCGGGAACCGGCAACGCGTGTTTTTTGCCATCGCGGATAACGTTGCTGGACCTTACGTCTCGATCGGCCCGGTGCTGGAACCAGGCCAGCCGGGAGAGAACGGCCACTCGACAGTGATGATCGAAGGCAGCCAGCTTTCACTGTTTTATCAGAGCCGGGTCGCCACGACTGATCATCGGTGGCGCTACGGCTTGGCCAGATGTGACGTCGCTCTGCTTTCCAGGGTCGCGTGATCCGGTCGGCGCCACTCGCACCGACTGCATCAACGAACTGGACGGCTCGCATTGCGAATAAGCGTCCGTGGCTCGAGACATTCCCGCGGAAAGCCTGCCGGAATTAAGTGTTCCTCGCACGGAACAATGCATCAGAGCTGAGGTTCGGCTGACTTCCAACCAGGAGTCAGCCATGTATTACACCGACAAGAAATTGCAGTACCCGGTTCGTGTGGAAACGCCCAATCCAGTCTTTGCCCGTGCCTTGCAGCAGGCCATCGGCGGAGTAGAAGGCGAGATCCGCGTGGCCTTGCAGTATTTCTTCCAGGCATGGGGATGCCGCGGGCCGGCCAAATACCGCGACCTGTTGTTGAACACGGCGACCGAGGAGCTCGGCCATATCGAAATGCTGGCGACTGCGGTCGCCCTCAATCTTGAGGGTGCACCACTTTCGCTGCAGGAGGACATCTCGTCGGACACGGTCGGCGGCTCGGTCCTCAACGGGATGAACTTCCGCCATATCTTGTCGACCGGCCTGGCCGCACTGCCTGAAAACGCCAACGGCGTTCCCTTCAATGCTTCGCATGTCTATGCCAGCGGCAATCTTGCCGCGGATATGGTCGCAAACGTCACCGCGGAAGGAAGCGGCCGCGTGCTTGCGACCCGCCTGTACAACATGACCAGCGATCCCGGCATGAAGGACATGCTGTCCTTCCTTATTGCGCGCGACACCATGCACCAACAGCAGTGGCTCGCGGCAATCGAAGATATGGGCGGACTGAACGCGTCTCTGCCGGTCCCCAACTCCTTCCCGCAGGAAAAGGAGCATCAGGACGTATCCTATGCCTTCATCAATTGCTTCGTCGAAGGTGTCGAACCAGCGCAGGGACGTTGGAGCGAAGGACCGTCGATGGACGGCAAGGGCGAGTTCTCCCTGGTCGCCGGTTCGCCAATGGGCGAGGAGCCCATCCTGTCGCCGCCTCGGCCAAGTTCCGGCGCCCAGAGCGAGCAGATGATCGACAGGCGGGCAGCCGAATAGGCAAAGATAGCAATGCCGGAGGCAGCCGGCACTCGGCTGTCTCCTGCTAGCGGCTCCTGCGGAGTAGGGCGCACCCATTGGTGACTGGTGCGTGCCTGACGAAGCTCTCCATTTCCGCTTCGACATAAATGCTTCACCTAGGGAACATCGCCGGCTCCGCGAAGTTGGACAGCCACGGAGGACGTGCACATGAACAGTGTCATCTATCTTATCGGCGTTATCGTTGTCGTGCTGGCGGTCCTCTCCTTCCTCGGTCTTCACTAGGTGGCCCCATGCAGCATGAAAACGATCAGGGCGGACAGCCCACCGATTTCGACAAGGCGAAAAGCGACGTTTCCGAAAGGCTTCGCCAGGAAAATGAGCGTGCCAGCGAGTTGCTTCACGACGCGCGTGATACGGTGACCCGCAAGGCTGGCGACTATGCATCTGAAGCCAGGGAGGTCATCTCCGACAAGGCGCAGGAAGCGCAGCGCGACATCGGATCGAGCCTGGCGGCGCTGGGCGGCGCACTGCGCGCGGCCAGTGACCACCTGGCCAACAACGATGAAAGGAACGCATCGAAGTTCGCATTGGATGCTGCCGGTGGCCTGGAGCGGCTTTCATCGTCATTGAAACAGAAGCCGTTCGGCCAGGTCCTGGAGGACGTGCAGTCCTTTGGCCGGCAAAATCCCGGTGTCCTGCTTGCCGGATCGGTATTGGCCGGATTGGCTCTCGGGCGGTTCATCAAGGCCTCGCCGCCGGCGGGTCCAGAATTTCAGGATGCGCCGGGAGACCTCAAATCCCACACCGATCAGGCACAGGGTTGGTCCGCTGATCGGTCGCAGGATTCGGGCGTCGTCGGCGATGATGGGGCCATGCAGAGCACGGAGCAGGACAGATGAACACCCAGGACAACCCAAGCCTTGCCGGGCTGATCACCGACTTGGCCCAGAATGTCACCACTTTGGTGCAAACCGAGGCCAGGCTGTTTCGGGCCGAGCTTTCTGAAAAGCTTGCCAAAGCCGGAGCAGGTGCCGCGGAAGTGCTGGGCGGCGCGATCTGCTTGCTCGCCGCGCTAATGGTGTTGCTGCAGGCACTCGTTATTGCACTGACGCGGGCAGGACTTGGCGCGGGGTGGTCTTCCCTGCTGGTCGGCGTGGTCGTGGCGGCCCTCGGCATTATCCTGCTGCGGACCGGGACGGCCAGCATGGCGCCTTCGGAACTTACCCCCGACCGCACCCAGGAACAGCTCAAGCGCGACGCGAGCGTGATCAAGGAACAAGTGAGATGACTGAGAAATCCGCAGCCGAACTTGAACGCGAGGCCGAGGCAGCCCGTGCGCGGGTGATGGAGACCGCCGAATCCATTCGAGGCAGGATGACGCCGGGACAATTGCTCGATGAGTTCACCGGGCTGTTCTCGGGAGGGGAGAGTTCGGCCATGCTCGCCAACCTCAGAACGCAGGTCCGAGACAATCCTTTGCCGGTCACTATGGTGGGCGCGGGTCTGGCTTGGCTGATGTTCGGCAGTGGTACCGCAGACACCGCCCGCGGTTCGGCTGGCTACTCAATGCCCTCGGCGCCGGGACGACATGATGAACGGGAACCTGGAGGCTTGGGCAGCACGCTTTCCGATGCCGCCGCATCGCTGTCATCGGCTGCCACCAGCGTCGGCGATACCGTTTCCAGCGCTGCAAGCAGCGCCGCCGAGGGTTTGACGGGCACCACGGCCACTGCAAGATCGGTGACCGGCGACATGGCGGCGAAAGCCGCCCGCTCCGCGCAAGATCTGTTGGAGAACCAGCCCTTGGCCATAGCGGCCGCGGGTCTCGCCATCGGCGCCGCCATAGGTGCAATGCTGCCCCACACCGCAACGGAGGATGAGCAGCTAGGCGCCTATGGCGACAAGCTTCGCGATACCGCCGAAACCATGCTCGACAGGGGTCTCGACGAGGCCAAGCAGGTCGCCGCCGAAGCCTATGGAACCATCAAGCAGGAAGCTGGCCGGCAACATATGGAAGCAGACACGATCGCCGATCAGCTCGGCGAGATCGTGAAGTCCACAGCAGACAAGACCGAGCACGCCGTGCGTGAACGGATTTCCGATCCATCTCAGCGTCAAACCTAGCTTGAATGGATCAACGATAGTCGGTCTCGTCAGAAGGGCCGGCGTTGTTGTTCAGACGATGAACCGCTCAATCATTTCAGAGCGTAGAGGTAGGCCGCGATATCGCGCGCCTGCTGCTCCGAAATTCGGGTCGATGGCATGGCCGTGCGCGGATTGATTTCCCTGGCAGATCGTATCCAGCGGATCAGGTTCTCTGGATTGTTGGCCAGCCCGCCGCCGATAAAGGTGCGGTCAGCAAGACTGGCGTCGAGGCGTGGACCGACCTGCCCTTGCGCGCCCGGCACGCCCGAAATCGTATGGCAGCCGGAACAACCATTCGCAGTCATGATCGGCATGGCGCGCGCAATGTCACCTCCCGTGGCCGCCTCCGCCTCGTGGCGGATGCGCGCCGCCTGATCGGACCACCAGGTCATTCCGGCCACGCCCGCAACGAGCAGCACCAGCGCGGCGCTGGCGCCGGCAAGCAGCTTAGACAAGCTCGTAGGCATGCGCAGCCTCCCCCCTTCCGCTCGCCTTGATCCACAGCGCGGCCAGCAGCAGCGCTGCGCCGCCATAGATTAGTCCAGCGGGAACCCACATCACCAGCCCGGCAAGTTGCTGGTCTTCCAGGGGGCTCAAATTCCATAGTGCCGCACCCACCGCGTTCTGCGGGTACCAGAGCCGCGGCGAGAGCAGCAGGAGCACGCCAAGCAGGCCAGTGTGCAGCGAGGTGACGAAAAGATGCATCACTGCGGTCCCATAGGCATGCTGGCGGCCGGGACGCGGCAAGAGTACCCACCAGAACAGCAGCCCTGTTCCGAAGAAGCTCGCGTGCTGTGCATAGTGCATCACGCCGCGTTCGAGCGCGGCCTCGAACAACGCCGGAAGGTGCCAGATCCATATGGCCAGGCCGTGGGCAATGGTCGCGCTGAGCGGTCGAGTTACGAAAGACCAAACCGCATTCAGCCATCTGCCGTGCCCGGCCATTCCAAGAATGCGCCGGACCCCGGCGGGAAATCCCCACATCAAGGCCGCAGCCGGGCTGGCGGAGACCAGCAGCGGCGCCGCCACGGCCATCAGCAGTTCATGCTCGATCATATGCGCCGCAAAGATCTGCTCACCGAGTGCATGAACCGGGCTGACCAACGCGGCCGTCAACACGCCCCATCCGGCCGTGAACAGCAGAGCCTGGCGCAGCCGCAGAGTCCTGCCGCGGCTGCTGCGCCGCCAAATCCGGCCAGCTCCAACGACATATATCAGGGCAAGCACGGCAAGTGGCAGGGTGATGGGCAGCGCGAGCGTCCACCCGGCCTCGGGTGCGCCGGCGCCGTAGCAGATGGAAGTAGAGAACAGCCCGTCCAGATTCATCGCAGGCACTCATCCAGGATCAGCGCCGCGCTGCCTTGCATGAGGATCACAAGCGCAAACAGCAACGCCGACAGCATGCCGAGATTGGCGACGAAGCGCTCTGTGGCGCGCGTACGCTTCGGCTTGAATGCGGCACCGCCTCGCCGCTTCGCCCGCCACGACAGCGCCCCGCCGAGCAGCGACAACAAGACGAGCAGCAGCGCCACGGGAAGCACGACCGGCACCTGGCGATTGCATTGCCAGGGCACCAGCGCATAATTCAGCTGTGTCGAGACCGCCCACGCCAGCGGCCCTGACAGAAGACCACCCCAAGACGTTCCCAGGCGTAATGCACGCATCTCAGCCTAGCCTCGGCACCCAGTAGATGAGCAGATAGATCGGAATCCAGGTCAGGACCACGAAGTCCCAGTAGAAGACATTGTCGCCGACATCGCCGAAGCGACGGCCGCTATAGCCGTGGCGCGTGAACATCAGCACAGTCAGCACGATGGTGTCGCCGACATCGGTGATGAGATGGGTGGTGTGCAGCCCGAGCAGCACCCAGAGCATCGATCCATAGGCATTGGTGTCCCAATAGATGTTGAGGGCCGGGAATTCGAACCAGCGCACGACGAGCGGAGCGATGCCGAGCAGCGACATGACCATCAGCCCGATCCGCACCGGCACCATCGAACATTGCTTGGCATAGCGGTGGAGGATGTGGTTAGGCACAAGGCTGACGATGAACAAAATGGTGACGATCGTTCCGGGCCAATGGTTCGGGCGCGGTGCGCTGAGGGGCCAGTCTGGCCATGACTGCGCAAGGTAGAGATAAGCGCCGGCCGCCAGCGCGAAGCCCGTGCCTTCCAGCGCCATGAAACCCAGCGTGCCCCACCAGGTCGGGCTGCGCGGACCGTGCCCGAAGGTGGGCAGGCCAGAAAGATCGGCGGCGGCGCGCTGCTTCATTCCTCGTCCTCCGGATCGCCCTTGGGCCAGAACCATCCGATCAACGTGATGGCGATTGGCGCGGCGCCCCAGACGATCGCCCAGGGCGTGAAGATTGAATAGAGAAACGTGCCGCCGACGGCCAGCGCCGCTAAAAGCGGCCAGATCGAAGGGGCGGCCGATTTCTCGCGAATGTCGGGATGAGCTTCCGCCACGGTCGAGATGAGGAGTTCGCGCGCGTCGACGCGGAGCCCGGTCGCTACAGGGAGCGCCTCGCGCTCGGCCCAGAGCGGCTCGATATGAGTGACGATGGGAATGCGTGCGAAATTATAGCTCGGCGGCGGCGAGGATGTTGCCCACTCCAAGGTTCCTGCGTCCCACGGATTGTTGCCGGCCGAGGTGCCTTTCAACGCGCCATGCACAAGGTTGAAGGTGAACAGGACAAAGCTCAGGAAGAAGAGTAACGCCCCAGCCGAGATGAAAAGGTTGATGTTGCCCCAGCCAAGCTCGGCCGGATAGGTGTAGACACGTCGTGGCATGCCCCACAGGCCGACCAGATGCATCGGGAAAAAGGCTGCATTGAACCCGATGAAGGCCAGCCAGAAATGCCACCGCCCGAGGCGTTCGCTCATCATGCGGCCGGTGACCTTCGGGAACCAGAAATAAGCCGCGCCAAGCAGCGGGAACACCGAGCCGCCGATCAGCACGTAATGGAAATGGGCGACGACGAAATAGGTGTCGTGGACCTGAAGATCCAACGGCACTGAGGCGAGCATCACGCCCGTCAGCCCGCCGATGACGAAGATGAAGAAAAAGCCGAAGACGAACAGCAACGGAGTTCGGATCACCGGTCTGCCGTCCCATAATGTTGCCAGCCAGCAGAAGATCTGTACGCCGTTCGGGATGGCGATCATCATGCTGGATGCGGTGAAGAAGCTGGCGCCAAGCTTTGGCAGGCCGGTGGCGAACATGTGATGGACCCAAAGCCCGAACGAAAGGAAGCCGACCGCGATCAGCGACAGGACCAGCCCGAGATGACCGAATGTCGGTCGCCTGGCGAAAACAGGAATGATCGAGGACACCATGCCCGTCGCCGGCAGGAAGATGATGTAAACTTCCGGATGGCCGAAGAACCAGAAGAGGTGTTGGAACAGCAGAGCATCCCCACCTTCGGCCGGGTTGAAGATGTGCGTGCCAACCAGCCGGTCAAGGATCAGGAAAGTCGAGGTGATCATCACCGCCGGCATCGCGAAGACGACGACGAAGGAAGTGACCAGCATCGCCCAGACATAGAGCGGGATCTTGTCCAGCGACATGCCGGGGGCTCGCTGCTTGAAGACCGTGACGATGGTCGCCACCGCGACGGCCAGTGACGACACTTCGGTATAGGTGATCATCTGCGCCCAGACGTCAGCCCGCTTGCCCGGTGCGAATTCGGGGCCGGACAGCGGCACGTAGGCGAACCAGCCCACATCAGGAGCCATGTTGAGGGCGAAGGACACCCAGGCGAAAGCGCCGCCCGAGACGTAGACCCAGTAGCTGAACGCGTTCAGGCGCGGAAACGCGATGTTGCGGGTGCCGACCATCAGCGGCACCAGGTAGATCCCGGTCGCCTGCACGATGGGCACGGCGAACAGAAACATCATCGTAACGCCATGCATGGTGAACAGCTGATTGTAGAGGTCGGGCCCGATCAGCCCGCGTTGCGGTCCAGAAAGCTGGATGCGCATGACGACAGCGTTGAGGCCGCCAAGACCAAGGAACACGAAAGCGGTGATCAAATAGCGTCGTGCGATCACCTTGTGATCGACGCTCGACAAGGCTCCGACGATGCCGGATGGCGTCCGCCAGGTGCGCTCGAGCCAGCGATGCAGGCCGGCATCATCCATGCCGGTGTCGCGCGGTCCGTCATGCTCGGGCGCGATGTCGCCTTTTGCAGATACCTTGCGCTCCGGCGGCAGGTCGCGTTGGCTTGTGAGATCCGCGCTGCTCATTTCAGACCCTCGAGATAGGCGACCACGGCATTGAGCTCATCGCCGCTGAGCTCCACCACCGGCATGTGGGAGCCGGGCTTGATGCCTTGCGGGTCGGCTATCCAGGCGGCGAGATTGCCGCGGCTCATCGTCAAGGTCCCGGCAGCGAGCGTCTGCCGGCTGGCTATGTGGGTGAGATCGGGAGCCACCGTTCCGCCGGCCGGCGTCCCCCCGATCCTGTGACACATCACGCAGGGGCGTTTGAGGAACAGGTCCGCACCGACCTTGGCTTCGCCGCTCGCCGGCGCGCCGGCCGGCTGCAACTGGTCGTTCAGCCAGGCATCGAATTTCGGGCGCGGCTCGGCGATGATGAAGGTGCCCATGTTGGCGTGCTGCGCACCGCAGAATTCAGCGCATTGACCACGGTAGACGCCTGGCTTGTCCGCCTTGATATCCAGGACGTTCATGTGGCCCGGGATAAGGTCGAGCTTGCCGGCCAAGCTTGGGATCCAGAAGGAATGGATCACATCGGTCGAGGTCAAAAGCAGCCGCACCGGCTCGCCGGCAGGGATATGAATCTCGTTTGCCGTCGTCAGGATGCGGCTCGGCGTAGCATCCTCGTAGCGCACCTCCCACCACCACTGGTGCCCGGTCACCCTGATTGTCAGCGCAGCCTCCGAGCCGATCGCAGCCAGCGTCCTGTTGGCGAAAAAGCTTAGCAGCGTCAGTCCGATCAGGATGATGGTGGTCACTCCGACGGCGGACACGACCACGCGCATCTTGCCGCGTTCGGCCGCTTCGTCGAGTAGGAGGGGTTCATCGCCGGAACGCGATCGCATGACCAGCGGTGCTGCGAGAGCGATCATCACCAGCGCCCAAACAACCGCGCAAAGCGCGGTAAAGAACCAGATGAGCCAGGCCAGCTCGCCGGCTGCGGGGCCCTTCGGGTCAAGCGCCGACTGCCAGCCTGCGCATCCCTGCAGAAACAGGACACAGAAGGCGAAGGCCATCGAGGCCGGGCGCTTCACGGTGATTTGCCCAGTGTCGCGGCATCCGGCAGGCGGTTTTCCGAGGGATGCACCATCATGTCGTCATCGCGTTGCGGCGCGGCGGAAGACGGCGCGTTGCCGCCCAGTGCGCGCACGAAGGCCGCCAGCTCCCATATCTGGTCGTCGGGTATCTTCTGGCCGAAGCTTGGCATCCCGTTGGGCCTGCCGTCGCGGATCGTGGCGTGGATGCTTTCCATCGAGCTGCCGTAGATCCACTTCTCGTCCATGAGCGCCGGACCCATGCCGCCACCGCCATTGGCATGGCAGCCCGAGCAGTTGAACCAGCCGAACAGGCGTTTGCCCTCGCTCATGTGGAAGGCGTTGGCCTCGAAGCTCGCCGCCTTGTTGTCGGTGGGGGAGGGTCGCTGTCCGCCCGGCTCCAACGTGGTCACAGGCGTCGGCTGCTCACCTGAGCCGAGCGCCGATTGCGGTCGCGTGTCGCGCTCCTCGCGCTGGCAGGCGACCAGGGCCAGTGTCAAGGGCAGCAACATCGCCAGAGCGCGCCTCATCGGGCCGGTCTCCCGGCCATGTCCAGACGCGGTACGCCGTATCGCGCCAGAACCGCGTCGATCTCGGCCTTGTGTCGGGCAAGCGCGCTATTCACATCGCCACGCAGCACATCGTCCTCGCGTCGAACACCCATTGAGATGTCGTACATCAGCGGCAGTTGCGGTCCATCGATGCGAGGCGTGACCGGCGTGATCCGGAGCGGCACCTTTTGCCTCTGCGCGAAATAGCCGGCGAGCGGACCCCAGACCACGGCAAGGTCGATCTCGCCGTTCGCGACAGCTTCGACGATGCGCGCCGGGGGGTTGGGAGCAGAGTAGTCGCCATAGACGGGGTAGCCGATGAGGTGCCCGACAATGCCGCGGCGGCCAAGCGCCTGGACAGGCGGCGAGTTGGCGCCATCGTCGCCGATGAGCTGAACACCGATGCGCAATTCTTGCAACCGCGGGTCGTTGAAGGACGTCACGTCCGGGCCGTCCTGGCGGGTCACGAAGACATAGGACGAACGGTAGTAAGGCGTGGTGGTGCGCAGCATTTCGAGATTGGCAGGCGTGCCGGGCACGAGATCGCAAAGGCCTGCCTTCAGCGTGTTGCGGATGAAGCCACGGCGCTGCGCCCACCAGGTATACGTCAGCTTGGCGCCAAGATCAGTGGCGACAATTTCCGCGATCCTGTTCTCGAAGCCTTGACCGGCCGCATTGGAAAACGGCATGTTGTTCGGGTCGGCGCACACTCTCAATTCACGTGCGTTGGCAACAGCCGGAAAGAGCAACAAGGCGAGCCCGGCCATGCCGATCGCCACCCGTTGGAACGCCTTTCGCGCCGGACGTACGGTCAAGTTCAATCCATCAAGGCAGCCGGAACACATAAAGCGTGCCTCCCGCCGTGGTAGCGTTCTTCAGATCCTTCATCGCGTTGACGAAGCCAAGTGCCGCGGTGGCATCGCGTGGGTCTAAGTCGCCCGAAACGATGGCGCCGGCCCAGCCACCGACGCCTGACAGAATTGCGACATACTGGTGCCCATCGGGGCCGCGATAGGTTATTGGCTGGCCGATGATGCCGGACGATGTCTTGAACTGCCAAAGCAGATCGCCGGTCCTGGCGCTGACCGCCTTGAACCAGCCTTCCATGGTCCCGTAAAAGACGACATCGCCGGCAGTGACGACGGTGCCGCTCCATACCGGAAAGTTCTCCTTCAGGACCCAGGCCGGCTTGGCGGCGGCAACATCCCAGGCGGTAAAAGCACCACGATTGCCGCCCGGCCCGGGGATCATGCGTACGTTCATGCCGACATAGGGCGTGCCTGCGATGTAGTTTACCTCGACGCCTTCTTCATCCATGCAGAGATTGTTGTGGGGGATGTAGAGCAGGCCGGTCCTCGGCGAAAACGCCGATGGCTGCCAGTCCTTGAGGCCGGATGCCGTCGGACAAATGTCTCGGACCACCTTGCCGGTGCCGGTTCTCTTGTCAGGGTTTGCAATCAGGCGGCCGGTCTTCAGATCGACGCCTTTGCTGGAATTGACCGGGCCATAGGCTGTGGCCGATAGCACCTCTCCAGTGGTCCGATCGAGGATATAGAGGTAGCCGTTGCGTTCCGGTCGGACAAGGACCTTGCGCGGCTTGCCTTGCCAGGTCATGTCCAGAAGGATCTGCTCGTTGATGCCGTCATAGTCATGGAGGTCATGCGGGCTCCACTGATAGAACCACTTCGCCGCTCCGGTATCGGCGTCACGCGCGAAAATACCGGACGTCCATTTGTTGTCGCCTGGCCGCAAATCCGGATTCCACGGTCCTGGATTGCCCGTGCCGTGGAAGATCAGGTTCAACTCCGGATCGTAGGAGATCCAGCCCCACATATTGCCGCCGCCGATCTTCCAGGCTTCCGGTGGCCATGTCGTCACGCCAAGGTCTGTGCCCCTGTCCATGTCGTAGTGGGGCTTGAAGTCCGGGCCGATCAGCACATCCTTGTCGGGTCCAGTGCCATAAGCCGTCCAGACAACATGCCCGTCTCCGGCATCCAGCGCCTTGACCCAGCCGCGGACGCCCATTTCGCCGCCGGAATTGCCGACCAGAACTTTGCCCTTCACCACCAGCGGCGCCATGGTGATGGTCTCGCCGATGTTGATGTTGCCGATATGAGTGTTCCAGATCGGCTTGCCCGTATTGGCATCGAGCGCGATCGTGTGGCCGTCCAGCGTGTTGAAGAAGATGCGTCCGTTGGCGAAGGCCGCTCCGCGGTTGACGACATCGCAGCAGGCCACTCCTTGTGCCGCCGGCTCGGGGTTGGGCTCGTACTTCCACTTCATCGGCGCGCCCGGCCTGGAAAGGTCGAGCGCGTAGACGATGTTGGGAAAGGGCGTGACGATGTACATGTTGTTGCCGACGACCAGCGGCGCTGCTTCCTGGCCCTTGTTTACGCCGGTCGAGAAGGTGAAGGCGACCTGCAGGTTCTTGACGTTGCCTTCGTTGATCTCGCTGAGTTCGCTGAAGCGGGTCGACGCGTAGTTCTTGGCCGGCATTGTCCATTGCCCGTCATCGGGTGGCGCCGCGGCGGCGGGCGGCGCGATAGCCGCCGCCGATGCGGGCTCCGAGGCACCGCTCAGAAACAGGCCGCATGCCAGCAGCATCACCGAGAGTATGCCCGTGCGAAAGGAATTCTCGGTCGCCAATGCGCGGGCGCCGTGTCCTGCGTCAACGCGCGCTGGTGCCGGGTGCAGCATGCCTTTCATTTGTGGATCGAGCCTCCCACGCCGGCGCCGAGCTCCGCCGCGATGTCAGCCTCGGTGCCGGCACAAAGCGGATGGCCCCAGCCCGAGGCGCTTTTGCCGCCGGGATCGACATCGTAGACGATGGCGTCCTTGCGATTGGGATTGACCCCGGCGGGAACCTTGTCGAGGCCAAGCGCCGCGCGAACACGCCAGGCGACATTGTGATCGGCGCATGAGGAATCTCCTGAGACCCCGAGGCCTCCGACGATGCTCTTGCCGTCATAGAGGGCAAGCCCGCCGCCAAACACGACGACGCCTCCGATTGGCTTGCCGACGAGAGGATCGCTGGCACTTCCAAACGTTTTGGGATCGCCCGCATAGGCTGCGGCCTGGTTGACCGGGTTGGTCTCCTGCAAGCCGAAAAGCGGCCCGCCCGGCTGCGTCCCCGCGTAGAGATTGGCCGTCGATAGGGCCATTTGCGCCAGGCTGAGCCCATTTGCTGTATTGGCCTTCTCCGCCGCGACGAGGCGACTGCCTGGCCATTGCGAATCGGCGGTGGGACCGCTGAAAGCGATCGCGCACACCGCGCCGTCGCGAGCAACGACAGCGGCCCATTCGTTGGTCTCAAAGCCTCCGTTGGCAGGTCCGCCGCTTGCTTTCACATTGGCCTTGAGTGCGGCGAGCAGCTTATCGTGGTCGGCCGGGCAGGGCGCCTGTGCCATGGCTGGGCCCTGTGGGAACAGGCCACTCGTCAACAACACCAGAGCAAAGGCTGATAGCAAACGCCGACAGCGATACATTGTCCTGCCCATTCGTTCGAGCATCAAAGAACCCCGGAGCATTCTGGCAGCCTGGAAAATGCGAAAATGAGTCCGTGGTCCAATGCCGTCGCTATTTAACTTGGGCGATGCAGCTATGTTCCTGCTTTTGCAAAAAATTGCGCAGCCGCGTGCGCCGATGCAAGGTTGCCGTCTGTCCGTGTCGCTGGCGCAATATCCGCGGCCGAGATCGTGTTACCATTGTGCCGGCACCTATGAACGCTGCGCCAGCATCGCCAAGGCACCTGCAGGCCTGTAGGCCTCTGGCAATGGGAGAAAACCTGCATGTCTTGAGGACTCGGGCACGCCTTTGCTTGGTCGAGGCTCGCCTACATCCAACCAGACGCCTCCAACTGCGGCGGTGTCACGGGCTGGCTGCGGGTGGCAGCACTTTCACGCAAGGCCAGGATTCCCATCTGGAGTCACGGAATGCAGGAACTTCCTGTCAGCCTGATTCACATTTGCGCCTTTGCCCGCAGCGTCAGCCGATGGAACATGATGCCGGTCGCCGCCGTTGGAAGAGCTTGGAGGCGGCCGCATGCACCTTGTCCAGATCCTGCTTCCTCGTTCCGACAACGCGGGTGAGCCCTTCGCCAAGGAAGACTTCGATCGTGTGAAGGACGAACTCGCCAATACGTTCAAAGGTGTCACCGCGTATTTTCGGACGCCCGCGGAAGGGGTATGGAGGGAGGGAAAAGAGTCCGACATGGACGAGATTGTCATCTTCGAGGTGATGACGGAAGAAGTCGATCTGCCCGATTGGCGAAGGCGCCGAGCGGAGTTGGAGCGCCGTTTCCGGCAGGACGAGATCATCATCCGCTACCTACCGATAGCATTGGTCTAAAGGTCCAGGCGCCTCCGGGATTGGGTTTTGCCACCCTCCTTCCCGAGCTGAACTGCATTCGAAATCTGGAATGGCCTATTAGAGGTTTAATTACGATCCTTTGGACCTGCGTAATTCATTCAGTGGGTCTTCTGTAGGGCATAATATTGCGCATCGGTCGAATTAGAGAGGAAGGAAATATAACATACGTTCCATCAACCATTTAGACCGTTTGTCGATGTTTGTACTGATGACACTGTTATTGTACTGGTTGCAAGCCTTGCGAGTCGACCTGACGGGGTCAGTCTGGACAGGACCGAACCGCCTGCTTCAAAGGGTTGACCGGAAATGGGCGCATTGTTGGCTGTCCAGTGACTACGCTCCTACGGCGTCGGTCATTTTTCTTTTGCTGCCGCCGATCGGTTCTGGCCGGTCGGCGCCGTTGTCTTCGCGTCTTTCGAATGCGCTGCTATTGCAGGACCCGCGCCAGTCGACTTGCGCATATCGCCGTTGCCAGCGGGGCCGGGCTTCTTGCCGAGTAGTCTTGAAACGAGCGTACCTAGATATCCCATTGATACCTCCCGTGAGATTCGCGTAGCGACGGGCCAGTCTTCGCCTGGTGGGGCTACTACACGTTTTCGGCAGCCATGTTGACAGCCGGTTCAGCGAGTTGTGTCAGCGCCTCGTCGGTCGCCTTTTCCTCTCCAAGGGTTAAATTGAGGAGCGAAACAGCTTCATCCAGCCCCAGTTCGGAGGCCCAGGTCTTCAGTGTGCCATAGCGTGAGATTTCGTAGTGCTCCACAGCCTGGGCCGCAGCCAGCAGGCCAGCGTCCAGGGCAGGTGTGCCCTTATATTCCTCCATGATCTCGGCACCTTCATCGGTGATGCCCACAATAGCCGCACACGTCTTTCCCTGCGGCTTCTTGCCGATCACTTCGAAAACCTGTTCGAGCCGGGCAACGTGTTCTTTCGTTTCCTCGCGGTGCTTTTCGAACGCCGCCTTCAAATCTGGGCTTTGAGCGGCCTTTGCCATTTTCGGCAGCGTCGCAACGATCTTCTTTTCGGCGAAATAGATGTCCTTCAACGTGTCGTGGAAAAGTTCGTTCAGGCCCTTCGGTGATGCCTTCTTAGTGGGTGCCATCCTGTGTTCTCCCGTTCGCGCTCAAAAGCGAGGCGGAATAGCAACTCGATGCGGGGCAACTGGTTCCGGAGGGTGTTCTCTGATTGCAGTGAAATTGAACGCGACCAATTTATTGCGGAGCCTTGACGCTCAAGATCTGTCTCCCAGCACCCGCCGCCCGACGCTCAGGTAGTCCTAGCTGCAACGGTGGAAGCATCGGCACGGGTGATCGACAAGCTTCCGTGAGTCCATAATCGTCATAGATCAGACGCTTCCGACTACTCACGACGGTAGCTTGCGAAGGGTCTTCCGCATTTGCACATGTTAACCGGCCATCATTCAATGTCTCATGTGCCGCAGAATGTCTGTAGGACGCGTTCATCCGGGCGTGGCGGGTCAGCATAGCGTTCCATGTCCGGCTGCTCATCGAAGGGCCGGCTGATGACCCTCAAAATCTCCTCGAAAGGTGTGAAGTCCCCGCCCAGCGCCGCCTGGATCATAGCCTCGATGCGATGGTTGCGAGGGATGAATTTGGGATTGACGGCATGCATGACCGCCCGGCGCGCTGTGCCAGGACGCGCTCTGGCGGTGTGGCGCCTCGCGAGATTTGAATGCATGAGTCATGAAAGCTTCCTCAAATAGAGAATGATCATTTCCAAATTTGGCAAATCAATCGAGAAGCCGCATCGCCTGATCGACCACACCGGCTATGGAGTTCTGTCCGGTCTTTCCGAGAACCCGGATGCCCTGAGCCACGCACAGCAGCGCGCGTGCAACCGACTCACTGTCGACCTGCTTGGCGATCGACCCGTCCGTCCGGCCCTCGTCGATGAAGCAGCGGAGTTGCTGCTCGCGTGCGTTGAGCAGGCGCCCGATGTGACCCGCGAGTTCCGGGTCAGAGGCCCCGAACTCGATTGCGCTCGCGACAACCAGACAGCCAGTACGTCCCGTCTCGCCTTGGCTGAGCCTGGCATATTCAGACAACATGCAGCGTACCCGCGCGCGGCCATCGGGAGCATCCCGGAGGGCCGCCAACATCCGTGCATTGCTCCGCTCGACATAGCGGCCAAGCGCTGCGTGGAAAAGCCCTCGTTTATCCTTGAACGCCTTGTAGATGCTGCCGGCGGTCAGTTTGAGGGCCTCGGAAAGATCGGCGACCGAGCTGGCGCTGTATCCTTGCCGACTGAATAGGACGATCGCGTCGTCAAGCACCTGATCGATCTCGAATTCCCTCGGTCGTCCGGGTCGGGCATTGAGCCGCTCTTTTTCAAAGTCTGTCATCGCGCATGATTAGGATATGATCATTTCCTAAGTCAAGCCCATTGCGTCAAGCCCGTTTCAGCACGCCCACGGAGCGCAGACCTTGCGGGCCGCCGCCCTGGGTCGGGGAATTCAGCGCGTCATGCCTGGCTCGATTGCCATGACCGCAGCGGCGTATTCGCCGATGTCTGGATGGCGCTGAACAGATCGACCACGCTCTGCGGGGCAGTGTTGTCAAAGAACCGCTCGAGATTCTGCGCCGCTTCCTGGGCCACCTTGCCGCTTCGTGGGAAGAGTCTCTTTTCGTAGACACTGAGCGCCGATTCGACGTCATCAGGATAGGCAAGGAGCGCCCGGGCAAGCTCCGCACCATCAAGCATGGCAAGGTTGGCGCCTTCACCGGAGAATGGGGACATCAGATGCGCGGCATCGCCGAGTAAAGTTGCGCCTGGCACCCGGCTCCAGCGATGTCCCACCGGGAGCGCATGGATCGGTCGAAGCACTGGATCGGCTTCGCAGTCCGTGATCAGGGCAGTCAGCTGCGAGGCCCATCCTTCGAATTGCCCGGCGATACGAGCCAGCCCAGCTTCAGCGTCACTGAAATCGATCGAAGCGATCCAGTCTTCCGGTTTGTTCAAGGCGACGTAGACATGAAGACTTCCGTCGGCATTGCGATGCGCCAGGATACCTTTGCCGGGCGCAACGGCCATCAGCGTGCCGCTGCCGATCGCCTCTGCGCTTGCCTTGTGGCGCGTGTCGCCATCGAAAAGGAATGTCTCGACGAAACACGTTCCTGTGTAGGCCGGCTTTGAATCAGAAAGCAGTGGACGGACCTTCGACCACGCGCCATCGGCCCCAATGATAAGGTCGCAGGTCACCTTTGAGCCGTCCATGAAGGTGATCTCATGGCCATTATCCTCGGTAGCTGCCACGGACGTGACCTTATGGTTCCAATGGATCATATCGGCGGGGATCGAATCGATCAGCATCTTGCGAAGTTCGCCCCGGTCCACTTCAGGACGCTCGCCGCTGTGGCTGCCCGGCCTGTCGAACAGGATATGGAAGTCCTTGTCGACAATCCGTTTTGCATCTTCGCCAGGACGGACGAGCTGAAGAAACGAGTCAAACAGACCTGCGGATTTGAGGGCGAGCTGACCGTTGTATGCGTGAATGTCGAGAAGTCCCCCCTGCGCTCTCGAGGCAGAGGAGGCGTCGGCTTCATAGACCGTGGCTGAAACGCCATGGACATGAAGAACGCGGGCAAGCGTGAGGCCACCAAGGCCCGCGCCAATGATTGCAATACGATTTCGCATTTTTAGCGCTCCAATGCATCCGTCGGAATGACGGTTGCCATCAGTCTGACGCATCGTCAGACGGTTGCTCTCGGAGACGCTGGCCGAACCGTGCTGTGCACAGTTGACGTGTACTCGACTGCCTGACGAAGGTGACAGTGGTCAGGCAGTTGTTTTTCGCGACGGAGCCTAGAATAGGTCGGCTCCTTGCACGAAACAAGGTCCCGCTTCCCAGAAGCCACCCCGGTTTGTAGAAGGCCTTTCGCAGCCAATATCCCGCAGTGGCGCGCTTGAAAGACAGGACAAAGGCTGGTCGGTCTACGACCTGACACGACTCCGATTATCAGGAGGAGCCGTTTTCCGCGTCCATTTCCGCTATATCCTGGAACCTGTCGGCAATCCTGGCGTGAACGCGTCCGCCGTTGGCTGCACCAATGGCAACCAGCACTTCATCGGCACCCGGTGCATCGGCGATCTGGAAGTTCGCGGTGATGAAATGCGAGCGCCTCCCGTTCTCGCTCTTGTGCATCATTGGCAGTGACAACAACGCCCCCGCGGCATTTCTAGTGTTGCAGAATTCGAGATAGGTGGTGCCGCCGACGGCATCGCGGAACAGATTGCCAAAGCGCAGCGTGTGGATCAGTGCCGAGGCATGTTCGATCTCGCCATTGAGGCCGACAGCCGCAGCCTTGCCGTAGGATTCGATCTCCGCCGTCGGCATCAGTGCAATCAGCCGTCGGGTCAGTTCGGCGCCGAGCCTGGGGGCGATGTCGATGATCTCGGGGCGAAGGTTTTCGACGAAGCCCCGTCCCATCCACGGGTTCTTCAACACGGCGGCGACGACGATCGATGTGACCGGTTTGCCAGCGACCTTGCCGCCCTCGATCAGAACCTCGTCGATGAAGGTGCAGACTTTCCTGATTTCCATTCGCGCCAACGGTCCTTCCTGCCCAAACTCGAAAGGGCCAGCCTAGGAAGGCGCGCACCACGCGTCTTCCTCTGCTTCAGAGGAAAAACCGGATGTCTCGCTCTCGGAAGACGTGTAGCTTCACTCGGCCGCGAATTGCTTATATCGGCGCTCGCAGTGCCAACAGGAACAGATCGGTCAGCCGGAACAGTCGCACCAGTGAACCATCAGTCGCAAATCCTGTCGTTACGCGACGCCGCCAGCCTGATCAACTCAGGCGGCGATCTCAGCACGGTGTTGCGTGATCTGGTGCTGGCCGCCTGCCGGCATGCCGGATGGACGATGGGGTCGATCATGAGCATCGACGCACCGCATGGCCATGCTTACGTGATCGTTCGCCATGACCCGACCTTGATCCAGCGGTCGCTCCCCGACCGCTGGGAACTCGCCACCAGTCCGTCGATCGTCGCCCTGCAACGCAACGAGGCCGTCTATATCAGGGATGCCCGGGTCTCGGAGGAGTTTCCTGGCTATCGCATAGAGGCTTTCGAACGCGACTACCGCAGCGTTCTGGTAATGCCGATGAGTTGCGTCGACGAGGCCGGAAGGCCGATGGTGCTCAGCGTCATCTCGCGAGAGATCATGGACGTCAGCGCCGACGATCTCGCCTTCATCGGGATGATCGTCCATCTCGGTGAAATCGCTGTCGAGAAACAGCACAAGCTGCGCGAGGAGAAGCGTGCATCGGAACGGCTCCAGCAGGCGCTCCAGGCACACACGTCGCTGCTGCAGCAGGCCTTGGCCGAAAGCTCGATGCCTTCGCTTGCAGGCAGGATCGCAGCACTTGTGCCCAACCCCGTCGTCGTGGTCGATTTCACCGCCAACCTGATCGTCGCCAGCCGCTCACCGAGCGAGAAGCATTTCGACGACGCGGCCTGGCAGCTTGCCGCCAGCACCAGCCTGCACCGGCAGATCATGAAGGTCGCGCGGTCGGCGGTGGATCAGCCGCACAGCGAGGCTCATACATTCTTCCTCGACGACGGCATGCGCCGTCTGCGTCTCACCGCGAAGATCGAACCGTTGAGCGTTGATGCCGAGGCTGTCGGGGCAATGGTCATCTTCACCATGCAGGAGCCCTTCAGCCAGCTCGACCTGCTCCTGCTCGACAGCGCCAAATTCGCGCTCAGCGTCCAGATGATGCGCAGCTTCATCCGCTTCCGATTCGAGACACGCACGCTGACGGAGTTGTTCATGGAGGTGGTCGAGCATCGCTGGCACGACCCCGCCGATGTAATGCAGCGGGCGCAGCGGCTTGGCGTAGGGCTGGCATCACCAAAGCAGATGATCCTCATCGATCTGCCTGAAGCCGCCCAAAGCAGCGCCGGACGTCTGGTCGATCCGCATCATGCGGTGATCCGGTTGCTGCAGCAGAACTCGGTCGCGGCTGACATCATCGTCGTCGACAATGGCCTCGTCTGCCTGATCCCGGCTGAGCTGGGCGAAGACAGGAACCGTATCGCCAAGCTGCTGCGCAAGGTTGCCGAGGAACTGGGGCGCCAATTCGGCCAGGAACCGTTCGTCGTTCTTTCCGGTCTCTGCACCAAACTTGCGGACTATCCCCCGGCATGGGATCGCTGCCGGCGCATGATCCGTATCGGACGCTCGTTCGGCCGGACCGGCGTCTTTGCCAGCCAGGATTTCGGCCCGCTGCCGATGCTGATCGCGGCCGCCGAGGTGGAGGATGTGCGGAGCTTCGTGCAGGACAGTGTCGGCGCCATCGCCGATCACGATCGCCAGCACGGCACCCCCTATATGGAGACGTTGTTCTCTTATCTGCGCGAAGGCTGCCGCAGCCAGGCCTGCGCTGATGCGATGGGGCTGCACGTGACCACCTTGCGGTACCGGCTGGCGCGCATCCAGGAACTGTTCGGTGTCGATCTCGATACCCCTGAGCGGCGCTTTGCTTTCGAGCTCGCCATCCGCTTGCGCGAGGTCATCGACAACCGCGCTTCGGTCGAAAGATAGCATCGTTCCAGCCTCCGCCGTGCGGACTGTTTCCAGCCTGGGACTCTTCCCTGCCGTTTGCGTTGTTGTCCGCGATCCTTGCTCGCAAACACAGCAGCCTCTCTGCCTACTGTTCCTATCAACAGGAGGAAGAACGGTTGCAGGTCAGCGGCTAACGTCTCGTGCAATACGAAGAGGGAACACGAGGCCAGATGCTGACGACCCCACAGCCAACGATCGATCCGATTGCACTGAGAAGGGCATTCGGAACCTTCGTGACCGGCGTCACAGTCATCACCACCCGCGACGCCGATGGCACGCCGCGCGGCATGACGGCCAACTCCTTCACGTCGGTCTCGCTTGATCCGCCGCTGCTTCTGGTTTGCGTCGGCAAGGCCGCTGCCAGCTATGCCGCGTTCAACGCGTCCGACTCTTTCGCGGTCAATCTTTTGCATGAGGGGCAGACCGACGTCTCGGCGGTCTTCGCCTCGAAGGCGCACGACAAGTTCGGCTCGATCAGCCATGACCGTGTCCACACCGGGGCGCCGATCCTCAACGAATGCCTGACCTGGTTCGACTGCACCGTGCACAACCGCGTCGATGCCGGCGACCATGTCGTTCTCATCGGAGCCGTGCAGGCGTTTGGCACCAGTCCGTCGGCACCGCTCGGCTTTTGCCGCGGACGCTATGCCTCGGTGAAGGATCCACTGCCACCGGGCTGGCTTGCTTCCCACTCGATGATCGTCGGCTATTTGATCGAAGCCGAAGGCAACATCCTGTTGCGCGCCGACGGCAAGGGCGGCTGGGTGCTGCCCAGCGCCAAGAGCCGCAAGGCGGAAAACGAACTCAAGCTCGAAGGCGGCGACGCACTGACGCTGCTTCCGGATGAGACGTTTCTTTATTCCGTCT
The DNA here is from genome assembly GCF_055811095.1 of Mesorhizobium sp. WSM4833. Lineage (NCBI taxonomy): Bacteria > Pseudomonadati > Pseudomonadota > Alphaproteobacteria > Hyphomicrobiales > Phyllobacteriaceae > Mesorhizobium > Mesorhizobium sp. WSM4833. The sequence continues at coordinate 118,331 of NZ_JBVVQG010000009.1, forward strand.
TCGATGTCGCCGACAGCGATCCCGGCTACCTCATCTATCGCGCCCGGCTCTCCGGCGCTTCCGCCGCCCTCACATTGCCCGCGGGATTCAAGTTCTTTCCGCTGGCGGACCTTCCCTACGAAGACATTCCGGCGCGCGAAATCCGCGCGCTGCTGCGCCGCTACAGCCGCGAGCGGCACGACGAGCGCTTCAGCATCTACATGGATTCGGGCGATGGCGGGCGTCTCGCCAGCATTGATGGCGGTTCGAAGCCATGGATGCAAAGCCCCAAGGACGCCGAACAGGAACAGCCATGAAGACGTCAGTCAAATCGATCGAGAATTCCCGCCAGCAGCTGTTCATCGGCGGCGGTTTCGTCGCACCGAAAGGCGGGCAATATATTCCAAGCTACGATCCAACGACCGCCAGGTCCTGGTATGAACTGGCCGAGGCCGACGCATCCGATGTCGATGCCGCTGTGGCCTCTGCGCGAGCAGCCTTTGCCGATCCGGCTTGGCGCCGCATGACCCAGACCGACCGCGGGAAGCTCGTCTATCGCCTGGCGGAACTGGTGTTCGAACATGCCGACGAGCTGGCGCTGATCGAGACACGCGACAATGGCAAGCTGCTCAAGGAGATGCGGGCGCAGATGCGCGCCATGCCAGATTCCTACAGCTATTTCGCCGGGATGGCCGACAAGCTGCTGGGCGACACCATCCCCGTCAACAAGCTTGACATGCTGAACTTCAACATGCGCGAGCCGCTTGGCGTCGTCGGCATGATCACGCCGTGGAACTCGCCGCTGATGCTGCTCACCGGCACCTTGGCGCCTTGCCTTGCCATCGGTAACACCGTTGTCATCAAGCCGTCCGAACACGCCACCGCCTCGACGCTGGCGCTGGCCGAACTGATAATGGAAGCCGGCTTCCCCGCCGGCGTCGTCAATGTCGTGACCGGCACCGGCACCAGCGCCGGCGACGCGCTGACGCGTCATCCCGACATCGCCAAGATCGTCTTCACTGGCAGCACGGCCACCGGCCGGCGCATTGCCGCAAATGCTGCGGCGAACCTGGTTTCGTGCCAGATGGAGCTTGGCGGGAAATCGCCTCAGGTCGTCTTTGCCGATGTCGACATGGACCATGCCGTCGACGGCGTCGTCTCCGGCATCTTCGCCGCCGCCGGCCAGAGCTGCGTTGCCGGATCGCGCTGCTTCGTCGAGGCCAGTATTTATGACCGTTTCGTCGACGCGCTGGTCGAGCGCGCCAGGGGGGTCAGGGTGGGCCACCCCCTGAATGACGATACCGACATGGGTCCGCTGGCGCTGTCGGCACAACTTGCCAAAGTTGAAAGCTACGTCGCCTCGGGCGTCCATCAGGGGGCGAGGATCGCGGCCGGTGGCCGCAGACCGCAATCGGCCGAGCTCGCGGAAGGCTGGTATTTCGAGCCGACCGTCATGGTCGACGCCCGCAACGACATGGACTTCATGCAGGAAGAAATCTTCGGTCCGGTTGTCGGCGTGGTTCCTTTCTCGTCGGAAGAGGAGATGACCGCGCTCGCCAATGACACGCGCTACGGACTGTCCTCCGGCATCTGGACCAAGGACATCGACCGCGCGCTGCGCTTTGCCCGCAATGTCGATGCCGGAACCGTCTGGATCAACACCTATCGCGCCTCGTCGTTCATGTCGGCCAATGGCGGCTTCAAGGAAAGCGGCTATGGCCGCAGGGGAGGCTTCGACGTGATGGAGGAGTTCTCGCGGCTGAAGAACATCATGATCGATTATTCCGGGGTCATGCAGGACCCATTCGTCATCCGCCTGCGCTGAGCATCATCCACACCGACCACAAAGGACGGGACAACAGAAATGAAGTTTGCAGTGTCGCTGACCATGGAGCGCTTCTCGCCCGACATGCCGATGTCGAAGGTGAAGAGCAATCTGCTCGAGCTGGCGCAGATGGCCGACGCCGGCGGCTTCGAGACGCTGTGGACGGCAGAGCATCATACGATCGAGTGCACCATCTCGCCCAATCCGTTGATGACCCTGACCTGGCTGGCGCAGCACACGCAGCAGATCCGGCTTGGCACCTCGACGCTGGTGGCGCCGTACTGGAGCCCGATCCGCCTGGCTGGCGAAGCCGCCCTTTGCGATCACCTGACCGGCGGCAGGTTGGAGTTCGGCATAGCCCGTGGGTCCTATCAATACGAGTTCGACCGCATGGCCGGCGGCATGCCACAGCAGGAGGGCGTCGCCTACCTCAAGGAACTGGTGCCGGCGGTGAAGAAACTGTGGGCCGATGATTATGCGCATGACGGCCACTACTGGAAGTTTCCGCTGGCCGCGGGCGTGCCCAAGCCATTGCAGACGCCGCATCCGCCGATCTGGGTGGCGGCACGTGACCCCGGCACATTCGACTGGGCCGTAGGCATCGGTGCCAACATCCTGTCGACGCCGCTTTCAGCGCCCGCAGCCGAGATTGCCGTGCTCGGCGAAAAATTTCGAAAGGCGGTCGCGGACCATCCGGAAGTGCCCCGCCCACGCCTGATGATGCAACGCCGCACCTGCATCTACGATCGCCCGGAGGACTGGGAAGTCGCGGTCCGCCACGCCATCGACTACGGGCGCTCCTTCGAGAACCTCTTCCAGAACATCGGCACGGTAAAGAACGGTTTCCCCGAGGCTGTGCCTTATGAAAGCGTCAAGGGCAAGGACAACTACAATCCCGAGAGCATCCGCAAGAACCTGATGTTCGGCACGCCCGACGAGATCATCGAGAAGCTTGAGGACTACGAGGCCGCCGGCGTCGACCAGTACTGCCTGGGGCTGACCTTCAACCTACCGTTCGAGCTGCAGAAGAAGACGATCCGGCTGTTCGTCGACGAGGTCATGCCGCACTTCGCGGCACGCAATCGCACCAGGGCTGTCGTTGTGGGGCACTGATGGCGATGGCGACCGGTTTCTTCGTCCACGGCGATGTGGCGCTCAACTATCGTGTCGACGGGAACGGGCCACAGAAGCTGGTCTGCATCCATGGCGTCGGCTCCTATCTGGAAGCGTGGCGCGGCGTCGTCGCTCGCCTGCCGGATCAGTTCACCGTGCTCACATTTGATCTGCGTGGCCATGGCGGGTCGGCGCGCATCAAGGGACGCTACGAGATTGATGACTTCGTCGGCGATACGCTGGCGCTGGCCGATCATGCTGGCTTTGCGCGCTTTCATCTTGCCGGCTTCTCGCTGGGCGGCCTTATAGCCCAGCGCCTGGCACTGACCCATCCCGATCGGCTTCAAAAGCTGGTGCTGCTGGCGACCGTCGCCGGGCGCTTGCCGGAAGAACGCCAGGCGGTTCTGCGTCGTCTCGCCGCTTTGACCGCCAGCCAGCCGAGTGCGCACCATGCCGCGTCGCTCTCGCGGTGGCTGACCGAGGAGTTTCAGGAGCGCAACCCGGATGTGATCGCCGAGCTGCATCGGCGCGACGCCGAGAACGATCCTGCGTGCTACGCCGCCGCTTACCGGGTTCTGGCCGAGACAGATTTCGGCGGCATCCTCGACCAGATCAGGTCGCCGACACTGATCGTGACGGGGGAGGACGACCAGGGATCCAACCCGCGCATGGCGCGTCATATGCACGACCAGATCCGCGGCTCGCGGCTCGAGATCCTGCCGGGGTTGCGGCATTCGATCCTGATCGAAGCGCCCGGGCCGGTCGCTGGCCTGATTGCGGATTTCCTGAATGACCACTCACGACGGGCAGGGGCGACCAGCCATGGATAGAAAATTGCAGAAAGCCGGCGAGGCAGTCCGCCGCAAAGTACTGGGCGACGACTATGTCGACCGCGCAATCGGCAATGCCGACGACTTCTCCAGGCCCCTCCAGGACATGCTCAACGAGTATTGCTGGGGCACATGCTGGACTGACGCCGCGCTCGATCTCAAGCAGCGCAGCCTGCTCAATCTCGGCATGCTTGCGGCACTGGGGCGCATGCATGAATTCGGCGTGCATTTTCGAGGTGCGATGCGCAACGGGCTTGGCGACGACGAGCTGCGGGCGGCCCTGATCCAGATCGCGGTCTATTGCGGCGTTCCGGCAGGTGTCGAGGCCTTCCGTGTCGCGCGTGCGGTGCGCGACGAAGCCAAGGCCGACACGCCATGACAAGCGTTTCGCGACCGTCGGCTTACCTTCGTTCCGAGCAATCGGCGCGGCAAACCTCCTCTGCCTCGCCGGAAGACGGCGACGGCAGTCTCATTTCTAAATTAGCAACAACAACAAGGGGAACGGTGCACATGAAAACATCTCTGAAATTGGCTACATTGGCGGCTTCGCTTGCCCTGACATTGACGACGCTTCCGGCTCAGGCCGGCGCGGTGCTGGACCGTGTCGTGGCGGCCGGGACTCTCAAGGTCGCAACTGACGCCAACTGGGCGCCGCAGTCCTTCCTCAACGCCAGCAACGAGCTGGACGGCTTCGACATCGATGTCGCCAAGGAGATCGGCAAGCGCATCGGCGTCAAGGTCGAGTTCGTGACGCCGGGCTGGGACATCATCACCGCCGGCAACTGGGTCGGCCGCTGGGACATGCATGTGGGTTCGATGACGCCGACGAAGAAGCGCGCCGAGATCTTCGATTTTCCCGCTGTCTACTACTACACGCCAGCAGCGGTTGCGGTTCACAAGGACAGCAAGGCCAAATCGTTGAGCGATCTGGATGGCAAGGTTGTCGGCGCGACGACGACATCGACCTTCGAAGCCTATGCCAAGAAGGATCTGACGCTCGACGCGGCCGGTGCGCCGCCATTCGAATACAAGCTCAACGCGAAGGAAGTGCACTCCTACGAGAACTCCACCACCGCTTTCGACGATCTGCGGGTCGGTGACGGCGTTCGGCTCGATGCCGTCGTCTCGTCGCAGCCCAGCATCGTCGATGCCGTGAAAGCCGGTTATCCGATCAGGCAGATCGGCGATCCGGTGTTTTATGAGCCCCTGGCTGTCGCAATCGAACACGGTGACCCGGAATTCTCGGCCAGGATCGCCGATGCCGTGAAGGCCATGAAAGGCGACGGAACGCTGAGCACGCTCTCCAGGAAATGGTACGGGGTCGACTACTCGGCCGTAAAGTAGTTCCGACGTTCGCTGGCGGCTCGCCTGTGCGGGCCGCCGACCATTCGAAGGGACAGGCTATGCTCTACCCCGATACCGTCGAAGCTGAAGTCCTCGTGCACAAGCCGTGGTTTGTGGCGACGATGTTCGGCGTCGTCTTTGCGATCTTCCTCGCCTTCAACCTGACGTCGACGAGCTTCGGCGAATTGATGCGCCCGGTCATCGGCGAACCGTCGCAGAGCGGCCTCTATGGTCGGTTTGCCATCGCCTTCGTGATCGCGCTTCTGTTCGTCCTCAATGTCGTCCTGATCGGCTTCGCCTCGCTGCGTGTCCAGATCGCCATCGTCTGGTTCGAACTGCTGCTGCTCTTCCTGGCCTTCTTCGCGACCTTTCATCTCAGCCTGCCCTTCATCCGGGAAAAGCTGCCATTCCTGATTTCCCAGGGCGTGGTGACCACGCTCTACGTCTCGGCCATCTCCATCATCATCGCCTCCCTGATCGCCATACTGGGTGCCGTAGCCAAGCTCTCCACCAACGGCTTCGCCTACGCCATCGCAAGCTTCTACACTTCGTTCTTTCGCGGCCTGCCGCTCCTGATGCAGGTCTATCTGATCTATCTCGGCCTGCCGCAACTGGGCTTCGTGGTCGGTGCGGTCCCCGCCGGCATCCTGGCGCTCTCGCTGTGCTACGGCGCCTACATGACCGAAATTTTCCGATCGGGAATCCAGAGCATCGACCGTGGTCAATGGGAAGCATCGCGCTCGATGGGTTTTGGCTTTTCGCTGACCATGCGCCGGATCATCCTGCCGCAGGCGCTTCCGGTCATCATTCCGCCGACCGGCAACCAGTTCATCTCCATGCTCAAGGACAGCTCGCTGGTGTCGGTCATCGGCGTCTGGGAGCTGATGTTCCTTGCCCGCACGCTGGGCCAGAAGACCTTCCAGCACATGGAGATGCTGATTTCGGCCTCTCTCATCTACTGGATGCTGTCGATCTGCCTCGAACTGATCCAGTCCCGCATCGAACGGCACTATGCCAGGAGCAAGGTGCGATGAGCGCTGAACCCATCATTGAAGCCAGGGCCGTCTCCAAATGGTACGGCCAGTTCCATGCCCTGAAGGACATCAATCTGACGGTCCACAAAGGCGAACGCATCGTCATCTGTGGTCCGTCCGGCTCCGGAAAGTCGACACTGATCCGCTGCTTCAATCGCCTCGAATCGCATCAGGAGGGCGACATCGCCGTCAACGGCATCCATCTTCACCCAAAGATGAAGAACGTCGCCGACGTGCGCAGCAATGTCGGCATGGTGTTCCAGCACTTCAACCTGTTTCCGCATCTGACCGTGCTGATGAACTGCATGGCCGGGCCGATGTGGGTTAAGGGCGTTTCCGCCGCCGAGGCACGCAATACCGCGCTGCAGTTCCTGGAGCGCGTGCGCATTCCCGAACAGGCGAACAAATTCCCGGTCCAGCTGTCGGGCGGCCAGCAGCAGCGCGTCGCCATTGCGCGAAGCCTGTGCATGAAGCCGGCGGTGATGCTGTTCGATGAGCCGACATCGGCACTCGACCCGGAAATGGTGTCGGAAGTGCTCGATACGATGACCGCGCTAGCGCGCGACGGCATGACTATGGTTTGCGTCACTCATGAAATGGGCTTTGCACGGGCGGTGGCCGATCGCGTCATCTTCATGGATGTCGGCCAGATAGTCGAGGAAGGCAAGCCGGACAGCTTCTTCGGAAATCCTCAGCACGATCGGACCAAGCTGTTTCTCAGCCAGATACTGAAGCACTGATACGCACATTTTGCCGTAGCCAATGGCGGTAAGGGTAGTGGGTCAGTTATTCAGCGATAACGCGGACGGTCTCCGCTATGGTGGAGCGCAAGTCTTCCACCCGTGCCGTCGCTCGCATCTGGAAGCGTCGGGCGCTTTCAACAGCAAGATGGTTAGGCTCCCACTTGCTGATCGGGATAAGGCTCGTTGCGGATTAGCTCGAACGTCGCTTTTACCACAAACAGCGGCGCGCTTGTACCGTCATGAACCTGCAATGCGACTTGGCGGAACGTGCCGTTCGGCATCTGGTCCTTGGCTATCGCGGCACGGCGTCAGGGCGCCCGACCGGTGAAAAGATCGTGGAACCGCTGCAGGTACAGCGGCCAGCCTTGATCGCTATCGACCCCACCGCGCACGCTCTCCCAGCCTTCGCCGTGGCGCTCGAAATTCCTGTGCTCGATCTCAACCCTGGTCCGGTTCTCCGTCTCCGCCGTGAACCGGACTTCCCATTCGCTGGTCTTGTTCAGGTCGGTCTCAATCTGCCACCGCGGGTTGATATCCCAACTCAGAACCAGCCGGCTCGGCGGATCGTAAGTCAATACACGAGCCCAGCGACACTCGCTGCCGTCGACGCCGCGATCGTAAACGTGCCCCCCAACCCAGGCTTCAAAGATCGTCTCAGCAATGGGCACTTTGAGAAGATTGTGCTCGCGAGGTTTGAACCTGCCGAAATCCTCGGTGAAGACCTTGAAGGCACGCGCCATAGATGCCTCGACGACGACGGAGTGCCTTACAGGCTCGGTAGCAGGATGCTTGCTCATACCTGGTCCTTCTTTGGAAGCTCGACGGCTAGTTTGTAGCCCGCCAGGGTCTTGCTCCAGAACTGATCGACTTCCGCGCGCAGACTTGCCAGGCCGCCGGGATCGATACGATATATGCTTTCCTTGCCCGAGCGCGTGTCGGCAACAAGCCCGGCCTCCTTGAGTACCTTCAGGTGCTGAGAGACCGCTGGTCTGGTTACAGGCAGCGCACGAGCAAGTCCGCTGACCGAACAAGGCTGTTCGAGCAACAGTTCGAAGATCGTTCGTCTCGTCGAATCTCCGAGCGCAGTCCAGTAGTTCGCGTTAGTGGCCACTAACGCGAACTTAAATCGACGGGCCTTCCATGTCAACCTTGGAGTAGTCGACGGGCGGCCCGTTGACTCTGATTAAGCCGCCTTGGCGGCCCCGTCTCGTCGCGCCTCCCGGGCGAGCCGCGGCGCATGCAAAAGCGCGAGCCGATGAGAGCGTTGCAGGACGATCTTGCCAAGGACCCGGACAGCCGATGCTGAGGTCATTACTGCAACCGGCTCCGATCCTGAGCCGATGGGAGGATCAGCGCGTCGCCGCCGGGAGAAGGTGAATTGACGGATGCATTCCCCTGTTGTCTCACCGCCTCTATCAACTCATGTGTTGCTTGAGCGACCTTGGCAACGGGCAATCGGTGCACGCAGTAGACGCCGCCCGGGTTGTTGGGTTTGCACAAATGGGGAGCAACACACTGGCAAGGCAATGGCGGCTCAACCGTGCGGTAAGGCACGCCAACTGGGCCCCAGACATCTGGGGGAGTGAGCCCGTAGAGGCCCACAACTGGAGTTCCGACCGATGCGGCCAAGTGCATTGGGCCGCTCTCGTTTCCCAGGAAGATAAACGCGTCCGCAAGCAATGCTGTTAGTGTCTCAAGCGAGGCTTTGCCAACAACGCTTGCCAACGGGTTGACCGCCACATTCAGGATACGTTGCGCGATTGCGCTCTCGTCAGGTCCGCCAATCAGCAGTGACCGCAGGCCCGTCGTTTCATAAACCTCATCGATCACTGCGGCGAACCGTTCAGGTTGCCAGCACCGCCCTTCGAACCTTGCTCCGGCGTGCACCGCGACGAAAGCTTTTGCATTCAGATTGCTCTGAGCCAGAATCTGGGTCGAAGCGCCTCGTCCGATGGATGTGGGCTCAAGCCTCGGTGTCACTTCACTCGACGTTATCCCGAGCGCTCTCAGCGGCGAAAGATATCGGTACAGGTAATGCGCGCCTCCCTGGCCGAAGGTTTCAGCAAATATATTGGCAGGCTGACTTTTCCAAGATTTTAGAGGCACTTCGGGGGGATCGTATCCGACGCGCATTGGGGCGCCGATCAGCTTGTGTATTATCCTCGATGTCTTCGAGTCGGTCAGATCGATGGTGAGATCGAATTTTCGGCGGCGGAGCTCAGCGACCAAGCTTGAATATTCCTTCAAGCGCCTGGTTAGGCTTCTACCACCACCTCGAGGGTCGAATCCGATGGCTATGTCTGCGATACCCTGGCTGACCACCAAGTCTCGCAGGCCAGGAGCGCAAAGCATGGCCATGATGGCGTGTGGGTAGGCGACGCGCAGATTTCGCATAAGCGCCGAGGTCAGAATGACGTCCCCGATGTACTTCGCCTGGATAACCAGAATGGATTTGACAGCCAGCCGATCAGCCATCGAGATATTCAGCACGTCAAAACGATGGGGCAGGATGTTGGTCATTGGGCGCGCACAAACGTCCAAGAGAGCTCATGTGCCGCTTGTGGTGATCGATGGATCGGCAGCCTTGGAACCTCCGACCCATGCACCTCTCGTTTGTTCCACAAACAAAAAGGCAATCCCACGCAGCGCTCGCTGCCTGGGAGGAGCGGAACCGGGGCCTGTCGGTCTGCGGATGCCGTGGTCATGGCGTCTGTCCCTGCCAAAGCGGCAATCCGCTTTCTCTGGCGAAGTCTCTATCTTCCGCGTAGATGGGCTCGCCTCTTCTCGCCACCCGCCGAAGCAAATCCGCATCTTCGTCGGCATGATATCGGAAGGCGTTTCGGCTATCGTATCCATGCCCGGCCTGAGACAGGGAAAACCCGCTGACCACAACCGGAGCGAAGCCGGCGAAACGCGCAAGCATGACAGCGAAAGCCCCCGTGGAGATGTTCCGGTGCCAGCCGCGGGATACGTGAAATTTGCCGCTAAGCCGCCAGACGATGTTGGCAAGCTGCCACCTGGTAAGCGCCTGCAAGGTCTCGTAACGATAATCGAAGGTGCGACAGCCGGCTTTCAGCTTGTCCTCCACGTCAGGCCAGATCGGGACGATCAGATGCTTTGCCTGCCGCCCTTTTAGCAAGTCACGCTTGTAGAAGTCCTGCTCACCTTGGCCAACCAGAATGCCGCGACGCATCAGCGCCATATCAGGAGCGGCGAGGCCAAAGGTTTCCGCCAAAATCTGGGAAGCGTTGACGGTTACAAGCGCCCAACCGGCATCATGTCCGTACGGGAGGCGAAAATTCGGCGCCGATCCCATGACCAAGACGGGACCCGTGAGCCTGGGCAAGCGGAGGATGGGCTTTGAGAGCACGGGCAAGAGATCCGAAAGCGGAGGTTTCATGCGGGGATCTGAACCGCATTTTCCTCAAACGCACGCAGAATGCTTTCTTCTCGGCTCCACAATTCGTCCCATTGTGTGGCGCCCGACCAACCGGCAAACCAGGGACCGCCGAGCGTGTAGTGCGCCAGCGACACCTCGGCGGGGTCGAGTTCGGAAGCCGACGCCCCTACGAGGTAGTTCCATGCCAGAGGCAACTCCCCGATCTCATGATCCTCGAGCCATTTGAAGGCGTGGAGGTCACGTCCGGGCCACGTATTAAGCATTTCGTTCGTCAGTCGTTTGTTGGCGGGATGGTCTAGATTCCACAAAACGACCGACGACCAGTTCTTGCGCCGATAGAACGTCTGCGTTTGTCCGTCCATCTTGACGGCTTCAGACTCGCGTTGCCGGTGCTTAACCGCCATGATCGCGTAGGAAGGATCGACCACGTCGAGCAGCTTGACGGGATCCTGCAGAAAAAGAACGTCACAATCGCAGAACATGGCCCAGCCGCCTTGCCGCATAAACGGAACGGCAAAGCGCGATATGGCAAACTCGGTCGCCATCGGTGCCTCGGAGATCGGGCACCAGAGCCTACCGTCACGTACCTCCATCGGTCGCTTCATGATTCCTTGGGCTTCAAGGTCTTTGAGCACCAGTGGGTGGATCTGCAACGGCGTGCTTGTCCGGCGGAAGGCGCTCCATCGCGCCACCTCGAGGACTCGGGCTTCGCGTGGGTCGTACCCGATGTAGATTGGCATCATAGTGTAACTCTGCAGTTGGAAGTGAGTTTGCCCGCATTATGCAAGGTTGCGCGGCTGGCGGTAGACCCCAGGTAAATGGATCAACCCGCCGCGATGGCGATCGTGCAAGGCCAGAGCGCCACAGTCGGGATATTGTTGCAGTCAGGCCGGAGTCAAGCAACCGTGAGCGACGGTATTTCGTTTGGCTCGACGGAACATTGGCCGGGCCGGCGGCCCAAATAAAGCGAACAGATGTTATCGCGCTCGCTAGCTCCTTTTCCGTGAATGGCTTGCTGAGAATTTTGATGTCGCGAGTCCCCGGGAGTTCGGCGTAGCCCGTTGCTATAATGACGGGTACGTTCGGCCACTGGCCTTTGATCGTATTCGATAGCTGCAGGCCCGTCATCTTCGGCATAGCATGATCCGTTATGACGAGGTCGAACGGCTGCTCCTCCAGCAACCTGAGGGCTGCCGCCGCAGAATGCGCCTCCGCGACAGTATGGCCGAGATCCTCGAGCATTGCCGCGGTATTCAAAAGGACCAGCGCATCGTCATCCACTGCCAGAATCCGCAGCGACGCCGTCTCAATGGCTTCCTCGGCAAGAACATCCGGCCCGCGCGCGACTTCCGAGCTCGCGGTTGCGATCGGCAGCCATAGTTCCGCTGTGGTTCCGGTTCCCCTGGAGCTCTTGAGCACTAGGCGCCCGCCCATTTGTTCTGTCATCCCATGGACCATAGACAGACCGAGACCCGTGCCTTTGCCTACGCCTTTTGTGGTGAAGAACGGTTCTGTCGCCCGAGCTAGTGTTTCTTCGTCCATTCCTTCGCCAGCGTCTGCTACCGAGAGGCAGACGTAGGGGCCCGGGGCCAAGCCAGCCTCTTTGCTTTCGCCGACCTGTTCCATCCGAGTGGAGATGACGATCGTTCCGCCGCCAGGCATCGCGTCCCTGGCATTGACGCACAGATTGAGCAATGCGAGTTCGATTTGACTTTCATCAACCATCACACGATCAAGCGAGAGCGGAAATTTCGTCTCTATGATCGCCCTTGAGCCCAGCGATCGTTCCAAGAGATCCTTCATTCCGTGTATGAGCCCTATCAAATCGACAGGCTTTGGATCGAGTTGCTGCCGCCGGGCAAAGGCCAGCATGCGCTGCGTCAAGGACGCTCCCCGTCGCGCGCCGAGCACCGCGTTGTCGAGAAGACGCAGCAATTGTGGATCGTCGGGAAGCCGTTTGCGGAGCAGCTCAAGACTACCCAGAATCGCCATCAGCAAATTATTGAAATCGTGAGCGACGCCGCCCGTCAGTTTGCCGATCGCATCCATTTTTTGGGAGTGGAAAAGGGCCTCACGTGCCTGATCCAAGGACTCCTGCGCCTTCTTCCGCTCCGTAATGTCGCGTGTGATCTTCGCGAACCCCAGGAGTTCGCCATCCTCGTGCCGAATGGCGTCGATGACCACGTGGGACCAGAACGCAGTGCCGTCTTTGCGTATACGCCAGCCTTCGCGCTCAACTCGCCCTTCACGGGCGGCGATCTCCAGGGCACTTTGCGGACTGCCCCGCTCACGGTCCTCGAGAGTAGAGAATTGGGAAAAGTGCCTGCCGATTATTTCATCTGCCGAATAACCCTTGATGCGTTCCGCACCCGCATAATGCGCTGACCCTTGGCGTTGAACAGATGCAACTGGGTGAGGTCCGGCGCCAGGAAAACCTTCTGGCCCGGCATCACGGAAATCCGCTCGCGCAGCAACGCGCTCAGCGTGTTGTTGCCGGCTTTGGCCATGACAAGGGTTTCCGCGCCGGTCGGCTCGACCACTTCGACCACCGCCGGCACGCCGCTGTCTGAGAGCTTGAGATGTTCGGGCCGGATGCCCCAGGCAAGCGCACTTTCGCCCTGTCCCAACGCAGGCAGCGGAAATACCGTGCCGTCGCTGGCGACAAAACCGTCCGTAGTGGTGCGGCCGTCCAGGATGTTCATCGACGGCGAGCCGATGAACTGGGCAACGAACAGATTGGCCGGCCGGTCGTAGAGATCGAGCGGGGCGCCGACCTGTTCGACGATGCCGCCATTCATGACGACGATCTTGTCGGCCATAGTCATGGCTTCGACCTAGTCGTGGGTGACATAGACGATGGTGGTTCCCAGGCGCTGGTGCAGCGCCTTGATTTCGGCGCGCATCTGCACGCGCAGCTTGGCGTCGAGGTTGGAGAGTGGCTCGTCGAACAGAAAGACCTTCGGGTCGCGCACGATAGCGCGGCCCATGGCGACACGCTGGCGCTGCCCGCCGGAAAGCTGGCGCGGATAACGATCCAGCAAGTCCTGCAGTCCGAGGATCGTCGCGGCACGCGCAATCTTGGCGTCGATCTCGCTTTTATCGATCTTCTTCAGCGTCAGTGCGAAGGCCATGTTCTCACGCACCGTCATGTGCGGGTAGAGCGCATAGTTTTGGAAGACCATGGCGATATCGCGCGATTTCGGCGCGACATCGTTGATAACCTTGCCTTCGAGCGCGATCTCGCCGGCGCTGATGTCTTCCAGGCCGGCGATCATCCTGAGCAAGGTCGACTTGCCGCAACCGGACGGGCCAACCAGGATGACGAATTCGCCCGACGCGATGTCGACGGACACGCCGTGGATGACCTTCGCCTTGCCATAGGCCTTATCGACACCTGATATGGTGAGCGCACTCATTGGTATTTTCCTTAGAAAGAGACCTTGTCGCCGCCCTTGAGCTGCAAGATCTGCCGTGCCTCGTCAGGGGTGGCGACCGAAGCGCCAAGCCCTTCGATGATCTGGCGTACCTTGCGCACTTGCTCGGCATTGGATTTCGCCAGTTGGCCCTTGCCGATCCAGAGCGAGTCCTCCAGCCCGACGCGCACATTGCCGCCGAGCGCAATGGCCTGGGTGGCGATCGGCAGCTGGCTGCGGCCGGCGCCCAGCACCGACCAGTGGTAGTCCTGTCCAAACAGCCGGTCGGCGGTGCGCCTCATATGCGCGACATCTTCCGGATGGGTGCCGATGCCGCCCAATATGCCGAACACGCTCTGGACGAAGAACGGCGCCTTGACCAGGCCGCGCTCAACGAAATGGGCGAGCGTGTAGAGGTGGCCGATGTCGTAGCACTCGATCTCGAAACGCGTGCCGTTTTGCGCGCAGGTGCGCAGGATGTGCTCGATGTCGCCAAAGGTATTGCGGAAGATGCGGTCGCGCGAGCCTTCGAGATAGGGGCGTTCCCAGTCATGCTCGAAGGTCTTGAAGCGCTCCAGCATCGGATAGAGACCGAAATTCATCGAGCCCATGTTGAGCGAGGCGACTTCCGGCGCAAAGGTTGCCGCCGGCTTGACGCGCTCCTCGACGCTCATCGTCGCGGCACCGCCGGTGGTGATGTTGATCACGCAGTCCGAGCGTTGCTTGATCACCTTCAGGAAGGGCGCGAAGGCCTCGGTCGATTGGTCGGGCCGGCCATCGGCGGGGTTGCGCGCATGCAGGTGGACGATGGCAGCGCCGGCCTCGGCCGCGCCGATCGCGGCATCGGCAATCTCTTGGGCGCTCACCGGCAGATGCGGCGACATGGACGGCGTGTGGATCGAGCCGGTAACCGCGCAGGTGATGATGATCTTGTTCTGGTTCGCCACTTGAAGATTTCCTCGTCTATTTGACCGCAGTCTATTTCACCGCGCCTTGGGTGATGCCCGAGATGAACTGCTTCGACAGCACGATGTAGAGCAGCGTTATCGGCAGCGCCGCCAGAGTCAGCCCGGTGAACAGCACGCCCCAGTCGGTGGTGAATTCACCGACGAAGACGGTGAGGCCCTGCGGCAGCGTCTTGAGATTGTCCGAGGTGATCAGCACCAGTGGAAAGAAGAAGTCGTTCCAGATCGGCACGGCGTTCTGGATCGCGACGATGACCAGCGCCGGCCGCGCCAGCGGTAGCATGATCGAGCGCATGATGCGAAATTCGCTGGCGCCGTCCATGCGTGCGGACTCTTCCAGTTCGCGCGGCAAGGTCCGGAGGAAGCCGGTCATGATGAACACCGCCGAAGGAATGCCCATGGCGACATAGACCAGCACCAGGCCGGCATAGCTGTCGACCAGCCCAAGCGAATCCAGCTGGATGAACAGCGGAATGATCGCCAGTTTCAGCGGCACCGTCATGCCGCTGAGGAAAAACATCAGCACCAGCGCGCTCAGCCTGAACTGGTAGCGGGCAATCGCATAGGCGGCCATGGTGCTGAACAGGAGGATCAGCGCCACTGCGGCCATGGTGATGCCGACGGAATTGGCGAGGTAGCGGACGAAATTGGTTTCGCTCCACACCCGCTCGGCATTGGCCAGCGAAAAGTGCGCCGGCAGGGCGAAGGGCGAGCTGAAGATTTCGGCGTTGGTCTTGAACGACGACATCACCATGACGAACAGCGGATAGATCATGATGACGGCGTTGATCGCCAGCATCAGCTGGATGGCGCCATTCTTCAGCAACTCGGCGGGTTGCCCGGTGCGGGCTGTCGCGCTCACAGCTCGATCTCGCGACGGCGCAGGTAGCGAAGCGCGATTGCAGTGACGCCTGCAACGATGATGAACATCATCACGGCCAGCGCGCTGCCCTGGCCGAAATCCTGGATCCCGGTCGTCGTCGAACCGAAGGCGGTGCGGTAGAAATAGAGGCCGAGCACATCTGTCGCGCCGCCGGGCGAACCGGTGAGGCCAGCCATGACATAGGGGATTTCGAACCAGTTGAAGCTGCCGATGAAGGTCAGGATGGTGACGATGGTGACGCTCGGCGCAATCAGCGGCCAGATAATCCTGGTCATCAGCACATAGTCGCCGGCGCCGTCGAGACGGGCAGCCTCGATGACTTCCTTGCTGACGCGCTGCATGCCGGCCAGCAGCACCAGGGTGGGGAAGCCGAGCCAGTGCCAGACGTTGGCGAACAGGACGCTGCCGAGTGCGGTGTGTTCGTTGCCGAGCCACGGTATGGCGCCGATGCCGACCAGCGCCAGCGTCTGGTTCACCAGGCCGAACAGCGGATGCAGGAACAGTTTCCACAGGAAGCCGACGATGACCGCCGACAGCACGACCGGAAGAAAGACGATGACCTGGTGGATACGGTGGCCGGGCAGCGCCTTCAGCAAGGCATAGGCGAGCAGGAAAGCGGTGCCGTTCTCGAACACCATCAGCGCCACGAAGGCGATGATGTTGTGCTTCAGCGCATTCCAGGTCCAGTCGCTGTAAGGCTGTTCAAACAGCACCTTGCGGAAGTTTTCGAAGCCGATGAATCCGGTCGGCTGCAAGCCGTTGAACTCATAGAAGGCAAGGCGGAAGGCTGAGAGCAGCGGCCAGAGCACGAACAGCACCATGACCACCAGGGCCGGTGTCAGCAGGGACGCGATCCAGAGTGACCGGCGCCACGGAAAGGCTTTTGTGGTGTGGCGCCGGCCGCTGTTCATGTCACTTGCCCTGGAAAGGCTTGTACCATTTGGCGAGGCCGTTGGTCAGGTCGGCGGCCAGCTGGTCCGGGGTGATCGAACCCGACATCATCTTGGTGATGTCGCCCTGCAGCAGCTCCGATCCCGTCGGTTTCTCGAAACGGAAGTAGACGACATTGATATGCGGCATGGCGGTTTCGTTCAACTTGGCGACATGGGCGAGAAGCTCGTCCTTGATGACGACGCCCTTGATCGGCGAGATGTTGCCGAGCAGAGCGGAGAACTTGTCGCCGAACTCCTTTGTGCCCATCCAGTTGACCAGCTTGAGCGCGGCCTCCTTGTTGGCCGACTTGGCGTTGACCGCATAGCCGCCGTCGAAGAACTTGGTCACCTGCGGCGTATCGCCGGCCTTGGCCACTGGCGGGGCGACGAAGTCCATGTTGATGGCCGGGTTCTGGGTGCGATAGCTGGCGATGTCGAAGCTGCCGCCGGCAAGCATCGCCGCTTTGCCGCTGATGAACAGCTGGCCGGCGGTGTCATAGTCGATGCCTTCGAAGCCGGGCGGCATGTAGTCGCGCAATTCGAGCAGCTTGCCGAGTGCGGCGACATAGCGCGGGTCCTTGAAGGTGGTCTTGCCCAACGTCAGGTCGCTGACGAAATCCTGGCCGAGGAACGGGTTGGTGAAGATGGCGACGAACATCTCGTTGAACCAGCTTGTGCCCATGCCGTTGGCGAGGGGATAAATACCCCTTGTCCTTCAGCGCCTTGCTGACGGTTATGAACTCATCCCATGTGGTCGGCGGGGTCAACCCGGTCTTGGCGAAGACGTCCTTGTTGATGAACAGGCCGAGCGTCTGCGAAGCGAAGGGCAGCGAATAGACCTTCTTGTCGGCGCGATAGGTGCCGGCCACCAGCGCATCGGCGGGCTGGTTGGCGAGCGAAGGCACCGTGGTCAGATCCTGTGGTTCAAAATAGCCGGCCTTCACGAACTGCTCGAGCCAGCCATAGGCGTGGGTGTGGATGACGTCGCCACCCTTGCCCGCGGCCAGGGCCGTCGAGACGATGGTCGGATAGTTCTCGTCCGGGAAGGACTCGAACTTCACATGGATGTCCGGGTTGGCCTTGGTGAAATCGGCGAAAAGTTCGTTGTAGGCGGCCTTGTCTTCCTGGCGCCAGGTCCAGAACGAGATGTCGGTGGCATGCGCTACGCTGGCTGCCAATCCCCATGCGAAAGACGCGGCCGCGAGGGCCAGCCCAATCCTTCTCCTGCTCATGTTGCAATCTCCCAATCGCGCTTGATGCGCTTTTTACGACGATTATCAAATCATAGTTCTTGCCGTCTGGAAAGATAGTTTGTAAAGTTTCCTAACTAACAAGGATTTGGACGCGGCAGCCCGGCTTGCGCGGTGGATATGGTGACCCAGAAAATCATTGCAGGCGTGGATATAGGCGGCACCAAGACGCGCATCATGGCGTGCCAGGGCGAGCGCATCGCCGACGAGGTGCTGGTGACGGAGAGCTGGCGCATTCGCCAGATGGAGACTGATGCCGAGACACTGGCTGGGATCGTCGCGGGATTGTGCGGCGGGGTCGCGCCCGCTGTGCTGGCCGTTGGCGCGCATGGCTGCGACACGGGTGAACAATGCCTTCGCTTCCAGGCGCTGCTGGCAAGCAGGACCGGTGGTGCGGTGCAGGTGGTCAACGATGCCGAGCTGATGGTTCCTGCCGCTGGCTATATCGACGGCATCGGCGTCGTCTCCGGCACAGGCTCGATCGCGGTGGCACGCACGGCCGATGGCAAGATGCTGGCAGCCGGTGGCTGGGGCTGGATCCTTGGCGACGAGGGCAGCGCGCCGGCATTGGTGCGCGAGGCGGCGAAAGCAATCCGGCACAGCCTCGACCGGGGCCAGGATGGTGACCCGCTGATTGCCGGGCTGATGCGCGAACTGGGTACAGACGACCAGACCAAGCTTGGCATCCTGCTCAACGAAACGCGTGGTGCCGCGGTCTGGGGCCGCTATGCCAATGCCGTATTCGACGCGGCGATCGCCGGCTCGGTTCTGGCTATCCGTGTTATCAGCGAAGGCGGGGCAGGGTTGGCCGCATTGGTCGAACTCTTGATCGAACGCGGCGCCAATCCCGCCCTTGTCGTGGCTGGCGGCGGGGTCATCTCGGAGCAGCCGATGTTGATGACGGCATTCGTCGAGGCCATGGCAAAGGTCTCGCCGTCGAGCCAGGTGCTGCTGCTGCGCGAGCCGCCGGTGCTGGGTGCGGTCGCCTTGGCAAAACGACTGCTGGTCGGTCAGGGCCAATCTTCGGGAATTGGAGCGGTTTGAATGATGAAGCGTATCGGCTATCGCCCGGCGGTGGCGCGCCAGACGGAAAGTCTCGAAATCGGCCGGCGTTCGGTGGCCTCGTCGCTTGACGACCTCGATCTCGGCGCTTTTGCCGGCAAGACGATCGGGCTTGCCGGCATCGGCGCCAGCTATCAGGCGGCGCTGGCCGGTGCGCTTTATCTGCGCGCCTCCGGTATCAAGGCTTTTGCCTATACGCCGACCGATCTCTATGGCCGGACGGATGCAGCCGCCGATGCGTTCATCGCGCTGTCGGCCTCCGGGCAGAGCCGCGAAATCTACGACGTCATGCGCGAGGCGTCGGGCGCGCCGCGCCTGGCGGTCTGCCGTGGCAGCGGCAATCCGCTGGCTGATCTGACTGGTGCTGTGCTTGCCACGGATTCTGGCGCCGACAATGGCGCAAGCTCCACCGGCTATACCGGGACCTTGCTGGCGCTCGGCATGCTGATCGACAGGCTCGCCGGCAACAGATTCGACTGGACGCGTTTGCCCAGCGCGGTCGCGACTGTTGTATCTGGTGTTCAAAGCGCTGCCGGGCAGGCGGCCCGGCTGCTGCAGGGCAGAACATCCATCGACATCGTCGGCGCCGGTGTCGGCTTCGCCAATGCCGGCGAGGCGGCGATGCTGATACGCGAGGCGGTGCGGGTGCCGGCATCGGGATGGGACACGCTGAACTATCTGCACGGGCCGATGGAATCGCAGGATGCGGCGACCGGACTGATCGCCATCGGCGACGGTCGCGAGGTGAAGATCGCGCAGGATCTTGCGGCGCTGGGCTGCCCCTCGGTGCTGGTGACGCGGCGCAGCGATGTCGCTCCAGCCGACAGGCTGGTGGTGATCTCGATTCCCGCGCTCGGCAACGCCATCGCTGATGCCATACTGGAGATCATCGCCATCCAGCTCATTGTCGGCGACATGCAGGACGCGGCCGGCCTCACCGACATCGTGTTCCGCTACCGCCAGACCGATACCAAGCTGAAGCCGTGGTCGCCGACCGACGTCTGACGTCCTTGTCCGGACATCGCGGAAATTGCCAAACCGGTCAGCAATGAGGCATTGAGGACAGGATATGGCTTTCGAGTCGGGGCAGCGAATGCGCTTTCGCCGACCGGAGACAGGATTTCAGGCAAAGGTCGAACGGCTGAGATGGCGGCTGCGGAAATCCCCAATCTGACCGACAGCGCCCGGGCGGTGCTGCGCCTGCTTGCCTCGCACGGGCCGGTGACGCGGCCAAAGCTCGGCGCCATGCTCGACCTGTCGAAGCCTACCATGTCGGCGGCGGTGTCGGAGCTGAGCGCGCTCGGCCTCGTCGCCTCGCGTGGGATTGAGCGCGGCGCCATTGGCCGCACGGCGACGATCTACGGCATCGGTCCAGGTGCCGGCTACGCGATCGGCATCGATGTCGGCGCCGCCCAGGTGCGCGCCGTCGCCTATTCGATGGATGCGCAGAAGCTGGCGTCGGTGGAAGAACCGATCCCGGAAACGATAGCCGGCGATGCCGACGCGGTCGGCGCCGTCGTGCTGTCGGTCGCTCGTGCCACAATGGCCAAGGTGGCCAAGAGTTTTCGCGCGCTGCGCGCCATTGCGGTGGCGGTGCCGCGCATCGTCTCCAATGATCGTTTCGACCGGCCCGGGGGGCCGTCCGCCGTGCTTGGCCTGCTGCGGCGCAGCATCGAGGTGCCGATCGTCCTGGAAAACAACGTCAACTGCGCGGCCATTGGCGAGATGCATTTTGGTGCCGCGCAAGGCCACCAGACCTTCGCCTTTCTGCAGGTCGGCGTGCGGGTTGGCCTCGGCTTCATCACCGAGGGGCGTTTGTTTCGCGGCGCCGGTGGTGCGGCCGGCGAAATCGGCCGCATGCCGTTTCCATGGTCGGCCAGCGAGACGCCCTATCGTGAAGGGCTCGAACATTATCTCGGCTCTCGGGCGCTAATAGAGCGCTGCCGTGTCGACTGGCCCGCTGGGGAAGGCGCGCCGCCCGACTCGGCCAAGGATCTGTTCGCGCGTGCTCTGGAGGGCTCAGCACCGGCGGTGGCGGCTGTCGCGCGCCATGCCGCCGATATCGGCAGGCTGGCCGCTGGCTGTATCGGCATACTCGACCCTGGCCTGATCGTGCTTGGCGGCGGTGTCGGCAGAAACCCGCTGATGACGGAAAACGTCGAGCGTGTCGCGGCAGAGCTTGCGTGGCCGACACGGATCGCCGTCAGTTCCCTGGGGGACGACGGGACCGCGCTGGGTGCCGTGAAGCTGGCGGTTGATTACACTCTCGGGCTGATGCTGCGCGAAGGGCGCCACCCGGCTGTGGTGCTGCCCCCAACGTCAAACGTGGAGCCTTAGAGGTGGTGTATCGTGGAGGACAATACCTCGTCGTCACTGAGCATTGCTGGCGCTCATCGCGCCAAAGAAGCGCCTGACGGACGAGAGAGACTGGGCCATATGGATTTCGTTTCTTGCGGTGTTCGGGAACGTGCTTTCGCTCGGCCCTGCGCTCGTTTGGCGCGCCCACGTACTGCGACGAGACTTTTTTCCTTCGCCTGAAGATCCTGCATCGCTCGTTCTAGGTGGTCGTATAAAGGAAGCCATTCCTCGCCTTGGTCACTAGGCGCGACGATGATCTCCGCAACGCGGTCGAGCGCTCGCTCGATGCGCTCCTCCTCATGAGAAATTATGCTATTTAAACGATCGAGTGGGCATCCAGTTCCAGGCTCGAAGGCGGACGGCAGCTTTGCGCCCCATCTCAGTCGTAAAGTTGCATTTTTCAATTGCCCGGAAGCAGACACTTTCTTCAAGGCCCTTCGACGGGTTGGATAGGCTGAACTCACCGGGATCTAGACCAGGCGAAGTTTATCTCGAGCGATCTGCCAAGCCGATTCGACATGTCGCCGTGCCGCCGCTTCCGCCTCATCGGGCTTGCGCGACCTTATCGCGTCCATGATCTCGTTCATCTCGCTGATCGCAGGCTCGCGGCGGTTCTCCGAAAGAATGGTCATCGAACGAAGCTGATTGATTCGGACATTCAGCCCGCTGACGATTTCCCAGGCGACACGCTTGTCGGCGGCCTCGAACAGCGCCTCGTAGAATTTCGTCGTCGCCCGCATCACTGCCGGCGGCGTCGCCGACGCCCATGCCCCGAACAAGTCCGCCAGCGCGCGTTCGAGCGTTGCCAGTTGCTCGCCGGTGGCCGACAGGGCGCAGGCGCGTGCCGCAATGCCTTCAAGCAGTGCCCTCAACTCATAGATCTCGTCGGTGCGGCCGAGATCCGGCCTGGCTACGGCCGGCCCGTGCCCAGGGATCATCTGCACGAGCCCCTCGGCCTCCAGTTGCCGCAGCACCTCGCGCACGACGGAACGGCTGACGCCAAGCTGGTCGCAAAGCGGCCGCTCGACCAACCTTTCGCCAGGCTGGAAGTGGAAATCCATGATGGCTTCGCGCATGCGCTCCAGCGCCAGCGTTCTCAAGGTCTTGGCGCTGCGGTCGATGCGAAGGGTGTCGTCTGGCATGTCTTGGCTCCTGCACCGCCACGAAAACAGATTCCATGCCCGGTTGACAAGGTACTTGGTGCTCCATAGCATGGTATACCATAAGATGATACAGAGATCGGACGGTCCCTGGCATCGCCGACCCGAGGATTCCATGCAGCCTGCCATCCGCAAGATCGTGACTTATACCGAGAACACGCTGATCGAAGGCGGCAAGGCTGCACCGCGGCCGCTGCGCCTGATCGGCGTCGCCGCGGTGCTGACGAACCCTTGGGCGGGACGCGGCTTCACCGACGATCTGTCGCCCGAGATCCGCGACTGTGCGCCTGTGCTCGGAGAGACCCTATCCCGCGAGATCATTGCCATCGCCGGTTCCGGCGACGCGATCGAGGGTTATGGCAAGGCAGCCATTTGCGGCACGTCTGGCGAGATCGAGCATGCCTCGGCGCTGATCCACACGCTGCATTTTGGCAATCATTATCGCCGCGCCGTCGGCGCCAAGACCTATCTTGCCTTCACCAACCTGCGCGGCGGGCCGAACACGCCGATCATGATCCCACTGATGGACAAGAATGACGAAGGACGGCGCTCGCATTACCTGACCGTGCATTTCCAGATCGGCGATGCGCCGGCGCCGGACGAACTGGTGGTGGCGCTTGGTGCGTCGATCGGCGGTCGCCCGCATCATCGTATCGGCGATCGCTATCAGGACCTCAAGGAGCTTGGGGACGTGCATGGCTGACGCTTCCACCTGGGCGCGACAGGGCACAACGTTCGATGGCACCTGCTTCATCCGTGCCGGCGCTGGCACGCCGGTGCTGTTCATCCACGGCGTCGGCATGAACGCCGCGATCTGGCAGCCGCAGTTCGAACGCATGGCCGACAGCTTCGACGTCATCGCGATCGACATGCTCGGCCACGGCCAGTCGCCACTGCCGCCGCAGCACCCGGAACTGGCCGACTACGCCGACCAGGCCATTCGCCTGCTCGACCATCTTGGCCTCGACCGGGTGTCCGTTGTCGGCCATTCGATGGGTGCGCTCGTTGCCCAGGAGTTGGCCCTGCGCGCACCGGAGCGCGTCCGCCGCATCGTTTCCCTGAATGCCGTGTTCCGGCGGCCACCTGAACTGGCCGAAGCCGTTCGCCAGCGCGCGGTGGCGCTCAACGGGCGCAGCGATACGGCCGGCACGGCACAGACCATTGCGCGCTGGTTCGGCGATCCGGTGCCGACCGAGCTGGAGGCGGCAGCGCGGAACACGGCATCCGCACTGAGCGCGGTCGACCCGGAAGGCTATGCCCGCACCTACCGCCTGTTCGCTCGTGCCGACGGCGATCATGCCGAACGCCTGCCGACGCTGGCCGTACCGGCCCTGTTCATGACCGGCTCCGAGGACAGGAACTCTTCGCCGGCAATGTCGGCCGCGATGGCACGGCTGGCGCCGCATGGCCGCTGCACGGTGCTGCCGGGCGAGAAGCACATGATGGCGGTCGCGGCGCCGGACCTCACCACGCGCCATATCGTTGACTTCCTCGCGGAGGACGAAGCGATCGAGCGAAGCGGCACTGCTGAGGCGAATACCGGGTTCGACAGCGGCGAGTTCCGCCGTGCGCTGGGATCCTTCCTCACCGGCGTCACCATCGTCACCACCATCGGGCCAGAAGGCGAGCCGCGCGGCTTCACCGCCAACTCGTTCACCTCAGTGTCGCTCGATCCGCCCCTGGTGCTGGTCTGCATCGCCCACAAGGCCTTAGGCCACCCTGTCTTCGCGACATCGAAAAGCTTCGCCATCAACATCCTCAACGAGGGCCAGAAGGCAGCGTCCGGCATCTTCGCCTCGAAAGCCGCCGACAAGTTCGCCGCCGTAGCATGGCGGCCGGGAAGGACCGGCAGTCCCGTTTTGGACGGCTCCGTCGCGTCCTTTGACTGCGACATGGAGCGGCTGGTCGAGGCCGGTGATCATTCGATCCTCATCGGCCGCGTCCGCGATTTCGAGCACAATTCCGCGCAGCCGCTCGGCTATTGCCGCGGCGCCTATGTTGCACCCGGCCTCAGCCAGGACGCGCTGGCCGCCACCCAGCCCGGCACCGATGTCGGCGCCATCCTCGAAAATGGTGGCCGGATCCTGTTCGTGGAAACGACGGACGGTTTTGAACTGCCGCGCGGCCGAGGGTTGGGTTCGGCAGGCGATGGCAATAGTCTGCGTGGACTGCTTGCGGCAAAGGCCATCGAGGCCCAGCTCGGTTTCCTGTTCGCCGTCTGGGACGACGCCGGACCTGTTTCGCGCACGCATGTCTACTATCGCGGCACGTTCGACGTGCCCGCTTCCAGCGATCGCGGCATTCGGCTCATCGAGATCGACGCGATCGAAGGATTGAAGATCGCCGATCCGGCGATCCGCTCGATGCTCACGCGCTATATCAGGGAATGCTCGGTGGATGCATTCGGCGTCTATGTCGGCAACGATGTCGAAGGCGAGGTCCGGCCGCTCGCCAGACCCAGCGCTTCCACCGTCAATACAGGTGCCCACGGATGAAATTCTCGCTCTTCGTGCATATGGAACGGTCGGATCTGGCCAAGCCGCATTCCGAGCTTGTGACCGAGCTCGAAGAACTGGTCCTGATGGCCGAACAGGCATGCTTCGAGACCGCCTGGATCGGCGAGCATCACGGCATGGAATTCACCATCTCGCCCAATCCCTTCATCAACATCGCCTATCTCGCCGCCAAGACCAGCCGTATCCGCCTCGGCACCGGAACCGTGATTGCGCCCTTCTGGCACCCGATCAAGCTTGCCGGCGAAGCGGCGATGGCTGACGTCATCAGCGGTGGCCGGCTGGATATCGGCATCGCGCGCGGCGCCTACAGCTATGAATATCAGCGCATCTTCCCAGGTCTTGACGCCTGGGGCGCCGGCCAGCGCATGCGCGAGATCATACCGGCGATCCGCGGCCTATGGGACGGCGACTTCGAACTCTCCGGCGAGTTCTGGCAATTCCCCGCCACCACCTCCTCGCCCAAGCCGCTGCAGAAACCCTACCCGCCGATCTGGGTGGCGGCCCGCGACCCGAACTCGCACGATTTCGCCGTCGCCAACGGATGCAAGGTCCAGGTAACGCCGCTGGCTTCCGGCGATGACGAGGTGACGAGCCTGATGCAGCGCTTCAACGCCGCCTGCGCCGCGCATCCCGAGATCGAACGACCGGAAATCATGCTTTTGATGCACACCTTCGTTGCCGACGACGCGGCTGACGCCGATCGCCTGACGCAGGACCTGTCGACTTTCTATTGCCAGTTCGGCGCCTGGTTCCAGAACAAGAAACCAGTGCATCAAGGCATATTGGAGCCGCTGACGCCGGACGAGATCGCGGCCATGCCGCAATACGCGCCCGACAAGATCAGGCAGAACCTGGTGATCGGCGAGGCCGATGAGGTCATCGCCCGGCTGAAGACCTATGAGGCACTCGGCTACGACCAGTATTCGATCTGGGTCGACAGCGGGCTTTCGCACGAGCACAAGAAAAAATCGCTGCAACTGTTCATCGACCGGGTGATGCCGGCCTTCCTTTGATCGCGAGCCCATGACCGACGCCCCCTTCAGGAACTTCATCGACGGCCGCTTCGACGAACCGTCCGCTACTTTCGACAGCGTCGACCCGTCGACCGGGGCGGCCTGGGCCAGGATGCCGGCGGCGAGCGAAGCCGATGTCGACCGCGCCGTCGAGGCGGCGCACCGCGCCCTGCGTTCCGGCCCATGGCGTAGGATGACCGCGACGGCGCGTGGAAAGCTGCTGGTCAAGCTGGGCGACCTCGTCGCCGCCAATGCTGGGCGACTTGCCGAGCTCGAGACCCGCGATACAGGCAAGATCATCCGCGAGACCCGCGCCCAGATCGCCTATGTCGGCGACTACTACCGCTATTATGGCGGGCTTGCCGACAAGCACGAAGGCGCGCATGTGCCGATCGACAAGCCGGATCTCGACGTCACCATCCGCCGCGAACCGATCGGTGTCGTTGCCGCGGTGGTTCCGTGGAATTCGCAGCTCTTCCTCTCGGCCGTCAAGCTCGGTCCGGCGCTCGCCGCCGGCTGCAGCATCGTGCTCAAGGCCTCCGAGGATGGCCCGGGGCCGCTGCTCGCTTTTGCCGAACTGGTTCATGAGGCTGGCTTTCCCCCAGGCGTCGTCAACATCCTCACCGGTTGGGGCCATGATTGCGGCCGGCGCCTGACCAGCCATCCGCTGGTTTCGCGAGTGGCCTTCACCGGCGGTCCCTCGACGGCGCGCGCCATCGTCAGGAGCACGGCGGAGAACCTTGCGTACACCACTCTGGAACTCGGCGGCAAAAGCCCGGTCGTCGTCTTTGCCGACGCCGATCTCGACAGCGCCGCCAATGCGGTGGTCGCCGGCATTTTTGCCGCGACCGGCCAGAGCTGCGTCGCCGGCTCGCGGCTGCTGGTCGAGCGTTCGGTCAAGGATGAATTCCTCGCCCGCCTGAAGCGCAAGGCCGAGGCGATCCGCATCGGCGATCCGCAGGATCCGGCGACCGAAATGGGTCCGCTCGCCACGCTGCGTCAGCGCGACTGGATCGAGAAAGTTGTCGCGGAAAGCGTCGCCGGGGGCGGCACGCTGGTCACCGGCGGCACAAGGCCAGCCGGCAGCGGCTTCTACTATGCGCCGACCATCATCGATGCCGGCGCCAGCGACCTGCCTTGCGTGCGCGAGGAACTGTTCGGGCCAGTGCTCAGCGTGCTTGCCTTCGACACCGAAGCGCAGGCGCTGGCGCTCGCCAACGACACGCCCTTCGGCCTCGCTTCAGGCGTGTTCACCAGCAATCTCGCTAGGGCGCACCGCATGGCGCGCGACATCCGTGCCGGAGTCGTCTGGGTCAACACCTATCGCGTCGTATCGCCGCTCGTTCCCTTCGGCGGCTACGGCCTGTCGGGGCTCGGCCGGGAGGGTGGGCTCGACACCATCAGAGATTACACACGCTCGAAATCCGTCTGGATCAACACCTCGGACGAGCCGATCCCCGATCCCTTCGTCATGCGCTGAGAACCGCGGGACGCAGGTGCACTGAGAAAAACAAGAACAGACCAACAGAGGAGAATGACATGAAACTGATTTTGACCGGCCTGCTGGCCGGGCTACTCACGGCAACCGCCGCCAAGGCCGATGAGATGGCGTTCACCAGCTGGGGCGGCACCACGCAGGAAGCGCAGACCAAATCCTGGGCAGCCCCCTTCGAAGCCAGCTCCGGCATCAAGGTGCTGCAGGACGGACCGACCGACTATGGCAAGCTCAAGGCCATGGTCGACGCCGGCAATGTCACCTGGGATGTCGTCGACGTGGAAATGGATTTCGCCATAAAGGCCGCCAAGGACGGGCTGCTGGAGCCGATCGACTATGCGGTCGTGCCCAAGGCCGATCTTGACCCGCGTTTCAGCAATGAGCATGCCGTCGGCAGCTTCTACTACTCCTTCGTGCTCGCCTGGAACAAGGGCGCCGTCTCGGGCGAACCGACCGGCTGGGCCGACATGTTCGACACCAAGAAGTTTCCCGGAAAGCGGACCTTCTACAAATGGTCGGCGCCGGGCGTCATCGAGATCGCTTTGCTGGCCGACGGCGTGCCGGCGCACAAGCTTTATCCGCTTGATCTCGACCGTGCCTTCAAGAAACTCGACACCATCAAATCCGATATCGTCTGGTGGGGCGGCGGCGCTGAATCACAGCAGCTGATTGCCTCCGGCGAGGCTGCCTTCGGTCAGTTGTGGAACGGGCGTGTCTTCGCCCTCCAGCAGGATGGCACCGACGTCGGCGTCGCCTGGAAGCAGAACCTCACCGCCGCCGACGTGCTCGTCGTGCCGAAGGGCGCCAAGAACAAGGACAGCGCGATGAAGTTCCTCGCCGCCGCCACCAGCCCGACCGGCCAGGCGAAATTCGCCGAGGCAAGCGGCTATGCGC
The DNA here is from genome assembly GCF_055811095.1 of Mesorhizobium sp. WSM4833. NCBI lineage: Bacteria > Pseudomonadati > Pseudomonadota > Alphaproteobacteria > Hyphomicrobiales > Phyllobacteriaceae > Mesorhizobium > Mesorhizobium sp. WSM4833. The sequence goes on from NZ_JBVVQG010000009.1 coordinate 146,540, forward strand.
CCATCAACACCAAGGCCAAGGCGGAGATGCCCGCCGATGCCGTCAAGGCCCTGCCTGATGCCCATGTCGACGGCCAGATCAACCTCGACATGAACTACTGGGCCGAGCATCGCGACGAGATCGCCGCGCGCTGGTATGCCTGGCAGACCAAGTAACACCGTTGCAGACCGACGGGGCGCAGCTTGCGCGCCCCGTTTTGAGACAGGACCGCTCGATGCAGGGAAGTTCTTTCAGACGCAGCTCGGTTGCCGGCCTGCCAGCCGGCAGCGGCAGCGCCTTGCCGGCCCTGCTTCTGGTTGGCCTGTTCTTCATCGTGCCGGTGGTTGCCCTGCTGCTGCGCAGCGTCACCGATCCCGAACCCGGCTTGCAGAACTACGCGGCGCTGTTCGGCAGCGACACCTATGTGCGGGTGTTCCTCAACACCTTCCTGGTCGCATCGGTCGTCACAGCCGTCACCATCCTGGTGGCTTTCCCTGTTGCCTGGATGCTGGCGATCATGCCGCCGGCCCCGGGCTCGATCGTCTTCGGCATCATCATTCTGTCGATGTGGACGAACCTTCTCACCCGCACCTATGCGTGGATGGTGCTGCTGCAACGCACCGGCGTCATCAACAGGGCGCTGATGGGGTTGGGCATCATCCATGAGCCGCTGCCGCTCATCAACAACCTCGCCGGGGTCACCATCGGCATGGTGTACATCATGCTGCCCTTCATGATCCTGCCGCTGGTCGGCACTTTACGCGCCATCGACCCTATGACGCTGCGCGCGGCCGCCCTTTGCGGCGCAAGCCCGTCCGAGGCCTTCCGCCGCATCCTTTTGCCGCTGTCGCTTCCCGGCATCGCCGCCGGAGGGCTGATGGTCTTCGTCATGTCGCTTGGCTACTTCGTCACGCCTGCCCTGCTTGGCGGCACATCGAACATGATGCTGGCCGAGATGATCGCCCAGACGGTGCAGTCGCTGCTCAACTGGGGGCTTGGAAGTGCGGCCGCCTTCGTCCTGCTTGTCGTCACCATGGCGCTCTACGCGATCCAGCTTCGCCTGGTCGGCGCCAGGCGCGCCGGCGGAGGGCTCTGACATGCTGCTCGACTATGACCGGCTCGGATGGCTGCGCGTGGCACTTGTCGGCTTCACGGCGGCAGTGGCGGCTTTCCTGTTGCTGCCGGTGGTCTTCATCGTGCTCCTGTCGTTCGGCTCGTCGCGCTGGCTCGCCTTCCCGCCGCCCGGCTGGACGCTGAAATGGTACCAGCAGTTGCTGGCTGATCCGACCTGGATCGATGCCGCGCTGACCAGTGTCCGGATTGCCGCCATGGCCGCCATCCTCGCCGTCGTCATCGGCCTGTTCGCCTCCTTCAGCCTGGTCAGGGGTGAGTTTCGCGGACGCCAGGTCCTGCGCGGCTTGCTGTTGATGCCGATGGTGCTGCCAGTCGTCGTGTTCGCCATCGCCATCTACGCCTTCTTCCTGCGCATCGGCCTTGCCGGCACCACGGTCGGCTTCGTCATCGCCCACACCATCCTGGCGCTGCCTTTCGCCATTATCCCGATCACTGCGGCGCTAGAGGGTTTCGACAAATCCATCGAGGACGCGGCCATAGTCTGCGGCGCCAGCCCGCTGCAGGCACGGTTGAGGATCACCTTGCCGTCGATCAGGATCGGCATCTTCTCCGCGGCGATCTTCTCTTTCCTGGCCTCATGGGACGAGGTCGTGGTGGCGATCTTCATGGCAAGCCCGACCTTGCAGACCTTGCCGGTCAAGATCTGGGGCAGCTTGCGCGCCGACCTCAGCCCGGTCATCGCCGCCGCCTCCAGCCTGCTTGTCGGCCTGACCTTGTGCCTGATGATCGTGACCGCACTCCTTCGCAGGAAAATGTCAAGATGACCCGGCCATTCCTGTCCATACGCGCGGTGAGAAAGACGTTCGGCGCCTTCGTCGCCGTCCATGACGTCACCATCGATGTGCCCAAGGGGGAGTTCCTGACGTTCCTTGGCCCGTCGGGTTCCGGTAAGTCGACGACACTCTACGCCATCGCCGGTTTCCAGGATCCGAGCTCGGGCGATGTGCTCCTGGAGGACAGGTCGCTGCTTTCGGTGCCGTCGCACAAGCGCAACATCGGCATGGTCTTCCAGCGCTACACGCTATTTCCGCATCTGAGTGTCGCCGAGAATGTCGCCTTTCCGCTGCGCGTGCGCCGCCGACCGGATGGCGAGATCAAGCGCAAGGTCGCCGACATGCTGGCGCTGGTGCGCCTCGAAAACTTCGCCGACCGCCATCCGGGCGCGCTGTCGGGCGGCCAGCAGCAGCGCGTGGCGCTTGCCCGCGCGCTCGCCTACGACCCGCCGATCCTGCTGATGGACGAGCCGCTGTCGGCGCTCGACAAGAAGCTGCGCCAGGAGATCCAGGCCGAGATCCGCCGCATCCACCGCGAGACCGGCGTCACCATCCTCTATGTCACGCACGACCAGGAGGAGGCGCTGCATCTTTCGGATCGCATCGCTCTGTTCAGGGAAGGCCGCATCGAACAGATCGGTACTGGCGAGGATCTTTACCTCCGGCCGGCGAGCGAGTTCGTCGCCGGCTTCATCGGCAACTCGAATTTCCTGCCGGCTGAGCATTTGCAAACCGCAGATGGCGCATCGACGATCCGCCTGGCCGGCGGCTCGATCGTGACCGGCGTCAAGGCGACAACGTCGTTCGGCCAAGGCCAGAACGTCCGGCTGATGGTGCGCCCGGAAGCCTTCCGCTTGACGCCTACGCCGACAAGCGTGGCACTCGCCGTCGAGATCGTCGATACCGCCTTCTTCGGCGACCGACGGCGGGTCGTGGCACGCACGGCCGGCGGAGATGAGATCGACGTCAGGCCAACCTCTGACGCAGAGGTGGGCGATGGCACCGCCACATCAGGTCAGCGCATCTTTTTCGATCCCGCTTCGGCGTTCCTGTTCCCGGCCTGATGGCCGGGATTGCGCATGTCAAAGCGATTCCGTTGCGGAAAGAAAGTCCGCTTGTGAAAATGCGCGCTTAGAAGCTGTCAGTCCGCTTCAAGCCCCTTATCTGCCAAACAAAGTTGCTTACGGCCTAGCGAGAGGGTCAGACGCCTCTGGCTGGAAAGCTGTTCGGTTGCCATCGCACGCCTGCTGGTCTGCAGTCCCTTAACACCCCGCCGACCAGTGTCCCTGGCCTGCGCGTTATGCATGCGGCACCTCTACCCCGAGCGCGTGCGGTGGCCGCTCTTGCTGCGATCGGCCGAGGCGTTTATGCAGGTGGAGGATCGCCGCGAACAGCTGGACGTCGTGAGACGCCGCGACTGCATCGTCGCTCAGCTCGCGCATTTGCTCAAGGACCAGGGCGCACGCGCGACCTCGGAGCTGAGCAGCGTCAACCTACATCTGGTCGAGGATGACATTGGCGTCTTGCATACCTGACTATAATCAGGTTACGGAACATTGTGTGCAAAAAACGCACAAGAAAGTTCTGCTTCTCTTCTTTTTTCGTTCCTACGAGGGAGCCGCCGGTAGCCCTTTCGGACGCTCTTCTGCCGACGATATTGACCGCCCCAATGCGAATGTTCGCCGGTGTATTCGTAAACCTCATTGTCCGCAGCGCCGTTCAGTCTGCTTGGGTTTCCTAGAAGCTTTTCGAACTTTCTCTCTTGCGGCTCCCGTCGAGATGCGGGCCCTCTGGAGGAGGTCGGGGTGTTTTGGATCCGCTATGGGGGTTCGAGTCGGTAGAGGGCTACCGCCAATTCACCGCTGCTACCGAGTTCGTCTGTTGAATGTACTCGCAAGCAGGGACGACAGAATCACATCCTGTCCCCTGGCTGTGGTGGCCGGCTGATTTGAACTGTCATCAGAGGCCCGCAAAGTTCCCGTAAACCAGACATGCAAACGATAACACTTGAGGCCGCGGTTGCGCCAGGTTCGGCGAATCTTCCTGTGCCGCACGCCACCTTGGCTCCCGGCCTTCATTGTCGTACCCTCGCGTCGCAAAGTCAGCGTGTGCAGAGGAGGCGCGTTCGAATGCGGGTTCCAATTTGGCTCCTTTCGACCTTTGTGCTGTTGTTGGCAACATTTCCATCCGGGGTGCACGCTGCCAGCGACAATCCGAAGCTCACGCCACTCGTTGCGGAGATCATCGCTCCCCCGCATGTGATTCCAGGCTCGGACGGCAGGCGTCACATCGTCTACGAACTGGCAGTGACGAATATCACTGGCGGCGATGTCCGTTTCGAGAAGCTCAAGGTCGTCGATGCCGACAGCGGAGCACCGCTTGCAGAACTCGGCCCGGATGAATTGCGCACGCGCGTCACGCCGGGCGCAAGCCGCGGCAACGAAAACCGCGAGTTGGCCGCCTATCAGTTCGCCGTCATCTTTCTGCATGTCGTGCTTGCGGACGGGGCGGCGGTTCCGGCTCGCATTACCCACGAGATCACGGCGTTTTTCGCGGTCATTGGCGCCGACATGACGGTGACGATTGGCGAGGGTGCCGTCGTTGCGAAGGCACCGGTGGCTCTTGGGCCGCCTTTGCGCGGCAAGGGTTATGTCGCGGCTGACGGCTGCTGCGATTCCATCCGCCATGTCCGCGCCCTGCTGTCGCTCGACGGCAAGTTCTACCTTGCCCAACGTTTCGCTATCGACTGGGAGCAAATCGACGACAACAACACGCTGGTCGTGGGCGACCTTAAGGTTCCTGCGAACTACCACATCTATGGCAAGCCTATCCTTGCCGTTGCCGACGGCACCGTGGTCGGGACGCGCGACGACTTGCAGGACCAAGTGCCCGGTGCGCTGCCCGCCAACTTGCCGATTGACGAGGCCGACGGAAACTTCGTCGTGCTCGACATCGGCTCGGGCTTGTTCGTCAACTACGCCCACATGCGGCCGGGGAGCATTAAGGTGAAGCTCGGAGACAAGGTGCAGCGCGGCGATCAGATTGGCGAAGTCGGCAATACCGGGAACAGTCAAGCGCCGCATTTGCACCTGCATGTCATGGACAGCGCTTCTCCGTTGGCCTCGGACGGCCTCCCCTACGTGTTCGACAGCTTTACCATCACCGCCGTCGGCGAGGCCACCGAGGATTTTGACATGGCGGAAGCGACCGGATCGCCGATGACGCTTACGCCGCGCGTCCCGCCCCAGAAACTGGAAGACGTGCTGCCGCTTGACCTCTCTGTTGTTGACTGGCCACAGTGATCGCCTTGTAAAAGGCAGTGGACAGTCCGCCCTGATTTCCGAAATGGTGAGCTCGAAGCCGATGACCGCCACCCGCACAATACCCTTACGTCTTTTCCTTGCCGCTGCCGTCCTTACCTGCGCAAGTCCTGCAAACGCCGATCGGCTGCTGGACGAAGCGGTCGAATTCACCGGTACATTCGCTTTTGTGAGTTCAGGCGCGCCGGGCCTGGTGATCGCCGGCGTTCGCAACGGCGAGACGGCGTTTGCCGGTTTCGGCGAAACGGTCCGCGGATCCGGCATAGAGCCGAATGCCGACACAATGATGCGAGTGGCATCCATTTCGAAGGCATTTTGCGGAGACGCTCTCGCCAGTTTGTTGGTAAAAGGAGAGATCGGCCTGACTGACCCTGTTCAGACGCACCTGCCTGACGGTTTCGTGGTGCCGGAGAAGGATGGGCGGACCCTAAGGATCATCGACCTCGCGACACAGACATCCGGCCTGCCGCGCGAGATGGCCCAGGCAGGTGGAACACCCAACGATCCCTACGCCGGCCACACAAAGGAAGCGATGATCGCAGCCATGCACGGGGAGCCGTTTCTGTTTCCTCCCGGAACTGGCGCGCTCTATTCGAACCTGGGCTTCGACCTCCTGGGACTGGCGATCAGCGGAGCGGCTGGCAAGCCGTACGCTACCGTCTTGGAGGAGCGCGTGTTGCGGCCACGCGGCATGGTGGACACGGTCTTCAATCCGCGACCTGGTGACGAGGGCCGGCTGATGCAGGGCCACAATTTCGACGGCACGCCGCTTCCCTTCGTGCCGACACCGATGACGATGGAATGCGCCTCGGGGCTTTATACGACGCCCAACGATATGCTGAAGTGGATCGCCTGGCACTTGGCTCAAGGCGGCTCCGAGGACGATGCACGCCGCATTATCGACCACGCCAGCCTAGTCAGGAGGGATGGGCTCTCTCCGGCGCTGGGCCTCGACGACGGTGGCGCGCCGATGGATGCGATGGCACTCGGTTGGGTTGTGGTAGAGGCTGACGGCAACCGTCCGCTGGTGCTTCACAAATCCGGAGGGCGACAAGGCATGTTTACATATGTTGCCATCGCGCCGACGCGCGGCGTCGGCGTCTTCGCGGCGATCAACCAGTTCAACGCCGGGGGCTTTGAAGCAATGGTGCACGCAGTAAACGAACTGATCTATCAGCTCGCGCCCCGCTGACTGCGCTCTCGTCTCACAATCAGATTTCTCGTCGAGGACATTCCAATGACCGGTTCAGGCCACAGGCGCTTGCTCATCCTCTGCTTCACGGCAGCCTGCGTCCTTGCGGCTCCTCACGTCGCCGCCGCCAAAGATCGTCTGCTTGAGGAAGCCGTGGGATTTGCCGGCGGCATCGCCTTCCTGGGCTCGGGCGCTCCTGGCCTCGTGATCGCCGCGGTTCGCAACGGCGAGACGGCCTTCGCTGGCTTCGGCGAAATCCGCAAGGGCTCGGGGCAGGTGCCCGACGAACATACGCTGATGCGGATAGCCTCGATCTCCAAGACCTTCTGCGGCGATCTGATGGGCTCGATGATTGTGGATGGCGTCATCGGCGCGACCGATCCCCTTGCCAAACACCTCGGGAAGGACTGGACCGTGCCTGGGCTCGAAGGACGAACGCCGAGGCTCATCGATCTGGTGACGCAGGCATCCGGCCTGCCGCGCGAGGTACCGAACCAGACAGGCGGCACGCCGGACGACCCGTTCGCCGGCAATACCTTCGACCTCAGCCGCGCTGAGCTTGCGAAGCCAGAACCCTATCTTTTCCCTCCCGGCACGGGTGCCTTTTACTCGAACTGGGGTTACGATCTGCTCGGCCTCGCGCTGGCCAATGCCGGTGGCAAGTCCTATGGCGATCTGCTGGCCGAGCGGGTGCTCACGCCCCGCCAACTGACCGACACCAAGCTCAACCTGGCGGAAGGCGATGCGGCGCGGACCATGCAGGGCCATTTCTTCGACGGCACACCGTTGCCCCTCGTTCCTTCGCCGGAAACGATCGGATGCGCGGGCGGGCTCTACACCTCCGCCGCCGACATGATGAAGTTCATGGCCTGGCACCTTCGCAAGGATGCGGCCGGCGATGCGGAGCGTACCGTCGACCATGCGGGCTGGCTCTGGCGCGACGGTCTCTCGCCGGTAATCGGCATCGACGATGCGGGGCCGATGGGAATGATGACGCTTGGCTGGGTCGGAGTTCTGGCCGACAAGGACAAGCCCATGATGCTCAACAAGACCGGCGGATTGCAGGGGCAGTTCAGTTATGTGGTGTTGGCGCCAACGCGCGGTGTCGGTGTCTTCGCCTCGATCAATCAGTTCAGTGTCGGCGGGTTCAAGGCGATGGTCGCAGCAACGAATGATCTCGTCGCGCAACTTGCGCCAAGATAAGGGCAGTTCAGGCGGGAGCTACGCCACCTAATACGAGCTGATTAGCTGGAACAAAAAACGCGTGCCGGTATCAGTCAGACCTCGGTTATCTCTGAACGGTACCGCAACAAGCGCCCTTGCATTGAGGTGTTGCCCAAATGCAGCCTTTGCACCTATTCCGGCCGAGCCGAGTTCCGCCTCGATGTAATCCACGCCCGTATCGTGGTTCCAGACCGCACCGTAATCGACATAAGCAAACACGTTCAGATTTGGGATCGGCAAAGCCTCCGGGAGTTCGATGTTGCGTCCCAATTCCAGCGAGGCCGCTATCCCGCTATCGCCTGAAGCGGCCGAGCCATCGAAAGCCAGGCCATAGGGATCGCCGCCGAGCACCAACTGGACCGACGATGGCACCGCCGTCGGCGCATATTGCGCAGCCACTCTGAGGTGGGCGACGGCCAGCGAAGCGATCTCCTTGGTAAGGTCGAGGTCGCCCCGAAAATACCTGTAGTCATCAGGAACGCCTGGACGCGGTGCAAGCGGATCGGTGCTGCTGCTCGCGCCAAAGCCGTCGAGGCCTTGGCCGAAAGTACCTGTCAGCGTGATGGCGCCGTTTTCCAACTCACCGGTATACTTAAGGGAGGCCGCCAGCCATCGGAGGTCCTCATCCGTCTGCGTTTCGCCGCCCAACGCCAGCGAGTTGTCCTTGAAGTTCAATTCAAGGCGGCTAAACAGGCTGTGGTCAATTGTCCGCAGCAGTGGGTAGTTGACATACGCGCTGCCGAACCTAGAGGCTATGTCGAGATCGAGAGGCTTGAGGTCGGCGCCCGGCTGGGAAGAGACATAACCGATGCTATAGCCTACATGCAGTCCGTCATACCCGATCGGGACATCGTGCGAAGCCAGCACGAACTTCAACTCCTCGGGACTGTCCGGAATGGTCACCAGGGCGATGTTCGCCACATCGAACAGCCTAAGCGCATCGTTGAAGGTGCCGGTGCCGGTCAGCTGAAATGGGCCGACGGCATTGCTGCCGAGATTGTCGACTATTGCGTTTGCGCCGGCCCGCTTGAAGCCAATGTTGAGTTTCAGATCACCGCCGGCCGAGGGCGTTTCGGGCCGAATGAAAGTGCCTTCGATGGTCAGGCCGCCAAGATCGCTCATCAGCAACAGCACGCGCTCGGCCTCCTTGATCCGGATTGGCCGCATGGCGACGATGCGATCGATGTAAGGTTTCAAACGCCGCTCAATATCAGGGATGGCGCTGTTGATGGTGACCCGGCGCACATAGGATTCGTAGAGAACGATGACGACGTTGCCGGATGAAAAGTCCTGCTCGGGAACGACGGCCCACGAGAAATATCCGGCCTTCTGGTAGATCTCGTCGATCCGCTCGGCGATCGCGTAAAGGTCGGCGGCGCTTATCTTTTTGTTCCGCTGCGCGGCCCACGCTTGCTCCAGCGTAGCGCTGGGCACCGTCACCGCGCCTCGAACGGTTATCGACCTCAAGGTAAACATTGTTTTTTCGGCTTGTTCCGAGCTCGTTGCCTTGCGTGCATCCGGAACTGACAGGTCAATCGTGCCGGGCTTCCTCGGAGCGGAATAGCGTCGGATGATCTCGTTCTGATCCGAAACCACCGAATCGATCCGCTCGGGGATCGTCTGGCTAAGGCTCGGTCCGACCATGAAGGCACTGGTTGCAAGACTGATGGACACGCGACGTACTGCGTCGAACCAGTGGGACAGCGCCTTGCGAAGAGGCATCAATCAAACTCGCTGACATGTCGTGGCAGGGAAAATCAACGGTTATTCGAAACTTGGTTTAGCAAATTAGCAAATATGTCGGGGTCCGTCATCCCGCGATGCACACCCGTCAGTGCCCCAACAAAGCGCAGACCGCCTGAGCCTGAACCTCCCGCAAGCGGTCGAGCAACGCGCCAGCCGGCTCAGCGATGTTCAGCGTGGTGGTGACCGAGCGCGTCCCGTCGGCGGTTGACGCCGCCCACTGCGTGTAGCCCGGGAAACTGCCGGTGTGGCCATAAACGACACCGCACGGCGTGGTGTAGCGGAACAGTCCGAGACCGGCCTCGTTCGTCCCGGGTCCGGGCGGACTGGAATTGCCGGCCACGAACTTCATCTGTTCAATCTGCTCGGCAGCGCCGAAGAACTTCAGTCCGAGATCTGCCCGTATGAACATCGACAAATCATCAGGCGTCGACACGATCGCGCCCGACGCCCACGCACCGCTCGGGCTGACGAAGGTCGTGACATCTTTCGGCTCGGATCCGGGCGCGACGACATAGCCGTGGATGGCGGGCCCAGGCAGCGCGATGTCGCGCGTGGGGAAACTCGTCCGGGCGAGGGCGGCAGGACCAAACGCGATGTTCTTCAGCAGCGTCCCGTAGGGCATTCCTGTGACCGCCTCGGCGATCAGCCCGACGACGACGTTGTCCGTGTTGGAGTAGGTATACTGGGTGCCGGGCGTAAACTCGAGCGGGTCGTTGCGGACCCAGCCGATGATCTCAATGGGCTGCACGTAACCTTGAGGATTTGTCGCGACCTGCTCGGCCAAGCCCTTGGACTGCAAGTAGTCGGGCAGGCCGCTGGTGTGGTTCAGCATCTGGCGGACCGTGACGGCCGACCATGCCGCCGGCAGATCAGGCAGGTGCTGGCCGATGGTGTCGTCGAGTCCGAGCCGGCCCTTCTGGACGAGGTGCAGGGCAATGGCGCCGTTGAATGCTTTTGAGATGCTGGCGATGCGCATATATTGGTCGACCCCCAGCGCCTCACCCGATATGACATCGGCGCGCCCCGCTGTGAGTACGGTCATGCGACCGTCGCGGTAGAGCGTGGCGATCGCCCCGGGAGGTCCATCCTCTGCATCGAGGAGCTCCTGTAGGCCGGCCTGGACCTTTGCATCGGCCGTTCTCAACTGAGCCGCGGTTAAGCCGGTCGAGCGTGCCGGGCCTTCGCTATCAGGATGTTTTACATAGAGATCCGGATTCATCTCTTCAGAAGACACGATGACCTCGTCATTGACGCCCGAGTCAATATAATCATCGGTAATTGAAAAGCCTGCCAGAAGCTGTTTGTCCGTGAGAGGATACCAGGAGCCGAGTTCGTGCGAGTAGGCGGCAATGGCCAGCATCGCGAGTTCACGATTGCTATACAGGTCGACTTCATAATCTTCGACCAATTTGCCATCCGAATATTTCTTATATCCATCAATGTAAGGATCGCGGGAATTGTCGCCTCTATACTTATCCACAATGTCGCCGACGGTGACCTTAGACTTGTTTCCGTGGAAATAGATCTTGCGGAGGAGAAAACCCCAAGCAGCTACACCATACTCTGGGGTTTCATAAATGGCAGTTTGGTTGCCGTACCGGTCTGGCAGAGTGCAACCCACATATCCTCTCATGCTGTCTCGCTGCCATTTCGAGATGTTTATGGCGCCGGGATTGTTTGTTCGAAGGGCCCTCCGAGTAAGCGCATTTGAGGAACTATAGTCAGCGTCCGGCAGGCTGCTAAAGAAATTGCCGATCCCGACCAGACTTCTGAAGTTGAATTCAGTACCTTCAGGATATTTCGCATTGTCGCGAAATGGCGGGGCTAGACTGCGCGCCTTGTTCGCTTGCCAAAACGGCAGCCCGAGTGCACTACCGGTCTGCATCCCCACTGTGCCGTCAACGGGCATTCCATATGTGCTCTGGAAGGACTTCACAGCGCTTGCTGTCTGCGAACCAAACACTCCATCAATCGCTGAGGCGTAAACAGATTTGTCCGTGAGTACGCTCTGTAGAAGCGCAACCCTACGATCAAGAACGTTGCTTCGTGTTTGCTGAAAGACCGGACCGACGGGTTGACGCTTGTCGCTGATGCTGAAGTTGCTGACCCATTCGCTCGACCCGGAATAATCGTCAGGTGCTCCGCATTTCAGGGGATTCGCTGCGCTAACTTCATCCGGGCTTTCAAAAGCGAAGGCCGGACCGGAAGGCAAGAGGGCCAGGAGCGCAATGCCAAGCCAACCGCCCATCCCCGGCCTGAAACAACCGTCTATCATTTGGCGACTTCACCGCATGCGTCGACTGCATCGGTCTTCGACATGCATCCTCCGATCTTCGGCGAATGTCAGTTCGCCTCCTTAACCGACATTCTCGTCTCCCGAGCACCTTTTCCATATCATCCAAAGAGTGGATGACGGAAGGTGAACTCGATTCTGATCTGGCGAATCTTTGTCAGAAACGCCGCTATCGCCGCGGCAGCCTGCAACTTCAGCGCCGAGAGCTTCCGCTTGTCCGACGTGAACTCGGAGCGAGCCATGTTTACGAGCTCGTATCGGCGAGAAACAGTCCTTTCCGGCGAATGGTTGAGCCGTGCGGTCTCCGATTGGAGCAGACCCTGACATGCGGAATTCCGATCCCCTATCAAGGGGTGCGCTTACGCACCTTCGGCGACCAGCGCGCATTTGCAGCCAAGTGGAGTCACTTGGCGTCGCGAAAGTGCGGCTGTGTTGAACGATGCCGGCCTGTCTGACTTCGCCGAGCTGCGCAAGGCGATCACACGACGGCAGCACGACCTCTACTTTGTCGCCTTCGACCTGCTGCACCTCAACGGTCATGACCTGCGCGACATGGCACTGGAGAAACGGCGTGAGATCCTTGAAAGCGTGATCCCGCCAACATCCGCATTCAATTCAGCCAGGCGCTGCCCAGCGAGGCCAATCCATCACCTGATCGATGAAGCCGGTCTGGAGGGGCTGGCATCAAAGCCACGCCTGATCGGCGCCAAAAGGCATGAAGCGTGAAGCATGTGCGTGGCGAGGCAGACTCTTGCCATGCATGGCTGCAGGACTTTCGGGAAGAATGAGCAAGCGGGGAAGCGATTTTCTCTCCCATTGGATATCGGATGGTGATCGATATGGCTGTGGACGCAAAACGGGCAGCGCGAGCCAGGGCATTCCGGGCCAAGAGATCGATGAAGAGATCGGCCCGATCTTCGAAGACATCATGCAGGGTTGCGGGCGCCACGCTTCGCCGCTGCGAGGAGGACTAATGCTCGGCAGCCGAGGGTTCGACAAGGTGTTGCTAATATGCAGCAGCGGCGGCATCTCTGACGGCCACCGCCTGGAACCGCTTCTCACGGCTGGCTGTAGACGTCAAAATGAGAACGAAAATCGGGAGGTGACGAAGATGGATAAGCGAGAAAACAGGATCATTGAGACGTGTTGCCTTATAGCCGTTCCGGTATCGATGGCTCTCACTATGGTACTTGCTCAACTGATCCTTGGCTGAACCCAAGGCACCGACCAGGCAAGACATGAGCCGTATTAGGCGACCGCTAAACCGGCAGGCGATCTGGCAACGCTAGCTATCGTTGCTCAGGTGGTTTCAGGATTACCTGAACATCGCGGGCAAAATCTACTACGAAACCCACTTGCTCCGCTGATGCGGATGCAAGCATTTTTCAGCGAGGTCGCGCTGGACCTGGTCTGCGCGGATGGATCGACCCTTTCTGTCCTCGTCAACGCCGCGGAGCGGCGCGGCGAATCGGGCAATCTGCAGTTCATCCGCATCACCGTCTTCAATGCGTCCGACCGCCGCCGCTATGAACGAGAGCTTCTGGAAGCGCGCCGCACTGCAGAGCGGGGCCAACGCCGAACTGCTTAAACTCAACCATACACTCGAACGTCGCGTGGCCGAGGCGGCCGAGGCGCGCCTGAAGAGCGAGCGGGCACTTCACCAGGCGCACAAAATGGAGGCGGTTGGCCAACTGACCGGCGGCATCGCCCATGATTTTAATAACATGCTCTCAGTCATTGTGTCGTCGCTCGGGCTACTCGAGAGGCGGCTTGCAAACGGCGAGGACGTTTCCCGGTTTGTTTCCTCCGCAAACTTAGACTAGCGCTGGGCCTCTGAGTTCGCCTCACCGAGCGCGCAATTCAATCTATAGGTTCACGGACGCAACGACTTGTTCTTGTGCATCGCAGCAACGATATTGCTGCATGTGCGTTGTGCAGGACCGTGCCATTCCGGCGCACAAGGACACCGACGTGCGAAATATATCCGATACGATCGCTCGCCTGAGCGCGATGCACGCGCGGCCAGCAGCTGGATCCGGAGAACGGAACGACGCTCACTTGTCCGAAATTACAGGGTTCGGGTCCAATCCCGGAGCCTTGCGCGCGAGGCTTTATCTTCCGAAGAACCTGCCCCGGCAGGCGGCGCTGGTCGTCGTGCTGCATGGCTGCACCCAGAACGCGGCCAGCTATGATCATGGCTCCGGCTGGAGCGAGCTCGCCGCCGAGCATGGTTTTGCGGTGCTGTTCCCCGAGCAGCAGCGCGCCAACAACCCCAATCTTTGCTTCAACTGGTTTGTACCAGGCGATATCAGGCGCGACAGCGGCGAGGCACTGTCCATTCGCCAGATGATCGAGGCGGCAGTGGTTACGCATGGCCTCGATCGCAAGAGGATCTTTCTCACCGGTCTGTCCGCCGGCGGCGCTATGGCGGCGGTGATGCTGGCGGACTATCCCGAACTGTTTGCCGGCGGCGCGATCATTGCCGGGCTCGCCTATGGAAGTGCCTCGACGATCTCCGCAGCCTTCGACCGCATGCGCGGCCATGGCGGTCCGTCCCAAGCCGACCTCCAGCGGCTGTTGCGGGCGGCCTCGCCGCACAAGGGTCCGTGGCCGCGTATTTCGATATGGCAGGGCTCGGCCGACACGACTGTTGTGCCTGCCAACGCGGATGCAGTCCTGGCGCAGTGGCAAAGCGTGCACAATCTCGGCGAAAAGCCAACACGCATAGAGAAGGTCGACGGCCAGACGCGGAAGGTCTGGAGCGACAGCAACGGGCGCGAGGTAGTCGAGACGTTCACCATTGCCGGCATGGGCCATGGAACGCCACTGCAAACTGGCGGCGGTGGTCTCGGCAACGCAGGGCCTTTCATGCTGGATGTTGGGATTTCCTCGACACGCCATATCGCCCGCTTCTGGGAATTGACGAAGCCGGACGTGCGACGCAAAGCCAAAGCCGAGGTCGCTTCGGGCGCCGCATTGCAGTCCTTTGCACCCACGGAAAAACCGCGGGCAGTCCGAATCGATCCTACTCCGGAGCGAGCCAATGCGCGCGGTCCGGCAAGTGGGATTTCCAAGGTCATCGAAAATGCTCTGCGCGCGGCGGGGTTGATGCGCTGAATTGTTGTGGCGGAGGAGCTCTTTGTCTGGACCCTGCTGAACCAAGAGCCCACCATCGATAAGGCAGTGAACCCCTGCTTACCCAAGACAGCGGCGTCGTTTGGGCCAAGGCTATTTTCCATCGGCCCTGGAAAGCGCTCTTGAAACAGGCCGGCCTGTCGGATGTGACGCTGCATGAGCTGCGGCATACCTACGCCAGCACGATGGTTCGAAATGGCGCTCCGTTGATCATCGTGGCGCAGGCCCTTGGTCGCAGCGACACCCGAACGGTGGAGAAGCACTATGCTCACCTCGCCCCGTCCTATGTAGCGGACATCATTCGCCGACTAGCACCCGACATTTAGAGGACAATCCAAATGGCTGAGGTCGCAATTGCCTGCTCACTTGCTGTGATCGCGTGCTTCTGCGCGTTGTGCATAATCGCGTTTTTCATGCTGGCGAAGTCCGCTACCCATCCTTCTTACCTTGAACAGAAAGATGACGCCGCTCGGCGCTTGGCCGAGCCATTAGGTCCAACCGTGCGAGAAGCTGTGGCCACGGCGATGGCAAAGGCACGGCGCTCCGAAACCTATTAAGCTCAACTCGACCTACGCCATTGCCGTTAGGCGCTTGCCCGCGCGCTCGTGCACGAAGGTGGCCATGTGAATAATAGGACCGGACCGCCCCACCTTCCGTGGCGTTACAGCTATTCAGAGCGATCGACAGGTCCACGCATTTGCGATGCCGCTTGGGCTTCGAAAAAGCTGACCGGCTTATCCGACGTCGCCCAGACGCAAATTCCGTAGGCAATCCCGAAGGAGATCAACAGGGCGGGCAAGATGGGTAAGCGGTGCATGGATCGGCTGGGCCTCTTTGTTGCAGACCCGCCCACAACCTCCTGCAACCCGATCGGTTCGAGATAAAATATTTACCGTCTTGGCATGGTTTACGGATGGTTTCGCAGGCCATCGCGGATGCTTGCCACTGTGTCTGCTGGCGAAGACAAAAAAAGCCCGCTGCCGGGAGGAGGTGGCAGCGGGCTCGATTTTCGAATGTGGCGCGGGAGGAGGTGCGCCTCATTCAGCGCCGGCATCGCATCTGGGAGGAGTAGATGGCCGACAATCAAAATCTACCCGCTGCCAAGCGATTTCTGCAATCGTGGATCGTGCATAGCTGCTGTGCAGATTTGCTTGTGCCGACACACGTGTAGCATCAGGCCTCCGAATTGGGCAATTTTGTAAGCTCAGCAATCGAGGGAAGGCCGGTCCCGATCCTTGGAGGCGACACCAAGGCCATTCGCGACGCAGAGGAAGAGGACGTGTTCGACAAGATCGCCGCCCGGCCCCGGCAAAAGTTTGCCAGCGGGTCGGAACCTACTACTGCTGCTCCGGCATTTCAGTATTTTCCTGAGGGTCTTTTTTCACGCCCGGGCTGGGTGACGTATCCACTGGCGCATTACCGCCCTGGTTTTGCACAGGAGCACGCTTGAACGGTGCCGTCTGCCAAGAGCCGTTCGATAAAGGCGTGAGTACAAAGAATGCCATTAGGCCTAGGAAAATGACGGCAATAACCGCCACGCCCCAGGCCATGAGTCTTCGCGTGCCGCGTTGTTCTTCCCTGCGAGATAGATTGTCCACCATTGCTCCGGCCTCTCGTGAAGTGGCGCCTGTTGCGAAAGCATCTCCCTCCTCGAACTTCGCTATTGCATCAAAGTTCCGGCCCCGGTGCAGCATCCGCGAAAGAGCATTTTTAAGCTTAGCGCTCTAACGGCGTCGCCGGCGCATTGGGGGAATAGGCTTCGGGTTTAGCCTTAGCCACTGACCGGCGGCGAAGTTCCTCGCGAATTCCTCGGTCTCGAAAAGATGCTGGGTGATTTCGCCATTCTCGACGAGTTCTACCGCCCACTGGCCGTCGATGTGTTCGATACGAACACCAGCCCTTTGGTCATCGTCCACGGCCCGCACTCCCACACACGACGAAGGCACCAACAAATCATAGCGCCCAAAGCGCTTCAACGTTCGAAATGTACAAAGCGAAGGAGAAGTCCTGTGACCGGCGTGGTGCGCACACTTCTGGAACGCTGGCAACCGAAGGGTCGATCACGAAGACGGTCATAGGCGAAAATGCGACTGACGCGGCATCCCTGGATTGCTCGGTCGCGCTCGGTAGGCTCGGCCTGGAGGTCACTGTTACCGGCGTTGCAGCAAATCCTACGGCTGGAATGCCGTCGTGCGGATGCTAAAGGTTTAGTTGTATCCGAGCATGTGACGCAATCCGACAATCGGTAGATAGACGGTCCAAATCATACCGATGGCGGTGGCAACACCAAGGCCAATCGCGGGAGCCCACGCCCTCCATTGCATCTGGAGCCGCGCTGCCAATTCAGTCAAACTGTCTTCCATGGACGAATACTTCCCAAGTCGATTCGAGGGGCGAAATGCCAATGAACCCCAAGACTGCCGCGCTTGCAATCGCTGCTAGTATTTGCATCGCTGGTTTCGCCTACTCCAGCGGTCACAAGGCCGGTCGTGTTTCTCAACTAAAAGACACCGTCACGGCCTACAACCGCCGCATCGGGATTGACGACAAGGCCAACAGCCTCGGCCGCGTCGATCTCTGCCTGGAGCTTGGTGGCCTACTTGATGAGTGCCAGCGGCTAGACCGCTGATTTGCTTAACCGGCTGATTTCAGCCGTCCACCTCCATTGCCAATTTAACAACTGCCCATCAGGGCGGAAAGGTACTAGCCATGGACCGCAACTTCGCGCGGGCGCTTGCGCTCGTTCTGAAATCTGAAGGCCTCTGGGTGGACAACCCGGCCGATCCCGGCGGCGCCAACCATGAAAGGCGTCACGCGCACCAACTTCCGCCGCTTTGTGAAAGCCGATGCTACCAATTCCGACCTGCGTCAGATCACTGACGCCCAAGTAGCGATGTCCTGTCGCCGGTTCTACTGGGATTCGACGGCCGGTGCCAAATGTCGGCGATGTGGTCCTCGATGCGTTCGACCGCGCGCAGCCGGTAGATCAGCCCGCATAGGATGTGCGCCATGCGGGTGAAGGCCTCGCGGCGCCCGACATTGGTGGCCCATTCCCCGTAGATCGCCGCGTCGATCAGCGTCGAGCGCCAGAACGCGGCGGCAAAGCTAGGGTGCTGTTCACAGATGGCGCGCAGTGTGTCGTGGCGCATGAAGCCGACACGCGATGGCGTCAGGGTCGGAAGGTGCAGTCCATCACCGAAAGATGTGGTCCGTGCAGATTCGGAATGTCGCCGGTCACGAAGAATGATGTGATCTGCCGCTTACCCTCGCCGGTGTGTTTGGTAGAGCCGACCAAGCCGTCGATAAGGACAAACGAATGCCAGGGCCGATCGCCATCACGGACAAGGTCATGATTGGCCTGGAATTCCTTCTCCTGGATCGGGATGCCTCTCAGGACCGGCCTCGGATGGAATCTTCCATGTCTCTGCCTGGCACGTGCCGGCAATCCTTATGCCGAGCCGCGTTCCGGCAGCTCGTTCTCTTCCGCCACCTCTTTTTGCACGTCTCGGCGCGAGCGTTCCGCCTCGTCGGAACTATATTCGTCATCGGTCCGCTCGAGTTCGCGATCGATTGTCTCGCGAGACCCCTCCACCGGATCCTGTTGCGGAGATGTTTTCGGGCCGGTTTCGATCTTGCCTTCGCCGGGAACGGTGCGGTCGGAAGACTTCGACATCTTCGGTTTCCCTTCGTCTGTTGTACTGCCTTCACATTCCGGTTTCCTGCCCCAACAGGATCGTCGATGATTTGTTCCGAGGCAGGTCCCCGCTGGTTTCTTTTGCTGCCACGCTCCGGTTGCGACGCTTCGATGCCAAAGCTTTATTGTCGAGACCAACCACCCATGGCGTGGGTCGCACTGACCGCTGCGCTCGCCAAGCTTGGCCGGTTAGACGAAGCGAGGGCCGCCGCCGCTCGTGTGCTTGAGCGGTGAATACCCAAGGGCGTCATAGATGAACTGATTGAGGCCGTACCTGGCAGCTTGCGGAAGTTCAGAAGGGCTGTGTCATTCGCCCTCTGGGCTTCGAAGGCGAAGAACTCAATGAAGGCCATGCAAACGAGTTCGGGATAAGCGTAATGGGTAGAACCATTGCGCTGTATCTCCATAAAGAGCGTCGGCTCGTGTACCCTGCCTGCCTAAGGTAGTCGGAAAAATAGAGCGACCGCCCGCACTGGAGATCGAGGCCGAAGTTGTCTTCCCACTCGTTGGTGATCTCTTGGATGGTAGACCGTGCCGCGCCACAGATGGCGGAAAGGCCGCTTTGCGTGAGATAGGCCATGCCATTTTCAAGCACGCCCATTTCGATGCCGTTGACGTCTTTTTCAACCTCGATTCCGAGGTCGAGAGGAAGCTGTTTATAGGTGGCCGGAAGTCGAGGTGAACTTGCCATTAACCCGTTGATTGCTTGGCCGCAACCCTTGATTCGAGTCACGTAAGGTACACAACTATAGCGATTCCTAATACAGGAGCTTTACTTATCCCCGGAGCGCCCGCCCGCCATTCCCCTACGGCTGGGTAGCGCCATCTGGACTCCAACAAGCAAGAGTCGCATTCTTCGATGGGGAGAGGGTTATGGGCCTCCAAAAACAGAAGCCTATAAGGCGGCATAGGCGTTCGCTGTTAGAGCAGCGGGCGCTGATCCCGGTTTTGCTTTGCGGTGTTGCCGGGGCAAGCTATCTCATACCGCCGCAAGCCGAACAGCATCACCTTCCCACAGTGCATCGTCTGGGTAGCCCTAGCTCGCCAAGTGGATGCAACATTAAGGGCAATATCAGCGAAACAGGCGACCGTATCTATCACATGCCAGGTCAGCGCTACTATGACGAAACGGTCGTTAACCCGGCCAAGGGGGAGCGCTGGTTTTGCTCTCAATGGGATGCTTGGTGGGCTGGCTGGCGAAAGTCGAAGGTATGACGGGAACTGAGGCTGCGGAATCGGCAAAAACATCTGTAGGTCGGCGCGCAACAGAATATTAGCAATCGGGAACATACGGCTCCTGCGGAAGTTTCTCGGCTGAAGGGACCTCAGGGAGGTTGCTATGAGAAAACTGTTCCTTGCTTCCGTGATCGCCATCGCCTGCGCCGCAGCCACGGTCGCGCCTGCGGATGCACACTTCGGTTCTGGCATCGGCTTTTTTGGTCCGTTCGGCGGCTTTGGTCCGTTCGGCGGCGGCCCGTTTTACGGCGGTGGCCCCTTCTACGGCGGAGGTCCGTTTTACGACTATGGCGGCCGCTACTACGGCCCCCGCTATCCTGGCTACGTGGTCCGCTACCCGCATCGCTACTATTTCCGGCATCGTCACCATTGCCGCTTGAAGTGGGTTAAGCACTGGCACCATCACCACCGGGTGCTGGAGCGCGTTCGGGTTTGCCGTTACTGACAAGCCGGATTGGCCTGCCGCCCTTCGTTGGCCTTGGCATAAGCATTCGCCTGCCCCATGCCGGAATGCTTCGTCGGGTCGGGCAATAGCTGAAACCGACGCTTGCTGTTCGCAATTCGAGCAGCGCATCTAGGCGCGAGATCAGCGGCCATCGCTGGCGCATCAGCGCCGTACCGCTCGCGCAGCGCCTCCAGGTCGAGCGTGCGGAATGATTGCAGCGGGCGCAATGCGCCGTCATGCCGCTTTCGATCAATGAACCAAACGTCCATCCCATGGCGTGAACATAGCAGGAACGGGAGCGGCGATCAACGATATCTCAAAGTGGCCGGCGCCCTTTGGCGGGGTGCTTCGGAGATGGACGCCGGCCTGGCGGGCGGGGTTGGCACGCCACATGGTGGTCGACACGGTCGGATACCAAGCGACGGTGACAGAACCGTGCCGACCAATCTGGGCACGAGGGTGGGCCTAGTGCCCAAACTTTTACGCTACTCGCAAAACGACAGCGCAACAATTAAACCTCATGGACTAGTTCGCGCAGTACGATCTTCGAAAAGTCGGAACTATTCTTTGAATCCCAGGTTGGCACAGTGGCGGTCGATTCTCAGGATGTAGCCGCCCAAATTGCGAACCCGTCGTGCTTGGCCAACGCGGCGGGTTCTGCGCGTGTCATCCCTTTGCAACCATTTTAGCTTAATCTAATTTAAACTCGGTCAGTCCGAGTTCGCGTATGTTGAAGTTCATCCGGCCAATGTTCCCCACGCTTGTCGAGGTGCCGCCGACAGGGGACAACTGGATTCACGAAATCAAGTACGATGGCTATCGGACGCAAATCATAATCGAGGACGGCACGGCCCGAGCGATCACCCGAAGGGGCTACGACTGGTCATTGACGTACAAGACGATAGTCGAGGCGGCGGCAACCCTTTCCCCCAAGTCGGCAATCATCGACGGCGAGGCAATCGTCCTCAACGGGAAGGGCGTGTCGGATTTCCATTCGCTGCGGTCCGCGATGCGATGGGCGCCGGATCGGATTATCTTCGTCGCCTTCGATCTACTGCACCTGGACGGGGTCAACCTGCGCCCAGCACCTCTGCTGGAACGTCGGGAAAAGCTGCTCGAACTCGTCGGGCCTGCCAAGGGCGTGATCCAGTACAGTCACCATGTGCATGGCGGCGGGGCTGACTTCTACGCCGCGGTTGATCGCATGGGCGTGGAGGGCATGGTGTCGAAGCGGCCGGACAGCGTGTATCGGTCAGGCGACACCGAAGCGTGGCTGAAAACCAAATGCTACGAGGAAGTCGACTTTGAGGTTGCAGGCGTGCAGCTAAAACCGGGATCGGCACCACTAGCTTTGATGGCAACCCGCGATGCGGAACGCCGCTATGTCGGATCGGCAAACATCGCGCTGACCAAAGCCATGCGAGAACGCCTATGGGCCAAGGTGCAGGAGGGGAAAGGCACGCCACCGAAGGGAGCCGACAAGCCAGACGCCGCATGGATCAAACCTGGCCTTGTCGGACGAGTGAAGACCCTTAAGCGCGAGGACAAGCTACGCCATGCGACTTTGCGGGAGATCCGCGAGGCTAAGGCATGACGCCCCGGCCGCTCCACCATGTGAACGTCCAACCCAACTCCCCTGTGGCAGTCGATCAGCGTGCAGCCTTGAAGCTCGTCCGAATGGCCATCGAGCAGGTATGCCCTGCCGGTGTGCTGCCTAGCGAGGAATGGGTGACGGGCTACTATGGCCCAGAGCCGATCTATAAAGGCGAGGCATTGGCCAAGGCGATCATTGAGACCGTGGAGCGCCTGACGAAGTAAGCCCGCCGCTGAGGACACAATTACAGCGGCGGGCCTTGCACTTGCACCAGAGCTTGGATTTGAGGAGGGGAATCTCAACCAAGCACATTTCCAACTTCGATTTCAGAAACAGGTTCCAGCCCTACGAAAAAGATTAATCGCGGGTGGCCCGCCACCGGGTCTCGGAGCCAGTGGCGGGCCTTGCTTGGCTGTTTCAAGGAGATTTCCTTACCAAGCGCATTCCGAACTTCGACTGCGGACGCATGTTCCTCCCAGGTCGGTGCAAGAGTTTATGCGCCCGGTGGCAATCGACGCATTGCCAAGGGACCCCCAACAGGTCAACAGACCTTAAATCGGCTTTCCAGCGCGCAACATGGCCCGCGCAATTGCGAGTTGCGTTTCCAGCCTGGCGTTCTCTTTCTGAGCCTTATTGTCGGCCGCTATGAGCCGTTTCAGCGCCCGCAATGTCTCGCCTCGCGTCCATCCCGCCTCCAGCATGCAATCGACAATCACCTGAAAGCCTGGCTCCATGGCCTCCTGGTAGTCGATGGCTCGGTCCTGATAATCGTCCTGTCGCTTGGGCGGATTGACCATATCTGATTCTCAGTTGGCGGGGCCTTTGGGCTTTTTCTCGGACGTAGATCCGTCGAGGAGATCGAGAAATGAGTGCAACGCCTTCACCATCATCCGAGCGCCGTTTTCGCTCAGGGTGAAGGATCGCTTCCCCTCGGCAGTCAACAGCCCGACCAGGCAGACCTCGGGATTATCGCGGTCATCGATTTCGATTGTGACGCCCGAGACCGCTGGCAGCATTACGTCCTTTGGCTTCTTCGGCATCACCACAACCTTGACTCGTTCTCACTCCGTTCCCATTTTGGGCGGGCCTCGATCCTTGTCAATGAGACGACCCTAAATGTGTGGACGCGTTTTTGTAAAATCGACCATCCCGGACATGGTGCGGCGCTTCGAGTTCGCGCACCCTGGCGACGTTGAGCGTTTGGGCAACGGGTTCCCGGTCTGGAATGGCGCGCCCAGCCTGACCTATCCAAGCATTGTGCGTGAAGAGCTTTACACGAGCATGGCCGGTTTCGTTTCTGCGAAGTGGGGCTGGTTCCCGGCTGGGCGCGCGATGGCGGCGGGCGGCCACCGCCTGTCAATGCGCGGTGCGAGACGATTGCCAGCAACGGCATGTTCCGAAAAGCATACGCCGCGCGCCGTTGCCTAGTGCCCGTCGACGGCTATTTCGAATGGCAAAAGCTCGATGTTTCGGGCACGAAAAAGCAGCCTTACGCTATCGCCATGACGGAGGACGAGCCTTTTGCCATGGCTGGAGTATGGGAAGAATATGCCGACAAGGCGACCGGCGAGTTGATCCGGACCTTCGCTGTCGTCACCTGCGAGCCCAATACGTTGATGGCGACGATCCATGATCGCATGCCGGTTATTCTGGCGCCTGCCGATTACATGCGCTGGCTCGGACCGGAACTGGATCCACGCAACCTCATGAAGCCATATCCTTCGGAGCTGATGAAGATGTGGCCGATTGACAGGAAGGTCGGAAGCCCGCGAAACAACACGCCGGACATCATTGACGAAATTGGCGTGGGACCAAACGACCTTTTCGACGTTTGAGCCTTTACACTGAACGGTCGCGGTAGGAAAATTGTCCTCAGGTCGGGCGACTCTCAAAAGGTGTCGCAATGGCTAGGTCAATACCCTCAAAGCAGTTATCACAGGCTGAAATCGAGCGCTTCCTGGTGGCAGCGGAAGCGCTGCACCTAAGCATCATCAAGCCGTTCATATCGCCACATTGCGACCACTACAGGCAGACGCGCGTCCTGCATGAGGTGCTATTGAAGGCCGTGCGGGACGTCACCGGGAAAGAGGTCGAGTTCATCCGGTGGAACACCACTGGACCGGTGCTGCCCCCTAAGGCTGGGTAAGCGCCTGGCGGCCGGGGATCGATCAGGCCGAACCCGCAGAACTGACAATGACCCGATGCGGATAGCGACGGCATCAAGTCCGCCGTCGTAAATTCTCGTGAGGACGTGTTCCGCAGCTTCAGCCCTTTGGCAGTGCAACCGCGAAGGTCGCCACCGCCCAACCTTGCCGGCCTGTTGGCGACGCAATCCCAAACTCCCCACAATCCGTCGCGCTCAATATGACAATAGAATCTGTGCTTGTGATTTTCCACGCAAGGTAAACCCCCCGCATCCCCATTGGGGTCCAATCTATCCAGGAAGGTGGTTAATGGGCCCGCGTTTGCCGATCGCACTTTAAGCTGGCCGCAGTGGTCCGTCGCCCCACGGTGGACTCCTCACTGCACCGGCCACGACATCAGCGCGGTCAGACGGCTGCCGATGCGGAATCGGCGAGATGCGGGAACAGAGTTCAGACGCCGACGTTTTTTTCCCAGGTCACGCGATTTGCGCGTGTAGAACTAAACGGAGGAAAAAATGAGCATCAAAATGCTTACGATGGGCGCGATGGCGCTCGCAATGATGACGGGCTCAGCGCTGGCTGGCAGCAGCACCACTTCCGCGCTCGATGATCCTGCAAAGATGTCACCTTTCTTCACGGATGCCGGCATGAAAACCTTGAGGTCGGAAGCGGATTTCAAGACCGCATGGATGTCCATGAAACCGGATGAACAAAAGGCGGTGCTGAAAGACTGCGGCGACACCACGCTCAACAAGTCGCACGCTGATTTCTGTGCCATGGCCAAGAAGATGGGCGGCTGAGAATAACCGCTCTAGGCATTGTTCCCGAAACGTATTTGGCCCGTCCCTTAGGCACGGGCCTTTTTCTGCGGACCATTCCCTTGCGAGCCATGTTGCTAAGCGCTCCCGTCGGTCTCGCTTTCCTCGTCAATCATCCGGACTGGCAGATAAGCATTCGTTTCCAGCCACTCACGCAAGACGATCTGAATGAGCTCCGACCGGCCGATTTTCATTTCAGCGGCAATGGAGTTCAGTGCGTCCTGTGTTGCTGGCTCTAGCGGGAGGCCGGCGACGTTCCGGAGCATCAACGCAGCGCGCCGAAGCATGATCGGAAGATCCGCTCGCGACATGTCGGCGATGCTATCGGCGGCGTTCTCCAGTTCTTTGGCGAAGGATGATAGGGGCATGGCTCTCATCCTAAAGACAACAGCGGAATAATACACAGCAATTCAATTGAACAACGGGTGTATCGGGGAACGCCGCAAAATTATCTTGGTTGGATTGGCAGCAGGGATCACGGTTCACCTGGGCGGGCATCAATGGATGAGACGGTGATCCGAATATGCAGGCGGAACCTGTCGAAGAACAGCATGACCGCGAAGCCGTGGACCTCAGCTCTGTCATTGAACGCGTAACTGCGAGGGTTATCCACAGGTCACCAAGATTGGTAAAACGCTCCGAGCTTCGTTAAGGTTTCGTTAACACTCTGAGAGCATCGTTCGCGTGGGTTCTGAACCCTAATCGCCTACGAAGCCCGCTGCCTAACCCCAAGCCCCCCGCCCAGGCAGCGGGCTTACTTTTCCAAAGAGAGCCACGTTGGCAGACAGCGCTCACCGGTTCAATTGAGCCTGAAAGCGTGTACGAACGGCGAACAAAGACCGCTTTGGGTCCGATTCGGCGGAGCCGTTCGCCAAAGGCTTGGCGGAACTGCAAGAGCTTAGCAGCCGGCATCGCTGCCCAATCATGTGCGCGGAAGCCGTCTGGTGGCGGTGCCACCGCCGCATTATTTCCGACTACCTGCTCGGAGAAGGGGAACGCGTCATGCATACTCTTGGGGCCGGTCATGCCGAGGAGGCCAGCCTGACGCCAGGCGCTGTGTGCGCGATGATGGAACGATCGTTTATCCCGGGAGCATCTCCTCGGGACGCAAGCATGGATCATTGCAAGATCGCGGCCATGGCGATCGCCAGGCGTTGAAAAGCCTTCCACGCCAGGCACAGGGTCTGGCGGAACAAGCTGTGACCTCGAAGGTTGGGTCACGCAGACAGCTTCTAAGGCACGCGCATGGCGTTGGACAGAGACGGGGCGAAACTAGCGGCCGGATTGTCCGTCGCTGCATTAGCGGCACTAGCGGGATACAACGCCATCCGCGCCAAACGTGCGATCGCCAGCCTGACATGCGGACGTATGATGGCAATTGATGGTCTGCGCCTGCATTTTATCGAAGCCGGAACCGGCATGCCGCTGCTTCTCCTGCATGGCAATGGATCCATGGCGGAGGATTTCAAGTCGAGCGGCGTCTTCGATGAGGCGGCAAAGACCTACCGGGTGCTCGCATTTGACCGTCCCGGCTTTGGGCGAAGCTCACGTTCGCGCACCCGGCGCTGGTCCGCTTGCGACCAAGCCGACCTCATACATGCCGCCGCCGGCAGATTGGGTATTAAGAAATATCTCGTCCTTGGACATTCCTGGGGAGCCTGGATCGCCCTCGAGTTGGCGCGCAGGCATTCTTCATCGGTCGCCGGCATTGTGCTTGTCTCAGGCTATTACTATCCGCCACCGCGGCTGGATCTTGCACTGGCCGCACTCCCGGCATTGCCGGTGATCGGAACGGGGTTTCGCCACACCTTGTTGCCGCTGCTTGTGAGGCTTGCCTGGCCTTGGGCAATGGAAAAGATATTTCGACCCGCTATGATCGCCAGCGACTTCGCCGCATCCGCCAAGGATGCCGCCAGCCGCCCTTCCCAACTGCGGGCGGATTGTTCGGAGTCAGCATCTATGCTGGCCGCGGCCCTGTCGAAGAAGGCCAGCTATAAGGACATTTCCGTACCGACCGGCATCCTGGCGGGATCTGGAGACCGGTTGTTCGATGCGGAACGGGATGCACGGCGCCTGCATGCCGAAGTTGGTGGGTCTCTCCTCGAGGTGATTCCGGGCGCTGGCCATATGGTTCATCAGAGCGCCCCGCAGGCAGTAGTCGGTATGGTGCACACGATTTCAGCACGGCACGCCCTTTCCCAATCGGGCCGTCGGCAGCGACGTAAGCTGCGTGCCGACGAGTTCAAGCTAGGTCCGGCTCCGCAAATGTTCCAGGCGGGCGACAAGTGACGCCGCTTGCACGAGATCGTCGTTCAAACGAGCTTTTCAAATGAGCGACCAACGTCCAGCCAACATGCAGTCGGTGCTCCACCAGAACATAGAGGCACTGGTCGAGCACAGGCGACAACAGGAGGAGCACCAAAGCGTTCAGGTGCGGATTGCCGGGGCTATTTCGCGCTTCGCGGGGAGCATGACTTTCGTCTATCTGCATCTCGCAATCCTCGTCGCCTGGATCCTTGCAAACCTAGGCGCGATACCAGCCATCCCAGCTTGGGACCCAACTTTCGTGATCCTGGCCATGGTCGCTTCCGTCGAGGCAATCTTCCTGTCTACCTTCGTGCTGATCAATCAGAACAGAATGGCCGAACACAGCGAGCGCCGAGCGGAACTGGATTTGCAGATCAGCCTCCTTAACGAACATGAAACCACGCGGCTGATCGAGATGGTGGCTGCCTTGGCGGTGCGTCTGAATGTCTCCACCCCGGCCGACAAAGAGCTGCGGCAACTGGCAGAGAATGTCGATCCCCGAAAGGTGATGACCCAAATCCAGCAGGCTTCTGAAGATCAGCAGGAAGCTTGATCAAAGCGACCGCGCCGGCAAGCCGCCGCAGCGTACCAACCCAAC
Source organism: Mesorhizobium sp. WSM4833 (assembly GCF_055811095.1). NCBI lineage: Bacteria > Pseudomonadati > Pseudomonadota > Alphaproteobacteria > Hyphomicrobiales > Phyllobacteriaceae > Mesorhizobium > Mesorhizobium sp. WSM4833. The sequence continues at coordinate 174,172 of NZ_JBVVQG010000009.1, forward strand.
ACGAGCTTACAGCGAGAAACCATTCGCGCGGCTGCTGTAGGCCTGCAATCGTCCTCATCGTCTGGCACTTGGCTGTCGAAGCACCAAGCCCGTCTTGGCGTTGTCCAAGGCGACCTCAGGACGTCAATCGATCGCGGCAGCGTATCAGCGGCGATAGCGAGGTACACTGGGGAGCCGAAGGTGTTCCCAACAGCATAATATGATCACCAAGCCCTTCTTTCTGCCGCAGATCATAACGGCCGTACCTCAACTCTTAAATGCTCAGCAAGGTCCAGAAACTCACATCCAGGATTCGGATCTTGGCCCGAGCTGCTGACTGGATCGCACGCCGGCAAGTCTTACATGCCGTATCCTGCGCCGTGCTTCTGGCTCTTGGCCAATTATTTTCGCCTCACCAAAACTCCCGGAACATTCTGTCCATCCTGCGTTGGGCCGCGCCGGACAATCCCTCTTGCACAATCGCCTGTTGCCCGGCATCGGAAGCTGGATCCCCACAGCTTCAGCCCGCCTCGGCTCCCCACCCGAGGCGGGCGGCGCGGAGTTGATGCAAGCATAGAGACGCCTTCACCCCATCAGAGCTGGCCGTCCTGAGCCGCGTTTTGGCGCGCAGCAACCCCAAAAAACGAGACCGAGACCAAGAGAGAACGGAGTGCATCGCGCATCCTGGCTTACTACCAAGCTGGGATAACGGACGAGGACGAACTCGAACAGCTTTCTCGACAATCCCTCGCGTGGTTATCGTCATTTCGGCAATTCAGCATGTGCACATACTAACTCCGGCGGACGGGCCACCGCGCGGCATGGCCCGACGCACAGAGCGTTCTGCCGGCGTCGAGCGTGATTCAAGGTGACAGAATCACAGCCGCCAGTTCTTAGGGCAGCTAGGAAGCAATGCATCAACGCCGCACCGGCTGCCCCGTCCTGGAACACTTTAATGCGCGCCGCCAGGAACGGGGTCGCTGTGCTGACGTTCTTCTGGGGACAAGGTGAGATTTCAGTGAACAGGCATATTTCGCGGACGGATGTCGAACAAATCGATCACACGGATGACAGCGGGTTTACGATAGAGCACGGCGTCCCGCCATCTTCAGCTATCGCGGCAGCGCTGGCCGGTGGGCTGGAGGCCAGCCGGCACAAGCACATTATCCATATAACTGCCTCGGAACGCAGCGCCGACGAGATCGTCGGGGCTTTGCGTCAGTTCCTGCCGCACGCGGAGATCATCTTGCTGCCGTCCTGGGATTGCCTGCCTTACGACAGGGTGTGGCCCACACGCGCCAATATGGGGCGGAGGCTTCGTGCGTTGTGTCACATGGCAACGAAGCCCGATCGTGCGCGCATCGCTGTAATGTCGATCGAAGCCAGTCTGCAGCGGGTGCCGCCCGCCCAGGTCATTGCTGGCGGTTTCGCAATTCTGGAGGTGGGACAAAAGTTCGACCGGGATGATTTCAGAACAAGGTCCGAAGCTTTTGGCTATGTCGTCGACGAGAGGGTCGACGAACCGGGTGAAATAGCTTTTCGGGGCGATCTCATGGACATCTTCCCCGCTGGCGCGGAGGACCCCGTTCGCGTCGTCCTTGGCCCAGACAGCTGCATTCGAGAGCTCAAGACCTACGATCCGATCAGTCAGCTCAGCGACCAGGTTCGAGACTCGATTGCTGTCGGACCGGCATCCGAGCTGATGTTTAAAGCTGGTGATCATCCTGAGCTGACAGCGATGCGCGCGACGTCGATGGAAGAGCGCCTGGTCGCATTATATGGCGCGATGCCATCTGTCTTCGACAGTGCGTCGAGCGCCTCGATCTCCTTCCTTGAAGGGATCGATGGGCAGCCGCTCGACAAAATTCTGGACCTGATCGAGGATGCACGCCGTGCCAGGCAGGAGGCTGCCGGGCGCGAGAAACCTTTGCCGGAACAATTTTACCTGTCGCGTGAAGAGTGGGATGCTTCCGTGCGCAACCGCTCCACGAGACTTGCCGTTTCTGCCGAGCGAGTTCCCAAATTCTTTCGCCTGGCCCGGCCCGGGTACGAAATCGCTGAATTCGTGACAAGGCAGACAAGCGCCGGGGCCAGGGTGGTGTTGACCGGCGATGCCTCTGAACTGCAGCGAGCAGATCGCCTGCTCAATAGAAAGCTAGGCCGGCGGGCTGAGGAAGCGGTCGACTTACCGCAAATACTTTCGGCCGCGAGAGGCTCTCTTCTCAAGGCTGGCTTCGTCCTCCATGAAGGGTTTGTCGACGCGCAATCCGGTATCGCGATGGTCGCCGCAGCCGACCTGTTTGGCCCTGCGTTGAAGGCGGATGCCGGCATGGCCGCAAGCATACTCGAACCCGAGTTGCGCATCGGCGACGTCGTCGTCCATGAAGACCATGGCCTGGGCGTGCTCGCGGCGGTCGAACAGGTCGACTTGGCTGGTCAGCACCAGGATGTTGTCAGGCTGGAATATCATGGCGGGGCTTCCTTGCTGGTTCCGGTCGACGACTTTGGGAAAATATGGCGCTACGGCTCGGAACCGGAGGCAGTGTCGCTCGATCGCCTCAACGGCGAGGGCTGGCCCAAGCGACGCGAGGCTGCGTTGCGCGAGATCGACAGGCTGGCCAAGCGCCTGGTGGGCCTTGCCGAGATGAGGTCCAGCCAGCCCGCCGAGATCATCAAGCCCTCCCGCGCGGACTTGGCCCGTTTTGCGGCGAAATTTCCCTATACCGAGACTCCTGACCAGGCCGCCGCCATCCGCGCTGTGCTCGACGACCTTTCCTCGGGGAGAACAATGAACCGGCTCGTCTGCGGTGATGTTGGCTTCGGCAAGACAGAGGTGGCTTTGCGTGCTTGCGCCGCCGCCGCCCTCTGCGGGAAACAGGTTGCGGTCATAGCGCCGACAACCGTGTTGGCACGACAGCACTATGAGACGTTCAGCCGCCGTTTCGCAGGAACGGGCCTGCAGGTCGCCCACCTGTCAAGGATGGTCGGGGCAGCAAAGGCAAAAGCGGCAAAGGAGGGCCTGCGGAGCGGCCAGGTTACGATCGTCGTGGGTACTCAGGCCTTGTCGTCCAGGAGCGTCACTTTCGCCAATCTTGGACTGCTGGTGATTGACGAGGAGCACCGGTTCGGCGTCAAGTTGAAGCTGGCCCTGCGGAACATGGCGCCCTGCCTTCACACGCTGAGCATGAGCGCCACGCCGATACCGCGGACGCTGCAATCGGCGCTGTCGGGCATCCAGGATGTCAGCGTTCTAAACTCTCCGCCCGCCAAAAGACGTCCCGTCCGCACGATCCTGGCAGCGTTCGATCCAGCATCGGTGCGCGCGGCCCTCTTGCGTGAATTTCACAGGGGTGGACAGAGTTTCTTCGTGGTTCCTCGCATCGAGGACATTGGCCCGGTCTCTGACCAGCTGAACAGGCTGGTGCCGGAACTCGGCATCATGACGGCGCACGGTGAAATGAAAGGGAGGCAGCTGGACGAAGTCATGGTCGGATTCGCTGACGGTGATGGCGACATTTTGTTGAGCACCGACATCATCGAGAGTGGGCTCGATGTGCCTCGAGCCAACACCATCATTGTCTGGCGCCCGGACCGGTTCGGTCTGGCGCAGTTGCACCAGCTACGGGGTCGGGTCGGTAGAGGAGCGATGCAAGCGGCTGCGTTTCTTCTGACGGAACCTGGCGTTGAGCTGGCCGACGGCACCAGGGCCCGGCTTTCGACAATGCTTGCGCTCGATCGGCTTGGCTCCGGCCTGGCAATCAGTCAAAGGGACCTCGACCTGCGCGGCGCCGGCGATCTGTTCGGCGAAGATCAGGCTGGGCATATGAAACTGATCGGAGTGGGCCTCTACGAGCACTTGCTGGAGCGGGCGGTCTCGGCGGCTGGAGAAGGGGCCGACCCCAACAGGCAACTTGCCAACATCAACGTGCCTGCAAAAGGGGCTTTTCCCGAAAGCTATGTAAACGAGCCTACTGTCCGTGTCGGCCTCTATGCGCGGCTCTCTCGTATTCGTTCTGACTTGGACCTTGATGCATTCAGCGAGGAGCTCGAGGACCGCTTTGGTGACATGCCTGGCGAAGTGACCGTTCTGCTGGAACTTACCAGGTTGCGGATAGCAGCGTCGGAACTGGGTGTCGGCAAAGTTGATGTTGGGCCCGAAGCCGTCGCGATCACCTTGCGCAACAAGCCTCTGGCGTCACGATGGCGGGACAGGAAGGTGTTGGGCCTGGAGTACCGAAACGGCCGCGTGATTTTCAGGCGGATCGAGCCCCGCGTCTCAGGCATCGATGCCGTTCGCTTGGCGCTAGATGCCATACGTGCAGTTCAGCCAAAGCACGAGGTCTGACGAGCCTTTTATCTCCACCGCGGCGGTACAATGTACCAGCTTCATATTCACCTCAGCCAAGACTAGCAGGGCGAGGTTTAAGGCATCGTTCCGGCTTGATGGGCCGTCATGGCGGCCATGTTCTCGTTCAGGTGGGCCATGATCCAAACCGAGCCCAGGACCACCAGCGCAACGATCAGCACGCCGAAGGCCAGGGCCAGGATGTTGTTGGTGTTGTCCGGCCCGGTGGTCAGGTGCAGAAAGAAGACTAGATGCACACCCATCTGCGCAACAGCGAGCACCACCAGGGCCGAAATCACCGCCGGCTGGTAAATCAGATCGGTTTGAGCCGCCAGGAATGACGCGATCGTGAGCAGGATGGCCAGGCCGTAGCCGATCACATAGCCCAACAGCCCTCCAGCCACTTCGTGCTCGGTTATACGTTCCTCGCCCGGTGCGGAATCGCGGCGGTCCTGCATCTCGCCGGGCCTGCTCTCGATGTCGGTCATGGCGATGCTCCCAACAGATAGACCAGGGTGAAGATGGCGACCCAGATGATGTCGAGTGCGTGCCAGAAAAGCCCGAAGCAGTGGAGCCGCCGCAAAATATCCGACCGAAAACCCTTGACCCATAGCTGCGCCATCATTGTGCCCAGCCAGAGCAGCCCCAGCCCGACATGGGTGCCGTGGCAGCCAACGAGCGCAAAGAAGGCTGATAGAAATGCGCTGCGCGAAGGCCCCGCCTGCTCGCCGATCATCGCCGCGAATTCCTGTACCTCCAGAAACAGGAAGGCTGCCCCGAGCAATCCGGTGACGAGCAGCCAGGCCTGCGTGGCAGCCATCGATCTGCGATGGGTCGCGAGTGTCGCCAGGCCACCGGTGAAGCTCGACGTGAGCAGAAGGCCCGTCTGCACCGCAACGCGGGTGGGCTCGAACAAATCCTTGCCGGTCGGTCCGCCGGCGGTCGCCTTGGCAAGCACGGCATACGCCGCGAAGAAGGCCGAGAATATGATGATGTCGGACAGCAGAAAGATCCAGAAGCCATATGCCACGGTGACGAATTTCGAGGCCGGGCCGCCTTCTCCGTGGCCGGTCGCGGAGCGCACGCCGTGTCGGCCGCCCTGACCAAGCCGATAGGGGTCTCGGGCCTGGGTGCCCGCGCCGAAGTCGCCGGGTAGCGCGTGATCGCTCATGCCGGCCGCTCCCAGCGCCGCAGCCGGGCTGACTGTGCGGCCTTGTGGTCATCGTCGATGCGCGCGACCTCTTCGGCGGGAATCTCAAAATCCCCATGATCGCGCCAGGCGAAGACGACGAAGGTCGCGTAGGCGCCGATGAAGCCGACGATCGCCAGCCACCATATGTGCCAGATCAGCGCGAACCCGATCAGCGTGCTGAAGAAGGCGGTGACGAAGCCTGTCGGGCTGTTGCGCGGCATCTCGATAGGCTCGTATCCTTCCTCCGCACCGGGCCTCTTCTCCTCCCTTGCCCGTTGCTTGATGCGCCAGTAGGGCTCTTCATCCTCGACGAAAGGCAGCCGCGCGTAGTTGAAAACGGGGGGAGGGGAAGACGTCGACCATTCCAGTGAACGCCCGTCCCATGGGTCGCCTGTCTCATCGCGAAGCTTGTCGCGATGCCGGATCGAAACGGCGAGTTGCATGATCTGCAGTGCGGCGCCGGCGATCATCACCAGCACGCCGAACGCGGCCACCACCAGCCATGGCGCCCAAAGATCCATGTCGATATGCTGCAGGCGCCGCGTCATGCCGAGCAGACCGACGATATAGAGCGGCACGAAGACCAGCATGTAGCCGGCCAAGGTGACCCAGAATGCGGCCTTGCCCCAGCCTTCGTGCAAGCGGAATCCGAACGCCTTGGGAAACCAGTAGGTGAAGCCGGCGAACGCGCCGAACAGCACGCCCGAAATGATGACGTTGTGGAAATGCGCGACGAGGAAAAGGGAGTTGTGCAGCACGAAGTCGGCCGGTGGAACGGCAAGCAGAACGCCGGTCATGCCGCCGACGGTGAAGGTGGTCACGAAGCCCAGCGCCCAAAGCATCGGCGTGTCGAAGCGGATGCGCCCGCCATACATGGTGAAGAGCCAGTTGTAGATCTTCACCCCGGTGCCGACGGCGATGACCGACGTGGCGATGCCGAAGGCGGCGTTGACGTCTGCTCCGGCGCCCATGGTGAAGAAATGATGCAGCCAGACCATGAACGAGACGATGCAGATGAACATCGTGGCCGCGACCATCGAACGGTATCCGAACAGCGGCTTTGACGAGAATGTCGAGAAGACCTCGGAGAAGATGCCGAAGGCGGGAAGCACCAGAATGTAGACCTCGGGATGGCCCCAGGCCCAGATCAGGTTGACGAACATCATCTGATTTCCGCCGGCTTCGTTGGTGAAGAAATGGAAGCCGAGATAGCGGTCCAGCGTCAGCATCGCCAGCGTGGCGGTGAGGATCGGGAAGGCTGCGACGATGAGCAGGTTGGACGCGAGCGAGGTCCAGCAGAACATCGGCATTCGCAGGTAGCCCATACCAGGCGCACGCATCTTGAGGATGGTCGTCACCAGGTTGACGCCGGTAAGCAGCGTGCCGACGCCGGAGATCTGGATCGACCACAGATAGTAATCGACGCCGACGCCCGGCGAGTAGGTGGTCTCCGACAAGGGGGCATAGGGCAGCCAGCCGGTGCGCGCGAACTCACCGATGACAAGCGAGATGTTGACCAGCAGGGCTCCGGAAGCCGTCAGCCAGAAGCTGACGGAATTGAGTGTCGGAAAGGCTACATCGCGTATGCCAAGCTGCAGCGGTACGGCGAAATTCATCAGGCCGATCATGAAAGGCATCGCCGCGAAGAAGATCATAATCGTGCCGTGCGCGGAGAAGATCTGGTCGTAATGCTCCGGCGGCAGGTAGCCCGGCCCGTGGATCGCCAGCACCTGTTGCGTGCGCATCATGATGGCATCGATGAAGCCACGCAGAAGCATGAGCATCGCCAGCACAATGTACATCACGCCGATGCGCTTGTGGTCGACCGAGCTTATCGACTCGTTCCACAGATAGGGCCAGTAGCCCTTCACCGTTATCCATCCAAGCACGGCGACCGCTGCCAGAAAGACGCCGAGAGCCGCGACGAGCGGGATGGGTTGATCGAAGGGAATGGCCGACGAGTCGAGCTTGCCCAGCATCGTCATTCCGCCCCTTCTGCCTGTGGATGATGCCCCGTCGGCGGCGCCGCCGCGGGCAATGCCTTTGGGCTCACCTGTGGCTCGCCGCCGGCGGCACTTTCGGCCGGCCCCGGACCCGGGGGCAATATCTGCTGAGCGACGGCATCGAACAGCCCGGGCTGAACATGGCCGAACGTGGACGGCGGCACGTTGGTGCTTTGCCGGGCGAGCTCGCGATAGGCATTCGCGTTGAGCACGCCGCCGCCGCCACGCAGCGACGACGTCCAGCGGGTGAAGGCATCGGCTGAAACCGCGCTCACGCTGAAGTTCATGTCCGAGAAGCCGTCGCCGCTGAAGTGCGCCGACTGGCCGAAAAAGCTGCCCTGATAGTCGGCCTGCAGATGCAACTCGGTCTGCATGCCGTTCATGACGTAGACCATGCTGCCAAGCTGGGGCACGAAGAACGTGTTCATCACGCTGGCCGAGGTCAGCTTGAAATGAACTGGAACGCCGGCGGGGATAACCAATTGATTGACAGCGCCCACGCCCTGCTCGGGATAGAGGAACAGCCATTTCCAGTCGAGCGCCACCACCTGGATGTCGAGCGGCGGCTGCGCGGAAGGGATCGGTTTGCGCGGATCGAGCTGGTACGATCCGTAATAGATCAGCCCGCCAAGGAAAAGGATGGTGAGCGTCGGGATCGACCAGACGATCAACTCGATGCGCCCCGAATAGGTGAACTCCGGGTCATAGCGCGCGTCGCTGTTCGAGGCGCGGAATTTCCATGCGAAGGCCAAGAGCGCAACAAGCGTCGGAACAACGATCGCCAGCATCACCGCCAGTGAGTTCAAGAGGATCGTGCGGTTGCCCGAGCCAATGGGTCCTTGCGGGTCGAGCACACCCCCCGCGCAACCGGGCAAGAATGCGATTGCCGGGATCCAGAGCAGTTGCCGCCCCGGCTTGGGGCTGGATGGCAACAACACTTGCTCGGCCACCAATCCTGGAGAGGACGCGTTCTTGGGGCACGCGCTCTTGGCACTTCTCATCTGAAGCCTTCCTCTGAACCAACTTCAAGGCGCGTGGCCGGGGTGCCGCCCTCCGCCGGACGAAGGACCTAACTGGCGCTTCCCAGGTTTGTTCCTCCTCGCTGGCTCGTACACAAACTCCAATTCGGCGGCACGGCGATGGAGCACAGCTAAGTCGATCACCCCATCAAGCTGGTGGAGCCGGGACCGCTCCACGGTTTTGGCCCATGAGCGAATCGACGCCAGTCATGGCTAGTGACGACCGGTGGGGGCCCGAACTTCTTGCCGATCGCCGCGCCGGCGGAGAGGACACGTCCTTCGGGGTGCTCGTTTTCCATCTGACGTCTGCTCCTGACGCGGGATTTTTTCGGGGCTGGCCGCAAGTCGCCCAAGCGTGCGACGCCTAACTGGCGCCTCCCGGGATTGTTCCGCTTGTCAGTGTTTGGGCGACATGGGCGCGACCCGAGGGGGAACTCTACCTGCTCGAGAGATGGAGTTGTCCAACGTGACCATATTCACAACGACGGCGGCTCGGTTACCTCAGCTATTTGCAGCCATCGCTGGCTCGCGTACGAATTTTGATTTCGGCGGGACGGCGAACACCGTGAAGCGCTCAGCCAGACTGTCAAGAGCTTTACGCATGCCCACTCCAGCGGCAGCCGCACCGTGTCCAGTGATGACCATCTGAGGGTTCAGGGCAGCCAGACGCTTCACAGATCTTTCCGCCGCATCCCAGTCCGGCGTGAAGTAGCGCGGCGGACCGTGCATCTCGAGATCCTGGACGGCGACCTCATAGACCGACTCCTGACCGGTGGTGATGAAAGCGTCCCCTACGATCAGCGAGCGGTCTTCCTCGCGCCAGAGCGAAATGTGACCAGGGGCGTGCCCGGGTGTGTGCAGCCATTGCCATCCGGGCATTCCGGGGACCGATCCGTCGGCGGGCAAGAGTTCCAATCGGTTGCCAAGATCGATCGGCCCGCGTGGAAAGAGCGGCGAAAGCAGCGCCATCAGTCCGCCCCCGACCCAGGGATCCGGTGCCGGATAACATTCAGTTCCGTCCAAATAGGGCCGCTCGAGTCGATGCGCGAAGACGGGCACCTCCCACCTATTCGCGAGGTCCAGAACCGTTCCCACATGGTCAAAATGGCCGTGTGTCAGGATAACCGCGGCAGGCCGTGCGTTGGTGCCAAACCGCTTTTCCGCGACCGCAAGAATACTGCTTCTCGACGTCGGCAACCCCGTATCTATTAGCACCCAGTTCCGATCTCCGCTGCGCGGTGCGCCGAAGAACACGACATTGACGATTGCCAGCCGCAAATAACCCAGGTCCGGTGCGATGCTCCAGGCACCGTCGCCATGATCTTCGCGCCTGGCGTGGTCGATCTCGGAAAGTCGAATCTGAACGGTCATGATCCCGTGCCTCGGTTGTTGCTGCGCAGCCGCTCGAGTTCATCGGCGGCGGTGGTACATGCCCCGAACTTGGGCACGGCCCCCTTGTTCCTTCCTTGATCCTCGTTCGCCACCCGGATTGCAGACAGCGCGACTAACCCGACGTTATCTATTAACTGGTTACGAGGCGGTTCGCCCAAATTGAGTCAAGAAGCTAGGCCACCCATTCGCTGGCTGCATCAATCTTACACCCCTTGGCAGCTTTGCTGCCCAATCTTGGTCATTGAGAGATTAGCAGCCGCTTCCAAAAAGCAGACATCACAGGGACTGCGTCGTAGCTCCGATGTGCCTCAGAGCGCTTCTTTTAAGCAAACAGAAGCTGCCGTTCGTGAGCTAATACCGAGATCTCCTGGGTCGCCAGCTTTCTTAGCGACGAAACGGTGAAATGGTTGGCTCCGTTTGTCGGGCTGGCCAGCCCGATTGAAGCGGAGCACGATCATGCCCTTCAAAGCACGTGGAAGGATGCCAGGGGCCTAGGTGGACGGGGTCCCCCTGTCAGACTTTCCGGCTGGCCAGCAGCCTTGTAAGCCAGTCCGGATCCATTTCCGGTACGGACGACAAAAGCCGTTCGGTGTAAGCGGCATGGGGAGGTGTGAGAACTTGGCTCTTCAGTCCCTGTTCAACGACTTTGCCCTGGTGCATGACAACGATTTGGTCGGCTATCGCCCTTACGGTAGCAATGTCGTGGGTAATGAAGATGTAGCTCATTTCGAGTTCACGCTGCAGGCGCATGAGAAGCTTGAGGATTTCCTCTTGGACGATCTGGTCGAGCGCGGACGTGATCTCGTCACAGATGATAAGCTCTGGATCGGCTGCCAACGCCCGGGCAATGCAGACGCGTTGCTTTTGGCCGCCCGATAGCTCGCCAGGCAGGCGTTCCAGAAAATCTTCGCTCATCTCGACCATGTGCATAAGTTCGCAGATCCGGCGATCCTTCTGCGCGCCCTTTAGGCCGAGGTAGAATTCGAGCGGCCGAGCTATGATTTCTTCGACCGTCTGGCGCGGATTCAGGGCGTTGTCGGGCATTTGGTAAATCATCTGCATGCGGCGCAGGACCTCCTTCGGCCGCGTCTTCAGGCTCGTGGAAAGGGGCTGCCCGGCAAAAGAAATCAAACCTGAAATTGGCGGCAAGAGACCGGTGACGACTCGCGCGAGCGTCGATTTGCCCGAACCGGATTCGCCGACCACGGCCACGGTTCTTCCGCGCGGGACCTTGATGGAGACATCCTGGAGCACCTTGACCTTTCCTGCATAGGCCGCGGTAACGTTGTCTATCGTCAGCAGATAGTCATCGGCTGGAACTTCGGGCTTGGCGAGCTTGCGTACGGCCCAGAGCGTTTTGGTATATTCCTGGCTGGGCGAGGCCAGCATCTGGCGTGTATCAGCCTCCTCTACGGTGCGTCCGTGGCGCAGAACCATGATACGATCCGCCATTTGCGCCACCACCGCCAGGTCATGCGTCACGTAGATTGCAGCGGTGTTGAATTCCTCCACGATGTTGCGAATGGAAGCTAGAACTTCAACCTGCGTGGTCACGTCGAGCGCGGTTGTTGGCTCGTCGAATATTATGAGGTCCGGACGACAAGCCATTGCCATCGCTGTCATTGCCCGTTGCAACTGCCCGCCGGAGACCTGATGAGGATAGCGAAAGCCTATGGTCTCCGGTTCTGGGAGTTGAAGGCGTCGATAAAGATCGACGGCGCTCCGGTTCGCCTCTTCCCGGCCGGCAATTCCATGCGCCACCGCTGTTTCGACGGTTTGTTCCAAGAGCCGATGTGCCGGATTGAAAGAGGCAGCCGCGCTTTGTGCGACATAGGCAATGCGGGAGCCCCTGAGGCGACGGCGCCCTTTTTCATTGACTGCCAGAAGATCAATCCCGTCGAACAGGACCGAGCCTTGCATGATCCGGCAGCCCGGCTTGGCATAACCCATTGCGGCAAGGCCAATGGTGGACTTGCCGGCGCCTGATTCGCCGATCAGGCCAAGAACCTCGCCCCGCTTCAGCGTCAGATCGATCCCGCGGACAATCGGATGCCAGCGCTCGTCCGAGAACCCCTCCACATGCAGATTGCGGATTTGAAGTAGATCCTTGCCTTTTTCGCGTGAGCCTGGACCGCTACTTTTCATCACGCAACCCGCTTGTTGCGTGCAGGAACCAGTCCACAACGAAATTCACGGACACGGTAAGGAGAGCAATCGCGCCGGCCGGAAGTAGCGGGGTGACGTCGCCGTAGGTGATCAGGGTCGCGTTCTCGCGCACCATTGATCCCCAATCGGCCGTCGGCGGCTGAATACCGACGCCGAGAAACGACAGCGCCGCGACTGTCAGGAACACGAAGCAGAATCGCAAGCCGAACTCGGCGACCAGTGGCGGCATGACATTGGGAAGGATTTCCTTGGCGATGATCCATTTTGGTCCCTCACCGCGTAATCGTGCCACCTCGACATATTCCATCACCGCCACGTTAAGCCCGACGGCGCGAGAAAGCCGAAAGACCCGGGTGGAATCGAGAAGCGCAATGATGACAATCAGGCTCGTGATCGAAGAGCCGAAGATCGTCAGCAGCACCAGCGCGAAGATCAGACTCGGGATTGACATCAGCACGTCCACCGCACGTGACAAGATCTGGTCGAGCCACCCCCTGTACAATGCGGCAAGAAGGCCGAGCGAGACGCCGACCGCGAAGGACAGCAACGTGGTCGCGACCGCTATAGCGATGGTGTTGCGCGCACCGTAGATCAAGCGGGTGAGCATGTCGCGGCCGAGCTGATCGGTTCCCAGTTTGAACTCCTGGCTCCACGGCGCGAAGGCTTCGCTGAAAACCTGCGTCTCGCCATATGGGGCTATCCAGTGCGCGAAGACCGCAACAAAGACGTAGCCGAGGATCACGACGATGCCGAACCACGCGCTGAACGGTGCCTTCTTCAGCGCAGTTTTCGCCCGGGTGGCACGCGAGCGCCTCAGCCTCTGAAGCTCCGCGACAGATTCGGATCTGGTCATCGTGGGTGCAAGAGCCTGGGATTGGTGGCGATGGAAATAATGTCGGCTAGCAGGTTGAGAAGGATATAAGTCGCGGCGAAAATCAGGGCGCAGGCCTGGACAACCGGAACATCCCTGGATTTTACCGCGTCAACCATCAGCTGGCCGATGCCGGGGTAAACGAACACGACCTCGACCACGACCACTCCGACGATGAGATACGCCAGATTGAACGCGACCACAGTGACGATCGGAGCCCAGGCATTGGGCAGGGCATGCCTCAGCACGATCACCATCGGGGACATTCCCTTGAGGCGCGCCATATCGATGTAGGGGCTTGACAGCATGTTGATGATGGCCGCTCGGGTCATGCGCATCATGTGGGCCACGATTACAAGCGTAAGGGTGATTGCCGGCAGGGCGACTTTCCAGAGATGCTCCCAAAATGGCGTCTGATCGTTCACATTCGACAATGTCGGAAATTTGGGAACCGCATTGAGCGCCCAGTTCAGCGAGACAGTGAGCCAATGAGGCAGCGTTTGAGCGAAATCGGATCCGATGAACGTGTCGCGCGAGATCACCAGGTAGGCGAGCATATAAGCGACGAAAAATTCCGGGAATGAAATGGTTGTCAGTGTCGCGACATTCACCAGCCGGTCGAACCAGCCGTTGCGGTACAGCGCAGCCAGAATGCCAAGCCCCAAGGCCAGGGGAACGGCTATCAGCGCCGTCACCGCTGCAAGGAACATCGTGTTGTAGAGGCGGGGTGCGATGATCTCGGCCACGGTACGCCGATATCCGGTGCGGCTCGCAAACGAAGAGCCGAAATCGCCATGGAGCATCTGGGCGATCCAAGCGAAGTAGCGCTCGACAGGCGGACGATCGATGCCGATCTCCCGCTGAAACGCGGCGACCGTTTCGGGCGTCGCCGACTGCCCGAGCGTGGCCTTGGCGAAGTCGCCTGGGAGCATCGCGATCGCAGAGAAGATGATGATGGACACGATAAACAAAGTGACCAGACCGAGGCCAAGGCGCTGCAGGACCGTTCTTGCGACGGGGTTCATGTGCGTGGCGTTTCCCTTTGGGCGGCAACCCTGCACTCGGAGCCAGCTGACCGGAGCCTCAAAACCATCGCGGCTCCGGCCCGCCATCTCATGCCGTGGCGATCCACCAGCGTTCGGCCATTTTCAGTCCATCGTTCTCCCAGTTGGGCGCCACATCACCGTGTGCGAGCTTTTTGGATTGGGCGCTGACGAAATTGTTGAAGACCAGCACGATGCTGCCGCCGTCATCGTGGGTTAGTTGCTGCATCTCGGCATACATCGCCGCTCGTTTGGCTTCGTCCGTCTCGGCGCGTGCCTGGACAAGCAATTCGTTGAAGTGGGGATTTTTCCAGAACGTTTCGTTCCAGCTGGAGTCCGCGGCAAAGGCTTGCGTGAACATCCAGTCGGCGGTTGCCCGACCGCTCCAATAGGAAGCGCACCAGGGTTTCTTCAGCCAGACATTGTCCCAATAAGCGTCCTCGGCCTCACGCACGACATTGACGTCGATGCCGCATTGGGCTGCCGTTTCGCGAATGAGCGAAGCCGCATCCACCGCCCCCGCAAAGGCGGCATCGGCCACCGAGAGGTCCACCTTCAGGTTCTCCATTCCGGCCTTTTTCAGGTAGTGCTTGGCTTTTTCCGGATCGAAGCTGTGTTGCGGTTGCGGATCCTTGGCGAATTTGATGGCCGGCGCGATCGGGTTGTCGTTGGCCACAGTGGCGTGGCCAAGAAAGATCTTGTCGACGATTTCTTGGCGATTGATCGCCCATTTCAATGCCATTCGCACGTCCGGATTATCAAACGGCGCCATCGTGACATTCATCGGCAAGGTATAGTGCCCGTAGCCAGTGACCTCGACGATTTCCACCTTGGGATTGCGTTTCAACATGCCGAGGGTCTTGAGGTCGGCGCGGCCGATATAGTCCACCTCCCCCGTGGATAGCGCCGCCATGCGAGCGGCGAGATCTGTGATCGCGATGAACTCCACCTCGTCGAGATAGGGCTTGCCATTCTTGAAGTAGTTTGGATTGCGCTTGAGCTTGGCCGAAACGCCGGGCTGGAAATTCTCGAGGACGAAAGCACCGGTGCGAACGCCTGAAGCCCAATCCGCCTTGCCGTCCTTGGCCGGCATGATGACCAGATGGTAGTCACTCATGATGTAAGGGAAATCGGCGTTGCCGCTCTTGAGCGTGAAGACCACCGTTTCCGGGCCGTCCGACTTGACATCGGCGACGGAGTCCAACAGCGACTTCGCCGCCGATTTGGTGTCCTTGCCCATGTGATATTGCAAGGAGGTCACGACGTCATCCGCCGTCACGGTCTTGCCGTTGTGAAAGGTTGCGCCTTTGCGCAGCTTGAAAGCCCAGGTTTTGGCTCCATCCGAAGTTTCAAAGCTCTCGGCGAGGTCCGGTTGGACATTGCCTTTGGCGTCGACCTCAGTGAGGCTGTTGGACAGCGAGCCCGAAAATGCGGTTTGTGTGAACGTGTCGGGGTAGCCGGCCGGATCGATCGAATCCGTCGTCGCGCCATGAGCCATGCCGAGCTTGGCGAAGCCGCCCTGCATCGGTTCGGCCCGCGCCGTGCTCACGAACAGCCGGTCGGCGGCGGCAACGGTCAGGCCCGCGGCCAGCCCAAGATGAATGAAGTCGCGGCGGGAAACCTTGCCGCCTCCGACCAGGCTTTGCGCGATACCAAGCTTGTATTCAGATTCTGACATTTGACTCTCCCATTGCGGAGTTCCCCGCGTTATTTCTCGTCAAGCACCGGCGAACAAATCTGCTTATTGGCTCCGCCACCTTTCCTTCGAATTTTTCCAATCCCAATCGGCTTGCGCCAATCAGGCCGTCACGTAGATGCCGCCGGCTTCGACGGTGACTGGAAATGTGCGCGCGCGAACGGAGGGATCGACCAAGGCCGCGCCTGACTTGATGTCGAACTCCCACCCGTGCCAGGCGCATCGAACGATCTCGTTTTCGCGATGATAGATGAATTGCGCCTGTTCAACGGGCGCGGTTGTGCCGCATTGCGGCCCCTCGCAAAGCGGAGCGCCGCGGTGCGGACAGACATTCAGCAGCGCGTGGAATGAATCTCCGATGCGGAAAATCCCGACCGAAAGGCTGCGGATCTTGGCGATGAACGGAGACCCTGTTTCGATCTCGTCGACGCGGCAGATATATGTCTTCTCGGGCATCGTATGCTTCCTCAGGCGGCATTCGCGGCTTGCGCGCGGGGGATGCGTTTGTAGACTTCCAGCGCGTTCAGTCCCATGATCTTGCTCTTCCATGCAGGAGGGATTTGCAGCGTGTTGGCATCGTCGTAATCCCAGTGCGGATAGTCTGATGCAAACATCAGCGTGTTTTCGCCGTCCATCGCTTCGAGCGTGGACCAGAGATGTTGGATGTTTGCAGGCTGCTCCAGCGGCTGCGTGGAAAAGCGGATGTTGCGCCGGCAATATTCAGACGGCAGCATCTTCAGCCATGGCGTCTCCTTGCGCAGCGCTTTGTAGTCGGCGTCCAGGCGCCAAAGGACCGACGGAACCCAGGCGACGCCGCACTCGATGATCACGAAGTAGAGGTCCGGCCATTTCTCGAAGACGCCATGGGCGATCATGCTTGCCACGTGCGACATCGCCGACATGTGCAGAATGGCATGCGTTTCCCAGAAGAATGTCGTCGGAGCAGGAGCAATGGCAGTTGAATTCACGCCGCCATGCCCGCCCAGATGAATGGCGAATGGCAACCCCACTTCCGCGCAGGCTTCGTAGATCGGATGGTAAAACGGGTCGCCATACGGCTTGACGGACCCCTGGGAGGCGAGAACCTGGACCATGCGCGGATGGCTGCCAAGACGGCGTATCTCGGCGGCAGCGAGCTTCGGATCCTGTGGCGCGATGATGATCGAGCCCATGAACCGATCGTCTTTCGGCAACCACTGATCGATCTGATAATCGTTGTAAGCGCTGACCAGAGCGCTGGCATAGTAAGGGTTAGCCAGGGTCGACGCCTCGATAGGCTCATCGCCGGTCAGGATCGCCACGTCGACTTTGTATTTGTCGAGGTGCTTCTCTTTCATGATGAAATAGTTGTCGGCTTCCGTTTTCGGACGGATGTCCTTGCGGGAAAAGTCCTGCGGGTGGAACCAGGGCCGATGACCATGCGGAAAGGCCCCAACGGGCCCTGTTTTCTCGCCCTCGATGAACATGTCTTTCCACAAGCCGGAGAGATAGGGCTCCAACACAGTAGCGCTTGACCAGTAATTATGACAGTCGCAGTCGACTATGAACACTTCTTCCGCTCCGTATCCGTATCTCGTCCCGGCGGCGCTGCCGGCCGCTGATGTGCTACAGCTTCCGCCTTGAGTATTGTTTGATCAAGCTTATGATACGTGGAATATGATCGAGTTTTTCGATTGGAGATTTCATGCAACTTGATCACATCGAGACCTTTCTGGACATCATCGAATCGAGAAACTTCAATCGCACCGCGGATCGGCTAGGATTGACCCAGTCGACGATCAGCACCCGCATCAAGAACCTCGAGAGCGCAATCGGGTCCGAACTGTTCCAGCGCGGACGCGCTGGGGCGGAACCGACCGCCGCAGGACGCCGGTTCGAAGCTTACGCAAGATCCCTGCTGTCCACATGGTCGCAGGCTCGCCACGATGTCCGGGCGTTCAATCGTTTCGAAGGCACCTTGCGCGTCGCCGCGCAGGTCGGGATGACCCGCTCGGTTTTGCCGGGTTGGGTGGAGACGCTGTGTCAGGCTCTTCCCAAATCGTCGATCCATGTCGAGTCGGATTATTCGAACCAGATGGTCAGCGACCTGAGCATGGGAAATCTCGACATCGCTGTGCTTTACGCCCCACGATACCTACCCGAAATCTCCTATGAACATTTGATGGTTGAGGAATATGTGATGGTTTCCACGGTAGCCAGAACCCTCTCCGAGGTCGATCCTGAAACCTATATTCGTCCTGGCTATACGGTCCTGCTGGAGAAGGCCCATGCCGAATTGCTTGGCGCGTTGGCGATCTGTCGCCTTTCCATGGGATCAGAAACCTTGGCGGAGATGATGCTACGGCGCGCGGGCGGGACCTGCTATATGCGAAGTGACGATGCGCGCAGGTTTGCCCTCGAACGCCCATCGTTCATCGTCGAAGGTGCTCCGACCCTGCATCAGCCGGTACACACGGCCATCCTGGCGCGCCGCAAGCACGAACCGATCATCCGCAAGGGAATCCGCGCCCTTCACGTTGCCGTGATGTCATTGGATATGTAATCGAAATAATCGATCATAACGCGGGAGGGAGGCTCCTGTTATGGCGGGCCTGGAAATGGCATCGTGGCTCTACTTTAAACCGAGATGAATGATGAACGCACACGTTGGGACCCCCGGCCTCCTCCCGATGATGCGTCATCGGCAATGGGCACAAACCACATCGCAGCTCGTACTCTGCCGTCGTGTAATCGAGGAGACGCCCGATGTGAAAACTTTCGTTTTCACATCCCCGACGGATCGGATGTTCTGCTTCAGCGCGGGCCAGTATGTGCTCGTGCACCTCAAGATCGAGGGTGCCGCGGTGACGCGCTCCTACTCTGTTTCCTCACCACCGACGCGACCGCTCGACCTGCAGATCACGGTGAAGCGAACACCGGGCGGCCTGGTTTCGAATTGGCTCCACGACAATTTGGGGGCGGGCGACGAGGTCGAAATCGAAGGGCCGCTCGGCTCATTCAATCTCGATGACCTGCCATATGAAACGCCGCTCTTCCTTTCGGGCGGCAGCGGGATAACGCCCGTGATGTCGATGTTGCGTGCGCTTACCGACCGCGCAACCGACCAGGATATCTCCTTCATTCATAGTGCCAGAACGCCAGGTGATATAATCTTTCGACGGGAATTGGACGCACTTGCCTCTCGCTTCCCCAACGTGCGGGTAACGTGCGTTTGCAGCCAGGAAGATCGCACCTGGAGGGGGCCAACTGGCCGAATAGACAGTCAGATGCTGCTGACCCTCGTTCCCAATCTCCACAGGCGCACCGTTTTTGCCTGTGGACCCGAAGGGTACATGAAGACGGCACGGGCCTGCCTTCACGCAATAGGCTTCCCGCCGGCGCAGTATCACGAGGAGAGTTTCGGAGGCAGCAATGGTTCGCGGTCGGAATTGGCTTCAGCGATTTCGTCTTCGGTCCGTTTCGCCCGCTCGGGCGTGGAGCATCACTGCGCGCCCGGAGAGACCCTGCTTGAAGCGGCACGGAACTGTGGCATCTACATCCCAACCGCCTGCCAGCAGGGCGTTTGCGGAACGTGCCGAATAGCCAAACTATCCGGCGAAGTTGCCATGGACGATCTAGGCGGGCTGAATGCTGAAGATAAATCGGCCGGCTATGTCCTGGCATGTTGCAGCCGCCCGCAAGGAACGGTTTTGCTCGACGTTTAACTCGGCGTTGTTGACCTTTGAAAAGGCCGCCTTGCGCGCGCTTGGCCTCGAGGGTCTGGTCTCAAAATGTTGCCGCCGCCGTCAAAATGGGAGCAGAGCCGCCCCCCTTCCTCCTGGTTTTCGGGTTTACCACCCGCGCACCCGTGGCACCGTTCGACTTATTCCAACCCTTACTGAGCTACAGACGCGAATGTCAGCTTTAGGGCTCGAAACGTGGCAGCGCATTGGCCGGCCGCCAGGCAACTACGATCGGTTGCTGGACTTCAGCCGCGCGGTCACCGGCACATTGTTCTTCGTGCCGGCGACGACATTTCTGGAGAACGTTGCGACCCGGGAAGCAGTCACCTCGACCGCTGGTCCGGCCCTGTCGGACGGATCTATTCGGAGTCATCGTAAGTAGGTCCGCCAGACCATACAGTACGAGGAAACGGCTTGGCGACCCGTACAGAGAACGCTGACCCTCAGCGACTAGCACATCTTATCTGTCAACCGGTTACGAGGCGGTTCGCCCAAATTCAAGAAGCTAGGCCAGCCATTCGCTGACCGCATTTATCTTACACCCATTGGCAGCTTTGCGCCTCATCTAGGACATAGCGGTGAACCTAGGTGCTCCTCGAAAGCGGACATCGCGGTCACCGACTACTTCCGGTCCGACTATTCGCCAAGGTCGAACTCACCTTTGAATAAGACTGTCGCGACCGGTCCAAGCGGATTGGCAATTCGGCTCTCCAGGACTTCGACGAGTTTGCGTCCGACACCCGCTATGTCCACGAAATGAACACCGATCTTCGCAGGCAGGAAACGTGACAGCCGCGTGCTGTCCCGAGTGACAATGTGGATGTCGCTCCCTGGCGCGAGACCTCTTCTGCCAAGAGCGTGTAGTGCCCCCAGAAGGCCCAGTTCGTTGGCGCATGCAAAGCCCGTCGGCGGATCTGGCCAGTCCAGCATGCGATTGAACCAAGCTGCGCTCGATTCCATGGTGAACATGCCGTGACCGATCAGCGACTGGTCGATCGGAATGCCAGCCTCGGCCATTGCGCGTGCGTACCCAGAAAGACGCATGGCGCTGGCCTGGTCCCCCGGAACGAGAAGTTGCAGCGCAATGCGTCGGCAGCCCTTGTCCATGAGCCATCGGGTCGCCTCGTAGGCAATCTGTTCATTGTCGATGTCGACATAAGGATACGCTGTATCCAAGTCAGTTCTTCCAAACGCGACGAATGGCATGCGTCGGTCCAGCAATAGCTTGACGCGCGGATCACCCGAGACCATGCGCGTGATAATCAGTCCGTCTGTGCTGCCCGCCCGAAGCTGTCGCTCCACACTCTCGATGGGATCATCATCCGGCGTGGTGGAATAGATGGACAGACTATAACCTGCTTGCCGCGCCGCCAGCGTCATGCCTTCGATTAACGGAAGCTTCAACAGATCGGACAGATGATCTTGTGTTTCCATCGGGTATATTGCTGTCATCGTAAGCGTGCGGCCAGTTTTGAGCGCGAAGCCATGATGATTTGGCACATAGCCCACCCGCGTCGCCACTTCCTTGACGCGAGCGATGGTGGCGGGATGAACCTCCGGCCCATCCTTCAGCGCGCGGGATACCGTGGTCACCGATAAGGAAAGTTCCGCCGCGATCTGTTTCAGGTTGGTCATGTCGCCCGACCTCATTTGCGAAAGCGCCGGCTGATTTGCTGACCTCCACTACGTGACCGAATTCCACCTCACCGTCAATCCAAGCTCTCGCCAAAGCAGCTTGACTCTCCCGCACTTGGATGCAATCGTAACGTTACGATTACCGGGAAAAGGCCATTTCGAGCGCATCTCAACAAATTCTAGGGAGGAAACCTATGTCCTTGCTACGCATTTCCTTGACGGCATTCGCATTCTCGGCGGCCGTGCCGGTCTATGCCCAATCAGTCACCATCACGACCGCGGGCGGCGATTATGGCAACGCCATGAAGGAAGCCATGTGGGCCCCCGCTGCAAAAGAGCTTGGCTATGATGTCCGCGAGGAGACGCTAAGCGACGGCTTGGCCGCCCTGAAGATGCAGGTCACCTCGGGCGCGGTCACAACCGACGTCATTCACCTGGGCTCACCGGAGGGCGCGCAGGCCGCCGCACAGTCGCTGCTGGAGCCGCTCGACTACAAGATCATCGACCCAAAGGCCGTGCCGGATGGCGCAAAGTCCGACTACTGCTATCCGTTCGACTCCTATGGCACCGTCATGTCCTGGAACACCAAGACCTATGGCGAGAACCCGCCAAAGACATGGGCGGAGTTCTGGGATGTTGCCAAATTTCCGGGCCGTCGTGCTCTCCGCGCCAATGCACAGGACTCGATCGAGATCGCGCTGCTCTCGGACGGCGTAGCACCGGCCGACGTCTATTCCGTGCTCAGCACGCCGGAAGGTCTGGATCGCGCGATCAAGCGGCTTGAAGCGATCAAACCAAATGTCGCGGTGTGGTGGACGTCGGGAGCTCAGTCCGCGCAGTTGCTGAAAGATGGCGAGGCGGATCTGGTCGTTACCTGGAACGGGCGGGCCCAAACCGTGAAGGCGGATGGCGGCGCGGTCGATTACACGTTCAAGGGTTCCGTCATCGGCACGGATTGCCTCGGGGTACCGAAGGGAGCGCCGAACAAGGAAGCGGCCATGAAACTCATCGCGGCGATGACACAGCCCGCGCGCGTCGCGAAGCTGACCGATTTCATCGCTTATGGCCCGGTCAATCCTGCTGGCTACGAGGGTGGCCTTATTCCCGAGGACCGTCTGAAGACCCTTGCGACCGCGCCTGAAAATGCCGGCACTTCGGTGTTTTCGAATGCGGACTGGTGGGTCAAGAATGGCGAGGCTGCCCAAAAAGCCTTCGACGAGATGATGGCCCGCTGAGTCTCAGCTTTAAGGCTGAAGCACATGATGAAGTCGCTCCCGATCACCATCGACAGCGTGCGCAAGACCTACGGATCTTACGTCGCGCTGGACGATGTCTCGCTCGACATTCAGGCTGGCGAATTCCTCACGCTGCTGGGGCCATCCGGGTCGGGCAAGACCACGCTGCTCATGGCTCTGGCCGGTTTTGTCCGGCCCGATCGCGGTAAACTCTTGTTGGGGGATCGCGACATCACTCGCCTGGCCCCCAACAAGCGGGACATCGGCATAGTCTTTCAGAACTATGCCCTATTTCCACACATGAATGTCCTTGCGAACGTCGAGTATCCGTTGGCACTGCGCAAGACACCGAAAGCGGAGGCGCGTCGGCGGGCGCTTGACGCCTTGGCCCGCGTAAAGCTGGACGGTCTGGAGGAGCGCGACATTGCCGCATTGTCCGGCGGACAGCGCCAGCGGGTAGCGTTAGCGCGGGCGATCGTCTTCGAACCACGCGTGATGCTGATGGACGAGCCGCTGTCGGCGCTCGACAAGAACCTGCGCGAAACCATGCAGTACGAGATCCGGCGTCTGCACGATGATCTGGGGATCACCACGATCTATGTGACGCATGACCAGCGCGAAGCACTGATCATGTCAGATCGTATCGCGGTGATGAATTCCGGCCGCATCCAGCAGATCGATACGCCACAGCGGATCTATGATCGTCCATCGACCCGCTTCGTCGCGGAGTTCATGGGCGAGGCCAACATTGTGGCCCCGGGCTCGGTGCGCAGAATAGACGGCGCCAATGCGTCAGGCGAAGCTCTGATGATCCGCGCGGAAAGCTTCCATCTTGATGCGAAGCTCGTCGGGCGAGACGGGATGGCGCTTGAGGGAACGCTGCGCGCCAAGGCGTTTCGCGGCGAGAACTGGCTTTTGAGGCTGGCGCTTGACGGCGGGCAAGAGATTCTTGTCTGCATTCCGGCGGCGCTGGCCAGCGGCTGCGCCGAACTTGCCGCCGGTCAGCGGGTGACGGCCTATGCACCAGCAGCGAAAGTTCACGCAATACCGGGAGCAGTAGCGTGACCGTGCTTGCCGATCCTACACTCGCGGCAGACGCGCGACGCGAGCGGCGGTTCTTCCTCTCGCTTTCACTGCCTGCGCTTTTCATCGTGGGGCTGGCGGCGATACTGCCTATCCTATGGATCATCCGGCAATCTTTCCTGACCACGGGGGGCGAGTACACCGCCGGCAACTACGAGAAGGTGCTTTCGAGCGGGCTGACATGGTCGGCACTGGTCACAACCCTTGAACTGTCCCTGGGCACGCTGGCGATCTGCATTCTTCTCGGTACCCCCCTGGCGCTCGCCCTGGCCAGCGCCAGACCAAGGATGGCCAATTTGCTGATGGCCTTCGTCATGCTGCCGTTGTGGACCTCCATACTGGTGCGCACCTATGGCTGGCTCGTGCTGTTGCGGCGCGATGGCCTGATCAACGCGGCTTTGACCGGCTCAGGCCTGACAGCCGAGCCATTGCCGCTGGTCTACAACTTCACCGGAACGCTCATCGGCATGGTTCACTACATGCTGCCGCTCTTTCTGCTGCCCGTTTATGCGGCGATGCGCGATATCGATGCAAACCTCGTCCGCGCGTCGGCGAGCATGGGCGCCACTCTCGGGCAAACGATCCGCACGGTCATTCTGCCGCTTTCGACCGGCGGCATCTTCTCGGGTTCGATCATTGTCTTCATTTACACCATAGGGTTCTTCATCACGCCGGCGGTGCTTGGCGGCGGCAAGGTAAATCCGCTTTCCACCCGGATCGAGCGCACGCTATCGACCTTCCAGGATTGGGGCTCGGCGAGCGTTCTGGGCATTCTGCTCCTCGTTCTTATGGCGTTGGTGGGGGCGATGTTTCTGGCCGCGCGGCGGCTGATTGACGGACGCAGCATCGGCACAGCCCATGCTTGAAGCCTATCCAGATAGCAGGCTGGCCCGCATCGTCCTGTGGAGCTTTTGCGCGCTCGTTATGGCGTTCCTGATGCTGCCCACGCTGGTTGTCGTGCCGCTCTCTTTTTCGGCGTCCAATCTTCTCGAGTTCCCGCCTCGCATATACTCGTTGCGCTGGTACGAGGCTTTCTTCGGTTCGGCGACATGGATGGCCGCACTCCGGACGAGCCTGATCCTCGGCACATTGACAGCGCTTATCGCAGTCCCCCTGGGGCTGCTGGCCTGCATCTCGATAAATCGGCTCGGCGGAAAGACCGCCGTAATCATTCAGGGCGTTCTGCTCACCCCGTCCATTGTGCCGGGCATCCTGCTTGCGATCGGTCTCTTCTTTGTGCTGGCGGCGCAACGTCTGGTCGGAACGCTGTTCGGTGTCCTGGTCGGACATGTGGTGCTGGCCATTCCCGTCGCCTGCATTGTGTTGTTGCCCGCCCTGGCCCGCTTTGACTGGAACCAGGTTCAGGCGGCGCGCAGCCTTGGCGCAAACTGGGCGAGAGCCATTGGCGGAATAATTGTCCCGCAACTCCAGATCAGTCTGTTGTCAGCCACGCTGATGGCCTTCCTCACTTCACTCGACGAATCCGTCATTTCTATCTTCGTCGCCAGCGGTCAAAACAGCACGCTGCCGAAGCTTATGTTCCTGTCGCTGCGCGATCAGATCGACCCGACCATTGCGGCGATTTCGACCTTGTGGACCGTCATCGTCGTGGTCGTTGTCCTGGTCGTGACCCTTCGCCAAAAATCCTGAGCGAGACTGAAAACATGCCTAACAATCATCATGCAGCCAACGATCTGGCCGACCAATCAACGGACATACCCCAGGTGGGGTTGGCGATTATCACCGGATCGGCGAATTGGGGTCTCGCCTTTCCGGAAGATGTCGAAGTCGATGGCGTCCGCACTTTGCGGCGAGACATGAGTTTTGAAACGCCTTTCGGTCCCAGTGACAATTGGAAGCTTCTCGAATTCGATGCGTCCATTACCGTCGAGGGCAAAACGAAACGTGCCCTGTGCATGTATTCGCACGGCAACCCCCGAGACCATATCGACCATTCCTGTCATCGCCGCGCGTTCTGGGTCTTGATGAAAGCGGGTGTAAGGCAAGTGCTGGCCTGTTCGACCGTTGGCGCCGTCAACAAGGCGATCCAGCCCGGTGACATGGTCATAAACGCCGATATCATCGAACTGTCGCAGACCCCGTTCTCACTGCTGCCCGGCCGCCAGAGCTTCGACTGCTCGGGCAAGCAGATCGTATGTCCAAGATCTGCGGCATTTTTGGCCGAGACCGCCCGCCGCCATTGGCCAGCCGAATGCCGCGTCCATGGCATCGAACAGCAGTTGGTCGCTGCCCACTGCTACGGGCCGCGACTGACGACTCCCGCCGAAGCTTTGGCGTACCGAAGCATGGGAGCGGACGTGCTCAACCACTCGATCGCCCCTGAGGCCACCTTGTCGCGCGAGATCGGCGCGTGTTTCGTGCCCCTGGCGTTCGTCACGGCCGGTTTCAACGACTATATGGACCGCGATCGCCAGAAATTGCTGCAGGAGGACGTGTTGCCGAGCCTCTCTATGACGGCCTCGCGGGTTGCTCTGGAGACCGCGGCACGTCTTCCGGCTAATCCTGCATGCTCTTGCCAGGGGTTGAAGTCGCGCCAACCGGCAGAACGTTCTATCCGGTTCTGAAAAGCAGCGACAGAGTCTGCATCGTTCACGCGCGAGATGCTCGCGCCGTTGAGTGTCCGCTTTTGAAGGTCCCATGCCCGAAACGTCCGGCCGCCGCTTGCGGCCCCAATCGAGACGCTCCTTGCTCGTACCGCGACTTTCCAATGAGGGACCGAAACTCCGTCACGATCCTTCTTCGCGAGGTAGGGCGAGCGAGTCGTTCATCGGGCGAAATTCAGCGTTGTAGATGGGACAAGAACATCGAAAAACATTGGAGCAGACTTGAATGCTTTGCTGTTCCACTAGTTCCTAACTGCTTGATGTAGCTACATTGCCAAACATCCGCCTGACCGCCCACGGTCCTAAAACACACCACCGATGCCTATCCCCCCACTAATGTCCGGTGGGGGGGCTATGGGGCGTTGCGGGACGGCCTGCGCGCGTTTCGCCGCCTTGCGGCTGGGACCGGTTTGCGAAGGGCCGTTGTCCGACGCGACTTTAGCCGGCTTGGCCTTGACGATGACCGGCTGCTTGCAGATTCTGCCGGAACGCAAAAAGAGATCGCCGAGCAATCCGACGGTCGGCTCGGTCGTGGGTGCGATCTGTTTGGTATTTTTGTAGTAGTCGGTGAGGGCACGGATGGAGCCTGTGCCCCAATCGCCATCAACTTGCATCCGGTAGCACCCCAGGCGACGAAGTTCGGTCTGAATGCTGCGCGCAAGATCGCCTGCCTTGTCCTTTTCCGCTTCGCCCGCCGAGGCGCCGACAATGAGAGTTTCGAGGCCGGAGACGACGCTCTGGCGAGCGACTGCAACGCTTTCGGTTGAAGACAGATTGGCGACCCGAGTGCCGACCGGCTCCGCTGAACCGCCTGACGGTGCCGGAATCTCGACGGACCGCAGCGTCTGTCCGACGATGAGCACGGCAGTCTGCAGGTCGTTGGAGGCGAGCTCTATCTGCAGCTTCTTCTTGGCGTCTGGATCGGACAGGATGCGCGACAGGCTCGCGCTCAACTGCGCCGGATCGAGCATCTGCTGTTCGGTGAAATAGAATTGTTCACGCAGGTTCGACTGATCCCACGGCACCTGGCGGCCGACGGTGAGCGCCTCGGTCTCATTGCGGACGCGGATCATCATGTCCGAAATGCTCAAGCCAGGAATTTCGACGTTTTTTAGAAGCGCAGTGGTGAACGGGCTGTTTTCGTCTGTCCCGTCGACGGTGACGTTGCCGGGCTGGGTGGCGAAGGCGACAAACGTGTTTTCGCCGACCTCGACCTGCGCCAGACCGTTGGAGATGTTGGCGCCGCTGCCCAGCGGATTGTTGCGGCAGGCATCAAGGAAGATGAAGGTCTGACGGCCGCGACTGGCGAATTTGGCGATCACATCATTCAGCTTGACGGCGTGCGCCGTCAGCTTGTCCAGGTTTTCCGGATCGGGCGTATCGATCGGTAGCAGGTAGTTTTCGCCCTGCACCTGCATGCCGTGGCCGGCGTAGAAGATCAGCACGGCGCTGCTTTCGGGCAGCTTCGCCTCGGCGCCATGGAAAAGCTTGACGAAGCCATCGGCGGTAAGATCGGTTCCAGTCAGAACCTCAAAGTTCAGCCGCTTCAGGCTGTCGGACAGTTTCGTCGCATCGTTGACCGCGTTGGCGAGGTGCTCGAGACGCTTGCTCTGGTAGTTCGTGTTGCCGATGACGATCGCCAGCCGGTTGCGCGGCTGTAATGAGGCGTTCTGTTCGACCGCGGCGCGAACGTCGATCGTGCTCAAAATCGCGAAAAGCATGAGCAGCGGGATGCGCAAGTATCCGTGGCGGTGGGTCATATCGGCATGCTCGTTCCAGCCTGCGTCAATCTTGATCCGGCGGCCTTCGAACGCACCAGACGCAAACGCAATCTGCCCGAGCGTTTGGACCCCGTGCCGCCAAAGGCCCGCAAATTTTTATACCAAGTATCCTGTCAAAGATAGGAAAAAGGGATTTGTATGCAGTCACTGGACCGTGGAGGGCTCGATGCCGACCAAGATCAACCTCGCGCTGCCGGTTTACGGAGCAGCCTACAAAAGCGTATTCGTTCGCAGCCTTTTTGCGGCCCTGACTCACGAAAGCCTTTCCAGCTACGCGTTCACGCTGTCGGAAATCGAGTACACGGATATACCGTTTTCCCGGAACTATCTGCTCACGAATTTCTACTACAAGAAGCTGGACTGCAGTCACATCCTGATGATCGACAGCGACATGGGCTTTTCGCCCGATCTCATTGCCGCGATGCTGGCGCTCGACAAGCCTGTAGTCGGCACTTTGTATCCGCGGCGTCTGGTCGACCTTCGCAAACTTCACTCGCTGTCGAAACTGCCGTTCGACAAGGCCTTTGCGCAAAGCCTGGAGTTCCTCGGAACCATCATCGAACCGCGGCAGGAGATGGGCGGCTTTGTGCGGGTATCGCTATGTGGCACGGGTATCTTCTTGGTTTCGCGCGACTGCGTCGCCAGGATAATTGAGAAACTGCCCGAAACGGTGAACCGGTCGCGCTACAGAAAAAACAAATACGCCGCACAGTTCGAGAGCTTTCTGACGCCATTTTCGAAGATCGTGACGCCGGACGTGGACTTGCCTACCGATTTTTCTTTTTGTCATCGCTGGGCCCAGCAGTGCGGCGGGGAAATATGGGCAAGTTACGACCGCAAGGTTGCCCACGCGGGAAGCCTGACCGTTTCGGCAGCCTATTCTGACCTCTAGATGTTCGCGTCCTTGTACCGCGTTGTACTGCATCTGAGCGGTTCAATCTGAGTTCGATAGTGACCTTGTCGCCACACATGACCTTATAGTGGCCTGAGAGCGAACGCCTAACCATTGCCGACGAGCAGCGCGCTGCGTACACTGCCTGTCAATCAAGTCAACGAGCCCCATTGAAGGGCCGGTGATTTATTGTAATTGCCTTAACTGTGACGGTATCGATTCTCGTAAGGTGGGATCGAATGAGAGTGCCGCGCGAGGCCTATCAATTGGCGGGTGTTTCGTTGCTTGCGTTAGCGGCGGCATCCACGTTGCAGATATCTGGCGCGGAAGCGTGCTCGGCTATCGCAAGCGGTGCTGGTACAACAGTCGGCTCAGGCATCTCGGCCGAAACGACGTTCGAAACGACATCGGTCACGGTCGAGTGCAGCACAACTGGAAACGTCCAGGATGTCGGCGGCGTATTCACGACGGGGTTCGCGGGATACAAGGGGCAAGCCAACGACTCGTCGACAGTCATCGTCAACGATTATGACGGAAACGGCGATGACATTGTTAGCATCTTTGGCGGTATCCTGGACAACAGCACGCCTACCCCCGTCATAAGTGGCCTGCCGCCGGTAACGTCATCGGCAACGACATCCTTGCAGTCGGCAGAGGGGACCCTCGAACTCTTTGGCGGCAACGACCGGTTCGAGATGTCCTATGGGGATTTGTCGGGCGATCCGTTCGCCCCAAATGTCGACGCCAATCTGGACGCCGGGGCGGGCGATGACACCGTTATCATCCAGGCCGGCAGCATCCACGACATCGATCTTGGAGATGGTGTCGACAGTGTCGTGATATCCGGCAGCGGCACACAGGTCGGCAATGTGACCGGTGGCATCGGTGACGACCTGATATCGGTCGGTATCCTCGAGGTCGAGGAAGGCGTTTTTTTCAGCGAGCCAATCGTCGGTATCATCTCTGGGGGTGAGGGCGGTGATACCATTACCATAGGGGGAGGCAACGTCGAGGCCGTGGATGCCGGGGCCGGCGACGACCAGGTCAGCATCGGCGGCAATACCGCAATCGAATTGGATATCGATGGAGAGGCCGGCAACGACACAATAACGGTCAGTGGCAACGCCACCATAGGCGGCAGCATTTTCGGCAACGAGGGCAACGACACCGTCAACATCGACGGTGGAACCGTCGGCACAACCATATCGCCGGGCATCGTTGATCTTGCGGGCGGCGCCGACATTTTCAACATGACCGCGGGCCATGTGACCGGCTCGGTGTTCGGCGAAGGCGGCGGCAACACCTATACCGTCAGCGGCGGCACGGTCGACGGCTCGATCTATGCCGGCAGCCAGGACGACAGCGTATCGATCTCGGGCAACGCCAGTGTCGGCATCGACCCAGGTGAGGGTGGGGAGGGCACGGATTCTGTCGGGCTGGAGGATGGTGACGACACCTTCGACATGACCGGCGGCACTCTTGCGGGTGCGGTAAGCGGTGGTGCCGGCAATGATGTTATTACGCTGCGCGGCGGCACCATAAACAGTTTTCTGGAAGGCAACGACGGCAACGATCAGATATTGGTCTCCGGCGGCGTGCTTGCGGGAGAGGTCACCGGCGATGTCGGTGACGATCTGATTGTCATCAGCGGCGGCGCCATCGGATCCAGCGTTTCCGGCGGCGCCGGCTTCGACAATGTCTCGGTCACCGGCGGCACCATCACGGGCGGCATAGACGCCGAGCATGTCCATCTGTCGGGCGGCACGATCGGCGGTAACATTACCGGTCTTGGTCCCGACACGCTCGTGATCGACGGCATCGGTGCGGTTGACCCACTCAATTTGAGCGATGGCGTTCTGTTCAGCGGCACGGGCGCCAACGGCACCATCACCGGCACCGATCTCGCTGCCGGCGGCAAGAGCCAGAACTTTACCGGCTTCGACAATTTTTCCTCCGACAATTCCACGCTGCGCTTCAACGGCGGCATACAAGGCATCAACCACCTCAACCTGGGCAGTGGCTCGACGCTGTTCATCAACGGCAACGTCACCATGCCGGGTTCGATCATCGCGACGAATTCGCTGATCGACATGACGAACGGTGTCGCTGGCGATGTGTTGACGCTAGGCGGCCTCACCCTCAACGGTGCCAGCATCGGCCTCGACATCAACCAGCAGACATCTCAGTCGGATCAGCTCATTGCCGATGCGTTTTCGGCAACCGGCGCCAATACCATCATCGTCAACCTACTCGGCACGCCGCAATTTGCCGAGCCGACCGACATACCGCTCATTGTTTCGACCAACGGCCCGGTCACCGGGACGTTCAGCGTCGCAGGCGTGCCCGGCACACCGGGTTCGCTTTTCACCTATGCGATCGTCACAGGCCCGAATGGCAGCGTGTTCCTGCGTGCCACGCCAGTCAATTTTGGCATTGCGGCGGCGCCGACCAGTGCCACCAACGCCGGCGCGGTCGCGGTGGCAATCGAGGCTCTCTACGGCATAAACCGCGACGCGCTCGATGCTGACCTGCATCTCTCGCCCGCATCCGGTTCTGGAATGGTGCCGGTTTCGGAAAGTTTCGGGGTCTTTGCTTCAGGCCAGTTCGCCCATACCGAGCATGACGGCTACAACATCAGCGGCGGCGGCTTGAACGGCTCCGGCCCGAGCTTCGATGCCAATGATTTTTCGGCTGCCATCAGCCTGGATTTCAATGCCGCCAAACACTTCCAGTTCGACAATGAGTACGGCCTGAACATCGGCGTTTTCGCCGGCTACGCCTCGACCGACGTCAACCTCGGCGCGTTTCGGGGATTTGATGCCATCGGCGAAGGTACCAACAAGGCCGGCCTGTTCGGCGGCTACGCGCTGTTTCGCAAGGACTACAATTACGCGCTCGTCTCGGCCTCCGGCTTCATCGGTGGAAGCGACGTGACGAACGGCGTGCTCGGCACCACCGGCAGCTATGATACCAAGGGCTATGCAGTGACGGCATCGGTCGGCCATATCTTCAAGCTGGGCGAGCGCACCCGCTTCGATCTGCGTGGCGGCCTGCTTGGCGTTTCCTTCCGTGGCGATCCCTATAAAGACAGCGGCGGCAACGAGTTCGGCAAGAGCAAGCTTTCTTTTGGCGCGATCAAGCTCGAGCCCGGCATCTATGGCGACTACACGCTAAGCAACGGAATGGTGATCAGCCCCTATGCGCGAGGCGAATTGCAGCAGCGTTTCGGCTACAAGAACACCACCGAAATCGACACCAGGGAGATCGACTTCAACGATGCCGATTTTTCCGCCGCGCTGTCGACCGGCTTCAACCTGAAGATGTCGGCCGCGACCACCGTCAACGGCGAAGTTCGCGGCAAGGTGTCATCGGACAGTTCCACCATCGGCGCCAAGCTCGGACTGAAGATCGCCTTCTAACCAAGACGATGAACCCGAGATTTGCATCGCTCGGGAGTGGTGCACCGCACCACGCGAGATGCTCGCCAAGCGACAGCAAGTGTTCTATGCTCCTCGCTGAGAAATCGTGAACTGCTCTAGGCAGGGGGTTCCATGTTCGAAGTCGTGGGAGTCTGGTGGAAAACACGGGCAAGAGGCTGGCTCGTTATAAACGCGCTTGGCTTGGTCGTTGCGTTGTTGGTGTTGATTTGGCCCGGACTGGGAACTGCGAAGGCAGAGACGAACTGGACGCTGGACTCGACCGCTTCGGTCCTGACCTACCAATCGGTCAAGAAGAACACGATCGTCGAAACCAACAAGATCAGGAATATTTCCGGTAGCCTCACCTCGGCGGGTGATGCGAAAGTCACCTTCGACCTCAATTCGGTCGATACAGGGGTTGACCTTCGCAACGTCCGCATGCGGTTCCTTTTCTTCGAGACATTCAAGTTTCCCTCCGCCGAACTGACCGCGAAGGTAGATCCCGCCGCATTTGCCGACCTGGCGACCAAGCGACGTGTGAAGGCGGTTCTTCCGTTCCGTCTCAGCCTGCACGGGGTCGACAAGGATCTTCAAGCCAACATCGTGGTCACCATGATCAGCGACACCATGGTGTCGGTCGCTTCGGAGGCTCCTGTCGCCGTGCATGTGGAAGACTTCGGATTGCTGCCGAACGTGGATAAACTCCAGCAGGCGGCCAACGTGACCAATATTGTTCCCACGGCATCGGTTTCATTCGATTTCGTTTTCGTCGCTGACGGCAGCAAGCCGGCTGTTGTCCAACCGGTTGCGGCGAGCACTGCCGATGTCGGGCCTGTCACCACCGATGCGGCGAAGACCAGCTTCAGCGACGAGGAGTGCCTCAACAGGTTCGCGGTGCTGTCGCGCACCGGAGCCATCTACTTTAGAACGGCGAGCGCGCGGCTCGATCGCCAAAGCCGGCCGCTGCTTGCTGAGGTCGTCGGCGTCGTGGGCAAGTGCCCGGGCCTGAAGGTCGAGGTTTCTGGACACACCGATTCCGACGGGTCGCCCATCGAGAACAAGCGCCTGTCGGAGCGAAGGGCCCAGGCGGTTGCCGACGCCATAGTTGCCGCTGGCATTCCGCGCACCCAGATCGCGGCGACTGGCTATGGCGAGGAGCGCCCGGTTGCCGACAACGACACGCCGAAGAACAAGGCGCTCAATCGGCGGATCGAGTTTTCCGCCACTAAGCTCGTCAACTGAGGGACGCCCTGTTGTCCCGGGTGGGTTTTGATCGTATCGGCCATTGCGGTGGACTTGTGGGCGCCATTGCGCTTGTAGCGCTGGCACTGCTTTTGACTTTGTCGGCCGCCAGTGCTGAACGCCGTGTTGCGTTGGTCCTTGGCAACTCCCAATATGAGCATGCGCCGGCGCTGACCAATCCGGTACGCGACGCCCACGCCATGGCCGAACGCCTCGAGAATCTGGACTTTGAAGTCGTTTCCGGCTTCGATCTGACCAAATTGCAGACCCAGACGACGATTGCGCAATTCGCAAAGCAGGTGCGCGGCGCCGATATCGCCCTTTTTTTCTACGCCGGCCACGGGTTGCAGGTTTCAGGCAGCAACTACCTTCTTCCGGTCGACGCAGCACTCGAGGACGAGACTTCGCTCGATTTCGAGGCGGTGCCCGTGGACTTCGTCCTGCGGCAAATGTCGCGCGAGACCAGCATAAGGCTGATTTTTCTCGACGCTTGCCGTGACAATCCGCTTGCCGAAGTGCTGGCAAAGACCGCCGGCGTGAAGGGAGCAAGAAGCGGCCTTGCCGAAATTCCCATCGAGAATGGTGGCGCCGGCACGCTTGTCGCGTTCGCCACCAGTCCCAATCAGGTCGCCTTTGACGGGTCGGGCCAACATTCGCCGTTCGCTTCGGCGCTGCTGGCGCATATGGGCGAAACAAACGTTTCCATCACCGAAGCCATGAACCGCGTTACCGCCGATGTCTTCAAGGTAACCGCCGGCAAACAGCGCCCCTGGAGCAATGTCTCGCTGACCACTGAGGTCGTCCTGCACAAGATCGACCTCAACGCACCGCTGATCGTCGGCGAGGCGACCACTCAGAAATCGGAAGCCGGTTCGGATGGGCGAAACGTTGCGGCAAACCCGTCGGGCGCCGACGACGCCCAACTTTCGCTCGATATGCTTCGTCAGAAAATCCCAAGGCTTGCCTCCGACGAGCCTATCTTTTTTGACCATCCTGTCGATTTCGGCGATCCGGAAATCGACGGCAAGAGCATTGCGGAGCTGATCAAGGGCAAGCCACGCTTCAGTCCTGTGGAGGGGCTCGACAAGTCGGTATGGGAAGGAAAGCACTGCGACGGTTGCCATGAATGGAACGAGGCCCGGCTGTGTGAACAGTCGAAAAATTTCGCCGCCAACGACGTGTCTGTCTTACGGCTTCAACATCCGCTTGGAACGCGCTTCAAGGTGGCGCTCGCAAAATGGGCGCAAGGTGGCTGTAAGTAAGCCAGGATGATGACGGCATCCATCGGTTTCTGCCGGGCGAATGCTCTAATCCGCATCCGCTGCTTGGCTCAGGGCCTCGATCTCAGCCATCTGGATGCCCATTTCGACAAATGCCGAAAGAACGGTGAACCGGTCAGCCAGTGCGACACGCGCCAGTCCGGCCAGAATCCCGGCATTGATTGCGTGGGCGGCTGGAAACGGCAGCAACGCCGGTGCCATCGTCGCGGCCCTGGCCGAACCATTGTCACGCCATCCCGCGGCCAGAGCAATCCAGCCGACCGGCGTTGTTGGCGGCGTCGCGCCGGCTGTGCTGAGCGCCGCCTGGTGGCGGAGACTGTCCGGTTCGCCCACCCAGTTGTGGACCAGCGGGAGCAACTGATGATCGGTCTCATCCAACAGGTCGGCCAGGTGGCTCAGGCATTCATGGGCCCACCAGACCGCGGCTCGCTCGGGAAGCAGGTAGGCACAAAATGTAACCGCTTCCTCGGGAACGCGCCCTGCGAGAAGGTCGCGGCAAAACTCGATCGAGCGCTGGTCGGTTGGAAGGCTCCTCATGTCCCGCGCAATAGCAGGACACGCCGCGAAAAGATCCCTTGCCGTTTTGAACCGGAGCCCATTGGCCATGATCGCCACGCTTTCATCGAGAAGCTTGGCCACTCAAGCCTTAGGCGCGGCGCGGGTCAAGTCTCAACCGGTGACGCGGCAACAACTGTCACGCCCCCGGCGATTGCAGACAGACAATTGCCTGCGAATTTGCTATGATCCCAACATCGAAAATCGGAATACTCAACCAGGAGGAGCCGCTATGCAGTGGAGCAGTTCAGCTTTTGTGTTGGCGGTCGTGCTTTTCTCGACCCACGCTTCCGCCGACCCCGTTCAGAAATCGGAAGACATCGTGAAGTTTTTTGCTGGTGCGGCCGATCTCGGCAAGTCCCGCGGGATTTGTGTTGGCTCCGCGGAGGAGTGCAAAAGCAAGTCCAATGACGCGTCGGCAGTGAAAACCGGCCTCGACATGCTGATCAATTTCGGCTTGGATTCGGCCGAACTTGACGCCACCGCGCGCGCTGAACTCGACGAGTTCGCCAAAGCCCTGAAGGACAACCGGCTGAGCACGTTCAGCTTCGTCGTCGAAGGCTATACCGATGCCACCGGCACGGTGCACCACAACGAAGGCCTGTCGCAACGACGAGCGAAATCGGTAGCCGCCTTCCTCACGGCCAGCGGCATCGAGGCTGATCGCATCAACGCGGTCGGCATGGGTGAAAAGAACCCGCGCAGTTCCAACCCATACGATCCGCTCAATCGCCGCGTGGAAATGCGGATAAAGACACAATAGCCACGCAAAGCTGCGCCGCAGCCTGGGGATGGGGCGAAGATTGTTCTACCCGATGGAATTTGGACAGGGGTGAGCATCTGATAGAGCAGCGCGAGCGTGGTTCAAAGCGTATTCTGAATTGAGCTTATGACGGCGGTGACGGCCTGCTTGTATTTTTCAAACTCCGGTGACGACTGGCGGACCTCCGTGGTCGTTGTCTGCTGGGCGGCGCCAGTGGCCATGCGGCCCAGCTTCTGGCCCATTTTCCTTTCGGCCCAGTCCACGACGTAGCTGGCGGTCTTGCCGGTGAGAAACGGGTTGGCCTGGATGACGGCCGACCCCAGCACGGCGCTCAGTTGCGCCGAACCTGTGGCCGACAGCACCTGGTGCGCGCCTTCCATTCCCAGGAAATGACAGAGATAGAGTCTGCCCGCCGTAATCTGGTGACCACGCTCCCGAAGATAGGCCTCGCCTTCGCGAGCCAGGTTCCGAACCATCTCACGCGAGATCGTGGCGTCGTAGCGCAGTGCGAGCAGGTCGGCTGTCGACAGCGTGCGCGCAAGTTCCGGGCGGTAGGTGTTCATCATCCTGATCCAGGTCTTGCTTATGAATTGCCCTGCACCGGTTGCTGAGGAATTTGGGTTCTTGGCGCGAGCGCTGCCGCCGCTTTCGACATGAACGATACGGTCGGTGAGCGTCTCGACCGCGGAATCGTCGGAAGCGACCGCGGTGACCGTGCCGAGTGGGTCGATCGCTGCGCCATTCTGGTAGAGTTCGAAATGCAGGTGGGGCCCGGTCGAAAGGCCGGTGGTGCCGATATAGCCGATCACATCGCCGGCTTTCACCCTGGTTCCGACACCGGTCCCGATTGCAAATTTCAGCATATGCGCATAGCGCGTCTCGCGCCCGTTTGGGTGCGAGATCTTCACCAGATTGCCATAGCTGCCGCCATCGCCCTGGAAGGTGATCTCACCATCGAAGGCGGCTGCGATCGGCGTGCCAACGGGAGCCGCCCAGTCGACGCCCTTGTGGATGCGAACGGTGCCGAGAATTGGATGCTTGCGTGGCCCGAAGGTGGATGTCATCACCCCGTTGACGGGCGTGACCATGCCGTTGGTGACCGTCAGCGAGCGGACCTGATCGTCACCGGTAACGCACGCAAACTGGCCCTCGCTCAGCTGGAAGACGAAACAGTCGAGGCTCTTTTCGGTGCCCTGCACGCCGACATACAGCACACGCCCGTCAGTCTCGCCCTTGCCGCGCGGCGTTTGCGAGTAGATCAGCACAAGGCGCTGGTCCTCGCTGGCGAAGGCGTCCAGATCCTGCCCTCGCGATAGGTACATGATCGCTTCGCCGATCACGCCGGTTGGAACACTGTTGCGAGCCGCCGTCGAGTAGATCGCGTCGAGCAGGCGATACTGCCGCTTGTGCGTGCCTTCCCCCTGTGCGCCCGAATAGTTGAACAGATCTTCACGGACCCAGGGATCGACACCCGATACGAATGCGCCCGCCGCATTGCGTGTCAGCGTGCCGACAAAGACGTTCTTGGCGTAGATGGACACCTGCATCAGCGACATGGTCGTCGTCTCGCGCCTCGGCCTGAAACCACGCATGGCGATGACATAGCCCGGTTCCAGGCCGTCGCGGTTGAAAAGCGCCTTCAGCGCTTGCCCTGCCAGCTTGGCGTCCTCTGCGGAGAAATGCGCATCGAGCGCGACGCTGTCCAAAGAGCGGTCGTTGAGGATTTTCACGAACGTGTCTTCGGTCGCCTCGAACCGCTGATACTCATTCGAGACGGTTGCGACACTCGTGTTGTTTTCGATCTGCGTCTTCTGGAATGCGGGAAGGGCTGCATCGCCCGCATCGATGGTCTCGCCCCAGCCGGCTTCGGGATCATCGGCGTCCGCCCTTTGGTCGGGCGCTGCGGCTGGTTCCCCCTCTATCGGCGATGGCTCAAGATCATTCTGCAGATCACCGGATGGGGGGGCAGCAGTCTTTCGTTGCGCCTGGAAGAATGCAAAATCCTCTTGCGTCGACGGTATCGTTGTCATGAATTTTTCGCTCGCGCTAAGCATGACGTCAGACAGGATTTCGATCTGTGGAGAAACGCCGGCCTGGTTGAGTTCCGCCGGGCGCGGCATTGTCCGGCCTTTGGTTGCGGCGCTGGCATCGGGCGCCAGCGTGATCCACATCGGGTCCCCCGCCAGATCGATAATGGCTGGCACATACACGGATGCATCCGCCGGCATATCGTCCGCCCCTTCGACGGCATGCAACTCCTCGTCTTCGTCTCCGAACGACCAATACTCGGCGGTGAGGTAGAAACCGGCGGCGATAGAGAGCAGCACAGCCACCGCGAGACCGGCAACAAGCCTGCGCCGAAGCGTGCGCCTGCGAAGGGCCGCGCGCGCCTGCTTTTTCTGCCTGAAGCTCGTGTCGATACCGTGCGTCACGGATTGCTTCCCGTAAGGAAGAAAGTCCACCGCGCCTGTTCGAGGGTATCGACTTCAAGAAATTGTGCCGCGATATGGCCGCGCTGCCAGCACTCGTCGATGCCGCGTATCGAAAAACGTCGCCGCTCAATGCACATTTCGGTCGATCCTGTGAGGATCGCATGACCAAACACGTCCGTTGCGTAGATGTAGATGTAGCGGTTCGTCAGTTCCTCACGAATGACGTTTACGCATTGATTGGCGCCGATGGTCCACCAGCCATCGGTCTGGTCCGCATTGTCGACCTTCTGGCCGACGGCGAGATTGACGACATCCAGAGTCTGATTGCAGACCGTGAACTCGGCGCGCGCTTCGCTGGATGACAACACGGCCAACAGGGCCGCCCCCCCCATGACCGCAAGCCTCATGCTGCCACGCAGGGCAGGGGCCCGAACCGGATCAAACTGCCTTATCGGCGGGTCAGAGCGGCTGAGTTGCATCGGGCGCCCATGCTATCCGCCGAGCCGGAAATACTGGGCGGTGGCCGAGAATTGAGACCCGTCGGTCTCGATTTCTTCGAGAATCTTGGGGAGCAGCACCGAGGCTGGCATGGGCGTGGAGAACGCGGCTGCCTGGATGTCCTGAGGGCCCGTGATCACCATTATGATCTGCGGCACCGCCTTTCCGGCGGCTTTGTCGGCGGCCCCGAGACCAATCGGGATGCTGAAAGTAGCTTTGCCGGGTTCTACGACGATGCGGTCGTCGAGATTGAACACCATGCCTTTATGGTCGATCAACAGCACGCTGGACCTGAGCCCGCCACGCGTCACCAGCGTTCCGCTGATCGGCGTACCGTTTGGCACCGATGTCCGATCGAGAACAAGCTGCGGCTTGTCTGATGCGGTCTGCCCGATAAAGCGCAGAAAATTGGTGACTTCGCATTGGCTTGGTTCAATGAGCCGGACGCTGATGTCCGGCTCGACATGGAATTTGGCTTGGAACTCGGCCAGCATGCCTTCGAATGGCTGGACCGATGTTCCAAAGCCTTCGATCGCGGCAGCCTTGTCGGTTGCTGAGGTCATCGTCGCATAGAAACAGTCGCCGCCGCCGAAGTCGCGAACCCATGACACCCGTTGGGCGATGTCGTCGACGGCCGGGGGAATCTCCGGTTTGGGCACGTTCAACGCGACAGCAGGTTGGTCCGGCTGGTTGCTTGTCGGCAAGGCAGGGCTCTCGGCGTTCGCGACAGCCGGCGGGGCCGCAGTGGGATTGGGCTCCCGCGTTGCGGGTGCCGCCGGCTTGCTGGCCTGCGGTTCGGGCTTTTGGCTCTCGCCAACCTTGGGCTCAGCGGGCGGCAGCGTCGAGGCTTTCTCTACCGGCGGCGTCGGGGCGGTTGTCTCACTGGAAGCGGCCAACGTTTGACTGTCGCTGGTCATCGTATCCGGCTGGATTGGCGGCGATGCCTTTTCGGGTGGCGGCCTGGCGTCCGTTGCGGGTGGCTTCGCGACGACGTCGTTCTGCGAGGGGACTTCGGCGGGCTTGGTTGGCTCCGGCTTTTGAACCCCCAACGTATCTGCCGGATTTTCAGCCGCCTGTCCGCTGGCCTGCACGGGCGAAACTGCCTTTGCCGGCTCAGGGGCGGCAGAGTCCGCCAGGGGCGGCTTTGACAGGCCGGGCGGGAGCTTGGACGGCTCCGGTGCCAAAAGCGATGTCTTGCCGGCAGTCGGTGTGGCAGGCGTCATGAAGCCGCCCAGGTAAAGGCCCGCGCCGGAGGCCACAGCCAGCATCGCCAAGCCAGCGATCGCCAGGGTTCGGGTCTTTGTGGACCTTCCAGGCAAACGCGCCGTGGCCTCGCGCGGCATCGGCGCCGGAGGCGGCCGTTCGAACAAATGCGCGGGCCGCACGTGCTCTACGAAGGGCTGTCCGCCTGGGCCCGCTGCGGCTGCGTCGTCGTGCCTTTCAACATTGTGTGATCGTGCCTGGGTTTTGCTGCCGGATGCAAAGGTTCGCGGCAAAGCCGACCGATCGCGGGGTGTGATGGACGCCGGCGGGGTTGTCTCCTCGTTTTCGTCACGCGTCATCCTGGCGATTTCCGCCATGCTAACCGGTCGGTCCTGCGGATCCGGTTGCAGCATGGGTTCAACGATGTCACGAAAATCATCGTCGATGTCGGTGAGATCAGGCACGGTCCGGCGCTTTTCGATGACCTCGAATTGCGATCCGCTCATATCGATTGGCTTGCCGCGCAAGGCGGCAACCAGCACCAGCCCCAGGCTGTAGATATCGGATTGCTCACTGACATCGCCGCTGTAGAGCCCGAGCTGTTCGGGTGAAACATAGTTGTATTTTCCCGCAAACTTTCCGCCGATCAGGGTCTCACCGCCGACACTCGCCGACCGGGCGATACCGAAATCTATGATCTTCGCGCGGTCGACCCGGCCTCCCGGCAAGATGATGTTATCGGGCGAGAGGTCGCGGTGTATTGCTCCCGCCTGGTGCACGGCGCTCAGGCCGGAGGCGAGGCGGTGGCAGAGCTTGCGCACATCAGCCGCCGGCATCGCGCCACGCCGCATGATGTCGAACAGCGACTCACCGTCGACGAATTCCATGGCAAGGTAGGGACGGCCGATCCCGGGATCGATCGTGAAGACGTGGTAGCGCACGACCGCGTCATGCGACAGGTGATTGAGGATCAATGCCTCCTTGCGAAACAGCGACAAGATCGTCTGGTCACGGGCGAACTCGGGCAAGACGATCTTGATCGCGACATGGTCACCGGTCTGGATATTATGACCACGGTAAACCTCGCCCATGCCACCGAATGCGATGCGTTCGTCGAGCTCGTAGATGCCGCTGAGTTGCGTGCCTACGACGGTGTTGGCCATGCCCCCCGATATGCGCGTCTTGTCGTCGGAGCCCATCAACCTCAGGCCTTCGCTCTATGCAGATATGGAGGAGGCAATTGGCCATCGCGCTCGTGTCCTATCTTTACGAGGACGATCGTGACGTTATCCGTTGCGCCGCGCGCCAGCACCATGTCGAGCAGGTTCTCGCAGGCTGCCTGAGGTGTCGCCGACACCGTCGCCGCCTCGATCTCGGCGTCGGTGACATGCGCCGTCAGACCATCCGTGCTCAACACAAAAATATCCCCCGGCATGATTTCTCCCTGCTGGAAATCGATGACAATCTCGTCGCTGACGCCGATCGCTTGCGTGATGACATTGCGGCGCGGCCACGTGCGTGCTTCGGCTGCGCTGATGATACCGCGGTCGATGAGCTCCTGAACTTCGGTGTGGTCTCTCGAGATCTGCGAGATCGAGGCGTTGCGGACTAGATAGACGCGGCTGTCACCGGCCCACAGGCAGGCAAACCGCCCGTCCATCGCCAGCAGGGCGGCAACGGTGGAACCGATGGTTATGCCGCGGGATTCAGATATGCCTCGGATCTCGGCATTGGCCCTGCCCAGCCTGTCCTCGAAGCGGGCGCGAAGATCGGGAGCTGAGCTCGCAATGCCGATTGTTGACAGATGATCGACGATACTGGCGGAAGCGACCTCTCCGGCGTCATGTCCACCCATTCCGTCGGCTACCACCCAGACGCCAGTTTGTGGCTCGACCAGATAGCTGTCTTCATTGAGCTCACGGACACAGCCTTTGTGGCTCACGCCGAAGCTCTCAACGGAAAGGGCGACAGTATTCAATTTGCCACCAAGCGCTTTTCAAGCGTCCTTCTGCGGCGCACCTTTGGACGCTCGCTGGCGCCACTTTGCCACAGGCTCGAACATTAAAGTATCGAAAACTAAGGAAAACCAGGCTTTGAACGTCGTGGTCAGCGGACCGACGCCATGTTCAGCAGATGAACCCTGTTCAAAACGCCTTGGGACAGCTGAATCCGGACAGGGCCGGGAGGAAGAAGGGGTTGGAGCCTGAGCCTGTCTGGAGAGCATAAGTAACGTCGCGTCCGCCGATCACGAAGCGCGCTTGCATGTTGCTGTCGTCGCCGGTGACGGCAGCCTTGTCCAGAAGTCGTTTCAGCGCCCAGGGCCCTTCGAACTTGATGGCGGATTCGCGGCCTGGCATCTCCGGCGTCAAGCTTAGGCTGGCGGACGCGGAAGCTGCCTCGCCCGGCCAGGTGACCGCGCTCGGCGCGTTGCCCGTCTGATTGCTCCAGACGATCTGGCCTTCGGCATCGAGTATCGCCGTATCGACATCGCCATTCAGTGAGAACGGTGTGAAAGTGATGCTGACCGAAGGCAACGAACCGCCCGATGGGAAGAAGGCGCTGCGGATTTCCGCCGCAAGCTGGAAGTCTTTCAGGGTCGATTTCGACAGGTCGCGTCCAAAGCGCGCATCCTGTTTCCAAGTCCAGTCCTGGCTGGTCATGTCGATCAGCGATGCTAGATTTTGTGCGAAGAACCGGTCCAGCAAGCCGCCAGGAGCGAACAATTTGGCGAAATCTGCCATCGCAACATCCTCGGTGGCGTCGCGGGCGAAGGGATAACGGCCGCTGATTGCGGCTTCACAAGGGGCTGTGACCGTCTGGTCAAGTATCTGATTCAAGTTGGTCACCGAGGTTTCGGCAACGTTGCCTTCGAACTCATCCGCCGTCGCGTTGACCATCCGGCCGAGTTGCTTGGGCAGGCGCGAGACATTGGCGCGAAGCGTGGCTATCTGCAGCTGCAGGTTCGAATTGACGCGTTCCGTCTGCGAAGGAACTTCGGCCGCCAGTTGCAGGCTCTGATAGATATCGCTGAAGTTTTGGGTCAGAGCATCGATCGGGCGATGTCCGGCAGGGCCGTTCACCAGGGCCTGGAATGGTCTGAATTGCGCTTCGATGTTTGCTCCTGGACTGAAGTTCCGTGCGTCGGCGGCCCCGGTGCCGGCGCGGCTTTGCGATTTGCCGCTGGCGATTGTTATGCCGATGCGGGCCAGGCCCTTGGCCAGATCCGCGGGGTTGCGCGGCGGGTTCTGGGCCGTGCCTTCGATCTCGGTGCCGGGATCGGGGCCGTCACCTGAGTCCCGCGTCAGAGCTGTTTCATCGGCGATTGCCGCAAAGAGCTGATTCATCGGTGAGCTTGGGGAGGCAGCGGCCGAAAGCGCGATGTAGTGCGGCTTGTCCGTCAGCATCGCCTTGAATTTCAACTGGCCGAGAACGCCGTTCCACGCGGCCGCGAACTCCTTGCCGTAGCGATCAAGAAGTTCGGGGCCGAGCTTGAGCAATTGCTGGTTGATATCGCCTTGTTCGCCGCCGCCCCCGAGAACCCACTGCTCGTCGACAAGCATCTGCGCAATGCGCGACAGTTGCCGGAGATAGAAGGTGTTGAAGCCGGAATGAGTATAGATGCCGGGAATACGAAGCCCTGACAGATCGCCGCCATCGATGCGCTCGAACAGCAGCTGCGCTTCCGGCCCGCCTTTCTGAGACAGTGAAAAATCGTCCAGCACCGCTGCGTCTATAGCCGACTTGATCAAGGCCGAAGCGCGATCGGCAAGGCTCATACGCCCGAGTGAACGTTGAGCGGCTTCGACAAGCGGCTGGTTGAGTTCGAAGACCGGATCATAGGCGTCGTCCAATGCCAGCATGGCGCGCAGGTGCTTTTCGAGCTGCTCGCGTCCTTCGCGATTGTTTTCGCCCGGATATCGGTTCTGCTCCCAGTCCCGCTTCATCCACGAAACGATCAAAGCGTCATCGACCTTCGGTGCCTTGCCGCCAAGCATCAGATAGATTTTCAACGGTTCGTAGAGGGCGACGGGATCGGCCATCTTGGCCTGGATCGTCCGCTCGGCCTGGATCAACA
This sequence comes from Mesorhizobium sp. WSM4833, assembly GCF_055811095.1. NCBI lineage: Bacteria > Pseudomonadati > Pseudomonadota > Alphaproteobacteria > Hyphomicrobiales > Phyllobacteriaceae > Mesorhizobium > Mesorhizobium sp. WSM4833. Next base: position 218,317 of record NZ_JBVVQG010000009.1, read on the forward strand.
GGCGCGATCGGAGCAGTCGCTCCAGCGCCTGCCGATAGGCTGTTTTGGATGCCGAAAGAAGTCTCTCCCTCTGGCTGAGGCCGAACGTCTCCTCTAACGGTGTCGGCAAGTCACCGGTTTCATACCCGGCCGGCAGATCGCGCAACTGGTCAAGCGGGCCGATGACGTTTTCAAGGTCGACATCGGTGACCGTGCTGGCCTTGAGCAACGGGGCCGCCGTCTCGCGATACTGGCCCATGGCCAGCGTTGTGGAGGCGATCAGCGACCGGTTGGAAGCAAAGCTCAGGGCGAGCGTACCCAGTGCGGCGGCGGCGATCAGCGTTATGGCACCCAGGCCACCAAATCTGACGATCGCCGCACGCCTTGCAGCCGATTTGTCATACGAAACCCAGCCCGATTCGGCAAAAATGACGTCCGTCAGCAGATCATGCAAAAAGAAGCTTTTGCCGGTTCCAGAAAGGTGAGGGCGGGAATTGCCGCCGAAATTGCGGCCGATCGCGCCCAGCACCTGATCGATAGGCGTGCCCTCTTGCGTGCCGGACGAAAAATACAATCCACGCAGGCTGACATTCACCTGGCTGCGTCCGGGATCGAACAGAGCGGCGACAAAGCTGGTAACTCGGCCCTTTAGTGCGCCGAACTGTGCCGGAAAACCGAAGATGGAGATGCGCGTGACGGGATCAGCCTCTTCCTGGAGGCGGTCGGCCATCTCGTCGGCCAGTCGTTTTGCCAGCGCATCGAATTCGGCAGGGGCTCCAGCGGCCATGTTCCTGTCGCGCTCCGCGGTCTGGAATGTCGCGCCCCACACCGTGCGCCTTCGTGACTCGTCGAAACCGCCGAAGTAGTCCATGAAACCGGAGACAAGATCGGCCTTGGTGAAAATCAGATAGACTGGAAACTGAACTTTCAGCGTCTCGTGGATTTCCCTCAGCCGGTTGCGTATCTCGGCGACGTGGGTATCTAGCTGCCGGTCGTCGAAGCTCATCAGATCGGCAAGGCTGATGGCCAGGATGACGCCGTTTATCGGTTGCCGGGCGCGGTGCTTCTTGAGCAGTGACAGGAGGGAGAGCCAGCTCTTCTTGTCGCTCTCAGCATTGGAATCCTGCGTCGTGTAGCGACCTGCGGTGTCGATCAACACGGCCTGGTCGGTAAACCACCAGTCGCAGGCACGTGTTCCGCCAATGCCGGCCACCGGTTGGGCGTCTCCTGAACCGGCAAGCGGAAAATTCAGCCCCGAATTGACCAGTGCCGTTGTCTTGCCGGCACCCGGCGGGCCTATGACGACGTACCAGGGGACGTCGTAGAGGAAGTTGCGCTTGCCGCTCGACCCTTTGAGCGCCGCCAAGGCCTCATTCATGCGGGCTTCGAGCAGCCGCCCATCGTCATCATCGCGGTCATCATTGTGCGCAACGACGGTTTCGAGCGCTTTTTGCGCCTTCCTCCCCTGCCAGAAACGCAGCCCGTGAACAAGCGCCAGCGTCGCCACGATTACACCGATGATCGTTGCACGCAGCCAGGCAGGCCCGAGCGGCCGGCTATCGGCAAAGCGGATCAAGGGGCCGGCAAACCATATGGCCGTCGCGAAGCCGATCAGCGCGGTCATGCTGAATATCCGCAGCAGCCAACGCGTCATGGATGCTTCCAGCAGGTCGTCACAATGTCTCCTCCCTGGGGATCATCACATCGACACGGCGGTTCCTGGCGCGGCCTTCCGGCGTCGCGTTTTCGGCGATCGGTTCGTCCTCGCCCTTGCCGTCCACCGTCAGTCGCGAGGGATCGCTGAATTTCGCGGCCATCAGCGCTTCGACGGCTTTGGCCCGGGCCAGCGAAAGGTCGAAGTTGGATTTGAAGGCGCTCGACCGACGCGGTTTGACATTATCCGTGTGGCCGACGATCCGGATCGGTCCAGGCTCGTGCTCAAGAGCCGCGGCGATGTCGGCGGCGATGGGCTGAAATTCCGGCTTCGTCTCGGCCCTGCCGGACTGGAACAGCAGCAGATTGTTGATTTCCACGACGATGAAGTCGCCCTTGGTGCCAATGGCCAGTCCGCCGCCTTCGACGTCCTTGGCCAGCGCCGCACGAATACGATCGATCTGAGCGTTGGCCGCCGGTGGGGCGACTTTGGCTGGCTCGACCAGCGGCGCCACGCTGGCGCGCTCGATAGCGACGGGTATTGATGGGTTGAGTGCCAGCAATTCACCTGCGGCGGCGTCGCCTTCATTGGAGATGAAGACCCGCAATGCGAAGAACGCTGCCGCCAGCAGCGCCGACGCTGACGCGGCAACCACCCAAAGCGGCAGGCGGGCCGAGGACTGCGTCATCGTCTCGGCCAAGCCCTGCCAGCGCGGCGAGATGTCTTCACCCGCACGCGTCCTGAAGTAGCGAAGCGTCTCGTAGACGTCGCGTCGAACGCGCTCGAGATTGTTGTCTTCGCGCCTCACGCCGCGATACTGGCCCTCGAACCCCAGCGACAGACAGACATGCATCAGTTCGAGCAGATCGTAATGTGTCTCGGGATGGGCCAGGATCTTGTTCAGTGCTTCGTAGAAGCCTGTGCCGGAGGACTGGGTATGAAAGAACTGCCACGACATGCTGCGTTGCGACCAGTCGTCTTTCCCAGGCCAAGGCAGGTTGCCGATGAGATCGTCGGCTGTTTCGCACAGAACATAACGCGCAATCCGCGCATCCTCTTCGGCAACGTCCGATTTCTCCACCGTCCGGTCGAATTTTTCGATGGCCTCAGCGACATGTTGCGCCAGTGGCTCCGCCTGTCTTTCGACAGGCATCAGCCTGAGTTGCCCAAACAGCATCAGCAAAGGAGCGGCCGCAGCGAGAATAGTGTTTGCCGCGCAGTATCTGACCACCTCGGCGGCGCCGAGCAGCATGCCCTGCTCGATGGGCGGCTTTGATGCGGCGGCCGAAGAGCTGGTACCTGCTGGGGCACCCAGGGCCGGGCCTTGATAGATGACGGTTCCTGATACCCAGCCCGGTGGCCGCACGACGCCAGGATCGAACACGGTTGAATCCTCGATCCTGGAGGTGTCCACGATGGATTGCTCCGGAACCGGCGGCGGTTTTTGCGTGCGCCGTGGATTTGCGCGAATGACGGTCTTGCCCGCCGGACCGAAGGGGTCGTCCTTCGAGCTCATCGCCGATCACTCGTGCAGGCGGGATACCCGCGATTGGGCGAGACAGGCGCAAGACGGTTTCTGGTCGGGTAAAGGGACCGCAACCCCGGTCGGCCGCGGCAGTGTCCGCAGAAGGATTGGCCAGAAAATCCTGTCCCGCCGTAGCATGACATTGCCGCAGACCCCCAGGTCAATGAGTCTTACCCGCTTGGCGAACTGTCGTATGCGATTGTAATCTCAGAAATTGTCGATTGGAACCGGATGCCGGGCGTCGGAGGACTTTTCTGATTGGCCTGCCAGGCGTTTCCTGGATCGCCTATTTTTGCTTGTCGGCTTTGGCGTAGGCCTCGCTGAAATACGCCAGGTAGATGTCCAGCATCCCGTTTTCATGTGCCTCCTCCATGGTCCGCCATGTCGCGACATAGGCGTCCCAGGCCTGCCCCTTCTTCGATGTGAACGACGTAGGCGGGAGTTTCCTGCCGATCGCCTCGGGCGACAGGTCGTCAAGCAGTCGGGAGAGCGCAGCTTGCATGGCGGCATAGGTGGCGAATTCGTGCGTCTTCAGATCGCGGAATGCGTCCTCGATACTGCGCCTGGCATCAAGATAGCCGGCCCTGCGACGGGCGAACATGATTTCGAGGATTTCGCCGGTTCCTGGAACGAACTTCAGCGGATTGTTATCGGCGGCGCTGATCATCGTTCGTTGTGTGCTCTTGGCCAGCATTTTCGCGGCCGCACGTGCTTTCAGCAGCAACGTCAGTTCCTCGACCACCGCCCGCAGGACCGCGCCGATTTCGGCGGCAACTTCATGCGGGTCGCGTAATTGAAGCAATTCCGGCGAAATGCCGGCTCCGATCGCGATCTCCCGCAAGACCTCGTCTCTGGTCGAAGGCAGGGGTGGGGAGTGCGGCGGAATGCGCTGCCCGGGCCGTTGCTGCGCGGGATCGAAGAAAGGTGCATCTTTGAATTCCAGCGGTCGGCCTGTCGCGGGCGGCATGTCTCGCTGCTCGGATTTGTAGCTGGGGTAGCCCGCCGTGGCGCGCTCTTCGTCGATCGATACCAAGATGACATAACGGCCGATCAGTATCCGGTCGCCATGGCCAAGCCGGTGTGGCCCGGTCATGCGCTGGCTCGATCCGTTGATGAAAGTCCCATTGCGCGAGATGTCGTGCAGCCAGAACGCGCCCGCCTCGTAGCGAACCTCGCAGTGGCGGCCCGAGATGAACTTGTCGGGATCCGGCAAGGTCCAGTCGCAAGCATCGCGTCCGATTTCGAAGCCGCGATCACGCGCCGCGTAGCTGGTCGAGGTACCAGCGGGCAAGGCGTCGACATTGTTGATTTCCAGACTGATGTGCATCCGAGATCGCCGTCGATCGTTGATCGGTACTCCGCCATTCTAGCAGCTTGCGGGTAAAACAGGACAGAAGCGTTTCAAGTCGATGAACCGGCTGGTTAATGCATGTCGCCCAAAAGTGCCCTCCGTTTGAGAAAACGACATTGCATGAAACAAGACCTGAAGGTGCAGTGCGTGAATCCGACCAACCGCGATACGGTTTGGGTTTCTGTCGCCCCATGTCCTCTTTGGCCAGCAGGAAAACATGTGGTAGGCTCAACATGGCCTGGCGTGGCGGATTTAAGAAGTTCCTGAACGGAATGCTGTTAATATAGCGGGAACTTCAAATCCATCACATTGGCGGCCGCGTCCAGGAGGGGGCTCGACCCATGCCCAATGAACGTGCCACCGTTGTCCGGACACCGGTTGGCTCCGAGCTGTTGACCTTCACGCATCTTGTCGGACGCGATGAGATCAGCCGTTGTTTTGCCTATACGGTCGGATTCGTGAGCACCGACTCCGATATCGATCCGTTGAAGATGCTGGGCGGGCCGCTCTCGATCGAAGCTGAATCTGATCCGAAACGCTGGTTCAGCGGCATCGTCTCCGAGTTCCGGCTCACCCGGCTGGAAGATCGGCTGGCCTACTATGAGGCGGTCATCAGGCCGTGGCTCTGGTTTCTCGGCAACACCACCGATTGCCGTATTTTCCAGAACAAGAGCGTCCTCGACATCGTCAAGGACATCTTCAAGAAATACGGTATCGCGGAATTCGATCTGCGCCTGCAAGGGTCCTATCCCCCGCGCGAATATTGCGTGCAGTACGACGAACCCGACCTGGATTTCGTGCAGCGGCTGCTGGAGCATGAAGGCATCCTGTATTTCTTCGAGCATGATGACGGCAAGCACACGCTTGTCCTGGCCGATGCGATGAGCAAGCTGAAGCCTGCGCCGGGCTACGAGAAAGTGCTCTATAACTTTGAAGGTCAGGGTTCGCGGCGCGATGTCGAATACATCACTGAATGGATACCGGGCAGTTCGGTGCGCCCAGGCGCCTATGCCCACACTGACTATGATTTCACGAAGCCGGGCGCCGATCTCATGGCCAAGTCGGCCCAGCCGTTCAGCCACAAAGAGGCAGCGGGTGAGAACTACCGCCAGCCCGGCGCGCATCTCGAAACGGGCCGGGGAGACAGCCTGGCCGCGATCCGGCGTGAGGAAATCCAGGCCGTCCACCAGCGCATCGCCGCTGTCGGCACCGTGCGCGGCCTCTATTCGGGCTGCACGTTCAAGCTGGATAGCTTTCCGCGCGAGGACCAGAATCAGGAGTATTTGGTGGTCAGCGCCGAATACAGACTGTTTGATCCAGGCTACAGAGCCCATGCTGACGTCGACAGCGAGAACTTCAAGGTGATCCTCGGCCTGGCGCCGACCGCCTTGCCCTATCGTCCACCACGGATCACGCCACGGCCGATCATGCGCGGGCCGCAGACGGCGACGGTGGTCGGCCCGTCCGGCGAAGAAATATTCACCGACAAATATGCGCGGGTGAAGGTGCAGTTCCATTGGGACCGTCTGGGCAAGAACGACCAGAACAGCTCCTGTTTCGTGCGAGTGTCGCAGACCTGGGCCGGCAGCGGCTGGGGCTTCATCCAGATCCCGCGCATCGGCCAGGAGGTGATCGTCGACTTCATCGAAGGCGACCCGGACCTGCCGATCATCACCGGCCGGGTCTATAATGCCTCGCAGATGCCGCCCTATGGCCTGCCGGGCAGTGCCACGCAATCGGGCTGGAAGTCGGACTCCTCCAAAGGTGGTGGCGGCTACAACGAGCTGATGTTCGAGGACAAGGCCGGCTCCGAACTGGTCAATTTCCAGGCGCAGAAGGACCACAACCTTCTGGTCAAGCACGACCGCACCAAGCTGGTGCAGCACGACCAGTCCGACCGCATCGACCACGACGCCAAGCATTCCGTCGGCCACAACCTCGACGAGGACGTCGGCAACAACAAGACGGTCAAGGTCCGCGTCGACCAGACCACCAACATCGGCAAGAACGATACCGAGACGGTGGGCGTCAACCGCTCGCTGACGGTTGGCTCGAACGAGACGATTGGCATCGGTTCGAACTCGACGGAGACGATCGGCTCCAACCACTCGCAGACGGTGGGGATTGTCCAGACGGTGACTGTTGGCGCTGCCCGCATCGACACGGTCGGTGCATCCGAGACACGAAGCGTTGGCGGGCCTCAGACAAACACCATCGGCGCGACACGGTCGGTGACAGTTGGTGCGGCGCAGAGCCATACGATCGGGGCCAGCGACAGCTGGAACATATCCGCCAGCCAGAGCATCGAGATCGGCGCGGATCAGGGCATAAAAATTGGCGGCGCCCAGATGGCCGAAATCACCAAGACCCGCAAGACAGAGATAGGCGCCGACGACAGCACACAGGTAGCGGGCGCACATGAGCTGAAGGTTGGAAAAAAGAGCCTGGTCCAGATCGCCGACGACTCGGCCTTAAACGTGGGCAAGAACTACACGCTTGAGGCGAAGGACTCGATCACGCTGAAGTGCGGAAGTGCCGAGATCATCATGAAGAAGGATGGGACGATCGACATCAAAGGCAAGGATATTTCCATTGATGCGTCCGGAAAGATCAGCGGCAAGGCATCCGGCGATATCAAATTCAAGGGCAGCAAGATCCACCAGAATTAGAGGGACGAAGTATGGCTGAAGTTCGTGATCGCATCGATGGTGTCGTAATCGGCATTTTCCTGGGATTTGGCGACACATCGCCGCTGGTGGTCTTTCCTGGAAACCCTATCGAGACAGCTATCGCCGCGCGAAGCCTGACCAGGCTCGATGCCAGCATGATCGGCGCTGAAGTTGCGCTGCTCTTTCAGGAGGGTGATCCCCTGCACCCGCTGATCGTGGGTAAGCTTGTGGAGCCTTCGCGTCCGGCTCACGCGCAGCAGATCGTGCGCGACGGTGACTTGGTCCACATTGTCGGTAATGAGCGCATCGAACTGCGTTGCGGCAAGTCCGTAATTATCATGGAGAAGGATGGTCACATCACCATCCGTGGAACCTATGTCACCAGCCATGCCAGCGCGGCCAATCGAATCCGCGGCGGCTCCGTGAATCTGAACTGATGCCGGCGCCAATCCTTTACGAGATCGTGCGCCAGCATGTTGAACAGGCCGCCTTCCTGTGGACGGTGTATCATTACCATTTGCTGCATCCTGATGAAAACCCGGACATGGATGATGAGCGCCTTGCCAGGTTGATTGAGCGCCTTGAAGCTTTTCTCGATGGAGCCAGGGTCGCGGGTGAGGCCGGCCGAAAGATCGCGCAACAGCGCTTCGAAGAATTCCCGGAAGCGGGAGAACTGTTCGTGGTTCAGATGCTATCCACTCAAAAGCCGATCCGCATCATTGACCTTGATATTGCCAAGGTGCAGCGCTTTATCGAAGTCAATCTGGGAAAAGCCTGAGGCGACCCTCGACAGGGTAACGTTCCGTGGCGGACTATTCCGATCTTTCGAGAAGTACGGGAGGCACAGGCATGAGAGTCCAGCCCGTGCCGTCGTGACGAGCCAAGCCTTCACGATCGAAGTACCAGATGATGCCTTGCTTGACCTCGATGTTCTTCGGGCTGCGATACTCGGCGGGCAGGGGTAGAGTGTCCAACAGGTTCAGCTTGGTGTCGAATATGAAGATTGCTGTCTTACCCAACACATAGAGTTTCGAGCTGTCCAAGCGGATGCGGAGGAACTTCTCGAGCAAACCTTCGACGGAGGCGTCCTCCATCGTGCCAGGTCCTGTTCCCGTAACAATAGTACCGCCGCCGCCCACGGCAACAACACGCGATGCGTCCACAAAGACGAGATCGTACAAGGCCTGATTGTTTGGGAGTTCTGCCTGGCCCCACTCCCCATCGTTGTAGAAGTAGAGGCAACCTCGCGCGGCATGCTTGGGGCGGCTGTGGGTGTATCCGCAGACCGCCAGTTTGTTCGGGCTGATCGCGGCGATGCCCTCCAAGAAATTGTTTGCCATTCCATCGACGTCACGTTCGCAAATCCGGACCCATTCATCCTTCCTGGGTCTGAAATAGACTTGGGAACCGTCGCCGCAAACATAGAGGATGCCCGCTTTCTGGGTGATGCCAAGCGTCGAACCAAGATCCTCGGCATCCTCACTGAGCACGCCGGCACCGGGGATCTTTTCGTAGTCCACGTCCTCGGTAAGAAAGTAGAGGTCGCCCTCATTGGTTAGAGCGACGAACACATTCTCGTTGTCGCTCTCGAATGGGTAGGCGCAAACGGAAACGACTGTTCGAGGGATGTCGACATCCGCGACCTGTTGCTCCGTCGTGTCCTGAAACATGAGGAAACGCGAATACGGATCCTCGTCGTCGAGCTCGGTTGGGACTGCGGCGATAAGATCTGGAGCAATGTAGCCCGACGCTCGAATCTTCATCTGTGTACTCCTGGTGTATCGGTCTATTTTCTAGGCTTTGGCGGCTTCATCGTCTTCTTGGCCTCCTTGCCGGGCAACGGGTTGGAAGTTCTACCCTTCTGGCTGGCCGCGAATGCGCTTTGCTGCTCCTCGACTGCTTCCTTCGCCTTCTTGATGCAATTCGCATTGAGATCCTGAAGGTCATCGAGACATGAAATGGTCGCTTCGGTAATCTTGCTCATCGGTGCAACGCCTAGTTTGCCCTGCGCTTTCAACTTGGCTTTCGCATCCGCTAGTTTTTTGCCTTTGAGTTTGGCCAGGCCGGGGCGGCCCAGCGTAACGATCTGCTCACGGTCAGCCTCATGAATCCGTTCGTGATCATCAGGACTGAGACAGATGCATACCCCCTCTCCGAGCGTCGGAGCATTGGCGATGCGCGTCGATGCAACATCCGCGTTCGCCCGACTGCCCGTTCGGAAGCACTTGTCCGGTACGATATGATGTGCCTCGCCGCCATTGTCGTTGCAGACTGCGGCGATCGCATCATAGGAGCCAATCAGACATTTTTGCGTGCTGTAAATCACTCCGGCGCCGGTGGCGAGCTTCGGAAACGTCAGCGTATTTCCCTGCGGCGAGGCATGATTGTTGGTCGACAGGTCCGTCATCCGGTTGACGGGCTCGCCGTCGGCCTTGACATTGCTCGACCAGGCGACGGCGTATTCCTTGCCGGTATTCTTCGATGTGATGATGCCCTTCTTGGTCGCGCAGCCCGCTTCAGTGCCGCTTGTCTTGGTGTAGTAGGATTTGTTTTTCTGCGTGATCGTCTGGCCGCCGATCTTGACGGTGCTGGTGCCTTTGTCCGTGTCGCTGTCGAAGCCGAAAGAGGGATAAGGAACCGGAACGCCAGGGGGAGTTGCCGGATTCTCCGGCGGCGTGAAGCAGACATCAGGAAAGGCCGCTATGACCTTGTTGCCCTGCGCCTTGCATGCGACTTCCAGACTGTTGGCGTAGACCGTCATCTATGCAGCCCTCGCAGCAAAGATGGCTGCGCCGCACGCGCCGGAGTCTTCGGACGCCTCGATCAGGACCGGATTGCCCGCCGCGTAGCCCTTCCTTGCCGCCGCGAAGGCCATGCCGATCATCACAGGCGCCGCCGCCGCTCCGATATTTCCAAGCGATTCACCCGGCGACCACAGGTCCTGAAAGTCATGGGCACCTCGCACGAGCCGAAGGCTTGCCAGGGCCGTTTGCTTGAACCAGTACTGCTCGCCGATCAGGTCCGAAATACGGAACCCCAACTGGTTCATCTCGATGCCAGCCTCATTCAGCGCGTGCCGATAGGCGGTCGTCAATCCGTCCCCGCGCAGCGGTTCGTCAGCCTCGTTGTAGATATATGCATTCTCTCGAGCGAGGCCCAGACCGTGCAGCCTAAGTCCGGATCCATGACCAGCATGGGTGCACAGCACGGCGGCCGCGGCCTCGCCGGGAATAAAACCGTTCGGGTTGTTGGTGGCCAATAAGCGACGGTTCGCCAGATAGAAGCCTATCGCCTCGGGAGTGAGGTAGCTGTCTACCCCTGCGACAATGACTGCTGACGTTCCCCCTTCGGCCAGCAGCCGGCGCGCCTGCTCAAGTGCTACCAAACCGGATGGCCGGCCATGCGATATGGTGCGCGATCGTGGGTCGACGGCCATCTCGAGGATCGCACATACATTCCGCAAGAACGCAGAGGCATCCTGGACGGGTGAACCAGGCCGCGACGCCTCCGGAAGGCACAACAACATCGGCGTCCGTTCGCGTGCTTGCGGCACCGCGGTCAATACCTCGCTTATCGCAGCCGCCAGCATATGCGTCATACGCTTCTGGCCGATCCATTTTCGTGGCATGGTGACAGGGGAGCCAAGCAGCCACTCGCCTTCATCGTCGGCGTACTGCGTCTCCTTGAAGCCGTCCAGGCGAGCGCGGAGCGCAGCACAAGACGACGGCGCATCAAGGCCGACAGCCGTGACCATCCCGGTCGCCACAATGTCGAGCTCAGCCGTCATGCGTCCTCGGCCTCCGGCTGAATCGGCTCCGCGATCGACCGCACGTATGGCTTCCTGACGGCTTTGGCGTGGAGCATGCCTGGCGTCGGCGGCCCGACCCAGCATTCCGTAAAGTCGAGGATCGTGCGCTGAAGGCGTTGCGACACACGCCAGACCAATGAAAAGCGACGATTTTCAGTGTCGAACAAAATAGTGTCCGGATGAATATCAGTCTCGAATGCCTTGGTGTAGCCCTTGAACATGGCAACTTTGATGGCCGTGGCTGGCATTCTAAAATGTTCGCGGCCCCTTGGCGTCAAATTGATGAGCTGCATTTCCTCGCCACCGCGCGGCGGATCGATTTGCTGGTCGGGCGGGGCCACCTGGAAGTAGCGTTCGTCGAAGTCCGGCGGCAGAAACGGGAAAATGTTGTTAGCCCAGTTGTCGTCATAGGTGCCGCCATATTCGATACGGCCCGGCCAGCCGCGGCCCATCGGGCCAAAGCTCATCGGCTTGTAGTCGCCGAATGGTGAGCGAATCTCTTCGCCGACAGCTTGCGTGTTCGGTAGACGCAGGCCGGGGATGAGGCGCTGGTTCCTGGTGCGCGACCAGCCGGTTCCGACTGGATTGTATTTGTAGCTGGCGGGGAGCTTGTCCTCCGCATCCAGCCTGTCGACGCCACCCCAGGCGACGTCATAGGAGATGGGCAGTTTCAGGAAGGGTTGCGGCGATGTGGCGGTAAAAACCGGGCCGATGGCGCGCCATTCGCGGTGGCCAACGACCTCGAACAGTTTTGACCAATTGCCAACCTTGATGCCGACCGGCACGCGCTCGGCCGGTCGCCCGCCGGGCGCGTAGGCGCAGCCATTGGCGATCACGTCGCAGCGCGGTTTGCGGAAGGCGAAGTCGCTTTCCCATAGCGTGGCGGAGGAGCCGGGTTCACCGGTTTGCGTGTCAGCAAAAACCAGCGGCACTTGTTCTGCTGAACTTTGCACCAACCCCCCAGGTGTCGCGGGAAAGTCGAACGTGCCCTTGACCACCACGACGACCCACTCACGCCCGGTCGTGTCCGCGCTCACGCTGAACTCGTGCCGGTAACCCATCTGGTTCCAGATCCGCATCAGCCGGGTTCCCAGCTGGCGGCGAGGATCTGTTGCAGCGTCGTCTGAGGCGATTGCGGATCGATATCGAAAACGTCCGAACGAGCTGTCCACATCACCATGCTGCCGATGACCTCGTCGCTCGCCTCGACAGGGGGCAACGGCAGTCCCGAGAGCGCAGCATCCAGCTCGTCGGGCGTCAGCTCGCCGTTTTGAGCGGCGATGGCCGCTCCTTCGATCTGCGAAAACCACGCTTCGGCGTCAGCCAGCTGAATGGGAGCTTCGACAAGCTGCGCAAGGATGCTCAGAGGGAACTTCCTGCCGACCCTGTCGGCGCTTTGCACGATGATGCCCGCCGATGCGCCGAAGGAAGCCGGGCCTGCCAGGAAGCGCAGCGCGGTTGTGCTTGGCCAAAATTCCGAGCCCATCAGCGGGACAAGATGTTGCGCAAGCCAGCGGTCCCAGCCTCGCACAAAGTCACCCGGCAGTCGCCGCGCGACGAAATCGCCGGTGGCGGGCATTTTTCCGTAAAAACCGGGCACATTCATATCTGCGGCGGACATGTGAACTTCTTGAACATTTCGAGGTTGTACGGATTTTCGACGCTGGCGGCCTTGAGCTCGAAATCGGCGTACATGCCTTTCGTGCCCAGACGCAGGCTGTAGACGTCGGTCAGCGAAGTGCTGGCGAAACGGCCACTGCGGAGCATCCTCAGCCACGCCCAGCTGCCGGTTTCGTTGAGCATTATTTCAGGCGATCCGTCGATCGGCTGGAAGGCGAGCGAGATGACGCCCGTGCCGTCCTTGCCGGGCCATGTCATGGGTTGCGGCCGCGTTGCGTTGTTGTAGTAGACGAGGCTCTGGCCATCGAGATTGAGCGTGACGCGCGTGACGTTGGGAGACAGGTCCTTCGGTTCAAGCGTGAAGCTCATCACGGGTCCGCTGCCGCCCGCAAACAGATCGTCGCGGATGTGCCTGGCCTGCTCGAATGCCGCCAGGGCCGAAGCATCAAGGCCGAAATCGGCGCGCCACTTCCACGGCTGGCTGGTCATGTCGACATAGTTGATCAGGTGGTCGTTGATGAAACCGTCGATCAGCCCGGCCGGTCCGAACAGCCTTGCGAAATCCCGCACGTTGACGTCCACCGCGCTCTCGGCGCTGAACGGATAGCGGTCGTTCAGCGCCGCCTGGCAGAAAGGCAGGATATCGGCCCGCCAGATGGCGTTGAGCTCCGAAGTGACCGCCTTCTGAGTCAAATTGCTGGTGTCGCCGGCAATCCCGCCCAGCCAGGCGTTGATAGGGTCGGGCAGGATCTGTGCCTGCCGGGCGACCGCTCCCGTCAGTTCGGCAAGGCCGCCCTGCTTCTTAATGGCATCCTGCGGATTGGGGTTCGCGGTGACTGTCTGCAGCACGTTGGAAAGTGCGGTCAGCGCGACGACCGCAGCATCCAGTGCCGGCGGCTGGCCATCGACCTCGGCAATGGTGCTCTTGAGTGGTTTGAAATGCTCGGCCACAAGATTGCCGGTCAGGTCCACCTCGCTGGCCGAACCCGCCCGTGGCAACAGTTTTGCCCCTGTTTTCACTATCTTGCCAAGCTTGCCCAGTTTGCCGAGCAGTTTCGAGCCGCCTTTGGCTGCCGCCTTGTCATCTCCGGCGGGCGCGTCATCCGAACGGGTGAGCTCCGTCTCTTGCACCACTGCCGTCAGCAGGCGCTTCAGCGCGGAATCGGCGCTCGAAAGATCCTTGAGGTTCTCACTGGCGACGATGAGATCGGTCAATGGCGCGAGCCTCATGTCGCGCAGGAAGCTGTCCCATTGCGCGATATAGTCGTCATAGTAGAGCTTCAGAATATCCTCGGACAGCGCCGAAACCGAGGTTTCGGAGTTCTCCGAGCAGCCGCCGGCGAAAACGGCACGATCGAGCGCCGCCTGTGCGGCGACATCGTCGATGCGATCGAGAATGACGTCGTGGAATCCGGCATAGGTGAAGGCGCCGGAAATGCCGACGCGAAGCGTCTTGGCTGAACGGCGCGCAAACACCTTGCCGCCGTTTGGGCCGGCGAAATTCGCCGGGATCCACTCCTTGAGCCCGGCCACTGCCGGATCGGCCAGCAACTGTTTGTAGGCGCGCGCCGGCAACGAAATGGTACACGCCGTTTTGAGCGCTTCGGCAACCAGGGCCTGGTCGGGCGCGACATAGCTCTCGTCGACCGTCATCCGGCGGATGGCGGCAAGCTGATGCTCTTCGGCATCGGCGGTCGGAAATGGTGCCGCGGCCGCGAATTCGGGCAAGCTGTTCGCCCACCAGTCTTGGGCGTAATCGGGATCCATCTGAGACAAGCCCGTCATCATGCGATAGGTTTTCAGCGCTCCGAGCATGAAATCCGGGTCGCGGATCTGCCGCCACATCGTCGCCTCGAGCAAGGCGATCATGCGTGGCTCAAGAATATTGCGCAGGGCATGATCGTACGTGTCGGTCTGCGCCCGCACCATTTCCGCGGAGGCCGATGGTCCCAGTAGATCCTGGGCGGCGCCAGGCGGTGCTGTCCGGGCGGTTGCGACCGCGTCCATCGCACCGAGCGCGCCGTCCATGGCGGGCTGCTCCACCGATGCCGGCGTTGCAGCGATGGAGGTCAGCGGCGTCTGCAGCGCTTCGAACTGGCCTGCCTGGGCCGTTATCGCGTTGCGGTTGTCAAAATAGGACCAGGTGAACAACCCGCCGGCCAACAATGCCGCCGCCGCGCAAGCGGCTGCCGCACCCCGCCAGATCCAGGCGCGGCGCCGTTGCGCCAGCGGATCGAACGTGCCGAGGCCCGCTTCCTTGAAGATGACTTCGGTCAGCAGGTTCTTCAGGAAGAAGCTGCGTTTTTCGACCCTTGGTGCGGGCAGCGCCCGTCGCGGCGGCAGGCCGAAGGACGAAGACAGCGCCGCGGTCAGCCGGTCGATGGGCGCTCCTTCCTGCGTCGCCGATGTCAGATAGAGCCCGCGCAGCCACGCGACCTCTTCATACCGGCTTTCGCCGAACATTGCCTCGACCAGCACCTGTATCGGTTCGGACAGGCTTGCCAGTTGGGCGGGAAAGCGGAAAATCTCGGCACGGGCGGCGAGTTTGTCCTCATCTTCCAGCCGCGGCACCAGCCTCCGCTCAAGTTCCGTCGCCAGCGCGGAAATTTCCCGTTCAATGGTCTTGGCATCGACACGCGCTTCCAGCGCGAAGGTGGTCCCCCATACCTGCTCGCGCGAAGCCGTGGACAAGCCGCCGAAGAAAGCCTCGAAACCCTTGATCAGATCGGCCTTGGTCAGCATCAGATAGACCGGAAGGCGGATTTCGAGCCGGTCGTTGAGTTCGGCCAACCGGCGGCGGATCTTGCGGCCGTGCGCCTTGATGGCTTCATCGCCCTCCCAAAGCACGTCGATCGAAAGCGCGACGATTACGCCATTCAGCGCGCGGCGTCCGCGGTGCTTTTTCAACAGGTCGAGGAAGCCCAGCCATTCAACCGCGTCCACATCGGGCTGGCTCTCCTGCTGGACATAACGGCCGGCGGTGTCGATCAGAACCGCATGTTCGGAAAAGAACCAGTCGCAGTTGCGCGTGCCGCCGACCCCCTGCAGGTCCTCGGTGAGGTCGATCGGAAAATTCAGCCCGGACTGCCGCAAGGCCGTGGTCTTGCCGGTGGCCGGCGGCCCGACGATCACATACCATGGCATTTCGCGCAGAAACTTTCGTCCGCCCAGCTTGCGGCGCTTCAGTTCGGCCATCACCTCGGCGAACTTGGCACCGACGGCCGCGACATTCTCTTCGCCGGGTCTGAGCGGCTTTTCCACCACCGGCGCGGCAATCTCGGCGACGAACATGCGGTTGGCGCGGATCGCCCGGCGCTGGGCGACGATCAGCCAGGTCAGCCAGAAGATGACCAGCAGCGCAATGATGACGATGCGCACGTTATCAGAGGCGAACGGTTCATAGGGACCGACCCTGACGATCGGACCGAACACCCAGATGACCAGGGAAAGCAGCGTGAGGCCGATCAGCGTCCATAGCCAGCGTGATGTCAGGACAGCCCAAAGGAAGCGCAGGAGGAACATCTCACAGCCTCTTTTCGACAAGCACCTCGACGCGGCGGTTCAAGGCCCGCCCCTCGCGCGTGCTGTCGGTGGCGACTGGATCGGTGGCCGCGCGGCCCTCGGAATGGACGCGATCCCGCGGCACTCCGTTCTGGACCAGCATGTCGGCAATCGTCTGGGCGCGAGCCTCCGACAGTCGCTGGTTGGTCGACAGCGGATTGGTCTTTTGCAGGGGAACGCTGTCGGTATGACCGACGACGGTGATGTTTCCGATCAGCTCCTGGTTGGCGAGGATCACCTTGGCGAGCGACCCGATCAGGGGCTCGAAGCCTTCGGTCAGTTGTGGCCGTGACGACTGGAACAGTTCGGGATTGGAGGCCTGGATCGTCAGCTTGGCCAGCGAAACGCTTTCGGTGCCGCTGAGGGCGGATCTGAGGTCGGCGGGCGCCCCGGCCTGAAATTCCGGCAACAGCGCAAAATCCACCTTCTCCGGCGGCGGGGCATCGACCTTGGGCGACGTGCGGGTGATGTCGCCGCGCGCGGGCGGCGGCAGCGCGCGAACAAGTGCGGAGAGCTCGACCGCCTGGCTGCTCAGTGCCATCGAGAGCCCGACATGGATTGTCATGGCTGCAACCGCCGCACCGAGCGCCATGACCCAGATCGGAACGATGAAGCGCTGCGGCTCGTCAGATGCGATCACGCCTTTCCAGTTTGGCGACAGTGGCGCGCCTTCGGCGTCGGCATCGCGTAGGAAGCGTGCCGCCGCCACGCGAACGGCATTGAGCGAGCGGTCGCCGGATCGGGCCGACACGCGATATTTGCCACGAAAGCCAAGCGCCATGCATTGATACTGCAGTTCCAGCAATTCGCGATCACGGTTGGGATGGCGCTCGAGTTCTTCGAGACGGGTGAAGAACTGCGTGCCGGCATCGACATCGCCGCGCAGCATGACCACAAGCGGCTGCCGCGGCCAGGCGCTGGCACCGCCCCATGGCGTGTTCAGGGCCAGATCGTCGAGCAACGCCGCCACCACCCAGGCCGCCTGGTCGGCGCGCTCCATTGAGGATCCGACCGACATAGCCGTGTCGCGTGCCCGGACCAGTTCTTCGAGCAATCGGGTACGCAATGCTTCCGGATTGTCCGGCGGCAGCGCACTTTCAAGCTCGGGAGCGAATTCGAGCAAGGGCGCAAATGCGTTGACGAGTGCGTTCGGATGGGTGCGGGAGCGCTTTACCGACGCGCTCGGCAAAGGTGGCGCCATCGGCCGCGGCATCGGCGCGCCGGTCAATCGAATGCGGGTGCGTTCGCGATCCTCCGACAGTCCGAACGGATCATCGCGGCTCATGATCTCACCTGTTCACCGAATAGCAGTCCACCTGCGGCTCGCTTGGCAACACGCCCGAAACGCCGATGACGAAGCCGGGAGCGTCGAGCAGCGACGCCCAGTGCTCACTTTTCTGGTCCAGTTCCAGGCATAACCGATCGCCATCGTAAGGAATCTCGCGCGGCTGGGAATGAAGCGGTTTCAGCGGAATGCCGGGCAAGCGCGATTTCCACAGGCCCTCGAACTGGTCGGCCGAGCCGACGGTTGCCTGATTGACGAATATCTTGCGCAGCGCGTCTTCCGACAACTCCGAACCGACCCGGATGACGATCCGGCTGGCCACCAGCAGCTTCGGATTGTCGATGCGGATCTTCCAGACATTGGTCGAATGCCGCATGACAGGCAGCGCACGCGATTTGGGCTCGATGTAACGCAGGCTGAGGATGAGCGAGCGCAGCGCATCCGCCAGCGCCGAATAGGCGGGGCCAGGCGCCATGTGATCGTAGGCGGGCAACTCGCCCAGCCGCCGCGCGCTCGATCCGTAGGTCGCCATCGAACCGGCGAGACCGGCAAGTTCCAGGTAAAGCTCGGCTGGATGGAACACATCCTGAGCCAGCATGTGGGCCAGCCGCGGACGTGCCGCATTGGCGAGATTGAGCATCAGCAAATCTTCGACGCTGCGCCCAGGTCCGCCCATGACCATCTTGCCATGCGCCTCGGCGATCTGGTCGAGGCCGGTGACAACTTCCAGCAGCAATTGCCGGTACCAGGCCACGGCGCCCGTAACCAAGGTCGGTGGCAGGAAGGTCTCGTCCAGGGAGACGCCGCCATCGGCTCGAATCCCCTTGAGGTCGGCGATCGGCAAGGCCGTGTAGCCACCGACCGACTTGCCGGGTGCGAGCAGCAGCGCCTGCGGCCGGGCAATTTCGATTTCTTCAGGGTCTGAACCGCCCTGGACGGCGTCACGCACCGAAACGATCCGCCCATGATATCGCGCACCCGAGGCGGCAGCGTGTGCCGGATCGAAGCCGACACCGCCCGGAGGCTCCAGCGGCAAGGCGATCAGCACCGGTCCGGCGCCCGTGTCAGGGGTGACCGGCAGCGGTCGCGGCGCGTCCATCATGTCCGGGATGGAAAAAGGTGTCCCATCCGGAAAGATGCCCCGCGCGGACAGGATCGAGATCTGGCCGGCTTCCAGCAACGCCTGGTCCAGCGTCAGCTGTTGGAAACCGAACGTATGCAATTGCCCGGCCTGCAACGCGCCGCGCACCGTCGCCTCGAAAAAGCGATCCTGCTGCTGGAAATGCTGGGTCCGCAGGAAAAGCCCTTCGGACCATAGCACCCTGTTTGCATTGCTCATGCCGCTACTCTCTGCATCGAGCTCCCCTTGCCCTTTGCCGCTAGGCGGAAATGCCGCCGCTGCCAAGCGTGACGTTGATCGTGAATTTCGATCCCGACGACACCGACTTGGTTGTCCGCCAGTTCCGGCCGCCGGGCTCGCGGATCAGAGCAACAAAGCCCAGCGCCGTCGCGTCCGGCTCGACCGTGATGGTTTTGGATGCGGATTTTCCCGGCCCGACGGAAATCTGGTCGGATCCGATGAGATCGCCCGCCAGCGCCGTGCCGGTATCCCCCTGCAGCGCGAAATAGTCGGCGGAATTGAATTTGCCGGTGCTTTTCAGCCGCATCACCAGGATCGTTACCGGCCGGTCGCCGCCGCCTGGTCCCGGGTTCATGCCAGCACCGCCGGTTACGTTGACGGTGATCACCGATGGTTTCGGCGGACCACTCTGGCAAGCCGCAAGCAACCCTGTCGCGCCCAAGGCAACAACAAATTCACGTCGATCAATCATCTCTCACTCCTCCTCATATGCATCTCGAAAATCAGCGCCGATTTCGCCAAGGAAGCTCTTTTCAGCACTCTCGGCGATTTCACGATGGCGCTTCTGGTAAAGTTCCCACAGCTTGGCGCCCCGCCCCCCAGAGAGAAGGGTTCCGATCGCGGAATTCGATTTCAGCTCTTCCTCGATCACTACCGGGTCAAAACGGTCGATCATCCGCCGCATGGCGGTCTGTATGCCTCGCCAGGCGCGTACGTGATGTTGCGCGAGATCGCGCACCGCATCGGTGATTGCCGCTTCACCGCCGAGAAATCCTGGGCTGCGCTCAGCGATAAGCGTTATGATGGCGTCGTCGACGGTCGGCAGGAACTTGAGCGGATTGACTTCGGAGGCCCCGACCATGGTCTGCGCGACGCGCGCGTTTCCCTTTTCCTCGGCCCGCTTGCGCAGAAGCTGCATCAGGCCTTCCATCATCATCCGGTATTCGCGACCGAACTTCTCCATTTCCGCGATGCAGTCGCGTCCGGGGAAATCGGCTTCCTCGACACCCATGCCATGCAGGAATGCGGCGCGAAGCGCCATCTCCTCCGGCCGCGCCGCAGCCAGCGCCGGGGCGCCTTTGGGAGCAGCACCCACACGTGGTGATGCAGGGGTAGCTGCGGGCTGCACCGGCAAATCCCAGGGATTGGCTGATTGGGATCGCTGGGCGATGCGCTCGCGCTGTTCGATCGAACTGGCGCCGTTCGCCGAACTGAGCGTGGCGGCTGGTCCGAAAGCAAAGTCATCATGGGTTCCGGACGGCTTGTCACGGGCAGCTTGGGCTGCGCGGTCGGGGGACGGTACCGCGTCGAGGCTGAACGGGTCCGCTTGGCTCGCCGCGCCGCCCGGTTCGCGATAAGGGGCGGGATTTTTCGACACCGGCGTCGAAACCGGATCGAGGCTGAACGGGTCATCGAAAGCGGCCGAGTGGCGCTGGTCGGAGTTGGCACGTTCGAATGCACCCGCAACCGGCTGCTCGAAAGGGTTCGGCAGATCGGCCGGACGTGGCCGTCGCGGCTCTTCTTCGACCTTGGCGGAAAAGAAGTCATCGCGACCGATGCTCACCGGGGCCCGGGATGCTGGCGGCGCGCGTTCCGAAACCGGCTGGCCGGCCGCTGGTGCTTGAGTGGCTGGCGTTTGCAGGTCGACATGGACGACGTAGTCGCCCAATCTCAGCCGCATGCCAC
Organism: Mesorhizobium sp. WSM4833; assembly: GCF_055811095.1. Lineage (NCBI taxonomy): Bacteria > Pseudomonadati > Pseudomonadota > Alphaproteobacteria > Hyphomicrobiales > Phyllobacteriaceae > Mesorhizobium > Mesorhizobium sp. WSM4833. The sequence continues at coordinate 238,815 of NZ_JBVVQG010000009.1, forward strand.
TTTGAAGGCGCGTCGACTTGCCGGCACCGAGCGGGCTGTCGGAGTCGTTTATGAACAATCCGCTGCTCGACGTGTCGGTGACGAAATATCCATCTCGCCCGCCAGAGATCTTGCAATGTGCCCTTGAAACGAACATGTCGGGATCGTTGATCTGCCAACCCGCGTCCGCGCTGCGGCCGATCACCAGCTCACCCTCGTCAAGCCGGGCCTGCCGCACCGCCTGGGTGCGTGGCCCTTGCTCCAGTGTCAGCAGCAGGCTCATGCCGCGACCCCCGTCATTTCCGGCCGCCATCCGACGATTGTCCGCAGCCGCATGTCGTCAGCATCGCCCCTTTCGATGGGTCGCGCAAGCCAGGCGGTCCGCCCGAGCCGAACCGCTCCGATTTGGGGCGGCGGTACGGCTTCACGCGCAAGCACGATGCGCAGATCGACGTCGAGCGACTCCCCGACCATGTCGCGAACGGCCTGCTTGAACAGCTTGAGCCGCTCGCCGCCAGGCAGGAACGCCTTGAACTCCTCATACCCCAGCGGGCCGACACGCAGTTCGATCCTGCTTTGGCGGCTGAAAACGCGTGGGCCGATCGTCGCGCCCTTGCCGAGCCCTGCAAAGGCCTTTGCAAGACGGGTCTGGAGACCGGTTGGTACTGTTATCCAGGCGGAGATGAACTCCTTGATCTGTACCGGCGCCTTGAACGCTTCCGCCAGGAACAGCGTCAGCCGTTCCGGGCCGTCGACCTGATTGGCCAGCGAAGCCGCCTGGCGAAGCTTCACCGTATCGAGATTGGGGTCCTGCGTGCCGGGAAGTCCGATCCCGGCCATGGCTTCAAGCATGGCGCGAACGCGCCCGCCGACCGCGCGTTCGGCCTGCACGGCCGGGTGCGCATCCGCCCAGGCCCGATAGTAGAGGGCGATCATACGGTGCTGCAGAATGTTGACGAAGTCGACGAACGTCGTGTCGCTGGTCAGTTGTGCCTCGGCGCCGGCGAACCAGCGTTGCGAGAGCCGGTCGAGCACCCAGCGCGTCAGATGCAGCGGCATTGGACCCTCGGGTCCCAGCAGACCATAATTTGCCACCGTGACCCGGGCCGGTGCCGCATCGCGGGCTTCGCGGAACACAACCAGGTCCCGTGCGGAAAAGGCGAGGCGCACATGCTGGCCGAGCCGTGCCGGCTCACGGTCGGGACGGCCGGAATGGCCGAACAGACCGTTCCGTTGTTCGAGGCGGCGCAGCAGTTCGAAAAAGTCGAACGTCTCGGACAGACCTTCGGCCCTGTTCGGGCCGGGCTTGTCTAGATCAGGTAGCGATTGCCGGGCGTCATCGGCCATGGCACATCCTCCTGCTTCTGCAGCAGCCGCGTGCGAGTTCGCACGAAGCCGTTTATCCCGGCGTGACGAGCAAACAACCGCGCCAGCAAGGCCGAAAGCAGCAAGGTACTTTGGCCGGCCAGGACCGATTGATCAACATGCAACGTGACTTCGGTACCGCGTCCAAAGCACATCGGTCCATCGATTTGCAGACGTTCGATGACCGGCTGCGAGTCGATACGCACGATCGAATGCACATTTCGGGCAAGGCTTGGATCGCCGCGATCGGCATAAAGGTCGAGTAGCGCATGCAGGGGATCGATGCCGCGGCCTTCTTTGGCAAGACTGAGAAAGTTGAGCGCGAGCTGCGCCACCAGCCGCCAGGCGAGATCATCGGCCCGCGATTCCCCGTCGGCCCCAGCAGGCAGTGCCGCAGGAATAGCTGGCTGCGGCGCACGCAAGGCGCCAAGAAGCCTCACGGTTTCGACCGGGTCGCCGGCCTCTAACGTCAACGTCGGATTGTCATCGAGGATCGGCAGATCACGATTGGTGCAAAGCGCCATCACGTCGAGCCGCTTCAGCGGCCGGGTCGCCGGCCTTACGAGCGGCCGGGACACGGCCAGGAAAACGTCATCCCCGGTATAGGACGTTCGCGTCAGGCCTTCGCGGCGCTCCTCCTCCATCGCGCGGCGAGGGCGCCTTTCGGTCGAATAGACCCAACCACTACCGCGGTTCTGACCCAGGCTGAAGAGCTCGGGGATTTCGGCGTCGTTGCCTTCCGTGTCGGCGTCCTCGACGCGGATGACCCGGTAGATTTCGAAGTCACGCGCCCGCGTCCGGTCCGCATGCAACACCTGGCGCGTCTTGCGTTCATCGACTTCGACGACGTTGCACTCGCGTTCGAACAGATTGATGATCGGTGTCGCGAAAAGTTCGAAGTCCGCCGGCGTCAGATCGGCCAGCTCGGGAACCGTGCGTTTGAACAGGAAAATGATCTCGAGTCCGGCCGCGCATTGGCGCACGACAGGCTGCAATCCCAAAACCCGTGCATAGTGAAAACGCTCGGGCATCATGAAGTATTCGCGCAGCAACCGGTATCCTTCGAATGTCGGGCGGGTGCGCGGCATCAAGGCCTCGTCGTCGCTGATGCCGATCATCTCGGGTGCCGGCAACGGCGACAGCGGGTTGGTCTTGCCTTCCGGTCGCGCTGCTGTGGCCGCGCAGGCGCCGAAAATCGCATCGAACAGTAGCGGCGCCTTGGTGCGTCCGGCAAAATAGAGGTCAAGCCGGTCGAGAGCCAGTTCGTCGAGCTTGCCTTTTCCGGTCCTGGCCAGCGTGAGGCGGAGCGCCGACTCGCCGCTGACACCGCCGATCGGTCCTATGCCAGCCATCGCCATCGCACTGCGGTCCTGAAAAAAGCTGACCGAAGTGACCGCGATCGGCCATAGAGTCATTTCCTGGGCGGTTGAGAAAATGCAGCGCGTTGACAGGCCTGGCTGCAGGCTGGAAACCAGCCGTGTGTTGCGCTTGACGACGTGGCCGGCCAGCATGGTCTGGACCTGCTGGCCGGGTTTCAGCACCGCCATCGCCGTTGCCGGCGCCGGCGTGACCAGATCGGGATAGAGAACGTCGAGCACACTGCGGGAAAATCGCGAGCGCTCGGCATCGACCTTTAGCCGGGTGCGCGCGGCCAGGAAGGCTACGCCATCGAGCAGGCGCTCGACATATGGGTCCGGACACGGCACCGTATCGAGGGAAAGGTTGCGCGCCACCGCCGGATGCATGTCTGCGAATTCCGATGCAAGAGCGCGGATATGGCTCAGTTCCTCCTCGTAATATTCGACGAAGACCCGATCCATCTCAGGCCTCCCCAATTTCGGTCCGCGCCAAACCGTTGTCGAGATTGATCGTGGTGCGCAGGCGCATGCGTTCGGGAGTCGGGGTCATGATCAGAACGGCGTCTATCTCGATCTTCAGGCCGACGGTGTTGTCGCCAAGCGTGACCGTTACCTTTGTTGCGCTTTCCTTCAGGCGGGGCTCGAAGGTCGCGAGCACCATGCGGATCTCACGTGCCAACACCTCGCGATCGAAGTCGCGCGACGAGCGGCCCGAGAAGGAGGGCACGCCGTAATTGACCACGCTGCGGCGGACCTCCGGGAAATCGGCAAGCGAAGGGGGATTGTCCGCAACCTGTTCATTTTCCAGGTCGGAAAGAAGCGGCGTCGCCTCGAAGCGCTCTGTGTTGAAGAGCGCCTCGATGTCACGCCGTACCGCTTCCCTGAGCACGCGCGCCGATACCACCACGCCACGGCTTTCGATTTCGACGCGGTGCTGGGTCTGAACGGCCAACCGATGCAGACGGCGTTTCTGATCCGGTGTCAGTACCACATCGGCGTCGATGGCACGCGTGCTGCCGGCAACGAGTGTGTCGAGACGGTCCGCGCCAAGCTCGTCGAGCAGGACATGGCGCAGCCCGTCTATTTCCGAGGTCAGGCCCGGCAGATCATTGACGAGACGATCCCAAAGCGACGGCTGGACGGCTTCGCTTTTCGCCCGCAAGCTGCCAGTGGTCTGCTGCATGCCCGCGCCGGGTCGCCGAACCTCACTTGCCGACATAGACATCCATTTCGGCTTCATCATTGCCGTCATAGACGAATTTGATCTTCTTGTAGGCGAAGCTGACCTCTTCCTGGATCAGGTCTTCCTCATCCTCGGCCTGCGACATGTCGTATTCCATGATCGAGGCGTCGGTGAGGGTAACGACCAGGTAATCCTTGGTCTCGCCATCGATGGTCCGGCGGGCCGAGAACACCACCTCATCAAGGGCCTTGTTTTCGAACAAAGCCTTTTTCAGATAGGGCGATGATTTGTCGTAGTGCTTGGTGAATTTGATCATCCCCATGGAGACGCGGCCACGGCGTGACAGCGAATTGGGATCATAAGGTGCGACCATCTTGTAGTCGACGCCATGGATTTCAATCTCGTCATCGTGGCCGTCGCGGGTGCTGGGGCCTTTGATATCGGGAACCTTCAGGAAGCCATCAATCTTCGTAGTCGGCATTGTGTTTCTCCACCGCTTTCAAAAAACCAGGTTGTCGTTGCTGCGATCAAGTCTTAACGGACGGTAGTTCCGAGACCAGTCGGAGCGACGCATTGATGCCCTCCAGCTGGTAATGCGGGCGCAGATAGAAGCGGGCATTATAATAGCCCGGCCGCCCCTCCACGCTGTCCACCTGGACCTCGGCGGCGGCAAGCGGGCGCTTGGCGCGCGCCTTGTCGTCGGCAAAGGCCGGGTTGGCCAGCACGTATCGATTGATCCACTCGGTCAACCAGATCTGCATGTCGGCGCGCTCCTTGAACGAGCCGACCTTGTCGCGCGCGATCGCCTTGAGGTAGTGCGCAAAGCGCGAGACCGGGAACAGGTAGGGCAGGTTGGCGCTCAGCCGCTCGTTCGACTGTGCATCGGGGTCGACCAGCCGCCCCGCCCGCGTTTCGTCGTCCTGCAGCGAGTGTGCTCCGATGAAGGCCGCGAGATCGGTATTCTTCCGGTGCAGGATGGGCATCAAGCCAAGCTTGGCCAGTTCCGCCTCGCGCCGGTCGTCGATGGCGACTTCCGTGGGACATTTCATCGCGATCGAGCCATCATCGGTCGGGAAGCTATGCACCGGCAGGTTGAGCACCGTGCCACCATTCTCGACGCCGCGGATCTGCGTGCCCCAGCCGAAAAGCTTGTGACTGCGGTTGATGTTGACGCCCATCGGGAAGGCGGCGTTCATCCAGACATATTTGTTGTGATCGCCCTCCACCTCTTCCTCGAAGGTGAAACCCTTCACCGGAACGGTATCGGTGCCGTAGGGCAGCCGCGCCAGGACGCGGGGCATGGTCAGGCCGATGTAGCGAGCGTCCTCACTCTCGCGCAACGACTGCCACGAGGCATAGGCGGGGTTGGAGACGATCTGCTGCAGGTCTTGCGGGTTCGGCAGTTCCTGCCAGCTGTCCATGCGAAATAGGCGCGGCGAAGCGGCCGCGATAAACGGCGTATGCGCGGAAGCGCAGATGCCGGAGATGTTGCGCAGCAGGCCGACGTCACGTGGGTGATTGGAGAACTCGTAGGCGCCGATCACGCAGCCGATTGGTTCGCCGCCAAGCATCGAATACTCGTCTGTGTAGACTTTCTTGAAGATCGGGCTCTGGTCCCACATCTGACCTTCATAGTCTTCAAGCGTATCGGCCAGCTGCTCTTTGGAGATGTTCATCACCCGGATCTTCAGCTTCTGATCCGTCTCGGTGTTGTTGACGAGATACCACAGCCCTCGCCATGTGCCTTCCATCTCACGCACTTCCGGCGCGTGCAGGATTTCGTTGACCTGTGTCGTCAGCATCTTGTCAATGCCGGCGATCAGCGACTTGATCGATTTGATGGCATTGGAAGAGATGGTCGTGGTGTCGGAACGGGACTGCGCCGCGAGCGCGAGATTGCGCACGAGCTGTTGCAGCTTCTCGCTGTCGTCCTTCTTGACCTTGAAATCTTTTTCGAGGAGTCCGCTGAATTCATCGAGGTTTATGGCTTCGGCCTCCGCGGCGACTGAGGCGGTCTTTTGCTGTTCGGCCATGATCATTCCCCAACCTTGTCGTCGTCGGCCAGCGCCTGGCTGGCAATCTTGCCAAGAAGCGGTTCGTTGTTCAGAAGCTGCGCGATGCGCTTTTCAGCATCGACACGGCCATCCATGAAGCCGAGCAATTCCTCGAGTTGTCGACGCATCTTGAGGATCTCGGCCAGTTGCGGAACTTGCTCGGCAATCTTGTCGGGGGCGAAATCACCCATCTTGGAAAATGTAAGATCGAGCGCCAGTTCCTCGTCACGCTCCTGGCCCTCGGCCTGCGGCAGCGTGTTCTTCACCCGCGCTTTGACGCGGGGGCCGAGCGCCTCCATGAATTTTGGGAAGCGGTTCGCGTCGGTCTCGACAAAGGAGCGGTCCAGCACCGACTTTGACGCTTCCTTGGTTTGCGAAGCACCGGCAAGGTCGGCCATCACGCCCATGACAAACGGCAGTTCGATCGTCGTCGGGCTGCCGTAGGTTTCCACATCGTAGGCGATCTGCACCCGCGGCGCGCGATTTCGTTCGATGACCTTGGCTTTGCTTTCGGCTGGCATGTGTTGTTACCTTTCATCCTTCTGAGCCGTCTTCTTGGCATCGGGAACGCCGGCCAGCAGCCTGAACTCCTTCAGCCCCGAAGGGGCGAGATCTTCCATCAGTTCAACGAAATCCATGTGCACCATCCGACGGACCCGCCGAGCCAGGTGCGGAATTGGGCTCGACGGTTCGGTACGGTCATAGAAGGCGACGACCAGGTCGAGGCATTTCACCACGTCGTCGCGCGAGGAGATCCGGTCGGGGAGTCCCGTGCTCGAGTCCGCATAGCTTGCCATACTTGCCATAGCATCGGCTCCATGACCGTTTCGAGCAGGCGTTGCCAGTTCCGTCGGCACCGCCTGCGTGGCTGCGCCATTCGTCACCGCGCCGGCCGCTGAATTCCGTTCAAGTGTCGTCAGCAAACGCTGCAGGAACCGTTTTAAGTCCGGAACGGGAGTGCCGCTGCCCTCGAGACGAGCGTTGAGCGCAGTCTCGAGCGCATCCAGTGCCGTGATCGTCGCCCGGGCGTCGGCGATGAGCTGGACCATCTCCGCATTGGCCTGATCGATCTGTGCCGCACATGCGGCACGCACCCGATTCAAGAGTTGTCCGTGCGCACTGACCAGCTGCGCTTTTTCCGCCGCATTCAGCCCCGAGGCGGCTTCCTGGAGCATGACGCGATCGTCGAGCGCACCCTTCTCCAGGTCCTTGCCCTGAACCGGGCCGATTGCGCGCGGCGCGAAGAACGTCATTTGCCGCAGATTCGCCAACAACCCGTCCTGACCATTCTGCAGGTCGATCAGCGCGTTGATACGGCGCAAGGCGGCATCGCGCGGCGAAGCGTTGGGCCGCATAGCCGGATGCATGGTGTCCCAATGCTGATCGAAGGTCTGCGCGATCAGCGTCAGACCTTGCGCCAATCCGGCCAGCCCGTCTTCATTGGCCAGCGCGCGCGTGACGATGACAAGCAGGCGCAAGTCCCTGCCATGCGCGCGCAATTCCTCCGCCTTTGCGAGCACAGCGGGCCAGTCGACTGGAATCGTGCTTTGCGAGCCGGCCTTATTGTTGCCGTCGTGGACGACCTTGAGTTGGGCTTCGGTCAGGCGCTCCAACTCATGGAAAGCCGGGTCGTTGCGCAAATCTTCCCCGGACGGATTCTCACCGTCTAGCGAAGAAAGCCAGAGTGCGAGATCAATCACACCAACCCCCAGCGAAGGCCCTCAAACCTTATGTGACCTTACGTTATCACACCGGTGCACTTTACCACAATTCAACGAGTGCTCCAAAATTAACAGAAGCTGAACACCGCCATGAGTACCGAACTCCGTGGCGCAATTGTCAATCCGTATGAGAAATGCATCGCGCAGGGCGCGCAATTCCGCTGTTGTTTGCAGCCGGTGGTGCAAGACTTCCACAATACGAGGAAGCTGGCTGAACCAGGCATTGAGGCCTCGTCCACAACGCACTTTGTCAAGTGGCGGCATCTGTGGCAGTTTATCGGCTGGCAGATTGCAGGAGCACGTTCGATGGAACAGCGCCGGTCGTCGCAGAGCTTCAAGCGTAAGGAACTGGTCGGCAAGCTTGATCCTGTCGGGGTGCGCGCCTTCAAGGCCGCGGCCGATAGCGCCAAGCTGCGCGGCAATCCTTACGTCGAACTCGTTCACTTCATCGAGCAGCTGGTGCTTTCCGACCGCTCCGATGTGCAAATGATAATCGCCGATGCGGGACTGGATGCCAGCCGGCTCACGGCAGATATGACCCGTGCCGTCGACAAGTTGCCCTATGGCGCAACCTCGATCGAGGAATTCTCCGATCATATCTTCCATGCAATCCAGGAAGCCTGGAACCTCGCGACGCTGGAGTTCGGCGTCGAGGAAGTCCGCAGCGCCCATATTCTGCTTTCCTGCCTGAAAACCCCGGTTCTGGAAGGCCTGCTGTCGAAGATCAGCGGCGAGTTCGACAAGATCGACGCCGATGCGGTTGTCGCGCGGTTCGCCGATGTCGTGGAAGGTTCGCTCGAAGGCGGCGCAGCCATCGCGGTTCCCGCGGCTGAAACGCCGAAGCGGACCATGGGCGGAGATTCGGCCTTGGCGAAATTCGCCACCGATCTGACCCAACGCGCCCGCGAGGGCAAGATCGATCCGGTCGTCGGCCGCGATCCGGAGATCCGGCAGATAGTCGACATCCTGATGCGGCGTCGGCAAAACAACCCGATCCTGACCGGCGAGGCCGGGGTCGGCAAGACGGCGGTCGTTGAGGGCTTTGCCTTGCGTATCGCTCAGGGCGATGTGCCGCCCACGCTGCAAGGCGTCAGCGTGCGCATGCTCGATGTCGGATTGATGCAGGCGGGCGCCAGCGTGAAGGGCGAATTCGAAAAACGGCTGAAGGCTGTGATCGACGAGGTTCAATCGTCCGAAACGCCGGTCATCCTGTTCATCGACGAGGCCCACACCTTGATTGGCGCCGGCGGTGCTGCCGGAACCGGTGATGCCGCCAATCTCTTGAAGCCGGCGCTGGCACGGGGCGAACTTCGCACCATCGCCGCAACGACCTGGGCCGAATATAAGCAGCACATCGAGAAAGACCCGGCGCTGACCCGCCGTTTCCAGGTGGTCAAGATCGACGAGCCGTCGGAGGCGGTGGCCGTTCTGATGTTGCGCGGGGTGGCAGGGGTTCTGGAGCAACACCACAAGGTGCAGATACTCGACGAGGCGATCGAGGCAGCAGTCGGCCTGTCGCATCGCTACATCCCGGCACGGCAACTGCCTGACAAGGCGGTGAGCCTCCTCGACACCGCCTGCGCCCGTGTCGCCATATCGCAGCATGCTACGCCAGCCGAGGTCGAGGACATCATGCGCCGCCGCCAGGCTCTGGAGGTCGAGCGCGGCATCATCGGGCGCGAGGCCGCGATCGGCATCGAGGTGGCTGAACGGCAGGCGCGCGTCGACACCGGGCTTGCCGAAAGCGAGATCACCCTGGCTGCGGCGCAGCAGCGTTGGGATCGTGAAAAGGTGCTCGTCGCCGAGATACTCGAACTGCGCGCCAGGCTGCGCGGCGAGGGTGTGGCGCTCGATGCGGCCACCGTTGGGGCCGATGCCGAACCGGCAGCGGCGAACGCAGAAAAGACCAAGGTAGCGGAGTCGTCAGAGACTGAGCCGCCCAAGGCCGCCCAGACGGACGCGGAGACACAGGCCGCTGCCGATCCTGCCGCCGATCTCGCCCGATTGCGCGCACTGATGGCCGAATTGGCAGCGGCACAAGGCGAGACACCGCTGATTCTGCCCTCGGTTGACCGCAATGCAGTGGCCGCCGTGGTCCAGGACTGGACCGGGATCCCGACCGGACGGATGCTGTCCAGCCAGACCGAAAAAGCGCTCAAGCTCGCCGCCACGCTTTCGGAACGGGTTGTGGGGCAGGATCACGCCATGGAGATGATCGCCAAACGCGTGCAGACCAGCCGCGCCGGGCTTGGCGCGCCTGAAAAGCCGGTCGGGGTCTTCCTGCTTTGCGGCCCCTCGGGCGTCGGCAAGACCGAAACGGCATTGGCGCTGGCCGAAACGCTTTACGGTGGCGAGCAGAACCTGATCTCCATCAACATGTCCGAGTTCCAGGAGGCGCACACCGTCTCGACACTGAAGGGCGCACCGCCCGGCTATGTCGGCTACGGCAAGGGCGGCATCCTGACCGAAGCGGTGCGCAGAAAACCCTATTCGGTGATCCTGCTCGACGAGGTCGAGAAGGCGCATCCCGACGTCCACGAAATCTTCTTCCAGGTCTTCGACAAGGGCATGATGGACGACAGCGAGGGCCGCCGGATCGATTTCAAGAACACCCTGATCCTGCTCACCTCGAATGTCGGCTCCGAAGTTATCATGGACCGCACAAGGAATGGCACGCTGCGGACCGGGCTCGACGATCTGGATACCGCCTTGCGCAGCCCATTGCTGAAGGTCTTCCCGGCTGCCTTCCTTGGCCGGGTGGTGACCATTCCTTACTATCCGCTCTCTGATTCGATGATCGAAGCGATCACTGGCCACCAGTTCGCCAAGATCGCTCGCCGGTTGCGGGCAACCAACGATGCGGAACTGGTGATCGGCGACGGTGTCATGGATCTGGTCAAGGCCCGCTGCACCGAGATCGAATCCGGCGGGCGGATGATCGATGCCATCCTGACCAACACGCTGCTGCCGGAACTGAGCCGCGGCGTGCTTAACCGGTCGCTCGAGGGCGAAAAGATGACCAAAGTCACCGTCGGCGCCTCCAAGGAAGGTTTCACTTATTCCTTCGAGTAGGTTCTGATCGTGTAGAACCTCGTCGCCCTCGGCTGCCGGCCCGCTATTCGCGATCCCCCGTGGCGCCGCAATTCGAGAGGTGGCGGTCTTGCCCGTGCGCGAGAACGACGTGCGCAGCCGGTAGCGGATCGTCCACGACAGCACCGGCCCGCCGGTAGCATCGACGATCGTCCATCTATTGAAGGTTACCGACTGTCCCGCGCATTTCCAGCTGCGGGGACGCCTGGGCTTGAAAGAAGCTCACTGGCTTATCCGATGTCGCCCAGACGCAAATTCCGCAGGCAATCCCGAAGGAGATCAACAGGGCGGGCGAGATGGGTAAGCGGTGCAGGGATTGGCTGGGCCTCTTTGTTGCAGACCCGCCCAAAACCTCCTGCAACCGGATCGGTTCGACATAAAATATTTACCGTGTTGGCATGGTTTACGAATGGTTTCGCGGGCCATCCACCTCATGGCCGCTTTGGCTTTGGCCGGACCGGTTAAGGTTGAGCCGGATGATTTGACCGGCTGCGAAACTCCTCGCAAATTCCTCGTTGTCGAAAAGCTGTTGGGTGGTCACGCCATCCTCGATGATCTGCACCGCCCATTGGCCGTCTATGTGTTCTACCCGAACACCGTCCTTCTGATCGTCGCCCACGCCCGCACTCCCACACAACGATGTGGGAAAAAACCATGTGATCGGCAATCCAGCAAGTCACAAAACCGTACGAATCCGGCCGCTGGTTAACTTTGTAAAAGCGTCGAAATTTTCGCAAATGCCCGCACCCGCAGGAAACCAATTTTGGAAGGCCCGTAGCTCACACGGCCGCAGCCCGATCATCATCGATCCAGAGAAGCTGTGGACGGCATGTTGCGAGTACTTCGAATGGGTCGACGCGCACCCGCTCTATGGGGCCAAGCCCTTTGCGTATCAGGGCGAGGTGAAGATAGAGAACGTGGCGAAGATGCGCGCCATGACGATTTCACCAGCCAGGTCGAGGAAATCATCCGCACCCAGAAGTTCGAATCGGAACTCACCGGCAAAGACGGCGAACCGTTGCCGCTGGTCCCCGTGGTCAATGTCACAGTCCGCAGTTCTTGACCTGGAGCTGCATCCCAAGCAGGGGATAGCATTCAACACCGAAGCGACCGAAACGCTGTATGGTGGCGCGGCCGGCGGCGGCGGCTCCTCATCATGGCGCCGATTGCTCGGTCGGCCGCGCTCCTTCGACACCAGCCCGCCGGCGCCGTCCTGGTCATAGGCTTGCAACAGCCGGTGAACCTGACTGCGGCTGAGATGAAGAAGCTCCGCCGCCTGGACGCTCAGCCGCCGGTCGCGGATCTTCTGGATGGCTTCAAGACGATGCAGCTCTTTTTTGCGACAAGGTGATCAAAGGCATGCCGGCTCCGCAATACGCCCGGTCTCACGCCAGGCAGTGTGAAGTCGTCAGCCTTCCTTTCCAGCTTCGAGTTGGCCAGAGCATGAGCTGTGAAAGTCGGGGACTGTCGCATCTCTAAATTGCTCAAGTGTCGCATCTCTATATAACTGCTACATCCAGAAGTCGCATAACATACATTATGGAACATGAAATTATGATTTGAAATCAATGTGTTGGCAAAATTTATCGGCTGTTAGCCACCCGCTCCATCATGCTTTCGCCGCACAAGAAAAGCAAAATGCGTTTCATCGTTGGGCCACCGGGCCCCTTTTGTTGCGAATAGCTGCTTTGTGCCGCGAGGACCTTGGGAAGCTATTTCCTTTCGAAAAAACAGATTTTTCCTTTCGGGTAGAGGTTGGGATATGATTGCGCGACAGGAGTGCGATCTATGCAGAGTTTCACCGTCGAGCTGATACGCGACGGCAAAGCTGTGGAACGTGCCGAGGTTCAGGCCGAAAATGTTGTTGAAGCTGCGAAGACGTGGGGACCAGTAACCATCCCGTACGCCGAAGAGCCTGACATCGGCGAATGGATCAGGGTAACGCACCCTTGCGGCAGCACGACAAGTTGGTTCGAGCCGGATCGTTAAGCGCGGCCAATTTAGAGCTCACTGGCCAGGATGCGTCAGGGCTGTGGGTAAGAGCCGTGACGAACGTCACGGCGTCGGGATCATAGCAGAAGATGGACGGATGACCCGGTGCGAACCAGCGATGACAGCATGTAGTAGGCTAATCCATCTTCCTGATGTCGATCTCGCCCCTCCCCTCTCCCAGGCTGTCCGTCTCGCTTTCCCTACCCTTCTTCCGCCCGAGCAGGACGACCCTGCTGTTCGGCGCAGCAGGACTGGCCGGCACAGGCCCAACGGTACTACGCGCAGCGCCCAAGCGCAGCCTTTCGAAACTTGGTGGCACAGACCAGAAGCTTTTATGCAGATTGGAAGTCCAAATTTAAACAGTTCATCCTACGTTGGCCGATGGGCTTTTTGTCAAGGAAACGCAATTGAGCCGGTCGGGCAGAACGGATTTTGACTTTGATGGTGCAAGAAAGGCGGTTTTTTCGACCGCCAACTTGCCGGCGGCAATTGCGTTGGCCGTGCTTGTGATCTGCGCGGTCCTTGCGGACTTGCAGAACACGAAAGTGTCCGATCAACTCGCGCGCGCCGAAGTCCAGGCCAAGGTCAACATCATAAGGGCCAAGCTCGAAGGCAATGTAAACGGTAATCTCCAGCTTGTTCAGGGCCTCGTCTCGGCCATAGTTACAGAGCCGTACATGGGACAGCAGAGATTTGCGTCCCTGGCAAGCAACCTGTTCCGACAGAGATCGCAACTGCGCAACATCGCCGGTGCGCCCGATCTCGTCATCTCGCTGATGTACCCGATGGAAGGCAACCAGAAGGCGATCGGGCTCGATTACCGCAAGAGCGAGGCGCAACGGACGGCGGCGCTTCGCGCGCGAGACCTCGGCGTTCTTGTGTTGGCAGGCCCCGTCGACCTGGCCCAGGGAGGGCGGGGCTTTGTCGGGCGCATTCCCGTCTTTGTGCCGACGGCGGGCGGCGGCAGCCGATTCTGGGGCATCCTCTCCGCTGTCATCGATGTCGATCAGCTTTACGCCGCGAGCGGCTTGAATGACCCCGGGATTGATATTGATGTCGCCCTGACGGGGACCGACGCGCTTGGCGGTGGCGGCAAAAAATTCTTCGGGGGAGACAATGTCCTCGCCGGCAAGCCGGTGTCGGCCGATGTGCAACTGCCTTCGGGCTCCTGGCTGATTTCGGCTATACCGAAGGGAGGCTGGCCGGCCATTCCGAACAATGCGTGGATGTTGCGGGGGCTCATAGCCTTTGCCGGCGCGCTGGTGGTGCTGCCGATCCTGGTGGCCGGGCGACTGTTCGGCGAACGACAGAAAAACTATGCCGAGCTCAGACGTCTGTCTGGCCGCCTTGAGTTGGCCCTGGAAGCTTCTGGAATTGGCGTGTGGGAGCACGACCTGGCCACAAAAGAACTGCTATGGGACGACCGCGTCAACCAGATCTACGGCAAGCCAGCCGATGGCAAACCGCGCGGTTATGAAGACTGGGCGATGGCCATTCATCCCGAAGATTTTGACAGGGCGCGCCAGGAGTTCGACGCGGCCGCCGAGAGGGAGGGACCGTATTCTTCGCAATATCGAGTCCTGCTAGCGGACGGTACCACGCGCCACGTGCGCACGCGCGCAGCCTTCTTCCAGGACATCGGCGGCACGCCGAAGATGATCGGCGCCGAGTGGGACGTCACCAGCGACGTGCTGCTCAATGAGACGCTCATTCGAGAGCGCCAGCTGTCGGAATCGAAAAATGCCGAACTCAAGGTCGCAAAGGCGCATGTAGAGCATGTTGCGCTGCACGACCCGCTGACCGGCCTGCCCAACCGCCGCTATCTCGATGAGTTGCTTGCCGAAAAAAGCGTAACGGGGACCCGCACAGCGCTGCTGCATCTGGACCTCGACCGCTTCAAGCAGATCAACGATACACTCGGCCACGCAGCCGGTGACGCCATGCTGGTGCACGCCTCCAAGGTCATCAAGGTCAACACGGGTCCCGGTGATTTTGTTGCACGCATCGGCGGTGACGAGTTCGTCGTGGTGAGCCATGGACGTGATGACAAGCAACTTTCCGCGCTCGGCGACCGCATCATCACGCAGATGCGCCGACCGGTCGATTTTCAGGGCAACCCGTGCCGGTTCGGGGTGAGCATCGGAATTGCCGCCGGAACCGACGCCAAGCAACTGCTCGTCAACGCCGACCTCGCTCTTTACCGGGCGAAAGGAAGCGGTCGCAACCGACACGAATTCTTTGACGAAGAGCTGCAAAGCGAGATCGTGCGGACCAAGCAAATTGCCGACGAAATCCTGGGCGGGTTGGAGCGCGCCGAATTCACAACATACTATCAGCCGCAGTTCGACGCCAGGACACTTGAGATCGTCGGGGTCGAGGCGTTGTCGCGTTGGAAGCATCCCGAACGCGGCATCCTGGCCCCACAAAGCTATCTCAAAGTGGCCGAAGAACTCAACGTCGTGGCAATCATCGATCGCGCTGTCCTGGAACAGGCGCTTGAGAATTTCGACCAATGGTCGAACAGCGGTCTCAAGATCCCGCACGTCTCGGTCAATGTCTCCGCCAAGCGGTTGGAGGACAAGGATCTGATCGATGGCTTGCGCAAGCTTGCCATCAGGAAGGGCACGGTGTCGTTTGAGCTGGTTGAGTCCATCTTCCTCGATGAGAATGACGACCTGGTCACCTGGAACCTGGAGCACATTAAGGAACTCGGCATCGACATCGAAATCGATGACTTCGGCACCGGCCATGCCTCGATCGTGTCCCTGCTCAAGCTGCAGCCGCGCCGGCTCAAGATCGACCGCCAACTGATCACGCCCGTCACCCAGTCGATCCCGCAGCGTCAGCTGGTCTCGTCGATCATTGAGATCGGCAAATCGCTCGGCATCGAAGTCATTGCCGAGGGTGTCGAGACGAATGATCACGCGCGCATCCTGAAGGAGCTTGGTTGCGATATTCTGCAGGGCTATGTTTTTGGCCGCCCAATGGACGCCAAGGCCTTCACGGCGTTTGCCCAATCGCGCAAATGGTTGGCCGTGGGGTAAGGTCATGCCTCGCGCGGTAAGGCAGGCAGGCCGAGCGGTTCAACCGGCGCCCAGTCGCGAATTGGCTCGAGCACACTGCACTTGCATCGGCAAACCCACCGCCACCCTTGTCCCCAAAGTGCCCGACCGGCTCTGCGTGCCGGTGAAGTGACCGAAAGCAAATTTCTCGTCAGGTCTCTCAGATCTCATGATCCGACGGTCCGGTGGCGCGGCATGGGCTGTTAGCTCCAGACAGCTGAAGATAGCCAAAAGCGTCCGGCGTTATGGGCGAAGGAGCGCGGCACCAAATTGCGCCCACAATCGATCGCAGTCATTTGCCCTGAGGCTTGGCGTTCCCGGTTCGCCGTAGAAGACCATCGCCGAACGGACATCGTAACCGAGCACCGAGGCATTGGCCACGAACTGAATTGCCATTCCCAAATTCATCGCGTTGATCCTTACCTCGGCTTTAGTGCTGAGATCGACCACGCCGAAAATTTCCGCACCCCCACTTCTGCCGGCCATAACCGTCGTCGAGAGCGCGTTCCCCAAAGCGAGTAGCATTCGTGTTCAGTCCCCGCAAAGGCCGCTCTCGAACGCGCGCGCGGCGAATTTGTTCCTTGGCAGTTCAACGCCGGGCTATCGAACTGGCCTTTTCAAACGTGCAGCTTGCCTGATGCCGCGCCTTTAACGGTCCAGCAGTTTTCTTAGCGTAAAGCAGCCTCATGACGCTGCTCCGGCATTTCGGCGAACCAACACGTCGCCTTTTTTTCAAGCGAACGGCTTTGCCCATCATTGTCGTGACGCTGCTTGTTGCGACCCTCACCACAGGCCTTTTGCTGTGGTCGGCGACCCAGTCCGATGGTGTTGCCGTGTCGCGGCAGAAAAGCTTGGTCGCCTTGATCATATCCAAGCTGGAGAGCGGAATAGCCCACGATCAGGAGAGCGTCACCGTCTGGGACGACGCGGTCAGCGCCCTGCGGAGCCAGGATGCCAAATGGGTCGACACCAATCTCGGCACCTGGATGCACACGTATTTCGGCCACGATGAGGTCTACATTCTCGATCCGAAGGACGCGCCAGTCTACGCATTCGCCGATGGATCGGCGGTGGATCCGGCGAGCTATCAATCCATACGCCCGACCACTGCGCCTCTCGTGGAGAACCTCAGGGCGAGGCTGAAACAGGGGGACACCGACGGCGTCACCGAGCAGGTGCTCACGATAGGTGCTTCCGACATGGTCGTCATCTCCGGCCATCCTGCCATTGTCAGCATCAAGCCAGTCGTTTCCGACAGCGGCCACATTGCACAAGTACCAGGTCAGGAATTCCTACACGTTGCCGTTCGCTATCTGGACGGCAGTCTGCTTGCCTCCTTGCGCCAAGACTATCTGCTCGACGACGCACACTTCTCCTGGTCAAACATGCTTAGCTCTGAAGAGGCGTCCTATCCCCTCGTCGGTCGCTCTGGTTCGACTGTCGGCTTCTTTGTGTGGCAGCCATATCGGCCCGGGGCGTTTGTCCTTTTTCAACTGGTGCCAACACTCGTGGCGGTGTTCGGACTGGTACTTGGCGGAATTATTGTAGCTCTGGCCGCTTTGCGCCGGCGGACTTTGAGGCTGATTGAGACCGAGAATCACATCTATCACCTGGCCCACTACGACCTGCTTACAGGGCTGCACAGTCGCGGCCATTTCAACAGTCGTTTGGCTGATGCGCTGACACTGCTGCCCGCGACGGGCGAGCAGCTCGCGATCCTCTATCTTGACCTCGACCGGTTCAAGCAGGTCAATGACAGCTTTGGCCACCCTGCCGGTGACGAGTTGCTCAGGGAGTTCGCAGACCGGCTGAGGCGGCTGACCCTGGAGGTGGACACGGTGGCGCGCCTGGGCGGTGACGAATTCATTATCATCCAGCGCGCGGTCGCAGGCGAGAATGAGGTCAAAACATTGTGCGAGCACTTGATCGAGTCCGCGCGCCGGCCGTTCGAGGTCGCCGGAGTTCAGGTTTTTGTCGGGGTGAGCGTCGGCGTAGCTCTTGCTCCCAGGGACGGGGTGGACCAGGTCGAGTTGGTGCGGAAAGCCGACCTCGCCCTGTATCACGCCAAAGCCGGCGGTCGCAGCGGCTATGCTCTGTTTGAACCCGAGATGGACCAGACGCTGGCAAAGCGTAAGGGTCTCGAACAGGACCTGCGCAAGGCGCTGCAAACGCCCGGCCACATCCGGGTGCATTATCAGCCGCTTTACACCGCCGACACCAACAGGATGACGGGCGTCGAAGCCCTCGCGCGCTGGTCGCACGCAGAGCGTGGTTGGGTCGCCCCTGACTTGTTCGTACCATTGGCAGAGGAAACGGGGCTCATTGAAGTTCTAGGCGAGCTGGTTCTGCGCCAGGCCTGCCTTGACGCGGTGCATTGGCCGATCGAGACCCTGGCAGTGAACGTATCGGGGTTGCAGCTGAACAATCCGAGCTTTGCCATGAAAGTGACGAGCATCTTGTTGGAAACGCAAATGGATCCACGGCGGCTCGAGCTGGAGGTTACGGAAAGCACGCTCTCCCAGCGCCCCACCGAATGCCAGCAGAACATGGCAGCGTTGCGCAGTGTCGGGGTGCGCTTTGCGCTTGACGATTTCGGTACGGGATTTTCCTCATTGGGCCGACTGCAGAGCCTGGAAGTGGACAGGATCAAGATCGATCGAAGCTTCGTGCAGGGCTTTGGCGGCTCGAACGGTGACGAGGCCATCGTTCAGGCGATTATCGACCTGGCTCGCGCGACTGGCCTCAGCACCACAGCGGAAGGGGTCGAGACCGAGAGCCAGTGCAATTATCTGCGCAAGCTCGGCTGTGACCAGCTACAAGGCTTTTTGCTTTCAAGACCGGTGCCAAAAGAGGACCTTCAGGAACTCCTCGACGGCGGATCAAGGCGGGCGACCGCATGAGAATGCGTCTATGTGATTCCCGACGGTCGACGATGCCGCACGCGGATGCAAGCAGCGAATCTTGGCGGCCTGGGACAAGGTGCGTCGACACTCCCCTGGCCAGTGACGCCTGACGATCTGTGTCACCCGCTTCGGGCCAGAGCGATTGATGCGGCTGCGCATGACGTTGGGCTCAACTCTCAACCTCAGCGCACATCGGGCTCTAGGTCGAAAATGGTAGGTCGAGATCAACTCGCGCGACGGCGTAAGCGTCAAGCGAGATGAATTGGTCATCCAGCGGTCTTGCGGTACTTTCCATGAAGTTGGGATCGGTTGCCGCCCGTTCGAACTGCTCGGCGCCAAGAAGAGCTATACGGGCACTGCTCGGCGCATCCGGAAGTTTCACAGATTGCGCCTTGGAGGTGAGGTTGGCGACCCACAGTGTCACGCGCCAATCTTTTTCAGCTGCGATCGTCGCAATGGCGTCAGCGCCGGAAGTTCCTACGGACAGCAGGGTGGCTCCGCCGAGCCTTGAGAGACCCGCCATGACATGGAAAGCGGGATAGACCGTTCGGCCGTCCTGCTGGTCATACCATGGCTGGACGAAATCAGCCTTCCTGTGGATATGGCCAAAGGGGCCGGTGAAGTCCCCTACCGCGACGGCCTCGACCCCTCCGCGAGCGCAGGCCGCGAAATAGCCGAGCGTCCATGCCGCATTGAACAGCCCGCGCTGCCGCGGATCGATGCGGCTCAGACATATGCGGGCGTTCGCTTTGTTCGGCGCGGTGCCCTTTCCGTAGGGGTTCTCGCGGCAGCCGAGCTGACTGGGACCTATGCGCAGCGGCACGCGGTCGCCCGTGAAAGCATGTGCCGAGCGTATCTGATGAGGGATAGCCTGAAGCGTTTCCATCACCGAAATATCATCCGCCGCGTGCACGCTTGGACAGGTGGTGAAGGTCACGTAGTCGAGCGCTTCGGCTGGCGGACGCTTGCGATTGAGTTCGGTGAAGTAAGCGGCCATGCCTCCGCCCAGCCCGATCCCCGGGAAAGCCCGGCGAGCGGCGGAGTAGCATTCGTGGAAGCTGGGCATGACCGGCCGCGGTGCTCCCGGCTGAACGGATTTCATGTCCTGCGCCGGAAAGACGGAGACAGCTTCCAGTTTGAGGCCGATTGTATGGACCGCATCAGCGACGGGCGCCAATTCGCCGAATGGGTCGAGCGTGCCCTTGGTGATGATCTCGAGGACCACGCCTGCGCCGGTCAGCCGTGCAAGCGCGGCGTAGCTTTCGAGTTCATCATGGCCGTGTCCGAATCGGAGATCGACTTGGCAGACCATCCACTGCGGAGCCATTCGTCGTAGAAGCTCGGGGGATTCAAGCGCGTGCCTTGCCTCGTCGCCAGCGACGCCGACGCCAACGCGAGGCACTTGGCCGACGGGTCTGCCGATCGTCAGGTCGATGAGTGGATTGCGGTTTTCAGACGCCCCGGCACGAAGCGTTCCTGACACGTGTAGCCGGACGACCTGGGTGAATTTCTGGCCCTTGGGCAGTCGGTAAGGCCACGGGCGACGCAGAGGGCGGACATAGGTTTTATAGGAAGCGTCAGACCAATTGCGTTGATCCTCCATCTCGAAGGCATCACCGTCCATGGTGCATGTGGCCCAGATCCCAGGCGCGATCTCATGCGACAACGCCCGGATATCGGTGAACGGACATTTAGGGTCGATGTGGTCCGGAAAGAGCGATAGCTCATCATGACCATCCTCATGCAGCACCTTTACCGGCTTGCCCGCCAAGGCTTCGATCGGATGAAGGACGATGAAGCCGGTCCGATTCGTCAAAAGGTCAGTCTCGGGCTCTGCCTCGGCCGCAAAAGCCAGCGCACCATCACTACTGCCCGAGATCCGTACCTGATAAACCAGGCGACCGGATGTTGCGGAACATGTTGCACGGTATGCGACGCTGAACACATCCAGCCTTTCATCGATGTGGAGATCATCGAGAACGGCTGTAGCGGTTCCCCAATTTTCGTCCCGCACAAGGAACGAGATTCCGCGCAGAATCTCAATTCCGTCAAGGCGGATGTAGCGTAACGCCCCATTGTCGAAGTCGACCGACAACGGTCCCGCGCGAAGTGTGCGCAAGGGTGGCTCGACCTGTTCGGTTCCACACAAGCGGATGGCTCGAGATGCTGCCAAGGTCAAATTGCTTGCTCCGTCGCAGCGTCAAAAATCGACGCCCGGTTCATGTTGATGTCGATCGGCAGTCTCTCGCCGGGACGGCTGACGTCGTGCGCCTGAAGCTCCGCCACCACTGGCGCGCCGGCAAGGCGGAAGGTCGCATAGCTGCGCGAGCCAGTCGGCTGCAGCAGGTCGATGGTTGCATCATAGCGCAGCGTGCCCGGCTCGGGGGTAGCAGCGTGTGCGCGTGTCAGATGTTCCGGGCGCAGCCCGAGCAGCACCGACTGCCCATCTATAGCGCCATTTAGAGTCCGCCCGGGGGCGATCGGCAGCAGACCATCGGCCAGCCGGATGGCGGCGGCGCTCCCGTCCAAAGCCAGCGTGCCCGGCAGGAAGCTCATGCGTGGGGAACCGAGAAAGCCCGCGACGAAGATCGAGGCGGGGCGCTCGAACAGTTCGAGTGGCGCGCCCTGCTGCTCGATCAACCCGTCGCGCATCAGCACGATGCGGTCAGCCAGTGTCATCGCCTCGATCTGGTCGTGGGTGACGTAGATCATCGTCGTGGCGATGTCCTGGTGAAGGCGCTTGATCTCGCCGCGCATTTCGTCGCGAAGCTGGGCATCCAGATTGGACAGCGGCTCGTCGAACAGAAAGATGCGGGGGTTGCGGACTATGGCGCGGCCGATGGCGACGCGCTGACGCTGCCCACCGGATAACTGGCGTGGAAATCGCCCGAGCAAGGGGATGATGCCGAGCATACGCGCTGCCTCGGCAACGCGCGCCTCTACCTCGGGCTTCGGCATCTTGCGCGCCTTGAGACCGAAGCCGATGTTCTTCGCCACGCTCATATGTGGATAGAGCGCATAGTCTTGAAACACCATCGCCACGTCACGATCGCGCGGCCGCAAGTCATTGACCACCTCGCCGCCAATCTCGATCGTGCCTTGCGAACTCTCCTCCAGTCCTGCAATCGTCCTCAAAAGGGTACTCTTGCCGCATCCGGAGGGGCCGACCAGAACGGTGAACTCACCGTCGCGAATGTGGAGGTCAATGCCGCGCACCGCATGGAAGGCGCCGTAGCGCTTGTGCAAGCCGGTGATCCTGACTTCAGCCATGCCTGCCTCTTTCTATCCGCGAACGGCGCCGAGCGTCAGCCCGCGCACGAGATGTCGTTGAGCAAGGACTCCCAGAGCGATGGATGGCACGAGGGAAACAATGGCCAGGGCCGCCGCTTCACCATATTGCGCGCCCTGGAAGCCGATGAAGGAGCGGAATACGGTTGGCAGCGTGAACGCAGTTCGACTGGTCAAAATGAGCGCGAAGAAGAACTCCGTCCAGCAAGCGATGAAAGCGAAGACGGCCGCCGCGACGATGCCCGGGGCGGCAAGCGGCACGGCAACACGCCAGAACGCCTCCCAACGCGTGCAGCCATCGACCAGGGCCGCCTCCTCCATCGACTTCGGCATGCCGCGGAAATACGCGAACATCATCCACACCGACACCGGCAGCGTGAAGACCGTATAGGCGATGATCAGACCAATATGGGTGTCGTACAGCCCGACGCCACGATAGATAAGGAATACCGGCAGGACGATGCCGATCGGTGGCAGGAAGCGCTGTGACAGCACCCAGAAAGACAGGTGCTGGCCGCCCGTGTTGTAGCGCGCCAGACTATAAGCCATCAGCGTGCCCAACAACGCTGAAAGCACGGTGGCCGACAGCGAAATGATCAGACTGTTGATGAGCCCGTCGAGGCCGCGATAAGCGAACAGCGCAGCTTTGTAGTGTACAAGGGTCGGCTCGGCAGGGAACCAGACGGGCGGCACGGTGAGGTAGTCGTCGCTCGGCTTGATCGAGGTGTTGAACATCCAGTAGAGGGGCCACAGCACGAACACGAGGAAGAAGCCGAGCAGCAGCATGCGACCGATCGGCACCGACCGGCGTTTCCTGCGGCGGGCGGGCGCGACGGCGGCCATCAGACCGGCTCCACCTTCAAGAGCCGCCGCACCAGCAGCGTCACTACCAGCGCGGTGAAAATCAGGAATAGCCAGCTTCCGGCCGTCGCCTGCGACAGATGAAACTGGGTGAAGCCGACCGTGTAGAGATAGTAGGAAGCCGTGTAGGTTTGCGTACCCGGGCCGCCGCCGGTCATGATAAAAATGGTATCGAACATTCGGATGGCATCAAGCAGGCGGAAGGTCAACGCCAGCAGCATCATAGACCCGAGATGCGGCAGCGTGATCGCCCAGAAGGCCTGCCAGGCATTGACGCCGTCGAGTTCCGCCGCCTCGTAGAGGTTCGGAGGGATTGCGGTAAGCCCAGCGAGCAGGACGACAAACATGAACGGAGTCCACTGCCAGACATCAGCGATGATCAGCGAGACATAAAGCCATGGGCGCTCGGTCATCCAGCCGATCGTCACCTCCTGCCCCAACAGTTGCGTCAGGATGTAGTTGGTTGGCCCGAAAGGCCGCTGAAGCAGCAGCGTCCACGCTTGGCCGACTATCACCGGGCTGATGAAAAGCGGCACGATCAGGATCGACATGACGACACCGCGCCCCGGAAAGCTGCGCACCATGGTGAGCGCCACCAGAAGGCCCAGCACGAATTCGATGGCGACGCTGATGCTCGACAGGCAGGCCGTCAGCAAGAGCGACCACCGTGCCACGGGATCGAACACCACCCGCTCGAAGTTTTTCAAGCCGACAAAGGCGTGGCCCGGCACCTGGAAGTCGTAGTTGATGAAGGACACGACCAGTGAGAACAGCAGCGGATAGATCGACAGCGCCAGTATCAACAGCACCGCGGGCGCGACCAGAATCCATTTGAAGTGGCGGTCCGCCCACTGTGCGAGGGTCGAAAGCCGAGGCGGGGCGCCGGTGGTCGTCATGCGACTGATCGTGGTGGTGTGCGGCATCGATTTATTCCAAAGATCGCCACGCGGTTGAGCCAGGGTGTTGCGAGCAAAGCGCCCGCAACACCGGTCTGGTGCTAGAAACCCGGCTCCCCTCCAGGCGAGTCTCAGAGGGTGACTGCCATGCCAAGCTTCTCCACTGTGTTGTCAGCGGTGGCGCCGGGCAGTTTCAGGAACTCGGTGTAGAATGCCTTTTGCGACTCCATCCCGAGCCGATCGGTCGTCTCGTTCCACTCGGCGGCCGCCGTTTCCAGCGATGCTTTCGGATCCGCACCAGCCCACACTGCGGTGCACATGCGGTCGATGCTCAAGAAATAGTCCTGCGCACCTGGCATGATCGGGTCGAGCAGGCCGACATTCGCCGAGTTGTTGAGGTTGGCCAGGTACTCCTTGGCGCTCGGGAACAGTGCTCCATAGAGCTCCGACTTGAAATGCGAAATGCGGTATGGGTCGCGCAGCGCATAGGGCAACATGCAGCGCGCCAGTGAGACGGGAGGCGAGCAGGCCCACTGCATGAACAGATACGCCGCCTCCGGATTGGGCGAATCCGCCGACAGCGCCTTGTTGTAGCCGGTGGCATGTTCCGGATTGCCCGGCACGACGGCATAGCCAACCTTGCCAGCGATCTGCGACTGGGGAATGAAGTTGATCGCCGTGGCGGATTGCGAATAGTTCGCCGCCATCCGGCCGCTTGGAGGCCAGGAATAGATCATCGCAACCTTCCCCGTCAGGAATGCCGCCCAAAGGGAGACGGCGTCGAGCTCGTTGTTACCGGGGATCGAGGCCTTGTTGGCCGCGAGCATGTTCGTCAGCGTCTTGACGCCCGCATCCGACACCAAGCCGGCCTTCATGTCGTCGCCGAACAGTTTCCCGCCGTTGGCACGGTACTGCTGCAGAAAGTCGAACTGATTGCCCGGGCTGCCCGCCTTGCGGAAGTGGCCTGCACCATAAACCTTCGGTGCCATCTGGTCGGTGATGAATTGGGCGATCTGAGCATATTCCTCCCAGGTCTTCGGTGGTCCGAGCTTCGCGTTGAACTTGGTCTGGTAGGCCTCCATCATCTTCGGATCCTCGAAGATGTCCTTGCGGTAGTAGAGAGCGAACATGTCGCCGTCGTCGAAGAAGCCCCAGATCTTTCCCTTGTAGGTCGGCAGCGCCTTGTAGAGAGGATGATAGTCCTCGAGGTCTGCAGGGTTCATATATTTGGCGATATAGTCGTCGAGAGGTGCGATGACGCCGCCATCGGCGAGCGACGGTGTCCAGGCTGGCGAGATGTCGAGCACGTCATAGGCGCCTGAGCCGGCAATGTGCTCGGCGACCGCCTTGGAGTATTGATCGGGATTCGACAGTTCGACCACATTCGACTTCATGCCCGTAAGCTGCTCCCACATCGGCCCACTGAAATTGCGTGGATCGAGCGCCTGCAGGCCTGCCTCGTAGGTCATGTTGATCGTGACGCCCGCATGCGCCTTGGCCGCCTCGACCGCGCGGAAGGCGGAGCCCTCCGCCGGTCCTTCCTTAGATGCTTTCAGCGCAGCGGCCTGCGCCTGTCCCAGCGGCGACGTGGCGTCGGCCAGTTCGAGCTTCTGCTGCGCCAGCGCCCAATCGGTCATCATACCCAAAATGGGTGCAGACGCTGCCAACATACCGGTCATCTGGCCGAAGCGGGTTATGAAATTCCGGCGGGTCGTTTCGCCACGCATGAAGGCGTCGACCTCTGCTTCGAGACCGGCCTGAAAGTCACGTTTTTCACGATCGTTCATAGTGCTTGGTCCTCCCGTTTCTCATTTGCTCACTCGTCCGCAGGCGCGGCGGTCGAGCATTCCTCCCGTAAGGCCCCCGCAATGGCCGCGGCGGCGCGCCAAATTCTCGCACTCCTAGCTTCCGAAGCGGCCCGCGAAAACGGCCAGCCTATCCTTCCACCGCTCGCTCGAAAGCACCTCGCGATTGACCACACCGCGCGGCTCGCGACCATGTTGAACCTCGATTACCGCTTTGACGTCTGCAGCGCCGTTGCCGGCAAAGCACTGGTCGGTCCAGCACAATGCGTGCGGCGCAAGGATGACGTTGTCGAGTTTGAGGATTGCATCGTCAGCATCCGGCGGCTCCTGCTCCAGCACGTCGAGACCGGCGCCGGCGATACGACGCTCCCGCAGGGCTTGTGCCAATGCCTTCTGGTCGACGATCGGGCCGCGCGCTGTATTGATCAGGTATGCAGTAGGCTTCATCAGGGCGAGCCGCTCGGCATTGACGAGATGGCGCGTGTCAGGCGTCAGCGGGCAACTTACCGACAGCACGTCGGCGCGACGAAACAGA
Organism: Mesorhizobium sp. WSM4833; assembly: GCF_055811095.1. NCBI lineage: Bacteria > Pseudomonadati > Pseudomonadota > Alphaproteobacteria > Hyphomicrobiales > Phyllobacteriaceae > Mesorhizobium > Mesorhizobium sp. WSM4833. Next base: position 264,907 of record NZ_JBVVQG010000009.1, read on the forward strand.
TCTTCCAGTCCGACCAGCTCCACGCCTAGTTCGGCAGCGACCTTCTTGTCTGCAAATGGGTCATGGGCGATGAACCTCATATCGAAGGGCTTTGCCAGGCGAAAAACTTCGGCGCCTATGTTGCCGATGCCGAGCGACCCCAGCGTACGCCCCACGAGCCCGACACCCATATGTTGGGAGCGCTCCTGGAAGCCATGAGGTCCCTTACGGGTGAGGGCGTCCTTCGTGAACAGCTTGCCGGTGAGTGCCAACATAAAGGTGATGACGGATACGGCGACCGGCCGTCTTACCCCATCGGGCGTGATGACCAGAGCGATGCCGGCGGCAGTGCAGGCCTCGACGTCGACAGTATCGTAGCCGACGCCGAAGCGGGCAACGACGGCCAGCCGACCGCTCTTGGGGACACTCGTGGAAACGAAGCGATGAGTGAGAAGGATCAGCGCATCGAAGTCCTCAAGCTGGTCGGCGCGAAGCGGGTTATTCGATTCCAGGAATGTCATCTCGAGGCCTGGCGCCTTGCGCAGAGGCTCCAGGTCAAAGTCGGGATAGGTCAGCGAGCCGTCCGGCATGCGGAAATCACCGGAAAGCGCCACCTTGAACTTTAGGTCGCCCATTCTCTCCTCCGTTCTTACTGGCACCCGGCCCGGATTTTGGAGACCGCGTCGGCGATCGCGTCGTGCAGTATCCAGACGTCGCCCGAATAACAAATGAAGTCGAAGCCTTGTGCGTAGAACTCGTGGCCCTGCTGGACGTTGGGCACCAGGCGCCCGAGCGACTTGTTGTGCCTTTTGGCGGCGGAAACGATTTTGGCCATCGCGGCGATGAAGGTCGGGTGCGCGAAGTCGCCGGGAATGCCGAGCGAGACCGACAGATCAAAGTGACCGACCCACAGACAATCGACGCCGTCCAATCCCGCAATGCCGTCGATGTTCTTGACGCCGTCGGCGGTCTCGATCAGGCAGATGAACACCGAGCGCTGGTTGGCCGCCTCGAACTTATCTGCAACCGAGCCCGGACGGTAACGGTCATGCGCGATCTGCAGCGCCACGCCGCGAGCGCCAGCCGGATGGTATTTCATGGAATTGATGATGTGCTGCGCCTGCTCGACGGTACTCACCATCGGCGCGATTAATCCTTCGGCCCCCATATCCATGGCGCGGGCGAGGAAATGGTAGTCCTGCGATGGCACACGCACCATAACCGGCAGGTCGGCCGCCTCGAAATAGCGGATCGCGCTCTTGACCGTTTCCAGGCTGAAGCCCGAATGCTCCATATCGAAAAAGGCGAAGTCACAGCCAGCGGACTTCAGGATGTGGCCTATCCCCGGCGTCGCGAACTCGGCGACAAGGGTCCCGAGCTTGACGCGTCTGTGAGACGCTAGCGCCTTGAGACTTGGCTCCGACATGAACTTCCCTCCCGTTCGCCCACAAGGGGCGCATTGCGCCTACGCGTTCTTCAAGACGAAGCTTCGACAACAAGGTCGCAGATCGTCACCAGCTTGGTGTCGACGAGCGGCGCGCTCTGCGAATTGAATTCCTCGAAATGGGCTGTCCGGCAGTGGAGCATGAATGCCGCCTCGCTGTCGTAAATCTCGTAGAGCAGGACCCGGTCGGGCTCGCCGCGCGCCTGCGTCACATCAAAGCGGCGGCAGCCGGCTTCGCTGCGAACCGACGCGGTCGCGTTGGCGTCCACGAGCTCTCGGAATCTGCCCCGGGCACCCGGCTTGAGGCGGAAATCGACCCAGACTACGAAGCCGCTCATCCCTTGCCACCCGCAATTTCAAGATAGCGTCTGGAGACATATTCCAGATGCCTGCGCATAGCCGCTTCGGAGGCGTCTGGATCGCGCGCGGCGACGGCATCAAAGATTTCGCGATGAGCCTCGTAGGCCTTTCGGTCTTCACCTTTGGCCAAAGTTGTGCGCCGCTGTTCCAGCAGCCATTCGGCCAACGCCGCGTGAATGGCTGTGAAGATACGATTGCGGGTGATCACCGCCAGCACGTAGTGGAAGTCCACATCGGTGCGCTCGAAGCGCGTCAGGTCCCCGATCGACTGCCGGTTGATTTCGAGCGCCTCCTTGAGGCCCTCAATATCCTCTGACGTGGCATTGATGGCGGCGTTGCGGGCAAGCCCGACTTCGAAAAACAAACGCGCGCTCTGGAAGTCATGAACCCCGCCAGGAGCCGAAATCATGTGGCGCGCCGGCCCCGAGAGGGCGTCGATCACGAATTGGGGGGTTGGCCGAGTGACGCGGGCGCGCTCACCGGATTTCACCTCGACAAGCCCCATCTTGCTCAGATGCAGCAGGGCCTCGCGGATTGAAGGGCGCCCGACCCCGAACTGCCGCATGAGTTCCCGCTCGGATGGGAGCCGGTCGGCTTCGGCCAGCTCTCCCTTGCGGATCATCCGCTCGAGGTGCGCTGCAACCTCCTCCGAAAGCTTCCGCGGTTTGATCAGAACGCCGATCATGTGGCATACCTGTTATACCAGTCAGGTACGCTAGGCTCCCAGAGCGCCTCTGTCAACGATCAATTGGGCTGGATAGAGACTGAACAGGGATGCCCAGGCTCGCGCGGCCCGCCTCTTGGATGGCAAGGACGACGATGGGCTGCTCGTAGCAGATCAGCGGCGCAACCTTCACGCCCTCGACCTCGACCACGGGAGTGGCACAGACATGTGCCCTCGCCCCGCTGCGCTGCCTGACCCAGGCAAGCCAGGGCTGCCAAAGGGCGAGCGGATTTCCGCTCCAGCCGATCGCGCCAGCGGCCACACCGCCGGTGATGAAACCAAGCGAATGCAGCGCTTCAAGCATGAAAGTGAGCAAGGCCGAGAATGCCGTCGACCTGAACCCGTCCAGCGTGAGTCATATGAACCTGGGAATCTGGAGTGAAGGAAGCCATCGCCCGGAGGAACCACACCGCCGACAAGGCTGTGATGATCCTACCCTCGGAACAGATTGTGCGAAGTTCGGAATTCCCAAAGCGGACCGGTTCCGCGGGCGCGCAGACCTCGCGGGAGATAGCCGCGCACAACCGCAAGGTCAGAGGCCTGCGACCGGGGCGGACAGATATGGCGATGTCACCGACTCTGGGCTCGTGCTGAATTGCTTCGATTCGCCGAAGGCCAAGCGGATAGCTCGGTGTCATGTTCAGCCGACACCCACTCCATGCGACGTGGTCGAACCACTGCTGCGCGGCGTGACGCAATGGGTTCCGGAACCAAAACTGCGACCCCATTGCAGGATTGCGACTCGTCGCCAAGCGCATTTGTCCGCGAAAACGTCGCCCGCTTCATCAACATGACACCGGAGACATTCTCGGGCATCTATGGGGCCGCATCCAGGGAAACGCACTGGCTGTCCTACGAGAGCTACGCCGCGCTCGTCTCGGGCAGAAGTTTGCGACCGACGAGGTTGCAGCGGGCAAAATCGACATCTTCATCAACGTCGACTCAACACACTCGAGAACCATCCGGACCTCGCCCGGGTCATCATTGGCTCACTGATGAATGCCATCTATAATCGCAATGAAGCAGGCCAGTTCGGATCTTGTCGATGAGCTGATTTCCATGAAATTCGTTCAGGAGATGAAATCCACCCAACGGCGCGTTGGCAAGCCTCCGACCCCGCTTGAAGATGGGCCCCCCTCCCCTTCCCGAGATCAGCTGTTCAACGGTGTCCGCGGCAGCCTACGGCGACAGCGACCTCAAGGGCCAAGAGTGACACCATAGAGCCGGGAATGATGGTCTTGGCATCGTTGTTCCCGAGCCGACAAATTCGGTTTCTACCTCAGGCCGGATTTCATCACCAAGCGTCTGTTGTCAACGCTCGGGTGGCACCCTGGTCGGTTGCGAACGCTCCCTTGGCGAGCAGATAAAGGAAGTTTCGGGCGCTCGCCCGCACCGCTCAAAACGATGGTGCGCGAACTGCGGTCTCCAGCGACCGGCTTTCAGTCGGGTAACGGTTGACCTCCGCATGCAAACGCACCTGCAGGAGGCACGCTGACCTACCCTATGTCAGCGAATATCGTTTGAGGCCGCTAGAGACGAATTGGGGTCGGTCCGAGCTTTGGACGTTTGCGTCTCGTCATGATGGAGGAGGTCGGCCATTGCTTTTGATGCCTGCCACCAAGCCCCAGCCGGCAAAGCGAGCCCGCCTACCGCCTTGAGCGGGTGGAAGCGCCCTCCCCTCCCCTAAGCCGCTCCGCTGATGGGGCGGTTTTTACTGCCGTAAAGACTGCTCTTTGTGTCAGAAAAACCAGGCGTTTAGCCAGATGAGCGGGAGAGTTCCAGTCGAACGACAACCCGCCATTATCCGACGACAGCAGGAATCGGCCGCAAGGAAGCCCGCTAGTGCTGTTCACCTTCTGTTAACCTAAAACTTCTTGCCGGGCTTTCCGAATCGGAGCTTAATGGCGCTTGTTGAATAATTTCATCGCAAAAAGCGCCAATTCAGGTTTTCGACGAGAATGAATATCGCCATGCGGCTACCGAGCTTCGAGTTCGATGAGAAAATCCTCGAGCAGGGTGCTGAGATATCACGGCGCCTTAACCAGCTTCGGATGGAGAAATTTCCCCCCGATGCGGCGAAGACGCTGCGTTCGTTTTCGATGGCAGAAGTCGCTCACTATCTTGGTGTCTCGCAGAACAATCTGAAGCGCCTTCATCTGGAGGGCAAGGGCCCCCTGCCCGAGCAGATCCCATCGGGACGCCGGTCCTACACTGCCCAGCAGATGCTTGAGCTGCGCCATTTCCTGGACCAGCATGGCAGGACCGAAGTCAAGAAGTATGTCCCGCACCGCAAGTCCGGCGACAAGCTCCAGGTCGTTGCTGTCGTCAACTTCAAGGGCGGCAGTGGCAAGACAACGACTGCCGCCCACCTCGCCCAGCATCTGGCCTTGACCGGCCACCGTGTTCTTGCAATCGATCTCGATCCTCAAGCCTCACTGTCGGCCCTGCATGGCTTCCAGCCGGAACTTGATAACAACCTCTCGCTCTATGAGGCGATTCGTTACGATGACGAACGCCGCTCGATTGCGGACGTAATCCTTCCGACGAATTTTCCAGGTCTCGATATCATCCCCGCCAATCTCGAATTGCAGGAATACGAATACGACACGCCCCTCGCCATGCAGGATAAGACGTCAAATGCCGGGCGCCAGTTCTTCACGCGCATGGCGAAGGCGTTAACGGAGGTCGACGATCGCTATGACGTTGTCGTGGTTGATTGCCCGCCCCAGCTTGGCTACCTGACGTTGACGGCCATGTCGGCGGCGACGTCGGTTCTCATTACAGTTCATCCGCAGATGCTCGACCTGATGTCGATGAGCCAGTTCCTGCTCATGCTCGGCGGCATATTGAAAACCATCAAGGCCGCCGGTGCGGCAATCGAGCTCGATTGGTTTCGATATCTGATCACACGCTACGAGCCGACGGATATCCCGCAGGCGCAGATGGTAGGCTTCATGCAGTCCATGCTTGCCGGCCAGATCCTGGAGAACCCGATGTTGAAGTCGACGGCGATTTCGGACGCGGGTCTCACCAAGCAGACGCTCTACGAGGTGGAGAAGTCGGCCTTTACCCGTTCCACCTACGACCGTGCACTGGAATCCCTCGATGCGGTCAATGCTGAAATCGCGACGCTGATCCATCGTGCGTGGGGACGGTCATGACGGCGAAGTTTACGGCAGTAAAAACTGGAAATTTTGTCTTTGAAATCAAATCGCTAACCGCGATTGGAGGCGGTTAAATGGCACGCAGGGACATTTTCGGCAGTGTGTTGGGCCCTGCGACGGCAGTGGCTGATGCGAAGGACGTATCCGGGTATGCCGTTCGCGGGGCGTCGCGCTCCATCATGCAATCCTTCGAGGAGCTCTCCAAGAGCTCGGTCGTGGATCTCGATCCGGCATTTGTAGACACCTCCTTCGTTTCGGATCGCCTGGACGAAGACGATGAGGCATATCAGGAGTTGCTTGCGGCCATTCGGGAAAGAGGACAAGATTCTCCGATCCTGGTCAGGCCTCATCCTGAGCTCTCCGGTCGCTTTCAGACCGTCTTCGGGCATCGGCGCGTCAAGGTTGCCCGCCAGCTGGGACGGCCAGTACGCGCGGTCGTCAAGAAGATGGGCGATGAGGATCATGTTATTGCCCAGGGCCAAGAGAACGCCGCAAGGGCCAATTTGTCCTTCATCGAAAGGACCCTGTTTGCCGATCGCATTCTCAAGCGCGGCCACACGCCCGACACGGTGAAGTCGGCTTTGGCGCTCGATGACACGACCTTCTCGAAGATGCGTTCTGTTACCAGCAACATTCCAGAGCCAGTCATTGTGGCCATTGGCGCCGCCAAGACTGTTGGTCGGGACAGATGGTGGCAGCTCGCCAAGCTCATGGAGCATCCGGATAGCGCGGGCAGGGCGGCCGACTATGTGGCAAGTCCAGAGTTCGCCACGTCAGGCAGTGACGCACGATTTGCGCGTCTGTTCGACTTCATGAGCGCGCCGGCAAAACGCGCGCCAGCAGCATCGAAGACACAGGAAAAGGCTTGGGCACCGCACGACAGATCCGTGCGAGCCAAGATCACCGACACAGGAAAAGTGTTTACGCTTGCCCTGAAGGCCAAGGAAGCCTCGCCGTTCGGAGCGTTCATAACCGATCGGCTGGACGAGCTTTTCGAGGCTTTCCGGCAATCGGAAACAGCCAAGAAAACAGGAGACTGAAACCGCAAAAGAAAAAGGCCCCCGAACGTCGCCGTCGCGGAAGCCCTTCTCGTCTGTAGCAAGCTGAGAATCGCACTTCCCCGAATCACTGTCAAGAGTCGTGGCGCCATTTCGGCGAGCAGATTTCTTTTGCCTGATTGAAAGGCGAGGGAAATGGAGAGTGGGTTTGCGACGACGCCCTTTGGGCGGCGGCCGATGACGCTTGCGTTGGTGAAAGCCAACACGGCGTCAAGGCAGATACCTCAGGGGTCTGTCGTCGAGAAATGGCAGGTTTATCGGTGGCTGTGCGAGGGCAAGTCGATTGTCGGCGTCGGCGATCGCGCCCTGGCGGTGCTCAGCGGGCTTTTGACGTTTTATCCAGACGACCAGATCAGCGAGGAAAACGGGTTGATGGTCTTTCCGTCCAACGCTCAGCTATCGCTGCGGGCGCACGGCATGGCCGATTCCACGCTGCGCAGGAACCTGGCGGAACTGGTAAGTTGCGGCCTCATCATCCGCAGGGACAGCGCCAACGGCAAAAGATTTGCCCGCAAAGGGCCGGGCGGGGCTGTGGTGGAGGCCTTCGGCTTCTCCCTGGCCCCGTTGATCACCAGGGCAGCGGAGTTTCAGCAGGCGGCCGACCAGGTTCGAGCCGACGGTCGGGCGCTCAGACTGATGAGGGAGCGCATCACGCTGCACCGCCGCGACATCCATAAGCTGATCGAGGCCGCTGTCGAGGAGGATGTGCCCGGGGACTGGGGAACGCTGTGGAAGCGGTTCCGGGCCATTGTGGACGCAATTCCACGCCGGGCAGGCCTGTCGGAGCTGGAAGGGGTCGTCGCCGAGCTGGTAGAGCTGCACGAAGCGGTCAACAAGATGCTGGAAAGCTTCACAAATGCCAAGAATCCTAGCGGCAATGAGTCCCATAATGAGCGGCAGCAATCTGATTCAAACACAGACTCCACTTTTGTATTTGAACCGGCTTTCGAGAAAAGCAGGGCGGAGGCCGAGCCAACATCCCACCCGCCCGAGAAGCCGAAAGGCTACCCGATTGGACTGGTGCTGCGGGCCTGTCCCGATATTGCCGACTATGCCGTCAACGGGATCGGAAGCTGGCGCGACTTGATGATGACCGCCGCCCAGGTGCGAGGGTACCTTGGCGTGTCGCCTTCAGCCTATGAGGAGGCTTGCCATGTGATGGGCCAGGAAGTTGCCGCGATCGTGATCGCCTGCATTCTGCAAAGAGCGCAGCATATCAACTCGGCTGGCGGTTATCTGCGCGTGCTGACCGAAAAGGCAAAAGCGGGTGAGTTTTCTGTTGGACCTATGCTCATGGCGGCGCTGAAAGCCAATGGCGCGTCAGCACGGATGACCGGATGAGCATGGGCAAGGCAAGATATCGCGGGGCAGCGGCGTAAGGATGTGGCCGGTGCTGTTGAGGTGGCCTGGCACATTCCCACCTGTCGGCGGCGTTTGCGGCGCGGCCACTGAGCGGGTTCGTTCTTGAAAACAGTCTAGAAGTGCCATATCTTTTGCACACGAAATATGACTCCCGATATGGTAGGATGAACACCATGGGCCAGGCACTCAAGATAGCCGAGCAGAATGGACCTCTCATCTTGTCCTACATGGACCGGAATGGGAAGATTGCGATTGGGCAGGTCGCGGACGGTTTTGGCATGTCCAAAGGCCAGTTGGCCCAGACTGCAGGTCTTGCGCGCGAGACGCTTTATCGGTCAGAGCGTAGCGCCACGGTAAAGGCCCAGGGGCGTCTGCGAGAAATGCTCGAGATCATCAGCCGGGTGACGGATTGGGCGGGTGGCAAGGAGCAGGCGATGGCCTGGTATCGGGCTCAGCCGCTTCCGGCATTTGGGGGACGCACCGCTGAGGCGCTGGTGAAGGACGGCAAGGCAGCAGCGGTCCGTGATTATCTCGATCACATGGCCGTTGGCGGGTTTGCGTGAGGTTCGTCGGAACCTGCTACCGCGCACATGATCCACGTTGGGCATTCAAGCCGACTTCCGGCGAAGGAGCGGCGATCCGAGGGGCTCGATTCAATCCCAGAGGCGTGCCGGCGCTCTATCTGGCGCTGACCATCATGACAGCGATCAAGGAAGCCAACCAGGGCTTCGCACAGCGGATCGATCCCTGCGTGCTTTGCTCCTATGAGATCGATTGTGACGACATCGCGGATCTGACAACGGAAGAGCGGAGAGGAGAGTTTTCTGTGACGCTCGAAGAGATGGCCTGTGCCTGGGCGACGGCTCTCAGCAACGGAGAACGTCCAGCGTCCTGGTCCATCTATGAGCGGTTGCAACCCCGAAATATTGCCGGCATCGTGGTTCCGAGCTTCGCGCCGGGGGCCGAGATGGAGGATCGCAATCTGGTCCTTTGGAACTGGGGCCCCGATCTCCCGCACAAGGTGGCTGTATTCGACCCCAGTGGTCGGCTGCCGAGGGATCAGCTGTCTTGGCGATAGACCGATCCGCCAGGGGAGGGGGCCTACAGTCCACTGGCCCTGGTGAGATTGACGCGAAACTGGTCCCTGCGCCGCTGGTACCGGCGGGTCATTTCGGCCGACGTATGGCCAAGCTGCTTTTGAACGTAACGCTCGTCGACCTCAGCCGATGAGGCAAGACCGGCGCGCAAGGAATGACCGGAAAATTTCTCTGCACGATCGCCTTCGGACAGGTCGCCACGAACCCCGGCTGCGAGGGCGCTGCGTTTGACCAGCCGCGCCACTTCCTGGTCGTTGAGCCGCTCGGCTGCAACTGCTTTGCCGTTTCCGGTGACGCGTCGAAACAACGGCCCATGGCCGACCCTCGCCAGTTTCAGCCAGGTTTGCACCGCCACAACCGGGCATGTGGCATCGGACGAGCCACGGCCGATCTCGACCTCGCGCCAGCCGGTCTTTCCGCGCAATGCGACGAGAACGCCTTTGTCCAAAACCTCGATCCAGCCGCGGCCGTCCTGGGTTTGGTCCCTGGCAACGTCCAGGCCAACGATTTCAGAACGCCGCAGGCCGCCGGCGAAACCCAACAGGAGCATGGCGCGGTCGCGCAGGCCGCGCAACGTTCCACGGTCAAGGGTCTCGAGCATGGCAATCAGGTCTTCAGTCAGAATGGCTTCCTTTTGCCGGGGAGGGGAGGCGTGAGTGTTGCGAATGCCGGCCAGCACAGTGGCGATATGCCGGTCCTTCCTGTCCAATGGCTGGCCACGCTGAGAAAAATTCCAGGTGATCGAGGAGAGACGTCGCTCGATGGTCGAGACGGCGTTCGGCTTCTTGTCGCCCGTCACCTTACCGGACGCGCAGGCCGTGATGTAAAGGCCAACGACCTGCGGGTCGGGCGGCAACACATCGAGATGCTGGCGGCGCGCCCAGGCGCAAAAATGCTTCCAATCGGCGGCGTAGGCGCGCCGGGTGTTCGCCGAGCTTGCTGCCTCGACGTAATCGCGCGCGCGCTCGGCGAGCCCTTCCAGGTGCGCCGGCAGGGGAGGGGCGTTTTGCGGCTCGCAGGGTGCCTGCGCCATTTCCATGACGATATCGACAATATCAGGCAAGTCGTCAGCTGGAGGCGAGGGAGGGGAGGTGCTGGCGATCGCGGTCGTGCTGTGGGACGGCGCTTTGCTCTCCTCAGGACGATTTTCGCGGCTCAGGTCGACGATAGGGGCCATTCTGCTAGCATGGCTTGTAACGAACGATAATGCAACATTATCGTTCGTTTTGTGCTTTCGACAGCCTGTGCGTTTTGGGTCGAAATTGATGGCGCAAAGCGCACGGGCGCTTTACGCTCCAATCATGATTCGCCTCGATCCCGTGACCGCCAGCCTCGCCGCGCCGCCGACCGTACCGGCCTGGGCGCTCGCGTCCGGTCGTGACGCCAGCGAGATCGACGCCGCCTTCCAGGCCGGCGCCGCCCTGGGTGCCCTCGACACGCTTGCCCGCGCGCAAGCCAGTTGGGCCGGGACCTGGCGGCAGCGGCTGGCGCTTCGCTGTGCCGCCGCCAGCATGCGGTTGGCTGGGCGCGCCGAAGACGAGGCCGCCCTGCGCGACGCCTGGCACCTGCGCCCGGCCGGCGCCGATCCCGGCCCCGCCGGCGCCATCCTTGGCGCCTGGCGGCAGTTGGCCGGGCAGCCGCCCGGTGCCAGCGCCGATCGACTCGAAAACATCGTCGGCCAGCTCGGCCTCCATTGGGAAGGCGCCGCGCTTGCCGACCTGGGCACGGAGATCGAACAAGTGGTGAGGTCGCAGCGGCCGGCGCCGTTCGCCGCGGCGGCGATCGCCGCTCACGTCGTCGCCGTACGCCCCGACTGCGAGCTTTTGGCTTGGTGGCTGGCCGACCTGGTGCTGGCGCACGGCCTGCGCTGGCCGCGGCCGGTGCCGCTGCTGATGGCGCAAGCCTTTGGGCCGACTTTTCGCGGCGAGGCCGGCGGCAAGCGCATCCGACCCGCGGACAAGAATTTTGAGCGCGCGGTCTGCGTCGCGCTGGTTCACGCGGCGGCGGACGCGTGCCGGCTGGCGGCCGAGCTGTCGCGTCGCGCGGAGCGGCTCATCGCCGTCGCACCGAAGCTCAGGGCGAAGGGGGCGGGCGATGTGATCCAAAGACTGCTCGACGACGACGCCGTCTCCGGATCGCTGACGACCAAAAGCCTGTCGCGCTTTGCGGCGCGACGCCTGTTCGAGCGGCTGCAACAGCTCGATGCCGTGCGCGAGCTTTCCGGCCGCACTACTTTTCGGCTGTTTGCGCTGTAGCGATGAGCGAAGCGTCCGCCCGCCGCAAGCCGAACGAACAGCCTGTGCTGCTCGACACCGAACTCGCCCACCTGCCGCCGGAGCTGCGCTGGCGCGAATGGATGGGCCGCGTCGAAGCGGTCATTTTTGCGGCCAGCGAACCGGTGACACGCGGTGTCCTCGCGCGGGTGGTGGGAAAAAACTGCAATCTCGAGCTGATCATCGACGACATTCGCGCCGAGCTCGCCGGCCGCCCCTACGAGCTGGTCGCGGTCGCCGGCGGCTGGCAGCACCGGACCAGACAGATCTTTGGCGACGCCATCCGCGCCGCATTCGGCACGGCAGCGGGCGAGCGGGCAAAAGAACTGTCGCAGGCGGAGGCGCTGGTTTTGATGTGCATCGCCTATTTCCAGCCGATCACGCGTGGCGAGCTGTCTTCCTTCTTCGGCAAGGAGGTGTCGCGCGACCTGATCGGTGTGCTGCGGGGGCAGGATCTCATCGCCTCGGGGCCGCGCAGTCCGCAGCCGGGCGCGCCCTATACCTATGTGACGACCAAAAATTTTCTGTCGCAATTCGGGCTCGACACGCTGCGCCAGCTGCCGGATTTCGAGGCGCTCGAGGACGCCGGGCTGCTGTCGAAGGAGAAGCTGCTGGCCGGGGATATACCGACCGGTCTTGTCCGGGGGGAGGGCGACTTCGAAGAGGGCGACCCAACGACTGGCGTCGTTGAGGATGAGGCGCTCTGAACTGATCGGAAATGGGTTGCTTACGACAGCTAGCAACTCAGGGCCATGATGACTGATCGGTCGGTAGCCGGTGATCGGGATCGTGAACCGCGACCTTATCACCGTCGACAAGATTGGCCGGAAAGATCACCAGATTGGTGCCGCCGGCGTGACGCAGCGACGGAAACAGAATACCGCGAAGCCCGGTCGTAACGACCAGGTCCGCAAGCTTCCACGATGACGGTATCTTGCTGTCGATGCGAGCGATCTGGCGCCAGGCACAATCCCATTCCTTCCAGGCACTATCCCAAACATTCGGGTCGAACCCCTGAGAAAGATCGGCGATCTCGGAAAGCGTGATCTTGTAGGCGGCAAGGGTGGCGGGCGGGGTGATGCTGGCACCCTGCTTGTATTCCTCCAACGCTGTCTGAGGCGCGCGGGACAGGTAAACGGCTTCGACGCCGGGCCGATTGAAGCGCCCGCCATCGATCGCCGCGCCCCCACCACTGGTGGGCAGGAAGGCCCATTTGGGTGTCAGATAGCGATGGAAGATCTCGTCCGGCCCGACGCGGGTGACCTTCACCCGCGCGCCCCGTTCTCGAGATCCCGGATGAAGGCCAGCACTGCTTCGACCTGGCCGCCCGCGACGAGTTCGGCCGCCGTGCGATGGCCATAGTCGGCGATCGGCTCATTGCGATACCAGTAGATCGCCTTGTCGACGTCGCCGGTGAGTTCCGTTGCGGCCGAAATCACCTTCACCATCTCGCGCATCCGACCCTGCAGTCGCTCCGACGACGGGTTACGGAGCGTGTTGCGGTGGACGCCGGTCAACTGCGCCAAGTTGGCCACCTTCACGCCCAGCGCCTGCGACAGGCGCTTCGGCGAGATATAAGGCGTGCGCGGCTCCTGCAGGCTGTCGACAAAACCTGAGACCACTTTCGATTGTGCGAGCTGTGCGTGGGTCATGACAAATCTCCGACCTCTCTCTTACGCACAATATATGCACATTCCTAGGCATAGCAAGTGAACAGAGCCCGACGCCATTTCCAGCGCACTGCTTGTGCTTCCCCATCCTCGTAGCGGATGATAGCTAGCTGTGAGCTAGCGGCAGCAATGCGCCTCATTACCGCCGTACAAGCCAACATCGATATAGACCGAAAGCGGACGTGGGAAATCAGCAGCTCTCAAGGCGCACCGGCGCGCTGCTTGATGGTCGATTCGAGCCTGCTTCGCTGTCGCTGCGCGAACTGCTTCTGACCAAGTCTTCATTGGCGGCTATTAGATCGATTTCGAGCTCATCCTCAGCCGTTCTGATGTAGCGGGAAATATTGAGGTTGTGACCCTCGTCGGCGATACGATCGATGCTGACGCGCTTGGAATAGGTCCTCCTCCTTACGGAACTTGTAGGTTTCGATGATCTTGCCGATATGGTCCGTTGTCCCGTTCTTGCCATCCCCTAATTTGTTCTGACGCTTGTCCTTCAAAAAGTGCTCGGCTGCGTTGATGAAGAGAACATCGTCGGGCTTCTTACACTTCTTCAGAACAAGGATGCAGACCGGGATACCCGTCGAATAGAACAGGTTGGCGGGCAGTCCGATGACGGCGTCGATGTGACCGTCCTTCAGCAGCTTGGTTCGAATGCGCTCTTCCGCCTCACCTCTGAACAGCACCCCGTGGGGGAGGATAATGGCCATTACGCCTTCATCCTTCAGGTAGTGGAAACCGTGCAACAGGAAGGCAAAGTCCGCGGCCGACTTGGGCGCCAGCCCATAGTTCTTGAACCGCACATCGTCGCCCATCGCCTCAGTCGGATCCCAGCGCAAACTGAAGGGCGGGTTGGCCACAAATGGCATCGAAGGAAGGCTTCTTTGCAGGATTCAATTCGCGCAGGATGTCCCAGTCATTGGAAAGCGTATCGCCGTGGTAGATCTCGAATTCAGTGTCCTTCACGCCATGCAGCAGCATGTTCATGCGCGCGAGGTTGTAGGTGGTGATGTTCTTTTCCTGCCCGTAGATTCTGCCGATGCCGTGCGGCCCCATGCGCTTGCGCACGTTCAGCAGCAGCGAGCCGGAGCCGCACGCGAAGTCGAGGCGCAGATCACCCGGTCTCTCTGGAGCGAATATTCGCCAAACCGGAAGCCGCCGGCAGAGCCGGCTCGTGGCGTTGTTGAAAGGGGCGTAGGCATTGTGCGGACAGAGCTCTGACGGGTGGCGTCAGCTCTGCCTGCCACTATTTTCACCTTGGTCGATAATTAGCACAACAGAATATGTGGCCAGCCGGCAACAAGCCGGCCAGCAATCTATTGCTTACCCACAAACCGACGAACAGTCGTCATATGACGACTGTTCGGTCCACGGCCTTGGCCGCAGTCTCCGCCGCATTCGAGAATTCGACGGGAACTGAGCGTGATGGCAAGAATGATCGGGCACAGGCAGGCTGTTCTTTCGCCTTCGATTCCGGGAAAGGCTTCCACGAATTCGGCTTTGCGGTGGAAGCTGCGTTCTCAAGTGAGCCGGCTTGCACTGCGATCCGCTGTTGGCGTTGCCGCAGCTGCGGGCGCGACCCTGCTGGCACCGGGACAGGCCTGGTCGGCTTGCTTCGTTGTTGGCGCCACGATCCAATGCGACAATACCACCACCATCGACACGACGTATCCTGATAACCCGCCCAATGACCGAGCTTACTCTGGTGCCATCGCAACACCGATCATCCTCAACATCGATGCAGGAACGACGGTAAGCGGCAATGGCCTCGCAGTTTCCAACACTGGCGCCGGTGGTCTCAACGTCACCAACAATGGCACGATCAGCATTGATGCCGGCAACATGCCAACAGCTGGCGGCACCGCGGCGCTCTCGCTCTCGGCAGCCGGCGGCGTGATCACCTACACGGGTGGGAGCATCATCAACAACGGCACCGGCAATGCCTTCGATGCGGCGCAGACGGGAGGTGCCGGTTCGGTCGACATCAACATCGCCGCAAGTGTCTCTGCGGCAACAGGCGAAGGCATCACCGTCCGCGACGTAGCGACCAGCACCGGCGTTTCGGTCAAGACCAACAATGTCAGCGCGCTGGCGTTTGGCAAGGACGCGATCGATGCGCAGAGCCAGTCGCTGACCGGCAACATCGCGGTGACCGCCAATGGCGACCTTCAGGCGGGTAACGCCGGTTTGGTGGCGGTGATCGTTCCAGGTGCGGCAACCGGCAATATCGAGGTGACCACCAATGGGTCGATTGACGCCCGGTTCGGCATCGACGCCGAGAATCTCGGCACGGGCAGGACGACGGTGGTCGCAGGGGGTCCAATTGCCGCGACCACCGGCAACGGCATCTTTGCCGCATCGGTCGGCAGCCATGTAATAGTGGCAGCGCGCGATGTCACCGCCACCGGCAACACGGCGATCGTAGCCTGGCACGCCGGAGCTGGCGCGGGCGCGGTTGACATGAGCGCGAACAATGTCTCCGGCACGACGGGCATCGTGGCCACCAACAATGGCACAGGCACGGTTGGCGTCACTGCCACCGGCACGATCACCGGCACCCTCGCCGAGGGTATTGTGGCGACCGGTAACAATGCAGTGAGCGTAAGCGTCCTCGAGGCAGTGACCGGGGCGACCAACGGCCTGACCCTGATCGGCGGGACCGGCGGCGGCGGCGACATCTCGGTGACCGGCGTCGGCGGCTTCGTCGGCGGGACCGGCGACGCGGCGAACATCCTCAACAACGGCGCCGGCACCCTCACGGTCGACATTGCGGGCGCGAGCAACTCCACCGGCGGCCATGGCATCTACGTTCGCGATACAGCCCTTGGCGGCGACATTGGCGTCACCACAGGTGCCGTGAGCGCGCTGGCCGGAACCGCAATCGACGTGCAGACCCGGTCGGAGACCAGCAATCTCGACGTGACGGCCAACGGCGCAATCGATGGCCGCAGCGGGATTTCCGCCGTAAACTTGGGCGGGGGCACGCTCACGGTGACGGCGGCTGGTCCGGTCACCGCGACTGGCGGCGGCAGTGGCGGCATCTTTGCGCAGGGCAGTGGCGGCAATATCAAGGTGACTGCGGGCGACGTCACCGCCACCGGGTTTGCAGGCATCACCGCCCAAATGGTCTTCGCAGCGACTGCGGCCACGGTCGATGTGACCACAGGCAATGTCTCTGGCACGAGGGGCATCGCCGCGACCACTGGCGGCACGGGCGCGATCACCGTCACCACGGCCGGCATGATCACCGGCACCCTCTCCGAGGGCATTCTGGCGGCCGGCGGCGGCGCAGTGACAGTGAATGCCGCCAACACGGTGACCGGCGCGACCGATGGCCTGGAGCTGATCGCCGGCACCGGCGGCGCTGGCGATATCTTGGTCACCGGCGCCGGCGGTTTCGCCGGCGGCAGCGGCGATGCAGCCAACATCCTCAACAATGGTTCCGGCACGGTCAGCGTCAACATCTCAGGCGCCAGCAGCTCGATGGCAGGCAAAGGCATTGTGGTGCGCGATACCGCCGCAGGCGGCGCCATCACTGTCACCACCGGCGCGGTAACGGCGCTGGCCGGCAGCAAGGACGCCATCGATATCCAGGCGCAGTCGACGACCGGCAATGTCACGGCGCTGGCGAACGGCGACATTAAGTCGGGCAATGCCGGCATCGTCACCGCGATCTTCCCAGCTGCCGCAACTGGCAACATCAACGTGACGGCCAATGGTGCCATCGGCGCACGATTCGGCGTCGACGCGGAGAACTTAGGCTCCGGCTCGACGACGGTGAAGACGGTCGGTCCGGTAACCGCGACGTCGGGCAATGGTGTCTACGCGCGCACCACCGGCGGCAGTGTGTTGGTGAACGCCGGCGCGGTGTCCTCAACGGGCAATACGGCGATCATCGCGCGTCAGACCAACGCGGCGGGCGCCGGCACAGTTGGTGTGACGACCACCGGCGCGGTGTCGGGCCTGACCGGCATCGAAGCGACTAATAGCGGCACCGGCACGGTCACGGTGACTGCCAACAGCGCGGTCACCGGCACTGCCGCCGAAGGCATCAAGGCAACCGGCGCCGGCGTGGTGAACGTCAATGTTGCCGGCACGGCCAGCGGCGTAGCGCGCGGTGTGACGGTGACGGGTTCCAGCGGCACCATCACCAATACGTCGGTTGGTACGATCCGCAACAGCTCCGGGCTGCTGACCGACTCAGCGCTCGTGGCCACCGGCGGGCCGTTCGTCCTTGCCAACGCAGGTTTCATCACCGGTACGGTGACCTTTGGCGCTGCTGCTGACACATTCAACAACAACGGCACTTGGCGCACGGCGGGCGGCACCAGCGATTTCGGCGGCGGCGGCGGCGGCGACACGATGACCAATGGTCCCGGGAGCATCGTCGATGCTGCCGGAGTGGGCGGTATCGCGACAACCAACTTCACCAACCTGGCGATGTTCGTGAATCAAGGCCGCACGACGGTGGTCAACGGCTTCGCCGGCGATGTGCTCAACACGAGCGGCAATGCGCAGTTCGATGGAAGCTCGATCTATGCGGTCGATATCGGGGGCCTCAATCAATCGGACAAGTTTGTCTCGACTGGCACGACGACGCTGGCTGCCGGTTCCACTCTTGAAGTCCATATGGTGGGCAACCTGCAAGTCGGCGCGCAATACAAGGTGCTCACCGCCGACGGCGGCTTGACCGGCGAATTCGGTTCGGTGACCGGCGTCACCAATACCGCATTCCTGTCGGTGACCGACACCTACGACGCCAACAACGCCTATCTCGACGTGGCCAAGGTGCGTGACTTCGCCGATGCCGGGCTGACGCCGAACCAGATCGCCACGGGCGAAGGGCTGGACAGGCTGACTAGCGGGGCTGTGTTCGGCGCCGTCGCCGGGTTGGCCACCGATGCCGAGGCACGCACTGTCTTCGACCAGCTGTCTGGCGAAATCCATGCCTCGGCCAAGGGCATGCTGGTCGAGGACAGCCGCTTCGTCCGCGATGCCGCGACCAGCCGTGTCCGCGCCGCCTTCGGCGATGTTGGCACCGCAGCACTTCCCGTCATGGCCTATGGCGAGGGTGGCCCCGAGATGGTCGCCGCCGACACCGATCGCTTTGCCGTCTGGGGCCAGGCTTTCGGGTCCTGGGGCAACACCGACAGCGACGGCAACGCCGCCGCTTTCGATCGTTCGACGGGGGGCCTGCTGGCGGGCGCCGACACGCTGGTGGGCGGCTGGCGTGTCGGTCTGCTTGGCGGTTACAGCCATGCGAACTTCGATGCCGATGATCGCAGCTCCAGGGGCGACGCCGACAACTCCCATCTCGGTCTCTATGGCGGCACCAACTGGGGCGCCATCGCTTTCCGAACCGGTGCGGCCTACAGCTGGAGCAGCCTGTCGACAAAACGCTCGGTCGCCTTCAACGGATTTGCCGATCAACTTTCGGCCGACTATGACGCCGGCACCGCGCAGATCTTCGGCGAACTTGCCTACAAGGTCGGTAGCAGCGGGCCCGATGCCGAGGGCTTCAAGTTCGAGCCCTTCGTCAATCTCGCCTATGTCAGCGTGCACACCGACGGCTTTACCGAAAAGGGCGGCGCGGCAGCGTTGACCAGCGCGGGTTCCACCACCGACGCCACCTTCACCACGCTCGGCCTGCGCGGCTCGACCGGTTTTGCGCTCGGCAACATCAATGCGACAGCGCGCGGCATGCTCGGCTGGCGGCACGCTTTCGGCGATACCACGCCGCTGTCGACGGTCGCCTTTGCCGGCAGCGATGCCTTCACCATCGCCGGCGTGCCGATCGCCACGGACAGCGCCGTGATCGAGGCCGGCATCGACCTCAAAATGTCGGCCAATGCGACGCTCGCCCTGTCCTATTCGGGACAGTTCGGCGGTGGCGCTGTCGACAATGGCGCTAAGCTCGATCTCGCGGTGAAATTCTGACGGCGAGAGGTGGCGATCATCAGGAAGCGCCGTCACCTTGGTTGCAAGATTAGCCAGAGACTGATGGAGGCAGCATGGTCAAGTCGATGGGCGATTTCCACACGAAGCATGAAAGCGGCTTTACGCCAACAGAGGGGTGTAAACTGCCGTTCGACGCGGACATTCTGGAAGGTGAGGCCAAGGCGCGAAAGCAATTGCTTGGCCATCAGAACGCTTTCCTTTCCAAGCCCAAACGGTCCGCCAAAGACGTCGACGATCTGATCGAACAGATGGTCGCGTTCGACAAGATCCGGTCCGGGCACTATTGGCGAGAATATCGAACGGATCTGATCGCGCGGAACGTGCGTTCGGCGGTTGGCGAAGCAGGATCCATGCTTGATCTGGGCAAGTTGTCGCCACGACCGGCGACCAGCACAGTCATGATACCGCGCCTCAAATTGCCGGACTTCGACCCCGTTCCTTTTGGTCCGGTCGAACGGGGGGAGCGACAGATCATCGACCTGAGCTCGGTGGCTCGAGGAACCTACTTCGACAAGTGGTTCAACTACAATGGGCGCTGGACGCTCACCCAACTCTTCGATCACGCCGTGACTGATCCGGTACCCCTGTCAATGGATTTCGTCAGCGCCAACAATTTGGACCCATACGATGCGGATGGCCTGTGGGCTGCGAGCGAAACCGGCGTCTGGTTCACCTATGTGCCTGATATCGACGGCTACGTAACGCTTTTCTGGCTATCGGACCCACTTACCTATCGCCTGTTCACACAATACTCTCCGCGCGACGCGGACGGTTGGGCGAATGGTTGGCTCTCGGTGGAAGGGGTTGTCGGCATCTGGACACAAAATTCATTCGCAGGGCGCGACTATGTCGAGATAGCGAGCAGCAACGGCAATGCGCATGACACGCTGCAGGCAACCGGCGTCCTTTTCATTCACAACAGCACATACCCCGTCCAAGCCGGGAAACCGGTCAATGTGCTGATCGGAACGCGGTCGAACATATTTGGTGTCTGCGACGGAACTGGGATTAATTTCGGAGCGGGCGTTGTCGCGCGGATTGACCAGCCCATCTCCGTCTTCACACGAGCGGACCGGGAGCCATATTCGCCGTTCTATTAAACCGCGCAGGCGAGCCGATCTTCGGGGACTGGAGATCGTCGGGAGTGCGTCGCTAATCGCCGATGGCGCGAGTGCGGCCCGGTCGTCGCTTGCCGTCCTAGCAAATTGCAGTGAGCGCGACCCTGTCCAGTCCAGACACCGCTACATGTTTTAGCCCTTCAACGACCCAAGCGCGGCGAAGCCGAGCGCCACCAGGGCACCTCCCAGGACGATATCCGCATGCTTTCGGAAACGTCTGTAGAACCGCTGTGTTACAGGTTGGGAAATGCAAAGGCCAAGAAGACCAAACCAGGCGATCGCAATGGCAAACACCAATGCGACCACGGTTAGGTAAGTCGCCCCGCGGAGATTTAAGTTCAGCGTTGAAGAGGCGAAAAATATTGCAGTTGCGGGATTTGCCACCGCAGTGACAAAACCCAGCCGGAAGTGCCGAACGTTTGCGACCGGTTTCGGCTCATCCGGTCCCGTCTTGATCGACCAAGCTCGCCGCATCGAGTTCCATCCAATGAGGACCAGCAGTGCGCCGTAGAGGCTGGCGGCTATCTGATGCGCGATGCCCTCGTGCGGCAATGAACCGACCCCCGTCGCGACGACGGCCGCCAGCGAACTTGCGCCAAGGGCGATACCGGCGGCAGCGGAAAGCGCCGTAGCACGCGACGCGGTCAGCCCGGCCTGCGCAACGACGGCAAAATTGGCACCCGGCAGCATTGCCACGAGCGTATAGGAAACGGCAAACGGAAATAATCCGGCCGCGACAACGTATCCGGTTTCCATCATTGATTGGCCCCGCATCATCAACGACCTGCCCTACTTCATGGCTGGCCACTGCAAACCTAGCCAAAATCTGGCCGAAAGACGCGGCCCCGAACAATCGGCAAATGCCGACTGTTAGATTTTTTGTTCGGGAATTACCGGCCACGGCCGCTGAGCGGCTCGGTACTTTTGAGCAGCGCGACCAGTTCGCTCTGCTGCCGGGTCCGGGTCTTGGAGAAAATCCGTTCGAGATAGGTGCGGCAGGTCTTCACGGTAATGTGGGAAAGGGCCGCGGCTTCCTTTAGAGACCGCCCCGATGCCAATGCCGTTGCAAGCCTCGCTTCGGCGGGTGTCAGGTCAAACAGGCTGCGAACATGTAGCTCGAAGCCATCGGGAGTGCGCCGGGCGACCTCCGTCACCATGATCACCGCGCAGCGCTCCGACGCCAGGCCATAGGCGCGGGCATCGACGAACGGTGCGACTGACAACACCAGCCGCGTCAGATCAGATCGCTTGTGATCCGATGGCACGATCAGCGTTCCTCCGGTGCCTGGCATGGCGCCGTTCCGCAACGAGCAGGCATCGGCAACCAGCCGTTGAAGCTCCTGCGCATCTCCGGCATTGGAGGCGACTACCACACCGTGCTTCAGCGCCAGCGGACTGTCGGGCCGCGCCAGCATCGCCTCGGCGGCCTCGTTCATCTGCACGATCCGCTG
Source organism: Mesorhizobium sp. WSM4833 (assembly GCF_055811095.1). Taxonomy (NCBI): domain Bacteria; kingdom Pseudomonadati; phylum Pseudomonadota; class Alphaproteobacteria; order Hyphomicrobiales; family Phyllobacteriaceae; genus Mesorhizobium; species Mesorhizobium sp. WSM4833. Next base: position 286,565 of record NZ_JBVVQG010000009.1, read on the forward strand.
ATGGCCGTTGATCAGAAACACGCCGAAGGGCAGATGCGAAAAAGCCGATGCCAGCGCTGACGTATTCTCCAGCCGCCGGCCGATCTGCCCGGCGCGCAGCATGTGCGGCACGATCTTTTGCAACAGCTGGACGTCGTCGCCACCGAACGCTTCCTGCCTCAAACCGCGATGAATATCAAAAAACCAATAGGAGCCGTTGGCGGCCAGAAGATTACAGGCAAGCCCGTGATACATGTCACGCGGCCTGTACCAGTCTTGCCAGAGTTCACGGCGGCGGAAGCCGGCGCCCCCTTCCGTTACCAGCGTGCGGTCATAGACTTTGCCCACAGGCAGGGCGGCCGCGACTACGCTGATGGGATCGCGCATGTGCGCAGCGGTTACTTCGGACGAAACGAACTCGGGATCATAAACTGTTGAAACTGCGTTGCTCGTCGTTGGATCGAGCCGCACAATGCAGGAGCGCGAGCCGCCAAGGAGATCGCGCAGACCAGTCACTGCCTCGAGCCAGCGTTCCTGATCGTAGGCAGCCTCGTAGATCTGGCCGACCACGGCGGACACCGCTTCCAGGTTTGCGTCAGCCATTGGCCTCGAAATCCTTAGCACGCTCGCTGTGCATGAGCCGGCTACCCGCCGCGCCCGCTAAGCGGTTCGGTGCTCTTGAGCAGCGCAACCAGTTCGCTCTGCTGCCGGGTGCGGGTCTTGGAGAAGATACGTTCGAGATAGGTGCGGCAGGTCTTCACGGTGATGCTCGAGCTTGCCGCGGCTTCCTTCAGCGTCCGCCCGGATGCCAATGTTGCTGCGAGCCGGGCTTCGGCCGGCGTCAGGTCGAACAGGCTGCGGACATGCGTCTCGAAGCCATCGGGGATGCGCCGGGCGACCTCGGTGACCATGATCACCGCGCACCGTTCCGAGGCCAAACCGTAGGCGCGGGCGTCGACGAAGGGCGCAACCGACAGCACCAGCGGCGTCAGGTCGGAGCGCTTGTGATCCGACGGCACCATCAGCGTTCCGCCGGGTCCGGGCATGGCTCCGTCCGGCAGCGAGCAGGCATCCGCGACCAATTGTTGAAGCTCCTGCGCATCCCGGGGATTGGAGGCGACGATCGTGCCGCCATTCAGCCTCAGCGGGCTGTCAGGCCGCGCCAGCATTGCCTCGGCGGCCTCGTTCATCTGAACGATCCGCTGGTGGCCGTTGACCAGGAACACGCCGAAGGGCAGGTGGGAGAAAGCCGATGCCAACGCCGAGGTGTTCTCCAGCCGCCGGCCGATCTGCCCGGCGCGCAACATATGCGGCACGATCTTCTGCAACAGGTCGATGTCGTCGGCACCGAACGCGTCCTGCCTGGAGCCGCGGTGAATATCGAAAAACCAATAGGAGCCGTTGGATGCGAGAAGATTCGAGGCGAGCCCATGATGCATGTCGCGCGGCCTCATCCAGTCCTGCCAAAGCTCACGGCGGCGGAAGTCGGCGCCGTCTTCCGCTATCCGTGCACGGTCATAGATGTTGCCAACCGGCAGCGCAGCCACGACGGTGCTGATGGGATCCCGCATGTGTGCTGCCGCCGCCTCGGGAGTACACAGTCCCGGATCATCGACAGTCCCCACCGCGTTGAACGCCCGCTGATCAAGCCGCGCGATACAGCTTCGCGATGCCTTGAACAGGTCGCGCAGGCCGGTTACCGCACCGAGCCAGCGTTCCTGGTCGTAGGCCGCCTCATAAATCTGGCCGACCACGGCGGAGACCGCTTCGATGGTGACGTCAGCCATGGGAACTTTCCGATCCTTGGGACCATCAGGTTTCGTGAAGAAGCCTAACACACGGAAGCTCTCGCGCAAGTTGCATTGTCGCTGAAGGCGATGATGTCGCCACCGGGTCCCCTCATCGATAATTAGCAAAAATGAATATGTGACCATGCGGCAACAACCCGACCCAACAAGGAGGTAGCGGCCTCACAAAGCGAGGAACAGTCGGCATATGACGACTGTTCGCTTCATCGCCTTGTCTGCACTCTCCCGACACATCGGCAATTTGATCGGGGGTTTTTGGGCGTGGTGGCAAGAATGATCAAGCAGGCGGGCGCGCCGCGCCAACTAGAGACAGCCGCACCGTCGGATGGGAGGCGGTTCCGTCTCGCATCGAGAGACGCGAAAGCGACTGAGCAAGACAGCTCGCGCGGCGGTCCGGTCCTCGTCACCGCTTTGGCCGGCGCGATGGTTTTGGCCATCTCGGTATTTCCAGGGCATGCGTTGGCAGGTGAGTGCGCTGGCGGCCACGACACTGGCCATTCCAACAGCCTCGCCTGCGGCAATGATACCAGTATCCCTATAGGACAGGCACAGACATCTGCTGCCTTCGCCACAGCCGTCGGTCCGCACGCGTATGTGGGAGAACTCGAAGGCTCGGCCGTGGGTTATAATGCGGAGGCAGGGGCGCAGGGCACTGCCCTGGGCGCCTATTCAAAAGCGGGACTTGATATCGGCTTTCTGAGCAGCGGTGGCACGGCCATCGGCATGGGCGCCGAGGCGGGCGTAGCGGCTGATGGGCAGAACGAAGCCACTGCATTGGGTCACAACTCAACCGCCAATGCCTTGAACGCCACCGCGCTGGGCGCTGGGGCAACCGCCAATTTCTTGGCTTCCACCGCGATCGGCCAAGGCGCATCGACAACGCGCGACAACCAGGTCGCCATCGGCACGGGCGGAAACACCTACACGCTGGCCGGCGTCAATTCGCAGGCGAGCAAGGACGCGCAAGGCGCCACGACCTATCTGATGACAACGGACGGCGACGGCAATCTGGCGGCTTCAACATTCGATGTCGCGACCCTCGAAGGCCTGCCGGCACAGGTCGCCCAGAACAGCACCGACATCACCAATCTGAGCACCACGGTAAACAGTCATACAACGCAGATCACCGCTAACACCGCCGAGCTCGTCGATCATGAGACGCGCATCACCAACAACACGACGCAGATCGCGGCCAACACCACCGAACTCGCCGATCACGAGACGCGCATCACCAGCAACACCAACACGCTCACCACGCACACCACGCAGATCGCGGATCTCGACACCAGGGTAACGACCAATGCCACCAATATTGCTGCGCTCGACGGCCGCGTTGGCGCGCTTGAATCCGGCTTCCAGGATATTGGCAAGCAGATCAGCGCAAACCGCACGGAAGCCCGTGGCGGTACGGCGCTAGCCCTGGCGACGGCGGGACTGCGTTACGATGACAGGCCTGAGAAACTGTCGATCGCTGGCGGCTTTGGTCATTTCAAGGGGCAATCGGGCCTGGCGCTGGGACTTGGCTACAACACCAGTGAGGATTTTCGCCTCAACGCCGCCGTGTCGGCGACAACCAGCCGTGGCGATGTCGGCGTCAGCGTCGGAGCCTCATGGACACTGAACTGACGCGGCCGGCATGAACGGGGTTTTGGGGCTTCAGCAGATCGTGTCTTTTCAGTGGCGGGCGCCCGGTTGGCGGACCCCGGGCGCCCGCGGTTTTTTCGCTGCGTTGGCCGTCGCGCTGATGGTCGTCTCGGTGCCTGTGCAGCCCGCGCATGCGCAAAGCAGAGACAAGCGGGTGATGCAAAAGGCAGCCCATCCCGCCAGCATCGACCGCAACGGCGTGCTGATCCTCACCAGGACAACGCTGCTGGCGCTCGACCAGGCCAACAAGACCGGCAACTACACCGTGCTGCGCGATCTCGGCTCACCGAATTTTCAAGCCAACAGTGCCGCGGGGCTCGGCGACATCTTCGCCAGTCAGCGCAAGCAGGCGCTCGATTTCAGCGCCGTCGCGGTGCTCGATCCGCAACTGACCTTGCTGCCGCAGATCGAGCCGAACGGTATGCTGCACATAGCGGGGTTTTTCCCATCGGTACCGCTGCAGGTCAATTTCGAGCTGCTGTTCGAACCGGTGAACCGGCAGTGGAAAGTCTACGGTGTGTCGGTCAACCTCACGTCCGGCGGGCCGCAGGCGCCCGACACACCCGCCGCCGAGCCGCCGAAGAGGGCCGTTACAGGCCCGCCGCCGGATGGGCCCTCGATCGCCGTGCAAGCGAAGAAGGGAACCAAAGCGGTCAAGCCGTAGGAACGTGGATGCAGGCGGAGCGCTGTTCATCAATGAAGGCGCAACCGTTACCATCAGCAATGTCGACCTTTCCGGCAACGAGGCCAAGGGCGGCGTGGCCAGCAACATCCATCTTTCGTTTGGCGGCGGGTCCGGCGGCGCAGGCAAGCTTCGGGTGGCAATGACTCGGCAAGCCAGGGCGGCATTGGCGGCTCGCCCAATGGCGGCAACGGCGGGACGATGCTCGCAACGGTCGTCATAACCAATACGGCTCGATCGGCGGTGGCTTCCGCCTTATTGTAGTGGAGGTAGGGCACACCCAGCAGATGCCTTCCCAGATTTGCCCTGCGTAAATCGTCAGTGTCGGCAAGGACTAGGGGACCACCTGCTGTAACTGCCCCGGACTGCGCGAGTTGGTGAGCTAGAAGTCCGCCGATCTTTACGCGGCCGATAAGAAGTATGGCTTTGCCACCAAAATTGCCGCGCGATCCCGTGTTTCGACTATAGATGTACCCACGGGGCAAATGTTCCCACCCCTGTGTCTCACAGGCGTGCCGATTTTCGTCAAGGGCTGGTGGGGCAGGGGACGGGTTTTGGCGAACAAGGCTGTTCACGTGAAAAGGATGGATGGCGACTGTCTGCCAAAAATTGGCGGAACGCGGACTTCACTGCCCTAACCGGACCGTCGGCTTTGCGCCTCATGTCGGCCATAGATGCAGCAGCAATCAAGGTGGCCCCACCGAGCTGCCCTGATCGCGGGGTCGACCGCACCGCCGACCGGGCTGTAGCTTCTTTAGACCTCGGATAGGTTTTGGCGCTATCTATCGGAAAAAAGGAGCCGAAGTCATGATCGAGATCTGGCAGTCACTCCTCGCCAATCTTGCACTGGTCTCCATCCTCGTGGTCGCCTGGGACCTTGTGGCGGACTTCACCGGGCGCCTTTCGAAGCGGATGCAGTCGCTGCTTCTTGGCGTGGTCATGTGCGTGGGCGCGATCATTTCGATGGCGACGGCGTTGTCCGTCTCCGGCTTCGTCGTCGATCTGCGCGCCGCCTTCATTGCTGCGGCCGCGTTCTTCGGCGGATGGCCGGCAATGCTGATCGCCACGGTCGGCTCCATTGCCTATCGCGTCCATCTCGGCGGGCAGGGCGCCAGCGCCGGGGTGATGGGTATCCTCATCACCGCAATCGTCGGTATCGCGTGGCATCACATCGTCGCGGCCCGTTCGCGCACCATGTACGACATATTCGGTCTGGGCGTAACGGTCGCTCTCGCCGGGCTGATCACGCTTCTGGTCATCCCCACGCAAGCCGTCGCCGGCCTGGTGCAGCAGAGCACGTTCCCGTCGCTCGTGTTCCGCTTCCTCAGCACAATCATCATCGGCGTCCTGCTCGATCGGCAGCAGCGCCGGCGGGAGCTCTTGATGTCCAACATGACCTACCGGGCCATGGTTCGCGAACTGCCCGATTGCCTGAACATAAAGGATGTCGACGGCCGCTTCATCGCCGCCAATCCGGCCACCGCCGAAATGGTTGGCGCCACTTCAGTCGACGATCTGATCGGCAAGACGGATTTCGATTTCTATCCGAAAGAAGTCGCGGAGCGGTTCCGGCAGGATGAGATGGGCGCGCTGGAGGCAGGGCAGACGCTGCGGATCGATCAGCCGGCGCTTTTGCCGGATGGCCGGCAAGGCTGGCTCTACACGCTCAAGGCACCGTTCCGCGACGAGTCCGGCAAGATCGTCGGTGTCATCACCTACAATCGCGACATCACCGAGCAGAAACGCACCGCCCAGCTCAAGAACGATTTCATTTCCACGGTCAGCCATGAGTTGCGCACACCGTTGACCTCTATCCGGGGTTCGCTCGGCCTGATCGCGGCCGGCGTGGCCGGCGAACTGCCGCCCAAGGCCGCCAATCTCGTCAACATCGCCCATACCAATAGCGAAAGGCTGGTTCTTCTCATCAACGACATTCTGGACATGGAGAAGATCGAATCGGGCGTGATCACCTTCAAGATCAAGCAGATGCCTGTCCGCCAGGTCCTGGAGCAGGCCATTGCCGCCAGCTCCAACTACATGGCCGACAGTCGGATCAGGATCGTTCTGGTCGACGATGCCCCGCGCGCCGAGGCCAACATCGATCCGGATCGCCTGCACCAGGTGATGGCGAACCTCCTGTCGAATGCGATCAAGTTCTCGCAAACCGATGGGACCGTCACTGTGAAATTCCAGCGTCGTGACCGCGACATGCTGCGCATTTCCGTGGTGGACCAGGGCGCCGGCATCCCGGAGGCTTTCCGCAGCCGTATATTTGGAAAGTTCGAGCAGGCGGACGCCTCCAGCACCCGTAAAATTGGCGGCACCGGCCTGGGCTTGAGCATCGTCAAGTCCATCACCGAAAAGCTCGGGGGCGCCGTTTCCTTCGAAACCGAGGAAGGCCAGGGAACCTCGTTTCACGTCGACCTTCCCGAGGCGCACAGGCAGGCCGACAAGCCGGTTTTGGTCGAGCGCCGGGCGCGCAAGCGCGATGGCCGCCTGCGTGTCCTCATCTGCGAGGACGAGCCCGACATCGCTGCGGTGATCGCGGCACTTCTTGATGCGGAAGGCTTTTCCAGCGACGTCGCGCCCGATATCGACACCGCCAAGGCGCTCCTGAGCTCCCGCGACTACGTAGCGCTGACGCTCGACATCAAGCTGGCGGGGGAATCCGGCATCAAGCTCTTTCACGACTTAAGGGCATCACCGGTGAATTCCGACATTGCGGTCATCGTCATCTCCGCCGTCGCCGACGAGGCCAGGCGCTCGCTGAACGGCAGCGCCGTCGGCATCATCGATTGGCTGGAGAAGCCGGTGGACTCGAAACGGCTTCACGCCGCTCTCGCCAAGATCGTCGGCCGCAGGGTCGAGCCGAGGCCACAGGTCCTGCATGTCGAAGACGACGAGGGCGTGCTCGCGGTGATGTCGGAGGGGCTGGGCTCGGGCGTCTCGATCACATCCGCAAAGACGCTGCAGGAAGCTCGGCAGGCGGTCGCGAAGCATCGCTTCGATCTGATCATCCTGGACATTGCACTCCCCGACGGATCTGGCCTGGATCTCCTCGTCGATCTGCCGCTGGAGACCGGCGTCATCGTGTTTTCGGCGGCGGAGCTCGACCAGAAACTCGGCGATCGCGTGCAGGCGATCATGACCAAGACCAAGGCGTCGGAGATCGATGTGGCAAAGCTGGTCAGGAGCATGTTGGTTACGTCCCGAACCCGGCTTGCCGCGAACGCCAAGGAGTGATGCTGATGCGCGCAAGGATCCTCTATGTGGATGACGAGGACGATATCCGCGAAATCGCCCAGATGTCGCTGGAGCTCGAGCCGGAATTCGAGGTGCGGTCCTGTTCTTCGGGCATGCAGGCACTGGCCGATGCCGCCGAATGGCAACCCGACCTCATTCTGCTCGACGTGATGATGCCGGACATGGATGGGCCGGAGACGCTGAGGCGTCTGGCCGAGGCTGGCGCGACGGCCTCGATACCCGTGGTGTTCATCACCGCGCGCACCCAGACGCATGAGGTCGAACGCTATCTGGCAATGGGCGCGGTAGGGGTGATCGCCAAACCGTTCGACCCGCTTGCGCTTGCCCGTGAAGTCAAAAGATTGCTTCTGTCGCGCGCCTGAGTCGACGATTGACTGGCCACCGAGCGCGTTCTGGCTGCAGACTGTGCGATGCCGTTCAGGGCTCCTATACCATGTCGCCTTATTCATCTACTGATTGTGCCGAGGGTGCAGGCGCAGCGAATCAGGTTGTCTATAATCGCGGTGGCATCGGCGGACGTCGATGAGAGAGCTGAGAAGAATATTTCTGTCTGCATGAACCGCATTGGCGGATGTCGGTTCATGGGTTGATCACTCCGGGGGGCGACGGAACCGGAGCAAGGCTGGTGAACGGATCGAAGGCAAGAGTTCTGATTTGCGACGACGATCCCTTGTTGATCGAGCTGATGGAATTCAGGCTCAGGGCAAAGGGATATGAGGTCATCAAGGCAGTAGACGGGGCGGAAGCGCTCTTGAAGGCGGAGCATGAGGCGCCGGACATCATCGTGCTCGACGCGATGATGCCCAAGGCCGACGGCCTGGAGGTGCTTGCCCGCATCAAAAACGATCCGGCTTTGTCCGAAACTCCGGTCGTCATGCTGACCGCCCGCAAGGGCGAAAGGGATATCGTCTCGGCCCTGGAGAAGGGAGCGGACGACTATCTTGTGAAACCATTCATTCCCGAGGAGCTGCTGGCCCGGCTTGCGCGTCTGCTCGCGCGAAAGAGCGGGAAGCGCTGATGCGGCGCGGCCGGCGCGCAGCCCTTGCCGCATGGCTGGTCCTGACGATCGCTGCGCCCCAGGGCGCGGCGTTGGCGCAGACGGTGGATGAACTTTACGAGTTCGGCGTCAAGGCCAGGCAAGCGCAGCGTTTCGAGGCGGCGGCGGGTCTTTTCCGGCGAGCCCTGGCGCTCAGGCCCGACAATGCCGACGCCCTGGTGCAACTCGGTTTCGCCGAGCTTGGCCGCAACAATCTGCCGGCGGCGCGCGAAGCCTTTTCCAAGGCACTGTCCCTTGCCCCAACCTATCGGGACGCCAGCTTCGGCATGGCCGAAGTCGAGTTCCGCTCGGGCAATCCGGACGCCGCCTTGCCGCTCGCCGAAGAGGTGTCGCGTGCCGAGCCCGACAATGCCGATGCAAGTACCCTTGTTGCCAACATCCGCAAAGCCCAGCGGGCCGGCAGCAGCAAGGCGAAACCTGCGACCGCGAGGAAGATACCGCGCCCGCCGCGGCCGGATCCCGTCGCCGGCCTGATGGAGGAGGGCCGACGATCGCGGGCTGCGGGACAATTGCCGGAGGCGGAGAATGCGTATCGCCGCGCCCTTCGGCTGGCGCCGAAAAACACTGATATCCTGGTCGCCATCGGTTTGGTGGCTGGCTCCCAGCAGAAATTCGACCAGGCCGGGCAGTTCTTCGACCAGGCGCTGGCCATTAGGCCCCGCCTTCTCGGTGCCCGCCTCGGCAAGGTGCGCCTGGCGATCTGGCAGGGCGACGTACCGCGCGCCCGCGCGATGATCGATGATGTGCTTGGCACCGCGCCTGACAATGTCGAGGCGATGGCTCTCGACGCGCGAATTTCCCTGCTCGAGCAGGATTACACGCGGGCCGAGCAGTCGTTTCAGCGGGTGCTGGCGGTAGATTCGCACAATGCCGAGGCGCTGGTGGGGATCGGCGACCTGCGCCGGGCGCGTGGCGACGACTTCGCCGCGCGGGAAGCCTACCGCCAAGCGCTCGCCATCGAGCCGGGCTCTGCCGATATCGTGCAAAGGCTGGCTGCGCCGCCGCCGCGCAAATGGCGACTCGATCTGGGCAGCGAAGTCAGCGATCTCACCGAGGGGCTTGGCGACTGGACCGACAGTTCGGTTGGCCTTGCCTATCAACTCACCCCGCAGACAACCATTTCAAGCCACACCCGGATGGCGACCCGCTACGGTCGCACCGATGTTCAGATCGACGGCCGCATCGACCAGGCCTTTTCGCCGACGGTTTCGGCCTATGTGCTGGCAGCGGCGACGCCGGATGCCGATTTCCTGGCCCGATATTCGATCGGCGCCGGCGCTTCGTGGCAGATCATGGCGCCCGCGAAAGCGCTCGGTCCGTTCTCGCTCAACATCGATGCTCGCTATGACAATTTCGTCACCGCCGAGGTCACCACAATCTCGCCCTGGGTGCAGGCCTATGTCCTGGACGGCCGGCTGGGGCTTTCGGCACGTTGGGTTCACGCAGCCGACGATATCGGCACACGCGCCGATGGCTATGTGCTGCGGGCCGATCTTGCAGTCACCCCGGCCGTCAACGTTTTTGGTGGTTATGCAGATGCCCCCGAGATCTCCGACGGCACGCTGGTGCCGACGCGTACCGTCTTTGGCGGCATCTCCTGGGACGTCACCGATCCGCTGACGCTGCGCGGCAGCCTCGCCCATGAGCAGCGCCCGACATTCGACCGAACCACATTCGGGCTCGGCCTAACCACGCGGTTCTGATCATGTTGTACATCTGGCACTTATCCATCCTGCTCAGTGCCCTTTCCCTGGCGATCATGCTTCTACTGATCGTGCGTCGGGTATTGCAGGAGCGCCGGGGGACGACGGGCGCCGATCAGCGGCGCCTTCTTCTGACGGCGCTGATCGCCTTCACCGAAAATCGCGATCGCGAGGCATTGAAGACGGCGCTGCTTGCGGTGCCGGCGAGGGTGGCGGTCGATGCCGGTTTCGAGTTTATTTCGCTGTTGCGCGGCGAGGAGCACGACGAGCTCCTCTCAGCCTTCAACGAATGTGGCCTGCCGGCGCTTGTCAGTACCCAACTGGAAAAAGGCAACGCCGCCGAACGCATCCACGCGACCGAGATGCTGGCGGCGCTGCGTTCGGAAAACGCAGTGGCAAGCCTGCTTTCGGCACTCGACCGCGACGGATCACGCGAGGTCAGGATCGCCGTCGCGATCGCGCTCTGCGATCTCGGCGCCTTGCCGCCGCTCGTCATAACGCTGCGCAAGATCGGCGTGGCGGGACAGCGCTCGCGACGCCTGATCGAGCTTTTCAGGCGCTTTCCGCCGAAGCGGCTCGACGAACTTGAGGATTACGCCAGACTTCAGGGCGCGGTGCCTTTCATTAGAGCGGCCGCAATCGATGCACTTGCCCGCAACGGCGGGTTCCGGTTTGGCGACTTCTTTGCCCGCGCGGCCGGCGATCCGTCATCGGAGGTTGCCGCAGCCGCATTGCGGGCACTCGGGCTGACCGGACATGCCAATGCGACGGCCATCCTGACCAAGGCGATGGAAATTGGCGGCTGGAATGTGCGTGCAGACGCTGCCAATGCGGCGGGCCGCCTCGGCCTGTCTGAACTCGCCGCGCCCCTCGCGCAGCTTATGGACGACGAGGCATGGACTGTGCGCTATGCCGCCGCCAACGCGCTCCGCTCGTTCGGCCAGAAGGGAGAGCAGGTGCTGCGCGAGATCGCCACCAGCGAGGTCTCGCGCCGCCAGCGCACCGCCTCGCTGATCCTTGCCGAGGGGCCGGCCGCCTGATGTTCGACTGGAGCCAAGAGATCGTCCTGGGTGCCTCCATCCTGTCCTGGTTCATCATTGGGGCAGGGCTGGCGCAGACGGCGGTATACCTGCTGCAGCTTATTATTGCCGCCTACGCGCTGTCCAAGCGCCCGCCAGTCGCGCGTTCGGCGCTGCTATGGCGCCGTTATGGGGACGTCGCGCCGCCAATCGCGCTCCTGGTACCCGCCTACAATGAGGAAGTGAACGTAGTCGAGAGCGTGCACTCGATGCTGGCGCTTGAATATCCGAATTTCGAGGTGATCGTCATAAACGACGGCTCGAAGGACCAGACTCTGCAGCGCCTTATCGAAGGCTTCAAGCTTGTGAAATTCCATCGGCCCTATGAGGAGGCCCTGACGCACAAGCCGATCCGCGGTGTCTATTCCTCGCCGATGACCGAACGGCTGTTTGTGGTTGATAAGGAAAATGGCGGCAAGGCCGATGCCCAGAATGCCGGCGTCAACGTCTGCCGCGCGCCGCTGTTTTGCGTGATCGACGGCGATTCCATCCTCGAGCCCGATGCGCTAATGCGTGCCGCGCAGCCCTTCATCGACGATCCAGAGCGCACCATCGCTGTGGGCGGCACGATCCGGATCGCCAACGGGTCCAGGATCGAAGGTGGCAGGGTGCGTGAGGTCCGGCTGCCGAACCGGCTGCTGCCCCTGTTTCAGGTGGTCGAATATCTGCGGGCCTTTCTCATGGCGCGGCTTGCCTGGAGCCGCATCAACACGCTGATGCTGGTGTCCGGCGCCTTCGGCATGTTCCGCCGCGCCGAAGTGGTAGCGGTTGGCGGCTTCACCGGTGGGTCGATGGGTGAGGACCTCGATCTTGTGATCAAGCTGCACCGTCACATGATGGACACCAAACGCAAATACCGCATCCAGTTCATTCCTGAGCCGGTGTGCTGGACCGAAGCGCCCGAGTCACTCCGCGTTCTTGCCAGACAACGCACGCGCTGGCAGCGCGGTGCGCTCGAATGCTTCTTCCGTTACCGCTCCATGCTCTTCAACCCCCGTTATGGGCGTGTTGGCTTCCTCGGCTTTGGTCACATACTGGTTGTTGATGTGCTGGGGCCGATTTCGGAAGTCCTGGGCTATGTGCTCATTCCGACCTTTTGGCTGCTCGGCATTCTTTCGACCGAGTATCTCTTGGCGTTCACATCGCTGGTTTTCACCTACGGCGTTTGCGTGAGCGTGTGTTCGCTGGTCCTCGAAGAAGCCGAGCTTCAGCGTTTTCCGCGCGCGCGGGACCTCGCCGTGCTCACGGCCGTGGCAGTGATCGAGAACTTCGGCTACCGCCAGCTCAACAATTTATGGCGCGTGAAGGGCTGGTGGCAGTATCTACGCGCCGACCAGAGCTGGGGCGAGATGACCAGGACCGGCCTGACTGGACCTAAGAAGTGAGCCCTTTCGGTTAAGTCACTTCAACGTATGCTCGAGTTGTTCGATAAGCCCGTCGAGTGCGGCATGCACGGCCCCGTCATCCGGCTGCTCGATCAGCAGTGTTTCCAGCGCCGATGCCTGTACGCTGATCTCCGCAAACCCGAACGTTCCCGCGGCTCCGGCGAGCGAGTGCGCGGTCGCAATCAGTGAGTCGTTGGAACCCTTGAAAAGGACTGTGTGCCGCGCCGCCTTCAACTCCGCCAGTTGAGCGGCGCACCTGGCCAGGAAACGTTGCCGTAGGGGGGCGAAGGGATCGTTCAAAGTGGGAGGCGCTCCGCGACCAGGTTTCAGAGACATTCAAGCATAAAATTCGGTGGAGTGAAACGAAGGCTCTCCCTTTGAGTCTGCCCTTGGCTGCGAAGAACTCCGCACCCTCAGCGAACGTTCTTGCTTGGGGCAGGCGGCCCGCAAAATAGTCCCCTCCCATCCGAAAGGCCTCCACGGGGCCTGTAGGGACCGGAATAGTGAGCGGCTCCCCGTCGAGCTCGTAGAGAACGATTCCCTCACGGCGGATGTCGACAAAGAAGTACTGACCTTCCCTGAGTGCAGTGTTCACCTCCCGGCGGGAGTGGACGGTGACGCTGACGGGTGTCTCCATTCACGCATCAGGCGGTCGGCCGCAGACTGCCAATAGCCGGCGGAATCGGTCAGCTTGCGATTGTTCACCATCACCAGCCTTCAGCGCGTCGTCGAACTCCTGAAGCAGCACCTCCACCGTTCTTGTCAGCTCGCGCTGCTTTGGCGGCGGGAGATGGTCTATGCTGGATTTCATAAACGAGGATCTGTCGTCCATCGGGTATGCTTAGCCGAGACTACGCCTCGAATCCACAGACTGCCTCCCCGGGCAGACGCAATTGAAGTATGTGGAGCTTGCTGGCTCATTCGTTCGCCGCTCAGCAGACCGAGGTTGCCGTCGGTTGCAGCGGTACTCAACCGCATGCTGGCGTGCGCACGCCCGGAGTCTGTCCGACATCAAGTCCGGCAGCTACAATCGGCAACTTCAAAGACCGAAATGCGTTCGATTTCATATCCGCGCACCAACGCCGCATCTATATGGCCGAGTTGGTGCGCTGCGCAGTATCGGCGGCGATATCTTTAGCAGCCGTTTACCGGAGCGCGATAGGTCCTGTGTATGCAATACTGTCGGATGACGTAAGGAACCGCCGTGCCGCACAGAGCAGCAGCCCTAGCCGGCCGTTCTACGCCCCGCCTGCATCGTTTCATGAGCGTGATGCTCGAACTGGCTCCGGGCGTTCTCGTGCCGCGTCAGGAAACGGAGTTGCTCGGACAGAGGGCGCTTGCGATTCTTGGCGATCGCGCGCCCGGCCCGATGGTGATCGACATGTGCTGCGGCTCCGGCAACCTTGCTCTGGCGATCGCCGCGGAAGTTCCGTCGGCCCGCGTCTGGGGGGTGGACGTGACTGACAGCACGGTCGCGCTCGCCCGGAGCAATGCCGAACGCTTGGCCCTTCAGGACCGGGTCACCATCCGGAAAGGGGATCTGTTCGGTGCGCTGGAGGGCGATGGGCTTATCGGCGCAGCGGACATGATTGTCTGCAATCCGCCCTATATCTCGACCGCGCGCCTCGAAGGCGAGAGCGCGCATCTGCTTGAGGGCGAGCCGCGCGAGGCCTTCGACGGGGGGCCTTACGGCATCTCGATCCAACAGCGGCTGATCCGGGACGCAACCGATTTCCTCAAGCCTGATGGCTGGCTGCTGTTCGAGTTCGGGCAGGGGCAGGACCGCCAGGTGGCTGCCCTGATAGCCAGAGCCAAGGCCTATGAACCCGTGACATTCGCCAAGGATGAGGTCGGAATGCCGCGTGTCGCACTCCTCCGCAAGCTTGGGAACGGTTCGCCCGCGATCTCATCCTCCGCGAGTTTGGCATGAGCCAGATTCGTCCCCTGCAGGCTGCGGATATTCCGGCCGTCGCCGGGCTCTTTCAAAGAACCTTCCGGGACGGTGGCAAGCCGCCGCCTCCGGCGCTCGAGACTTATCTGCGCTGGCACTATCTCGAAGGCCCGGTCTGCGATCCGGAGATCGCGTCTCTCGTCCATATTGCGAGCGAAGGCGACATTTCAGGCTTTGTCGGCGTAAATGTGCTGCCGATGAGGCATGGCCAGTGCAAGCTGCGCGCCGCCATCTGTGGTTCGCTCATGGTCGAACCGCGGGCGAACGACCCGATGGCCGGCGCAAGGCTGCTCAGGACATTCCTGGCCGGGCCGCAGGACATCTCCTTCAGCGAAACCGCAAATGCCCTCTCGACGCAGATGTGGACGAAACTGCGCGGGGTCGCCCTGCCGCAATACAGCCTGGACTGGATCCGGGTCATCCGGCCTTCGGCCTTCCTGCTCGATCTAGCCTCGCGGCGAGCCGGCGCCGTGCGCTTGCTTGACCCGCTCGCGCGCGGACTCGATCGCTATCTTCGCGGACGGATGCAGGAGAACGAGATGCGCTGGTCCGGGGTCCCGGAACTCTGGAATGGCAAGGGCGGCCTCAAGGTAGCCGAAATCGATCAAGCCGGTTTTGCGGCTCTTTTGGACCCGTTGACGCGGCAGTTCCCGCTCCGCCCCGACTGGAGCGCCGAGCAGCTTGCGCATATCCTCGCGGAGGCTTCCCAGAAGCCGGACTATGGTGATGCCGTGTTCGCGTCCGTCTCCTCCCCCAGCGGGGCGCTGGTCGGCGCCTTCCTCTATCACACCCGCCCGGGCAGGATGGCGCGCGTGCTGCAGGTTCTGGCCCTGCCGGGGCAAGCTGGTTCCGTCGTCGACTGCTTGATTGGCGATGCGGCGCGGCGCGGCGCCGCCGGCCTGCGCGGCCGGACGCAACCCGCTCTGCTCGCAGCGATGCTGGGCCGGCGGGTCGCCTTCACTCAACCGGCCTCGACCGTGGTGCATTCGCGCGACGAGGAGCTGGTGAACGCGTTTCTGAGCTCGCAAGGCTTCTTCAACGGGCTGGCCGGCGAGCGCTGGAATCGCTTGGCCGGGGAGCAGTTCGAATAGGCCGTCATTTGCCCGCGCGGCGACGTAATCCCGATGGTCGCGCCGATCTCAGCTGGCGATTTCCTCGACGGGGCGGACGAGCTGCGGGCCAAGGTGCAGATGGCGCGTCGCCCGGCGCTTGGCGGCGATATCGGCCCAGACGCGTTCGACCTCGACCGCAGTCAGCTTCGCGGCGGCGCCGACGTCCGCGGCTGAAAGGCCGTTATTCAGGCCGAAGAGGCAAATATCCATGCGGTCATAGGGCAGGGAGAAGTAGAACTCTTCCTGCGTCTGCTCGAGGGAATAGGTGTCGGTCGTCGGCGCCCTGCGGCAGATTTCCTCGGGAATGCCGAGATGGGCGGCAAGCGCATAGACTTGGCTCTTGTAGAGATGGGCGATCGGTTTGACGTCAGCCGCGCCGTCGCCATTCTTCACGAAGAAGCCTTGGTCGTATTCGAGCCGGTTCGGCGTGCCGAGCACGGCGAAATTCAGCCGGTCGGCGTGATAGTACTCGATCTGTTTGCGCGTGCGCTGCTTCATGTTGGTGGCGGCGACGATGCCGAGATAGACCGCCGCCGACATGCGCAGCTTCGTCTGCCGGCCTTCGGGGTCCTGCACCACCAGCGAGGAGATGTTGTAGCCCTCCCCGGCGAGTGAATTGGCGATGACGATCTTTGAGGCCCAGCCCGGCCCGTATTCCGGCACCAGCTCGCGGATGAAGGTATCCCGCCGCTGATAACAACCCATCGCGTGCAGCGTCGGGCCGATATCCTCCACGATCGCTTCGACGCCAAAGGTTTCGGCGGCCAGCCGGCCGAGGCGGAGGCTGTCGGGATCGGAGTCGCTTTCCGGCATGAACAGGCAGAAGACGTTCTTCGCGCCGACGGCGCGGGCGGCGAGCGCGACCGAGACGCTGGAATCGATGCCGCCAGAGAGGCCGAGCACGAGCCCGCGCTTGCGCATGCCGCGTAGCTGCTCGCGCAACCCGGCGACGATGCGATCGGTTTCCGCTGCGTTGTCGAGCGTCAGCGCGTCGGCCGAGAAGGCGGGACGGCTCGGGGCGAGGGAGAGATTCATTGTGCAGTCCCCAACGTTTCGGCCGCCAGCCTTCGGCTGACCTTTCCGGTATCGGTCTTCGGCAACTCGCGGCGGAACTCGATGAGCTTCGGCACCATGAAATCCTCGAGATGAACGGCGCAGTAGCGAATGATGTCCCGCTCGCTCAGGGTCTCGTCCGAGAGAACGACGAGAGCGGCAATGGCGTGGCCGAGCACCGGATCCGGCACGCCGGTCACCACGGCTTCCACGATGCCTGGATGGGCGTGCAGCACAGTTTCGACTTCCTTCGGGGCGACCTTTTCGCCGCGCGTCTTGATGATGTCGTCCTTGCGGCCAACGAAATAAAGGAAGCCGTCCTCGTCCGTCCGGAACAGGTCACCGGTGTGGAGCCGCTTTTCCCAGGGATGCGGCCCGGGACGCAGCATCTGCTCCGTGGCCACGTCGTTGCGCCAATAGCCCTGCATGACATGCGGGCCGCGGATGACCAACTCGCCCGCCACGCCCGGTGGCATGCGGTTGCCCTCATCGTCGACGACGATCGCTTCCGTGTTGGGAATAGCGATGCCGACGGAACCCGGCCGGCGGTCCAGCTCCTCCGGGGGCAGGTAGGTGCAGCGCTTGCATTCCGTCAGACCGTACATGGAAAAGAGCCGTACGCCGGGGAACAGCTCGCGCAGCCGGGCGATATGCACCGGCGGCAGGGCGGCGGCGGTGTTCGAGATATAGCGAAGGCTCGGCAGGAAACCCGGCGCCAAATCGCGCATCTGCAGGATCAGCGCCGCCATCGTCGGCACCAGCGGGAAACCGGTGACCTTCTCGGCGCGGATGCGCTCGAAAATGGCCTGCGGAAAGGCGAATGATTTTTCGAGGACGAGGGTCGCGCCGAGCTTCGTCGCCATCAGCAGCTGATAGAGGCCGTAGTCGAAAGCCAGGGGCAGGACATTGAGGATGATGTCGTCACGGGTGTTGCGCAGATAGGTCGTGATGGATTCGGCCGCGGCATCGATATTGCGATGCGTCATCATCACGCCCTTGGGGCGGCCGGTGGAGCCCGAGGTGTAGATCAGCATGGCGAGGTCGATATCGATCCCGCCATGGCGAATGGGCACGGGCGCGACCTTGAGACAATCCTCGAAGGAGGCAGCGCCATCCGGCGTATGGCTGGATGGCGCTTGCGTCGACGCGACGAAGAACGGCCGGTCCGACAGCGCACGCGCCTGGATCACGACAGGCATCAGCTTGGCCTGAGTCAGGATCGCCGCAGCCTCGCAATCGTCGATGACATAAGCGAGCTTGTCGGCCTTGGTGGAGGCGTTGATCGGGCTGAAGGTCGCGCCCGCCTTGAGAACCGCGAAGATCGAGACGGCGGCTTCCCAGCAATTGTCCATGAAGACGAGAACGCGGTCGCCGCGCTGCACGCCATTCTCGGCGAGAGCGGTCGCAAGCCGGTTCGACAGATCGTCGAGCTCGTCATAGCGCAACCGCTCCCGGTCGGTGACAAGCGCCGTCTTCGCGCCATGCGCGGCCGCGTTCGTGATGAGGAATTGCTCGACCCGCATGAGCTCGGGCCTTCCGCTGCCAGCCGTCACGCCGCGACGAGCGATGCGGTCTTCGCTGTGATGAAGGCCGTGATGCGCGCCAGTGAATCGAGGTTGGCCGGCACGATATCGGCGTCCGCAACTGTGATTCCGCAATGGTCCTCGATAAAGGCCACCAGTTCCAGAACGCCGGTCGAATCGATGATGCCGTTCTCGATCAGCGAGTCCGTATCGGCGAGGGCGTGGGTGGTGTCGCCGAACAGGAAGTTCTCGATGACAAAGGCCTTCACTGCGTCTTGGATCGTATCGGTCATGTCGTTCGCTTTCCTTGGTGGTGTCAGGCGGCCTTTGCGTTGCAAATGCCTGTGCCGGTGAAAGTCGTCAGCCACAGCTGCGTCGACAGGATGCCGACAAAGGCCGCGTTGTCGCGAAAGCCGGAGGCCGGCTGGCGGCTGCATTTCTCATGTAGTTTTGCCACTGCCTTCGGATTGAAGAGCCCGCCGGCGCTGACTGCGGCGTCGCCCAGGGCCGACTGGACATAGTCCCTCGTGCCCGGCCCAACGAAGGACTGGCTATCCGGTGCGCGATAGGGCTGCTTGGTCCGCCGGCCGATGGCGGCCGGCAGCAGGTCTTTGGTCGCCTCCCGCAGAATATGCTTCTCCACGAGCCCCTTCAGCTTCATCTCGGGAGGAAGGCCGGCGGCAAACTCGACCAGATGATGGTCGAGGAAGGGAAAGCGGCCCTCGATGCCGTGGGCCATCGCCATGCGGTCGCCCTGGCTGGACAGGATATAGCCAGGGAGAAGGAAGCGGGCTTCCAGATATTGCGCCTGATGCAAGGGATGCCAGCGGGCGAACGCCTCGGGCAGCCGCGCGGCGAGCTCCTCGGCGGCGTCATATCCGGACAATGTGGCACGCAGATCGCCCGAGTAGAACAGCTTCGTCGCCGCCGTGCCGTCGAACCTCGGCCGATGGGAGAACAGCGGATCGTCAAGCGTCGCGCCGCTAGCCCCGAAGAAGGAGAACAGGTACTCGGCCGATTGCTGCCTTAGGCCGGGAAGATAGGGGTAGAGCTTGCGGAACAGATGCGGCCGGATGCGGGAGCCGGGCTGTCTCCCGCAAAAGCGCCGAACCCTGGCCTCCTTGAAAATATCGTAGCCGGCAAAGACTTCGTCGGCGCCTTCGCCCGTCAGCACCACTTTCAAACCGGCCTCGCGCACGAGGCTCGAGAGCTTGTAGAGCGGGGCAGGGGCAGTGCGCAGGATCGGCCGCTCGGTGAAGCGGATAACGTCAGGGAAGACGGCGGCGATATCGCCTTCCCCGCAGGCGACGGCGCTGTGATGCGTGCCGAGCGCACGGGCCATCTCGATCTGGAAGGGGCTCTCGTCATGTTCGGCGCTATCGAATGTGACCGAGAAGGTCCTGAGGCCACCCGGCGCCATGCCCGCCGCCAGCGCCGATGTGATGGAGGAATCGAGGCCGCCAGACAGATAGGCGCCGACTGGCACATCGGCGCGCATGCGCATGCGGGTCGCCTCCGTCAGGAGGGCGCGCAGTTCCTCGGCCGCGGCACGCTCGTCCCCCTGCCGGGGCGGCGCGTCCCGGTCGGGATACTCCAGACTCCAGTAGGGCCGGGTCGAGACGCTGCCCTCTTGCACGATCATCAGGCTTGCGGGTTCGATCTCGTAGATGTTGCGGAAGGGCGTGCGCGGCGCGATCGGGGCCCAGAGCGTGAAGATCTGGTCGAGTGCGACCGGATCAATCTCGGCCGCGACGCCCGGGGCCTGGAGGAGCGCCTTGACCTCCGAGGCGAAGTAAAGCCGTTCGCCCTGCCTTGTATAGAAGAGCGGCCGGACCCCCATGCGGTCGCGGGTCAGAACCATGCGGCGGCGGCGGCCGTCCCAGAGCGCAAAGGCGAAATCGCCATTGAGCGCGGAGACGCAATCCTCCCCCATCTCGTCATAGAGATGCAGGATCACTTCGGTGTCGCTGGTTGTCCGGAAATGGCGGCCTTTCGCGCGAAGCTGCTCGCGCAATTCCACATAGTTGAAGATCTCGCCGTTGAAGGCGATCGTCAGATCGCCCGTCGCATCGGACATCGGCTGCTGGCCGTCCCCGAGACCGACGATGGACAGCCGCGCATGGCCGAGGCCGGCCGCCTTTGTGGTGAAGAACCCCTGCTCATCGGGGCCGCGATGCGCAATGGCAGCCGTCATCCTTTCAAGGAGCGCCCTCCCATCCCGGACAGTGCCGAAATAGCCGCTAAAACCGCACATGCCGAGATATTTCCAAGTCCACCAGCGCGGCCCGGACTATAGCCGCCAAGATATCGGTAGGTGTTAAATATTTGGGACTATTCATGAGAATGGTAAATTTTGAGCGGCCGCCGACGGCTGATTCCTTGCGTGAGCATTGGATCTGCCGCGAGATGAGGGCAATGAAGCTTTTGGCGTCGTGTTCGCATGATGTTCACGGGGTCTGAGGGGCAGGCCCTCATCGCCTTCTGTCGAGGGCTAGGTCTGGGACTTCTCAAGGTCTGTCGTTGTCGGGGAAAGTGGTCCGCGCGGCAGAATGAAATCTACGACGGTGCCATTGCCGGAATTGAGGCAGGCGTGGCCGCATGCCGCCTTGGCGTAACGGCAAGCGATCTGTACAAGGCAGTCCTCGATGTTCTTGACGGCCGCGGAATTTTTTGCGGCTACCCAATCCATGGCCATTCCTTCGGACTGGGCTGGGGCGGACCATGGTTAGTGCCAGATAACAGCTTCAAGGTTGGAGCCGGGATGGCCATCGCCGTCGAGTGCATGGCGGGCCGCGAAGACGTCGGCTATGTCAAGTTCGAGCACAATTGTCCATCCTGATCGCACCGAGCTCATTTCCACCTGTCCGGCGAGGCTCTGAAGACTTGCCCTCAAACGCATGCCCAAAACACAGCTGGTATTGGTAGCAATCCGAGCGGACCAGGCGAGGCTGCCTCACTGCCGGGTAGCGAGAGAACCCACTTGGTGAACTCACGCGTGCGCCTGACATTCCGGGCACCGTGGACACGCGTCAAGCCGAGAGGATACTGCGCGAGCGATATCGAGTCCATGTCAAGTACCGCAATGTAGAGAACGTCGCGACTGCGCGTTTCTTTCCAGTTTTACATGCACGAGGACGAACCAGATATTGTTGCCGAAGGTCGAAACCAGCCGTCGCTGACACTCATGGGAGTATGGCGGTCCCGAACAGGATGCCGTGACGCCCGACCGTGGTGATCGGGTCCGGCAGCTTCCACATGGCGGGTCTTTCTTCTCGATGCGAGCGACCTGGCGCCAGGCACAATCCCATTGTCCTTCCTCACCCTCGCAGCGGTTGCCGGCTGGCGGCAGCAATGCGCCTGATCTCGGAGTTCGGCAAACTTTACCTTCGCCCGAAAGCGGACGGTCTGCCAAAGGTAACATGACTGCGTTGCTGGACGACGGGCCTGATCCAGCAATGACCCCGTATGTCAGGTTCCAACAGTATGGGAGGTTGTCCTGTCGAATATCATTGCCGTCGTCCTTCTTACTGCTCACATGCACGCAACTGCGGCGATGAGTTGTCGGACCGGCTGGATCCTATAAAAAGCCGGCCTTTCTGAAGCCGGAGAGGAAGTGTTCGGAGGAAGATGGGTCTGCGAAGGGAAGGTGGGCAAGGTAGCCAAGCGAGAGGTCCGGTTGCAGCCTCAGTGTGGCTTCGACTGCGACATGCGCGTTTTCCATCTCGCCTAGATGGGCGTAGGCCGCCGCGAGAAAGGCATGGATGAAGAACTGGTCGCCGGCCTTCCGATAAGCGTCGATGGCGTCGGCATATCGGCCGAGCAGGAAGAGCGCGCTTCCCTTCACCTCCCAGAACCAGACCGGGGGCAACGGGTCGAGCAGTATGGCCCTTTCGAGGACCGCCAAGGACTGCTGAGGCTGGCCGCCGTAGTTGAGCCAGCTTGCATAGTCTCCGGCAATGTTGACGTCGTGCGGATTGAGCGTACGGGCCTGCTGGAAATGCAGTCCGGCATCCCCATGCTGGCGCATATGTACAAGCACGAGACCCATGCTCTGGTTGCAGATGCCGTCATTCCGGTCGAGCAGGAGCGCTGTGCGCGCAGACCGCAAGGCACTTTGCAGCGTACGAGGATCGCGGTCGTACCAGAATCGCGCAACCAGGCACTGCGCTAGATAGGCATGCCCTTGAGCAAAAGTCGGATCGAGTTCGGCGCTCCGGGTAAACATGGATTCGCCCTTGTCCATTTCATACTGATGGTAGTGCGCGCGACCCTGCAAGTAGTAGTCGTAGGCGGCCCAATCGGCCGGCGGCGTTCGCCGCGAGCGGCTAGTCGCATCTGCCTCGGCGGCGCCTTGGACGGTTGAAGCCACGAGGGCCGCCACCTCCTCCTGAACCGAAAAGATGTCCTCAAGCGCCCTGTCGTAGCGTTGAGCCCACAAATGGAAGCCGCTGGCGCCGTCGATCAGCTGCGCCGTGATCCGGATACGGCTCCCGAGCCGTCGCACGCTGCCCTCGACGAGGTAGCGCGCGCCGAGTTGCCGGTGGACTTCCGCGCCCTCCGGCGCTGGCCCACGAAACTGAAAAGATGAATTACGCGCGATCACCACGAGCGACCGGTAACGCGCCAGTTCAGTGATGATATCTTCGGTGATGCCGTCGCTCAGATAATGCTGGTCCTGATCGCCGCTCAAATTGGCGAAGGGCAGCACGGCAATGGTGGGTTTGCCGGACGGCGCGATTGGTCGCTGCACTGAACCTTCCACGCGCTCGACAGGCGCGGTGAAGCGGTAGCCGACGCGAGGCACGGTGGCGATCCAGTCGCCACCTTGGTCGGTGGGGCCGAGCGCCTTCCTCAGCGTCGCAATCTGGACGGTGAGATTGCTTTCCTCGACCGCCAGGCCCGGCCAGGCAGCTTCCATCAGCTCGGCCTTGGTCAGGATGTCGCCGGGCCGGGCCGCAAGCGTGGCGAGCAGCGTGATGCCGCGATGCCCGATGGAGATCGGTATTTCATGTCGCAGGAGCGTCCCCTTCTCAGGGTCGAGCACGAACGGACCAAAGGTGAGGTGAACCCGTTGCATCCCGCCATATTAAACGTTTCGGAATTTTTCGGAACAGTTTCGGCCGCGCTTTAGTACGCAGGTCCGCTCATCCGCCAAAGTAGCGTTATCGATTTTAGCAGCACCAAGAAAGGACGAGCCAAATGAGCACGCAGCTTTCTCTTACCTCAAGACTCTACCAGTCTCTCTGGAGCGAACAGCCGACGTGGACGACTGAACCGGTATCGGTCTGGGCGAGACTCTTCGCCCTGCGCGGCCTGGTCGCGGTCTGGCGCGAGCGCAAGTACTATCGCGAGGAACTGAAGCGACTGGCGGAAGATGGGCCTCAGCGGATCGACGACGTCGGTCTCACCCTGGCTGCCGTCGAGGCGGAACTTCAAAAGCCGTTCTGGAAGGCGTGATTTGCATCCATAGCTGTGAACGATTGTCTGCACAGGGCCAGCAAACTCCGCAAGTACTGTCTCATCGACGCCGCAAAGACACGACCGGCATGTTCTATCAGTAGCCGATCAAGGACCTGCCTGTAGGCCGGGGTAGGTGCAGCAATGCTCCGCTCATCCTGGCCTGCCGGCCGGACCTCGGCGGCCAATTCTGCCGCCAGAATTGTAATCATTCTTGGTCCGGCATTTGAGGGAAGGACCAACCTGTAACCGCGCGTCGGCACTGTCTGCACGACGGCCTGGCGACTGTCGTGAGCGCCGCACGGATCTCGTGAATGCATTGGACCAGGCTGTCATCGGTGACGGCTAGCCCGTCCAGACCGCCTTCATCAACTCGTCCTTGGTGATGACGCGATCAGCGTTCTCCAGAAGGTGGCGAAGTACCGCGAAGGTCTGGTGGCGAACTGCGATTGTCCTGTTGAATTGGTCGCGCAAGGTCTCCCTACTCACGTCGGCGGTCACGCCGTTGAGTACGAACGTTGCAGGCGGCGAGCTATTCAAGCCGGTTCCCCTCAAGCACGAAGCCGCAGTCCAATACTAGCACGGTTTCGCGCGGCGAAGACTGATCATCATCCAGCGCGTGCGGGGAGCTCGGATTTCGGCGAATGATCGTAAGCCGTTCGTGACTTGGCAAATGCCCAGGCGAGAGTCGCTACCGTACGCCGACTTGAATTGTGCGTTAGTGCATTGGCAGGATGTTCTGGTTGAGGCGGAACAGATTGTCCGGATCGTATCTGTGCTTGATCTTGGCGAGCCTCCCATAGGCTTCGGCTCCCAAGGCGTCGCGTACGAGGTCCGCTCCTTCGCCATGGCCGGGGAAGTTCAGATAGAGGCGGCCGGTCGAGTAGCGCTGCACGTCCTGCCAGAAGCTGCGAACCCAGCTGATGTTCGCGTCGTCCTCATCAGCGCCTGGCCAGATGGCGTCGAGGCTGAGCATGAAGGGCATGGACCGGTCACCGAAGGCAGTCTCATCGGCTGCAACGCGCTGGACGAAACCGCCGAACTTCCAGATCGAGGCGAAGGTCATTTCGGAGGGCCGCTTCGCCATCCGCGCGGTGATCTCCCCGATAACCTCGTCGTCGAGGCGCGAGAGGTAGGTGGATTTCCAGTAGCAACGGTCGCGGCCTTTCGGGAACAGGCCGTCATAGAGCGACTGGATGGTGCGATACGGCATGCGGCCGCTGAAATCGACAATCGGTGCTCCAAAACTGCGTAAGGGCGCCACGACCCGCTCGCCCTCGTCGGCCAGTCCGTCATAGACATGCGCAAGCGCCAGGACGCGCCGGCCCCTTGCACGCTCGGGAATCGAGGGATCGTTCGGCAGCGTGGAGAATTCCGCTAGGCCGCTCAGGCGATCGGGTGCGGTCTGCATGAAGTCGCGCCAGAGTGGAATGATCTCGTTGGCGCGCTCTTCGGGATAGGCCGGACCGCATAACATCAGCTCCGGCTCGATCGGATGCAGCTTGAACTCGAAGCTCGTCACCACGCCGAAATTGCCGCCGCCGCCGCGCAGCGCCCAGAAGAGATCCGGGTTCTGGGTCGCGTCGGCATGGATGAGGCGGCCATCGGCGGTCACCAGATCGGCCGCCAGCAGATTGTCGACGCTGAGGCCGTGGCTGCCGCGCAGCCAGCCGATGCCGCCGGAAAGAGTCAGGCCGGCAACGCCCGTCGCCGAAATCAGGCCGCCCGGCGTGGCGCGACCAAGCGGGGTGGTGGCCGCATCGACATCGGCCCAAATAGCGCCGCCCTCGACGAAGACACGATCGAGGCCGGGCGCGACCCGCACGCCATTCATCAGCGACATGTCGATCATCAGGCCGCCGTCGCAGACGGCGTAGCCTGCAACATTGTGGCCTCCGGAGCGGATCGCGATCGCCAGCCGCTCTTCGCGCGCGAAATTCACCGACGCCTCGACATCGGCAAAACTCCGGCAGCGCGCGATGAGAGCGGGACGTCGGTCGATCATGCCGTTCCAGACGATCCGCGTCGTGTCATAGGATGGGCTCGACGGCTCCAGCACCTCGCCGCGCATGATGGAACGGAAGCTTTCGATGCTCGATGCTGCAAGGGTAGCGGTGGCGGCCATGTGGCGGTCTCCTCGTTTCACACACGCTAGCGCGGCGCGGGCAGGGCCGCTAAAGTCGAAAATGCTGAAAGGCGGTCATTTCTGCCATGGTTGAACAGATCGGCCCATTGAATGTGGCGATCCTTGCCGTTCCGGAGGCTACCGCCTCCACGATCTACGGCATGTTCGACCTGTTTTCCTCGCCCGGCAGGGATTTCCTGTTCATAACCAGCGGTGCGGCGGGCACGCCGCGCATGCGGCCCTATGTGGTTGCTGGGGACGGCAGCCCGTTTCGCGCTGCAAACGGCATCTGGATGCGCCCAGATCACAGCCTTGCCGATTGCCCGCCACCCGACATCGTCTGTATTCCAGATTTCTTCGTCAATCCGGGAGAAAGCGTCGCCGGGCAGTATGACGCCGAAGCCGCATGGCTGAAGCGAGCGCATGACGACGGCGCCATGCTGGCCAGCGCTTGTTCGGGCGCGGTGCTGCTCGGCGAGGCCGGGCTACTCGACAATCGCGATGCCACCATTCACTGGGGCTATGTCGAGACGCTCACGAACAACTATCCCGGCGTTAAGGTGAAGCCGGGCCAGTCTCTCGTGCTGACCGGCGAGGCCCACCGCATCGTCATGGCCGGGGGCGGCTCGAGCTGGGAGGATCTCGCCCTCTATCTGATCGCGCGCTTCGTCAGCCTCAAGGAGGCGATGCAGGTCGCCAAGGTCTACATGCTGCAGTGGCACGACATGGGCCAACAGCCCTTCGCCGCGCTGATGCGCTTTCGCCAGACCGACGACGCGGTGATCAACCGCTGCCAGAAATGGGCCGAAGGCAACTACCGGACGCCCTCGCCCGTCGCCGCCATGACCAAGTTGTCAGGCCTGTCCGAGCGCTCCTTCGTGCGCCGCTTCGCCAAGGCCACGGAAATGAAGGCAATCGACTACATCCACGCGCTCAGGCTCGAGCAAGCCAAGCAGATGCTGGAGACCGGCGATCTCCCGGTCGAAGCGGTGGCGAGTGAAGTCGGCTATGAGGATGCGAGTTTTTTCGGGCGTCTCTTCCGCCGCAAGGTCGGGGTGACGCCGGCGCAATATCGCATTCGCTTCGGTGCTCTCCGGCGAGCATTGAGCCGCGATTGAATCTCAACCATCGCGGCGCGATGCTGATATTCCGCTTTGCGCCTCAAGTCAGCCGTTGAGCTGGCCCCAGCGGAATCCCAAAAGCAGAAATTCGAGCGATCAGGCGAACCGGCACGTTCCCACCCAGAACCGGACGCCCAGCGGTCATTAACGATGGGTTCGAGCTCCAGCCGCAAAGTAAGCGAGCTGGTCGGCATAGAGCTTCTTGAAGGCCCGGGCGAGCCCAGGCGCGTTCAACGTACGCTCAGAAAGTTCCATCTTAGCCTGAGAAGTACGTTCAGCTTGTCTAGCTGCGGGACATATGAACCGCGACACGATTTCGTCCTTCCGATTTGGCACGAAATAGGGCCAAATCGGCAGCATTGACGAAATCATTTGGCGTCTCGTCCGCGGTGGGCACCGCTGTTGCAACCCCGACGCTGATGGTCACACGATCCGGGCCGTGGGGTATGTTCAACTCCCGCACGCCCTGGACGAGCCGCTCTGCGATCGCACTGGATTGTTCCAGTAAAGTGTCGACCAGCACGACCACGAACTCTTCGCCTCCGTACCGCGCAGCTAGGTCGGTGGAGCGGCCGGAACCGCTCTGGATTACGCGGGCGATTTGCTTGAGCACCTCATCGCCGGCCATATGGCCATAGGTATCGTTGTATCGTTTGAAGTTGTCGGCATCAATCATCAACAGCGACAATGGGGACTGTGCGCGAAAAGCGCGCTTCCATTCGGCCGCCAGATATTCATCAAAATAGCGCCTGTTGCCGAGGCCCGTCAGGCCATCGATCCGCGTCAGACGTTCAAGCTCGAGATTTGCACCGATCAGCTGTCGCTGGCTTTCCCTCAGCGCTCGGTATGCCGCGTCTCGCTGGACGTGATCCAGATAAGCCCGCGTGTGATATCGAATACGTGCAATCAGCTCGATACGATCCGGCAGTTTGACGAGATAGTCGTTCGCTCCCGCAGCGAAGGCTTCGCCCTTGGTGGCTGGATCTTCCTTGCTCGACAGCACAATGACTGGGACCGCGCGCGTCGACGCATGCTTCCTGTATTCTCGCACCAGATGCAGCCCATCGACGCCGGGCATGACGAGATCCTGCAGGATAACGGTTGGCTTTACCTCATCCGCGACTGTCATTGCTCTCAACGGGTCGGTGCAGAAGTGTAAGGAAATATCGGGCTCGTTGGCTAAAGCACGCCTGACCGCCTCGCAAACCATGATCTGATCATCGATGAGCAGAACCATGGATGAATAGTTATCTGCGAGTGGCGGGACCAGCTCTGGTTCTTGCGTCATCTGACGAGCCCTTTCACGTGGAGCGTTCGCAGGCTTCGATTATACGTGAGCCGATCGCACTCAAAGGAAGAATATCAACAGCCGCGCCGATGTCGGCAGCGGCCTTCGGCATGCCATAGACGGCACTCGTTGCTCTATCCTGCGCGATTGTGAGATGCCCCTTGTCGCGGAGCTGTCTTAGCCCGCGCGCACCATCTCTGCCCATGCCTGTGAGCAGGACACCAATCACCGAGCCAGGCCACCATTGCGCCGCACTTTCGAAGAACACATCCACGGACGGCCGATAAACATTGTCCTTGGGGCTGGGCGTATAGCCAAGTTGCTGAGCCGATTTGAAAACCAGATGATCCGCAGAACTGGCTACGAGAACAGTGCCCGCTTGAGGACTATCCTTTTCCCGCGCCGGACGGATCGGGAGAGGCGTATGCTGTCCCAGCCAATCAGTAAGCCCCGGCACGAACTGAGCATCGAGATGCTGGACGAGCACGATCGCGCCGTCAAAATCAACGGGAAACGCACTCAGGACTGCGGCAACGGCGGCCGGCCCGCCCGCGGAGGCGCCGATTGCAATTAAGCGTCGAGGTGTCGGCTCAGCGTCACGTGACATCCGCCTTTTTGTCTTGGCCGGCGCATCACCGATCAGCTTGCCGATCGTCGCAATCTTGTTCGTTAGAAGCCGTGCGGATTGCGAGGACGCGTTACCTTCGATGCCTACTGACGGAATATCGACCGCGTCAAGCGCGCCATGACCCATTGCTTCGTAGACACCGGCGAGGTTGGCTTCGATACTGGCGGTCACCAGCAAGATTGAGCACGGGGTTTCCGCCATGATTCTGCGCGTCGCTTCCACGCCGTCCATCTCTGGCATCGCTAGATCCATGAGTATCAGATCCGGCAGATCACGTCTGCAGACCTCGACCGCCTCACGCCCATTGGTCGCGACCCATGCGACCTGATGTTCGCCGGTCGACAAGACCAGCCGGCGCAGAAGCTCAACCGCCATCGGCATGTCGTTGACTACGCCGATTCTCATTCGTTGGCTTCCAATTTCGATCTCATTCAGTCGCCTCGCCAATCATGTCCACGACCGCATGGATCAGCGCCTCGTCCTGAAAGGTACTCTTGGTCAGATAATAGTCCGCACCGGCGTCAAGCCCGCGCGAGCGATCTTCTTCCCGATCCTTGTATGAAACGATCATTATGGGTGTGTTCTTGAGATGGGCGTCCTTTCTGATCAAGCTCACCAACTCGATGCCATCCATGCGCGGCATATCTATGTCAGTGACGACAAGATCGAAAGGACCAGACCGGACGGCATTCCATCCGTCCATACCGTCGACCGCCACTTCGACATCATAACCGTGATTGCCCAACATCTTGCGCTGGAGTTCGCGGACCGTGAGTGAATCGTCAATCACGAGCACGCGCTTGCGTCTGCTCGGTTCGGGACCGCCCGCAGCGCGCCGAACAGCCCTAAATCCGCTAGACGATGCAAGTTTTTCCACCGATCGGATCAGATCATCGACGTCGAAGATCAGAACTGGCGAACCGTCTTCCATCAGGGCCGCTGCGCTGATGTCCTTGATCTTGGCAAACCGTGGATCGAGAGGTCTGATCACCAGCTCGCGTTCCCCGAGAAAACGGTCAACGATCAGGCCGTATGCATCGCCCCGACCTGCATCCACGACGACGACCGAGAGTTCGTCCGGTTCCGATCCGGACTCTCCTCGATCCAGCACTTCGCGCGCGGTCACCAGCCCGATCTGTCGATCGTTCAAGCGAAAATGCGGTCGGCCCTGCAGCAGGTTGATCTGCATCCGCTGCAATCTCATTGTCTTGGAGATGGCGGCGAGTGGAAACGCATAGGGCTCTCCATCGACTTCGACGAGTAGTGTGCGCAGGACTGACAACGTCAGCGGCAGCTGCAGTTGAAACCGGGTTCCACGACCAAATTCCGAGGAAACGCTCGTGATTCCGCGGACCTCCTTCGTCATCGCCTGCACCGCATCGAGGCCCACACCACGGCCGGACACGTCGGTAAGGCCCGCTTTCATCGAAAAGCCTGGCAGAAACAGGAATGCGAGCAATTCGGTTTCGCTGAGTGTGTCAGCACTTTCCCTGGTCGCAAGCTGTCGGGCGATGACAGCCTCGCGCAGCTTCGAGATCTCGATCCCCCTGCCGTCGTCCACCACGGCTATCTGCAGCAGCCCGGCATTGTGCCTCGCTTCGAGCCTGATCAGCCCCTCTTCGGGTTTCCCCATCGCGAGGCGCTCCTCAGGCGGTTCAAGCCCATGGTCTACAGCGTTGCGCAAAAGATGCCCCAAAGGGGCATCGAGCTGTTCGAGGATATCGCGGTCGATGCCGGTCGAGCCGCCTACGATCTCCAGTCGCGCCCGCTTGCCAAGGGTACGGCCGAGATCGCGGACCGTTCTTGCGTAGTGTCTCACGCCGTCCTCGAAAGGCCGCATCCGGCTCGCCAACGTTTCGTCGTACAATCTGTTGGCAAGATCGGTCGCTTTGCGATCCACTGAATCCAATTCATCGAGACGCTCCGCCAGGAACGCTTGGCTCAACCGAAGCTTTCGCTGGGCTTCAGCCAGCGCCTCCACTACGGCCGCATCATTTGAACCCGGCGGCAGCACTGCGTGAAGGTTGTCGAACGCACTTGCGAGGTCCGATTGAAGTCGCTTCAGTCGCAGTAGCCCGTCAGCGAATGGCCTGAGCCGCCGAGCTTCCATCAGCGACTCGCCAGCCAACCCGAGCAATCGGTTCAGGCTGTCTGCCGTCACCCGAACCATTCTATCTGAGCCAATGCTGCCGTGGGTTTGCGGTGGCGTCCCAACGAGGAGATTCGCTGAAGAGGTCGTCGCCAGCTGATCCTGGGCATGATCAGGAGTGGCGAAATCAGCTGCAAAATTTTGGGCCCCGGGCTTCGCCTCGGGGGGCGACAATTCCTCAAACTTCGCGAGAAAGCTTTCGATTTCTGAGTTGGCGCGCTCGCTCGATGATCCCGATGCGATCAATTTCAAAAGGTCACAGCCTTGCAGGAGCGCATCTATATGATCCCGTCCCACTCTCAGATGCCCACGTTGCGCGGCGACCAGGCAATCTTCCATCGCATTTGCAACTTTGACCGCGGGCATCAGGTCGATGATG
Source organism: Mesorhizobium sp. WSM4833 (assembly GCF_055811095.1). Taxonomy (NCBI): domain Bacteria; kingdom Pseudomonadati; phylum Pseudomonadota; class Alphaproteobacteria; order Hyphomicrobiales; family Phyllobacteriaceae; genus Mesorhizobium; species Mesorhizobium sp. WSM4833. The sequence goes on from NZ_JBVVQG010000009.1 coordinate 317,952, forward strand.
CGGGCAGCTCCCTTCAGGGAATGTGCGGCACGCATGCATGCTTCCAGGGCATCGGCGGCGACAGGATTGCGTTCCAGTGCCAGAAGCCCAGACGTTAGTGCCTGTGACTGCGTCTCCAGTTCGGCCTGGAAGAGGCTGAGCATCGAAACCTGGCTGAAGTCCTCATCTGTCATGCCATGCTCCGATCCAGCATCGTGAGCAGTTGTTCTGGGTCGAGACAACCAACGGCCCGTCCCTGCCAGGGCAGAACGGCATTAGTAGCCGCAGACAGCGCCTTGTCGATCGTGGCTGGCACAGCGAGAGTGTCGCGCGCCCGATAGCGATGTAAGCCGTGGATCTCATCAACCGTAAAGGCAACCCGCTTGTCGCGCTCGCCCACAACAACCAGGCGGCGAAATACCTTGGTTCGCGTGCTTTGCTCCCCCTCCTTGCGCTCGTCTATCCCGAGCAATTCAGCCAGGGACAGGCAAACGAGCAATTCACCACGGACATTCGCAATACCGAGCAGTGCACGGTTTCTGCGATGTGGAAGTGAATGAACGCGGCGAGATTCAGCCACTTCATGAAAAATACCGACCGGAAGTGCCAGCCATTCTTCCCCCAAACGGAAGAGAACAGCCGTCTGCAGCGCCTCGTCGTTGGCCGGATCGATCCCTGCTCGGCCAGCGTTACCAGGCCATTCGTCGCGATATACCGAGGGAGCCGCACGGTCGAGGAGGTGTCGTGCAATCTTCTTATAGGTCGGGCAATTCCGGCAGTGGAGATGCTGCTCCAGCAGCGCACATGACTTGTCACCCCGTACGCCTATTTGCCGCCAGCAGTCGTCGATTTCAATCTGCTCCAACGGCTGAGCGATCCCTGTCGAAGCCGCCATCAGCTGCCGCTCCTTTTCTGGACCCGGCCTAGCCGGCCAGCCAGGGCCTCGGCGCCGTTATGGTCGCCTTGCTTGCGAAGCAGCAAAGCCAGATGGATGAGAGCTTCTCGATGATTTGGCGCCAGATAGAGCGCCTTGCGATAGCTTTGCGCGGCTTGGGGTGCTGCGCCATCCGCATCCTGGACGAGGCCCAGCAAGTAGAAGATTTGCGCGGAAGGACCGAATTCCTTGAGATGCGCCAGGGCGACCTCCTGTGCCTCCTTTACCCGTCCTGCATTGGCGATCCGTTCAACCGCGATGAGGCTTTCCGAGGCCTGTGCAAGCGGCTTGGCCGGCGCCTGTCCACGGGCTTCATTGCCAATTGTCGGTCGGGGCCGAAGAAGAGGCTTGCTCTTGTTGACCTTCGGGGTTGGCGTCGGCACCGGGATGGCGGCCGAAACTGTCGGCGCCGTGGTCTTGACGGGCTCCGATTTCAGGAAGGCAAAGGCCAATGGCCATTCAGCGGAAATAAAGCCATGCAACCTTGGAAGAGCTGCTTCCGCCGGACCGACCAGGAGGAGTCCGTCTTTGGCCAGTAGGTCCTTCAGGCAGATCAACGCGCGATCCTGCAGCTCTCGATTGAAATAGATCAGCAGATTGCGGAAAAGCACGATGTCATAGACTTCTTGCCCGAAAGACGCGCGAGAGCCGAACAGGTTTCCTACCCTGAACCGAACCTGTTTCAGCACCGCAGCTGTAGGACGCAACCCGCTCTCGGCCGCTTCGAAATAGCGATCCTTGAATTCGAGATGGCTGCCGCGAAACGAATTGCGCCCATAGATCGCGCGTTCAGCCGTCGCGATATTGCGGCTGCTGACGTCCACACCATCGATCTTGAACTCGTGCGCCTCAAAGCTGGCATCGAACATGGCCATGGCGACCGAATAGGCCTCTTCGCCGGTTGAACATGGCAGGCTCAGGACTTTAATCGGCTGAGCACGCTTGTGCACGCGCGCATGCCGCGCCAGCATGGTGAACGCTTCTCGGTCGCGAAAGAACCAGGTCTCCGGGATCACCACCGCATTGATCAACTCCTGCAACTCCTGCGAGGAACCGGTCAAGTGTTCCTTATAGGTCTGAGGGTTGGTTATCCGGCATGCTGCCATCCGATCTCTGACCGCCTGACGGACCACTGTCGGACCAACGCTGGCACTGTCCAGTCCGATGGTTTCCGTCAGGAGCTTTTCAATTGCGCCGGTCATTGATCACCCTTCGCGGCCTGGCGGAGCAATGCGGTACGTATCTCTTCCGAAAGCAGCGATGCCACTTTGACCCACTGAATGATCTCCGAACCATCGGAAGCCACCGGCCCAAGATAGGGCGGGGTTCCTGGTTCAAGTCCGAACGGCGCGAAGTCGGCAGGGTCTCGCTCAAGCGTATCCGTCACCCGTTCCGCGATCAGTCCCAGCAGGCGCTGCTCGCCATCATGCGCGTGATAGCGCGTCACAACGATCCGGGTGCTCAATAGGCGCTCCGACGGCCGGCCAAGCGCAAGAAGAGTAACATCGATCAGCGGGATGGGTATTCCGTTGTAGCTGACCAGACCCACCACACCGGTTGGCGCACCCGGCAGGACCTTCACATCGAGACGAGGCAGCACCTCTTCAATTTGGTGGACATCGATCAAGTAGCGATCCGGACCCATGCTGAAGGCGAGAAATAGCATTGTCACCCCCTACTGCCGGCTCGCTACGCTCTCAGCTTGAACCTCGAAATGCTACTTCGCATGCCGCCTGAGACTTGATTGAGCTCGTCGATCGCGAGCGTCGATTGCTGAAGGGATTCGACTGTTTGCTGAGCTGCCTCACTCAGCTGCGTTAGCGTGTCGCTGATCTGCCCCGCGCCGGTCGCCTGCGCTTGCATGCCTTCATTGGCGACTTCGAAACGTGGCACCAGCCCCTGAACCTGCTGAATGATCTCGAAGAGTTGCCCGCCGACCTGCTGGATTTCCTGCATACCCCGGCGGACCTGTTCGGAAAACTTGTCCATGCCCATCACCCCGGCCGCGACTGCCGACTGGATGTCCTTGACCATCTGCTCGATATCGTATGTGGAGACAGCCGTCTGGTCCGCGAGCCTTCGGATTTCCGTCGCCACCACTGCAAAGCCCCGGCCATATTGGCCGGCCTTCTCAGCCTCTATGGAAGCGTTGAGCGACAAAAGGTTCGTCTGATCGGCCACTTTGGTGATGGTCGTCACCACCTGATTGATGCTGCCGGCTTTCTCGCTCAGGATCGCGAGTTTGGAATTGATCGCGCCGGCCGCTTCCATGACCTGCTGCATGGTTTCTTCCATACGGGTTAGCCCCGCTTGCCCTCCGCCGGCGACGGCAGCAGTTTGCTCGGCAACTGTCGAGACCTCGTTCATCGTGCGGACGAGCTCGTTTGACGTGGCGGAGATCTCCTTGGCTGTCGCGCGGATTTCTGTTGTGGTCGCTGCGATTTCAGTCGCAGTTGCCTGCTGTTGCTTGGAGGTGGCGGCGATCTCAGTTATCGATGTGCCGACCTGTATGCTGGACCTTTGAACCTGACCAATGAGGGTTGTGAGATCGTCCGCCATTGCGTTGAAGCCGTCGGCAAGCACGCTGAATTCGTCTCGGCGCCTCAGATCGAGGCGTTCGCTGAAGTCGCCTTGCCGCATCAATTGAACCGCGTTGACCAAACGAGTGAGCGGACCTGTAATGGCGCGAAACAGCTGGTAACCCAAAAGAAGGGCTAGTCCGAGGGCTATCAACAAGCCAACGCTCAAACCGACTTCGGCCGTTCTAACGATCGAGCTGATCCGCTGCGTCGCGCTGTTTGCCTCGCCTCTGTGATCCTCAACCATGGCCTGCAGAGCGGACTGCAACTTTACAAAGATCGGCTCTACGGTGTTCTTGATGGCCAGGCTTTCATTGGGAGTTTCACCTTTCGACAAGGCAGCCCGGCTTGTGTCCAGCACAGCAGTTTCAGCCAGACGAAATTGGTTGGCGAGTTCTTTGACGACTGCATAATTCTGCTTGTCGATGTCGGAGACGATTGTTGCTTCATAGTCGCCCATCGACCGCTGCACTTGGTCGCGATTGGTCGTGATCGCGCTTTCAAGCGTGCTTCTATCCGATGGGTTGTCCTGAAGGGCATATTCCTGAAGCAGACTATGGGCCGTCATCTGGCCCATCATGATCGCGGTGCTGTGATAGAGGTCTGGAAGGATGCCCTTCTCGACCTCAGTCGCCTCCTGCCCCGCCTGAAGAAACCAGGCGTACGCGATGACGGCGATCACGGACATGACCACCAGAACGGCAGCGAAACTGACGAGGATGCGGTGGCGTATTGTCAGACTCTTCATGGATCCGATTCACCAATGGGGGCATCGTGGGCTGCGCGACAAGCGCTCGTTCCGACGTGTTCGAAAAAGGTGCGTCGAAAAGCGGTAGTCTGACGCTGAATGGTTTCTTTTCCGTTCCATCACTAATGATGGCGATGCCGCTCGCCAGAAGTGACGGTCGAGGACACGTCCTTCCGTCGGCGCACATCAGCCCGACATCCGCTGGGCGGCACGCCCGCGTCAAGGTGGCTGGATGACTGATTGTTACCGTCTCGTTGGACGTCGAGAAAGGTATTCAATGACGATGAAGCTCTTACCTCACGTCCAAGGCCCTGTCAGCGTTGGGCCTTTCAAGCAAACAACCTGGACAGCCCATAGGCAACAAGGCCCCTCAACCTGAAGGGGCACAAATATACGCTGGCCGCTGGTCGATCAGGAAGTCCGGTGCACCGCCGTCAGATTCGCCCAGCGTCGCATAACCCCGCCTACGTCATTGCATGGTCATGCTGGAGGCGCCCATTGGTCGCCGTCCGCCTATTCTGGAAGCCCGATGAACGGATTCTGATACCGAATGCCGAGCGGTCTGAAATCCTTCTCGTTGTCGGTGAGCACGATCAGATCGTGTTGCATGCCTGTTGCAGCAATAGCGATGTCCTCGAAACCAGGTGAGATGCCAGCACCCCGAGCGACTGTTATGAGTTGCCCAGTTATTGTTGCCGTTTCGAGGTCAAGAGGGAGGATTCGGCTACTGTAGTAGTGACGGATTTCTCCCCACCATTCAGCGAGCGCGCCCGCCTTCTTGGTGGCACCGGTTCGCTTGGCGTTCGCGATGCCGTCCTCGATCTCGGCCGAGGTGATTACGGAGAGCCAAAGGTCGGACGATCGCTCGACTATCCAGGCCGCTAGTTTCTCATCGGAGGGCGTCCTGCGTTTCGAAGGGGCGAGCAAGCTGACGACATTCGTGTCCAAAAGGTACAATGTCAGAACGCCGGATCGCGCAGAGCCCGTGCGGGCTTTCGCCTTCGCGCTGGCAGGTCAGCTTCCTCCAGGGGCGAGTTTGTGAGCAGCCAACCCAGCGACGGCACACGGGAAAGGCGTTCGTAGTCCGAATAGCTGATTACGACAGCCTCTCTTCTGCCGTGACGGGTGACGACCGTCGGTGCGCCCGCAACCGCTTCGTCGACCACATGTGAGAACGTAGCCTTGACGTCTTTGAGCTGAATCTCTTTCATCATGATTGCTCCCGTGACTAAAGTGGTCATATAAATTATGGAGCGAGTTTTCGCAAGCAGTCAGGACGGATCGGTGGGCCTACGGCGCTCGAACTGCCGCCAGCTGGCAGGCTGACATCTCCCATCACGTCTAATCCGGAAAACCACGTCTTCCCGTTGATCTGGAAAGTACGGCGATCGACCGGGACACAATCGCGATTAGCCAGCAACACGCAGCAGCTGACACCGCCGACGGCAGATAGAGAGGCCTTCCCGCCCTGGGCGTAGATTTCCGCGCCTGCGGGATAGAAGCTGAGTGGTTGCAGCAGTGCGGGCTCAAAAGCCTCCGGCAAGTTGGGCTGGGCAGACCGTGACGGCAGCGAAATTCTGGAGGAGGTGTAGGCGTGCATGGCTGTTTTCCCGGTTCATCCGTGACACAGCAATCGCGCGAATCCGCGGGTCGCGAAATTCGGTTATGTCCCTACGGGAAACTACCTAGAGCCGCTCCACCTGAATCGGTCCAGCGCTGGTCGCCACAGTGAAGAAAGCTATTCACTTGCTTCACGGCCCGTCACCTGTTGGATCATGATACGGAAGAAAACGTGGGGTGCGCTGTCCGACACCGGAGGCATGACTGGCTTGAGGGCGCCGGGCTCCTGTCGTCCATTGCGTACATAGCCGAGACAAGCCTCGAATCTACAGACTGACGCGTTTGCCCGCGTGACGCAACGTGGCTAGTTCCCACGCCTTCGATCCTGTCGTTTCCAAGTACCTGCTCGTGCAGATTGTATGGAGATCCAAACACAATATTCCCGCTCGGTGGCAAAAGTAATGCGCGACGCCACGTGGTCCGAAGAATGACTACAAATTTCAGACAAAGGGGGCGAAGTCTGGAGCAGCCAGAATCGGACGGCATTTCAAGTCTCAACTCGGGCTAGCAAGTTCTATCCATGCAGGCGCATGATCGCTCGGCTTCTCCCATCCTCGCGTCTCTGCATCCACCCCCGCATCGCGAAGCCGGGACGACAACGAGGGACTGACCAGCAGATGGTCCATTCGCAGGCCAGAACTCCTGTCGTAACCGCCCCCATAGGAGTGATTCCAATAGGTGTAGACACCCTTGTCCGGATGGATGCACCTGAGCGCATCGGTCCAGCCGTCCTCAAGCATATCGGCATAGGATTGGCGACTCTCGGGAAAGTAAACCGCATCGCCAATCCATCGTCGCGGCACCACCGCATCAATCGGAGTTGGGACGACATTATAGTCGCCGCACAGCACGGTCGGCGCGCCCTCTTGGAGAAGAGCTCGGCCGTAGCGCATCAGACGGTCGAACCAGCGCAGCTTGTAGTCAAACTTGTGACCAGGCGCGGGATTTCCGTTTGGCAGGTAAAGACAGCCGACAACCAGCCCGCCGATCTCCGCCTCAATATAGCGGCTATGGCTGTCGTCAGGGTCGCCGGGAAGCCCGCGTCGGCGCTCGATCGGGTCTACTCCGCGAGCCAGGATAGCGACGCCGTTGTAGGATTTCTGGCCATGCCAGATCGCGCGGTATCCCGTCTCGCGGATCGCCCCAATTGGAAACTTCTCGTCGGACGTTTTCAGTTCCTGCAGGCAGACGATGTCGTAATTCGTAGTCGTCAGCCACCTAAGGAGCACGGGCAGCCGGCCATTAACGCCGTTCACATTGAAGGTGGCTAAGCGGATCATTTGCGCACGCGAACGGTGGCCTATTCTTTCAGCTTGTCCTCAATCTTCTTGCGGCTGTTGCCGACCGATTTCACGTCAGCCTTCCTCGCGCCGGTCTTTCCTGCCTCGTATTTCACTTCATTATCCTGCCCGCCAGCAACCTTCGCGCGGTCCTGATTGCGTCCACGGGTTGTTCCAGTACTGGCCATTTCGTCCTCCAAAGGATTGCCATTCCAGACCCAATAACGCCGCCAGACTCTTCCGGTTCAATCTGTCGACTACCGCTTGGAACCGAATTCCACGCACACGATTGAATCGAGCCATGAATTCGAGTTCGACAAGTTCGATGGGTATCGCGCTCAGGTCGCGATTCCGGCCCATGTTGCATGTCGCGCGGCCTGACCAGTCCTGCCAAAGCTCACGATGGCGGACTCGGCGCCGAAAAGCGCCGCGAGCCGAGATGCCATATCATAGCGCCAATGTGCGTGTGAGCCCGCGAGCAAGGAAACGACCACATGTCCTTGACCGGACGCACGTTCATCGCGCTGGCTAAGCCAGTCCGTTGCCTACCGCCCTAAGCGCTCTTCACTTGGCCCGCTGTTGAACATGCAGCAGATCACGCAGGCGGATCGGCAATCTGGGCGAAGCGCGCAATTCGACACAACTCGCCTCCCAGTGTCCGAGGTACTCGGCGATCGGCATGCTGGTGCGGCCGGGCCAGCGATTGAGTGCCCCCAAAGCCTCTACGCAGTCCGGCGCGCGGCCGTATTCGGCGAGGATGGTCAGCGACATTGCCTGGGCGAACGGATTAAGAGCGGGCATTTCGATCTCGCCGCGGTGGTCGGCGAACCACGCAGCGGCGTCGCGCGTGAGCCCCTGGCTTTCAGCCAGCGCTGCATAACGATCGATGATGTCCTGGCGGTACCGGGCGATGGCATCGCCGAAGGCATTGTCGCCTGCGAAGGGTGGCGCCTCCTTCCAGTTTTTCGCCAGACGTGCGAGCCCACGCAGCGAGTGAGCCTCCACCATGGTTTCCTCGATCCATTGGCAAGGCGGCGCCGGCTTGGCGTCCGGCTGCCAGCTGTTGCACAGCACATGTCCGAGTTCGTGCCCGAACTGGTAGGCGAGCTTCGACCAGTCACGTTCGCCGATATCGACGATGATCCAGGCCATACTGCTGCCGTCTGGATGTAGCCAGATTGCCGGCGCGCCGGAAGTGTGCTCGTCGACACGAAGGCGCGTTGGCTGGCGGTCGGACAGCAGGCGGACACCGTCGAGGCATGCATGCCGCATGCGTTCGACGACCTGATCAGCGGCTCCCTCAAGCATGTGGCCCCAGTCGCCGGCAAGCTCGATGGGCACGGTGAGGAGGGACGAAGGCAAGGTGGTCGGTGGCGCCATGGCTGCATAGCTCTCCGCGAGGGCGTCGCGACCGGTCAATGCGGGAGGAAAAAAGCTCCCAGCCGCTGCGCGCCCCAAGAGCGTAACGAAATCCCGTCGTCGCACTTTGATTCCCGTGTCCGACCGCCGGAGTCTAACTACCACGAAAATCCACCGTGGCGAAGATCCGGGAAGCTGTTATGGCATTAGCTGGGGAAGCTGTCTTTTCGCAAACGATGGCGAAAGCTATCTGCTACGGTGACAGCGTAGCCGTTCAACGAGCCGCACTCGCGTCATCCGAATTCGGCGCGGAAGCGTTGGTTCGTGTCAAGCTCCCAAAAGGAGACGAGCGTTGAATGACAGTCATGACTTCATGATCGCCGCAATGAAGATGCGGAATAGATACCTAAATCTCCTGGAAGCATCGCTGACCGGAACCTTATATGGCGACGCGCCCATTGATCCGTGGACGGGTGGAAAATACGATCCGAACAAGCGTGCTCTTGGGCGGGACTGGCCGGGACTAGCGCAAACCATGATTGGCTCAGCGAGGATGCGCAATCTACGGCATTTATGCGAAACTGTAATCTTAGATGATGTTCCAGGCGACTTAATCGAGACCGGAGTTTGGCGCGGCGGGGCGTGTATTTTTATGAGAGGTATTCTTGCCTCCTACGCCGATACTCAACGTCGCGTCTTCGTCGCTGACAGTTTCGCTGGCCTTCCTTCCCCAAGTCCGGAAATCTATGCGGCGGACGCTGGGGACACCCACCACACACATTCGCAACTGGCGATCTCACGGAAGGACGTAGAAGAAAACTTTCGCAGATATGACTTGCTTGATGAGCAAGTCGTCTTCCTTGAAGGCTGGTTCAAGGACACACTCCCTGATGCTCCGATACAAAAATTGGCGCTTCTCAGGCTCGACGGCGACATGTATGAATCAACAATTCAAGCTCTTGACTCGCTTTATCGCAAGCTTTCGTATGGTGGATTCGTAATCGTTGACGACTACTTTCTCGCCCCGTGCGCTCAAGCTGTAAACGAATTTCGGACTAGAGAAGGTATTACCTCGCCATTAATTCCAATCGACGGCTGTGCGGTGTGGTGGAGGGCTTCCGAGGCTGCAACTCACGATTGACAAGGTCGTTCATCAGACGAAACCGGCGCCGTAATCAATACCGGCGCGGAGTTCAGCTTCCAGCGAACAAGAACCGAAAGCCCAAACAATCACTACTTTGATTTAGCGACACGGCTTTGCTGTCGCTTCCTTTGTGAAGGAACGCTCCGCACTGCTGCGTCTAGTTGCGGGCTCTTGGCGGACCCATCAAGGCATGCATGCTCCCCATGAGCTCGATGACCTGATTAGCCGCGCTCTCAGGCATGCGGCCTCTGTACAAGCTCGACGGGACGGTAAAGAGGGTTGGCGATGGGCGGCCAAGGGAGATTTCGAGACATGACCGCGTAGCCTTTCCGCGAATGATCCCCGCGTAGCCAAACTCGTAGCCAATGAGACGGCAGCTGGTATGCCAAGCTATAGCCTATTCGTCAGACGATGCTCCATAATCGTTCTCATGCACCGATTTGCGTCATGTCCCACAGACACATCGCCTTCGATGGGTAGTGTTCCTCCGGCATGACTAGGAGTGGTACGGGAAACGAGAATGGCGGTTGCTGTAAGTTGAGAAATCCGAATCCGCCCGGTTCCGACGCAATGTCCTGAGCTGAGGTCGAATGGCTTGAGGTGAGCAGCCAGCGTGCGCCGCATTTCTTGAAGTTGCGCAGCGCGCGCCAGATGTCGGGCTCGGTCAGATGCTGCAGGCAGTCGCGCGAAAAAACAAGGTCGACATTCGGAAGCGGTTCGGCAGCCAGATCGAGCACGTGGAATTCGCGATCCGCGTATCGCAAGCGATTCATGTCGATGACTTCCGGCACGATATCGCAGCCGATGTAGTGCGTCTTGCCCAAGTCGACGAAACGCATCCAGTTGAAGTCGCCGCAGGGCGCATCAAGCATGGATGTCACATCCAGTGCGCGCAAAAGCATCGGCAATACGGTTCGCACGCGATGGGTCGTCGCGTACGCTGAACCGAGTCCGGAGCGCGATTCCGTGGAACCCCACTCGTTGCCTTGGTAGATGCGCGCGAAGGCTTCGCGGGAACCATCCGGCGTGCTTTGCGTCATCGAATGCACCTCATCGACAGCTTGCATCGAATTTCACGCACGGATGTCGCCTCGCAGTTGGCCCCCATGGGTACGCTCAGCCTCAGTTAGTTGCCGCTTGCGCAGCACCACATGTATCTCGTCTACCGCCCGCGGGCTACGCAAAATCTCGTCATGTGAAACGCCCCGTGCTGCCAACTCGTGCCCCAAGGAACTATAGTGAAAGCTCTGCTCAATCAAATCGAATCGAGCGTCGGTCCAGCCGAGATACCAGTACCATTCACAATAGTAGAGCCAACTCCGTTCATTGAAGCCATGCGCGTTGGTAGGGTCTTGCCAGGCGCCGTAGGACAGATCGTGCGGAACAGATATCTTTAGAAGTCCGCCGTCTGCCAGTAAGTTCAGGCAGTTGGTCATAGCGACAACCAGATTGGAAGCTTTCTCAAGCGTGTTCGCAGAAGTTATACTTGTAAATAGTCCGCGTCGGAGGCGGACGGCACCAAAGCGCGTTGATGTAAATTCACGGGTCAATAGCTGCGGATCTGATATATCGGCGACAATGTCGGGGTTCCATTGGCTTCTAATGTCTATATTGAGCAGGTGCGGATCGTACATCTTGCCACTGCCAATCACCATATCGCCCGGGAGGCGTGGCGAATCACTCCAGGCTAGCGCTTCAGGAAGTATTTTTTTGGCGCTGCGTTGGCTAAATGCCTCGAAGCCTGCTGCTGCTACTTTATGACGTCGATCTGGGTCCTTAACTAGCGCCTCGGTCACATCGACAAGGTTCTCGTAGTTCGCTGCAACAAAGGCGCTGGCCAAATCGGCGTCCACCAGTTCGCCTGAATTTACTTCGCTTACTACAGTACGCTTGTTCGCCAAAAGATCGAAAACTCTAATAATTTCAAACTGTCCGCTGTCATAGAAGTGCAAATTCAGTATCACTTTCGAGCGCGCGATAAGTCGGTCAAGCTGGTCGCCGAATACGCTATACACGGCTTCAACGCGCAGCCCTCGTGCGCGCATTTCATCAAGCACTTTGGACCGCCGGTCATTAAAAGAGCCATAGAACAGAACGTCAATATCCTCGTTTTCGTCAAGAATTCTGGAAAGACTTCTCACGTAGAACAATCTAAGATAATGTACTTGCCGAGATATCGAATTCGATAAAAAAAGTGAGTTTGACTCACTATAATCCCAAACGGGAAATCGGCGAAGAATGTTTTTGTATTCGTTCGACATCCAGTTAGACGTATGATTCTCGACATTAAATATGACAGAATTAATTGGCAGATGGGCTAAGCCGGCCTCTCCATACAGGTTGGCACCTAGTACGATTGCCTGCCCGGTAAATCCTTGAGGCAGTTCATGGACAATGTCAGTTTCGATGGAAATCTCATGCAGCCCATCGGCGAGCATCTGAATCAAGCTTGCGAGCACCTTCACCATCCCTGGGTGAACGAGAAGTGTGATGTGATTTGCAATTTTCACGCCGTTCTCCCGAGGGCTGGTTTACATGACCCTTAGAATTTCTGTGGCCCCAGGCGAGTAGGCCCCTTAGCAACTGATGGACTATGACGCGTCGGCGTGCGACAGCATCAAGACCCCAGTGCCGCCCAGGCGGTCTTTGTCAGTATCTTCCCTCGCGCCATGCGCGCCACACCATTGGTGGTCTGTTGTGCTTCCAATGACAAACTAGCTCGGCTCTCGGTGATCTGCCTCTGCCCGGTCTGACGGCAGTTCGTCATCATGGATGACCAGCGGCGGCATGCAAACGAACGCTTGCATTGATCCATATGCCGCACACATCGCGCAATCGATACCCGTATCGTCGAGGACGACGGCAGTTCCAGGAAAGGGGATTTGTCTACTTCGTAGCGGCAGACATTTTTCAAGAAGCATTCGTGCACCTCTTGGTGTTACTGTGTAGGCTTGAATCCCAAAAGAGTGCTCCACTTTTATGAGGGAGTGTGAGAATTTCTCGGCCTGGAACAAAGCAGTTTTATTGATGTATCGATGGTCGTAAAATTCAAGCTTGGCTTTGGAGAAGCCGAAATTTAACCAAAGAAACAATGGACTATATATATACCCCCACTGTATAATGTCCCATTCTGTTAATTCTTGAGATATACGATCTGATTCCTCCAAGAACCGAAATGATGACCGAACGTCGTCTTCGAAAATCGTTATTGTCTTGTTTTCTGAAGCCGACAGCTGCCACAAGCTGATATGGGATAGAGCGCACCCCAACGTGCCCGGGGGATACGGACAATCACTGGTAATCAGACCTTCCTTGATGAGCGCCTCCCTGTCGAGAGAAGTGCCGTCAACGGCTGATACGCGAACGGTATTGTGCAATAAATGCCAGTTGTTACTTTGGTACCTGCTCCAGCGCTCGACGCTGCGGTCTAGGTTTATCAGGTGAATTTTCGGGGAACCCGTCGGCTCGACAGGCCGGGCTGGCATCGTCCCGGAGACAGAGGGCGTGGCGGCAGTGAATGCGGAGGTATCGCCCGCACCATGCAACAGCGCTCGAGCCCGCTCGATGCCATCACTCACATGGTATTGGCCATCGCCAAAGGTGATGTAGCCATAGACTTGTCGGTTATCCATATACTGGACGATTCCGGCCTTCCTGGCGCTGGCAGCAAAGACAACGTACTCGTACCGCGATGTGCCGTCCTCGTATGTCAGTTCGGTCAGCACGTCAGCCCGGACAAGATATGTGCAATGCACGAGCGGCACCTCGATGGCGCCGCGCACGTGGCGGTTGAGCACCCAACCATACTGATCGCACTGCAGATAATACCCGTTGGCATCGATCTCGGCATGATAGTTCGAATAATATTGGCCCGGCGAGATAGAGCGAAGCAGAGGCGCGACGATTGGCAAATCAAGCGCGACAAGTTCTCGCAGCGTGGCCGATCGTACGAAATTGTCGACGTCGGCCACGAAATAGAAATCGCAGCCGTGCTCGAGCGTTTTCCGCAGACTTATGTTGCGGATTCGGCCAAGCACCCTGAAGCGCGTCTCATTCCATTCGTGCTCGCCAAACTGCTCAACACGATCGACGACGTCCGAGGCGTCGATTTCGACCGCCGCATAGAGGTGACCCACGCGCTCTACCCATTCGCGCAGTATATGCTCGGTCCTGTCGGTATTGTTGTTTGTCCTGATGTATAGGACGATCGATGCCTTCGGGTAGTCGAGCGCCTCGATGCACTCGAGGTAAAGCGGCAGTGCCGGCTCCTTCTGCTTTGCCAGGATTGCAATCAGGATGCGCGGCGAACCCTTCAGGCGCGACCGCAGCGAACGCTGCCGGATAAGCTTGTGCTGATCGATCAAGCTCTCTGTCCCGAACGCCCCGAGATTCGGCGGTTCATGCACCGGAAGCTTGTCCGTGGCGAAACGCGCGTTGGCCACCACGCGCTTCGCCATTTCCGCCGGCAATTTTTCGCTGGCGAGCAATTTCAGACAGGCGTCGAGTGATTCCCGGTAAGCGCCTGTCCAGTAGGCATTGACGGCAAACTCGTCGAGCAATCCGTAATCGTAGACCCAAGGCTGTATGAAAAGTCCGGGGGGTTGCGCAAGGTCGAGCCCTCGACGCGCAAATTCCGCTCCCTCCGCGTTCCGGCCCTGGGTGCGGCAATAGAGGCTCGCGGCGTGAAGAGCTTCAGCGCGGGCGGGAACGGCTTGGGTCGCACGCTCAAAGATTGCAACGACCTCGTCGAATGGCCGTCCCAGCGCTGTCATGAGATTGCCCGCTTCGAGCAGGCTGACATAGACTTCCTCGTCCCAGAAGCCCAGCTCGGCGCGCTTCAGATAGGTTGCCAGCGATTTTTCACGTTCTCCGGAATCCCTATAGCTCTGCGCCAAATAGAAGGTGTATCGCGAAATAAGGAACGGGTCGGTCTCCGTAGCAAGCGCGTTTTCAAGAACCGCCGCGTCGTCCTGGTACTTTCGCGGGTTTTGACTGCGTGCTCCGCCACGCCCCGTCGCCACGCGAAAACCCTTGGCGGTCTCGCGTGTGAGATGGCCGGGAGGGGCCTCGAGATATTCGTGCAGCACGCCCTTGAAGGAGAAGGGAAGCCGGTTGCGGCAAATCTGCGGGCGATAAAACGAAATGCCCCCATGGGACACCTCGACGTCGTAGAGATCGTGTTCCATGTTCGACTTGAACGCGATCGGATCGAAGTCAGCGTCTTGGACCACGACGTCGTCGGCGTCGATGATCATGGCGTAGTCGACCGTCTCGACTTCACGCAGGCGGTCAAGGGCAAAGGTACGGTTGTACGCAAAGTCCCGCCAAGGCTCGTCGATGACTGTGCCTTTGACATTGTGAAGGGTCAGGAAGGTACGGATGACGTCCTGCGTGCCGTCCTCGGAACCCGTGTCGATGACGAGCACGTAGTCAACGAGAGGAAGGGCGCTGGCGAGGCATTGCAAGATGACCTTTGCCTCGTTCTTGACGATCATGCACAGGCCGATGGTGCTCATGCTAATCCCTTGGCGGAGCGACGTTCGTTACACGCTGCTGGAAATTGTTGAAGGGAATTCCTGCGCCTTTGTCCGGCTTTATATCTCATGCATCACCCCGCCGCCTTGGCCATTTGCATGACCTTTGTTGCAAAGAACGATTGCTCCTTCACAGCCAAGTGCTGCCTCAACCCGTCCATTGTTTAGCCAGCGCTTTCCGTCGCAGCAAGGGTCTTGCGGTCGCTCGGGACCAGAGGGTTAAGAACAGAATTTCCCGTCGACCCAATCGCTGAGGCGCAAATTCCGCCGCGACATCGAGGGTTCGACGCGGACCAGAGGGCACCCTTAAGCCTCGGATTTTTCGATGCGTTTGGCCCATGCGCGCCATTTGATGTCGACCGAAAGTAGTTACTCATGGTCCACAATTAATAAATTGTTAACTTGGTTATTTACAAGTTGCTAATTTTAGATTTTACTAATGTCTTGTGTTGAGAGGGTTCCCGCGAACCGGGCAGAGGGCCTGTTGGGCTGCGTCTGCGAAGCCAGGAGAGTGTCTGGAGCAAGTCACTTCGTGCGTGAGGGCGTGGCAAGTGTGTGGTGACGTGCAAGAGAAGACGTTGTACGGCCTTGAACTCAAGGCCGGCGTTTTCCCAAATCTGATGTTCCCCCCGCAAGCAGTTGGTTCCCTCGTTAGTCGTCGTCGAGAAATCGGCGACACGCGTGACGGGAGTGACCATGGTTGGGGTGATACCGTGTACGAGTCGATGGGGCCGTGACGCAGGCTTAGGCGTAGAACAACGCCTGAATTACCCGCAGTTGGCCAACAGCACGGATTACCCAGCGATTGATGGGTATTCCTCGGTGTCCTTTGGACGCCTCACTCACCTGGGCGAAGACAACTGGGGCGCCATCCGATCGAGCGGCACGCAGAGGCTGCCAAGCCTTGCGCACCCGTCTCTTAGACCTGCCCGCAATGCGGCAATGCGCGCGACCGGCCTCACCGGGCGCCCGCGCTCTGCAGCCATTGAACCAGCGATTGAAATCTAAGGTACGACCAAGAGAAGCTGCGGCCCGGCCGCCGGCGACCAAGGAGAAGATGATGAGCTTCACGGCAGGATTTGCGGCTATGGAAGTCACCGTTCGAGGCATTTTGCCGATCGGCGACACGATTGAAAATGTAAATTATTTCATTCTGGACACGGCCAAGAGCGCTATTGTCGGTCAGGTCGTTCTTCCCAGAGCCGCCAAGCGAAGCCTCGCTGTCGCCCTCACCGTCAAAGTCCCAAGCACCGCCGGCTCGCTTGCCATTGGGACGTTTGATGAAGGCGGGAACTTCCAGGTCGCCAACTTCCTCCGCGTGGAGACGCCAGTCGTGGAACGTCCCCACGGCGCCGTCGGGCCGTCCGGGAGGTAAATCTCTTTGGTCGCAGCACTTGCCGGCTAGGCCAGTGAGTGGCTGCCGGTGAATTGAGTTCGAAGCCAACAGGAGCCAGTCATGGCCCGTGCCTCTGAAGTTCTTTTTGTCGATCCTTCAGTTTCCGACCTCCAGGCGATTCTCGGCAGCGTGCGACCCGAGGTTCAAGCGATTGTGCTCAACGGCCGCCGACCGGCGGCGCGGCAGATCGCTGCCGCGCTCGCAGGGCACGCAGGGCTCGATGCGGTGCACGTTATCGCACATGGTGGGTCTGGGCGTGTCGGCTTCACAGCAGGGGAGTGGTCATCAACTACATTGCAGGAAGAGGCCGAGGATCTTGCCGCAATCGGCCGTGCGCTTGCCAAGGACGGCGAGCTGCGGCTGTGGAGCTGCGAAACGGCATCGGGGGATACGGGCGAAGCCTTCATAGAGGCGCTGGAAGAGGCAGTAGGCGCGGACGTTCTCGCGTCCGGGTCGCTGATTGGCGCGGCCGCCCTGGGCGGCTCCTGGGAGATATCCTCACGCGTAGGCTCGTCCACGCCCTTGCCTCCAATGACTTCGGCTGGCGTGGCCAGCTACTCGGGGGTGCTTGCGGCTGATCTCACACTCAGTGGGGACATAACTGCCGGCGGCAGCTCTTCGGCTGTTAACACGTATTATGTAGTGGATACTCACGTGGCTCCGCCGACTAATCCGGCGCTTAATCGTGCGGATGATACAGTCGTTGGTAGCTTTCAGCTACCATCTGCAAACCAGGGCGGTTTAATAAATGACTTCTCTGCGACCATAACGATCCCCAACACTACTGATATTTATTTCGTTTATGACAGCAATTTCAAATTATACGGCACGCTTTCCCCGGTTGTAGGAGGTTATAGTTTTACACCCGTGCTTGCTAATAATGGCGATAATGGCAATTTCTTTGATACCGCTTCTTTTATCGCCACCACAGGTCAAGTAGGCGCGACCGGACCCGCCGGAGCGACCGGCGCGACCGGCGCCACGGGTGCGGGCTCGACAGGTGCCACGGGCGCGACCGGTGCCACCGGCTCTACTGGAGCAACCGGCTCGACTGGCTCGACTGGAGCAACAGGCTCTACTGGTGCGACCGGATCGACCGGAGCAACCGGCTCGACCGGCGCCACAGGTGCAACCGGTGATACCGGAGCAACTGGCTCGACC